>CAMDNZ010000014.1 GCA_945903445.1 Bordetella parapertussis
CTGGGATTGCTCTTTCCCGAGGACGTTATCTTCGTGGGATGGACCAAAAATAAAGATCTTGCAGAGAAAGTGCTTGCCGACATTGGTGCGTATGGAAAGATTCCCGATATCGTGGAGTTCCCGGTAGGAAACATGTTTTTCTTCCGCCCTCAGGCGATTCTTCCCATATTTAAACGTGGATATAATTTCAGCGATTTCCCCCCTGAGCCTCTCGCCTACGATGGCACAATGCTTCACGCGATAGAACGCATATGGACGGTAATCTGCGAAAGCCAGGGCTATGAATGGAAGACGACATGGTTGCCCGGCTTACGCAGATAATCTTGGTTCCGTACTCACACGACGGCTATTCCACTTCAAATAGCCCTTCGCTGGCCCGGGAAAATGGTTATGGCTGCCTTTCACCGATTTCTTAACAACCGTTCCAATACCGATTCGGAGCAATCATGGACCGCCACGAAAAGTTCACTCGCAACTGGGCAGCCCTTCTACTCGGTGTCGCTATTGTTATCAGCCTGGTTGCGCTTTGCACGAATATAAACGGGCCGGTTCTCGACAGTTACGGCTTCCGGCAAACGCAGACCGCGATAAGCGCTTACTACATCGCACTTGGCGGACCAATCTTCAGCTACGAAACACCTGTCTTCGGGCCACCTTGGGCAATACCGTTCGAGTTTCCCACAATTCAAATTCTGGCTGCCGCACTGCACTTCGTTGGCGTGCCGCTCGATGCAGCTGGCCGGCTGGTGTCCTATTTTTTCTATGTGGCTTGCCTGATACCCATCTACTTCCTCACCAAGGCGGCGAATTTACCCCGCAACTCGTTTTGGGTGATGGGTGCGCTGTTCATGGCTGCGCCGATTCATCTCTTTTGGGGGAGGACATTCCTGATTGAGACGGGCGCCTTGTTTTTCAGCTTGTGCTGGCTCGCTGTGTTCATCACCGTGCTCAAGCATACGCGGGCGACGCTTGGTTCGGTCGTGTTGGCCCTGCTTGCAGGCTGTATGGCCGCGCTGACGAAGTCGACCACATTCATTCCAGTGGTGCTGTTCGCGTTCTTTTGGTTCGTCCCAGTTGCGGCACGCCGCTATGCTTCAGGTGGGCTCAAAGAGATGCTTCGTATCGCTTGTATTGCGGCGGGCATCACGCTGATCCCGCTGCTGGTCGGGCTAGGCTGGGTAATGTGGTCCGATAGCCTAAAAACGGCGAACGAAATGGGAGCCATGCTGACCTCAAAAGCTCTGTTGGCGTGGAATTTCGGCTCGCTAGAACAACGCTTCTCACCTCTCGTGTGGGCCATGTTCGAGAACAGAAGTCTGAAGGATGTCTTCGGTACCGTTCCTTATATCGCGATAGCAAGCTTAGGGGTGTATTTCGCCAAGCCGGGATATCGATGGTTTGCCTCCTGCTGCATAGCAGTGACCATTGGCACGCTTCTTATCCTGACCAATCTTCACTTCGTGCATTCCTACTATCTAGTGTCAATTGCCGTATTTGCAATTTTCCCGGTAGCCATTGCGGTGGCTCAGCTCGATAAGGTTCCGGCTGCGATTTTGCTCGTACTGCTCATGGCGTCGCAAGTTTTTCATTTCTACGGCGAACCCAATAGACTCATACAGACTGATCATTCCCTTGCCTCGGAATATCGGATCGCGATCGATGTCGCGAAGTTGACAAACCCTGGCGACGTGATTCTTGTAATCGGCCACGACTGGGATTCGACAATCCCTTATTACTCACAACGCCGTAGCCAGATTCTGCCGGATTGGGCGCCGCAAAAACAATTCGATGACAAGCTTGCCCAAGCTCGATCTTACGGCGCTGTCGTGCTATGCAACCATCCTAACGAGAAAGTCATTGCAGCCCGGGCAACTTTGCTTTCCGATGGCTTCTCTGAAATTCAACGTGAGGATCGATGCGCGATATATCGATGATCCTGTCATCGCGACTGCCTGCCTAAAGCGGCAAGCCGCAGCAAAACGCTCATGTCGAAAGCATTAGCCGAACGACACGTCATGAGCGCTACGTTCACATCACTGGAATGAATTCGACCACGTGTGGGATGCACATTATCCGGTGGACATGGTCCGACATAAACAGACGTCCGGATTTGGCACCGGTGGCATCACGTCCCGGCTGATGTCGATCACGCCACCGAGTGCGGTGACTGGCTCGAGAGATTCGTACCCGGCGCTGCCGAACGACCCGGCAACTGAAACGGTCCCTTCATGCCCAGCGGACTTGCCCCCGTATTGCCGAACACCCCTTATGGACGACACCACGTAGGCAATGCCCCCATCTAGCATCAAGTTGTGAAGTAATGCTCCACAACTTCCTGGGGCGCGCCGTCCATCTTTACTCGACCATGCTCCATCCAGATCACGCGATTGCACGTGCGCAAAATGAGCTCTTTAGAATGGCTTGCGATGACCAGGATGTTAGTGGCTTCAACCAAGTCGTTCAAACGCTGTTCTGCCTTGACTTTGAACCCCTCGTCACCGACCGACAACCACTCGTCCATTAACAATATCTCTGGGCGGATCACGGTGGAAACAGCAAACGCGAGCCGTAGATGCATGCCCGCCGAGTACGTTCTCAGAGGCATATCGATAAAATCGCCAAGCTCGGAAAATTCAATGATCTCGTCGAGACAGTTTTTGATAGCGGACCTTGTCAGGCCGAGTAGCGCACCCCGAAGATAGATATTTTCGCGCCCCGTCGACTCCGCATCGATTCCAAATCCGATATCAATCAGCGAGCCAATCTCGCCGCTGATCTCTGCGAGTCCCCTTGACGGTGCGTAAACACCGCTCAACAGACGGAGCATTGTGCTCTTGCCTGCTCCGTTGTGACCCAGCAGACCGACGCGGGCACCATCGTCGAATTGCATCGTGATGTTGTCGAGCGCCCGCACTACGACGCGACCGCTGGCATCTGCGTCCAACTGCCCACCTGTCGCGACCTGGAATAAGCGCTTTTTCAGAGAACGGGCGCTTGCATTGTAGATAGGAAAGTCAATACAAACATTCTGGAAATTTATCGACGCCATTTGATTCATGAATTCCGATTAGAGCCAATAGGCGATACGAGTGCGATAACGGCCGTAGAAAATGAGCGTGATTACCCAACCTACCATCGCGCAACCGATTGAAAAAATCCAATTCGAGGGCGTTGGAAAATCACCAAGCAGTGGCGCGCGCACGATTTGAATTAAATGATAAAACGGGTTCAGTTCGAGCAGGAAATAAGATACTGCCCGCTCCGGCAACAGATTGGGCAACCACATTATCGGTGTCAGGTAGAAAACGACTTGCAACAGGCTGGTCACGATCTGGGAAATGTCGCGATAACGTGCGCATACCGTCGCCAGCAGCGTGCAGAACCAAACCAGATTAAGCACCAGGACCACGACTCCCATGACACTTAGCAAGCTGACCCATGAGAGTGGACGTCCGACCGCAAATATGACAATCGGAAAAATAACGATGTTATGCGCCAAAATTATCAAATTCCGCCAAAGCAACCGCAAGATATGCACGGGCAATGGAATGGGAAGTTGTTTGATAATTGCCTCAGACGAAATAAAGCCAGTGCAACCTTCGCTGATCGACGTGGAAATAAACCCCCAAAGAATCAGACCAATTGAAAGAAAGGGAAGATATTCCCTCAAGGGTGTCTTGAAAATCTGACCGAACACGATACCTATCGTGCCGATCATCACTCCCATCGTAATTGTCAGCCAGAACGGACCCAGCGACGATCGACGGTAACGCTGGCGGACGTCTTGCCATCCAAGCGTTCCAACCAATTCGGCGCGGCGCGCAGACGCGACCAGATCGCCTAACGCGCCGCCAAAATTCAACTTAGCCATGCTGCTGTAACCTGTAGTTGTTGATGTACCTGAGCTGCCGCAGCTCCGATCTTTGGGAATCGGCGCGCCGTTTCGAACGGCGGCAATCATTCGCTGCAGAACCTCCGGCTTTATCCTGAAATGCCCGAGCGCAGAATGCAGTGTCTGTCCGTTATTTAATCGAATAAATAAGGCTCGCAACGGTTGCAACAAAGGCCGAATGTGCCGCTTTTCTGGTCTTCGCTGACGCTATGGCGCCCATTCAGCATGTACTAAGACCAACGCGAGCGCGGTGTTCAAAAGCGATCCACGAGTCATAGCCATCGCTGTACAGTGCAGACAATTTTTAATTTTAACGCAAAGCACCTCGTACGCGCCAAAGGCTGGACGGCGGGCACTCGCTGCCTGAACCTGATGGGCCACTTCGCCAACTTGCGCACAATCCCGCTCATCCCTCGGTCTGATATACACTGCCAGCACTTATACCTCGATGGATCAAAAGCCATGTGCACCCGGCTGCTCTTCCTGCGCTGGCAAGCAAAGCTTATTGCCCAGGCGACGCCATAGCATTGAGAAGAGGCAAGTTGTACAACTGCTTTTGGATAAATTGATAATACATGTAGCGGTTTTGTATCCAGACCGAAAGCTACTTCGCGCTTTAATGACTTTCACTAGCAAGGCCACCCGACTTTTCTTTAATCTTAAGCAGTCGCACGGGCTACGTGCTCAAGGCGTTCGGTTAGAATCCCTGACTTTGCGGCAACAGGGACGATCCAATGCGCCATGATCGTCGAGCTTTTTTGCTAACTGTTCAACACATTCCACCCAGCAGAGACTTCCGAATGAACCAATGTCCGTTGATCGTCGATCTGGATGGAACGTTGCTGCGTTCCGATATGCTTTTTGAAACCTGGCTGAGTTTTGCGAAAGACGAGCCGCTGCGCGCTCTGATGCCCTTTGTATGGGTGTTCAAAGGCAAGCCATTCCTGAAGGCACGCCTCGCTGAAGAAAGCAAGCTCGACGTCAGCGCGCTTCCGTATAACCAAAACGTGCTTACCATGATAGCCACGGCGCGCGATGAAGGCCGGGAAGTCGTTCTGGCCACGGCAACTCACCGCCGCTACGCTGATCGAATTGCAGAGCATCTCGGTGTTTTCGACGACGTGATCGCAACCGAGCACGATATCAACCTTTCTGCGCACCGGAAAAAAGCCGCGCTTGTCGCTCGATACGGCGAGAATGGGTTCGATTACGTTGGCAACGCTATAGACGATATTGCAGTATGGGCCGCGGCCCGCCAAGTACACATCGTAGAACCCCACAGAGGCGTGGTGCGCCGCGCCCGCGCCGCAGGTGCTATCGCCTCTGTCACCGCCGACGCCCCAGCCGCCATTGGCACGTGGGCAAGAGCGCTGCGTTTGCATCAGTGGATCAAAAACCTGTTGATCTTCGTACCGCTGCTGGCCAGCCATCAGTTCGCCGACATCCCGCTCATCCTGACAGGCATCCTGGCTTTTTTCGCATTTGGACTGTGCGCGTCCAGTGTCTATCTCCTGAACGACCTTCTCGATCTGGCCGACGATCGGCAACACGCGACCAAACGAAAACGACCATTTGCCGCCGGGATACTTGAAATCAAGCATGGCCTGATGGCCATTGTGCTATTGCTGTTGGGCGCGTTTGGAATCGCGCTCTCGCTGCTTCCTACCGCATTCTCTGTCGCCTTGGCCGGATACTACATCGCTACTCTGCTTTATTCATTGTGGCTCAAACGGCAGATGATGATCGACGTCGTTACGCTGGCGATGCTGTACACCAGCAGAATCATCGCCGGCGCACTGGCGTTCGCGACCGATCTGACGTTCTGGATGCTGGCGTTTTCCATGTTCATTTTTCTCAGCCTGGCGTTGGTCAAACGATACGCTGAGCTGCGGCAGGCCCGGTCTCAGGGCAAGTCGGAGAAAACCCGCGGTCGGGGATATTTTCCGAATGACCTGGAAATCGTTTCGTCCCTAGGTGCCGCCTCCGGCTATATCTCGGTCATGGTGCTGGCACTCTATATCCAGGAGCAAACCATCGCCGCCATGTACCGGCGTCCAGAGATACTGTGGTTGTCGTGCCCCCTGCTACTTTATTGGATTTCGCGTACCTGGATGTTGACGCACCGCGGCGTCATGAATGACGACCCGATTGTCTTCGCAGTCAAAGACCGAGTCAGTCTTATCGTCGGGGTCTTGTTTGGCGCAATATTCCTGCTTGCTTACTGACGATGTCGTCCAGACTTTCCTGGGGACGTTACCCCCCACTGCCTCAAGCAGCCCGGCCTGTAGCGTGGCGGCAGCATACGGTCGCCGCGCTACGGGAAACCGGCGCCGGCACCGCACGTACACTGCCTTTCGGAAACGGTCGGAGCTACGGCGACAGTTGCTACGCAGAGTCCGGTCAGGTGCTCCACATGGCGCATCTCGACCGTTTCATCGAGGTCGACTGGCAGTCGGGCCGCATAAAAGCCGAAGCTGGCGTGCTGCTTGCCGACGTCCTGGATGTCGCCGTGCCCAATGGTTGGTTTCTTTCCGTCACGCCGGGCACGAAATACGTCACGCTGGGTGGAGCTGTTGCCAACGACGTTCACGGCAAGAACCATCATGTGCGCGGAACCTTCGGTCGTCATGTATTGACGTTCGGCCTAATACGCTCCGATGCCAATGCCGAATTGGTGTGTTCGCCTACCCAGAATAACGCGCTGTTTACCGCGACGATCGGCGGACTGGGACTCACGGGCATCATCACATGGGTCGAGTTGCAATTGATGCCCATCGCATCACCTGCCATCGATGTCGCCTCGTTCAAGTTCGGTTCATTGGCCGAGTTCTTCACGCTCTCGGCAAAGCTCGATCCCCTGCACGAATACGGCGTGGCATGGGTGGATTGTCTGGCGACTGGCGCACACGCAGGCCGCGGAATCTATATGGTGGGCGATCACGCCCGCATTGGTGAACTCGAATCCAAACCGAGGCGCAAGCTCGCGGTGCCGTTCGTATTTCCGGTTTCGGCCGTCAACAACGTGACGCTGCGCGCTTTCAACGCAGCCTATTACACGATGCATAAATCCGGCCAACAGCAATCGCGCACTGGCTACGATCCGTTTTTCTATCCACTGGACGGCATCCTTCACTGGAATCGTATTTACGGCAAGCGCGGCTTCCAGCAGTTCCAGTGCGTCATTCCAGAGCGTCAGGCCGAGCCGGCGATCGAAGCGCTGCTGGCCGCGATTGCACGCTCGGGAAGCGGCTCGTTCCTGGCGGTACTGAAGCGATGCGGCAATATCGTTTCGCCAGGAAAAATGTCGTTTCCCATGGCTGGCACGTCGTTGGCGCTCGATTTTCCCAATCACCCGCGGCTAGACCGCTTGTTCGACAAACTCGATCGCATCGTCAGCGACGCCGGCGGGCGCTTGTATCCGGCAAAAGACGCACACATGCATGGCGATGACTTCCGCCGTGCCTACCCCAACTGGCACGAAGTGGAAGCCCTGCGCGATCCACTGCTGTGCTCGCAGTTCTGGAAAAGAGTAACGCAGTCATGAAAAAGATCCTGATCATCGGCGCGACTTCGGGCATTGCGCATGCCTGCGCAAGACACTGGGCGCGCGATAAACCGGCATTCTTCCTGGTAGGCCGCAATGTCGACAAGTTGGCACAGACAGCCGACGACTTGCGTGCCCGCGGTGCCGCTTCGGTGGACATCCATGCCTTGGATATGAACGACTTCGACCGTCACGGCGCGATGCTGGACGCCTGCTATCGAAGCCTGATGCATATCGACGTGGCACTGGTCGCGCACGGCACGCTCCCAGATCAGAAGAAGTGCGAAGAAACGGCGACACACGCCCTCGGCGAGTTCTCCAGTAATGCGCTCAGCGTGATCGCGGTGCTGACCGATCTGTCCAATCGAATGGAAAAAGATCGGCACGGGACGATCGCGGTGATCTCCTCGGTGGCGGGCGACCGCGGCCGCCCCACCAACTATCTGTATGGCGCGGCAAAAGCAGCGGTAACCGCATTCTGCGAGGGGCTGCGGGCGCGCATGTTCAAGGTTGGCGTGCACGTCCTCACAATCAAGCCTGGGTTCGTCGATACGCCCATGACGCAAGGACTCCCGTTGCCCGCTGCGCTGGTCGCCTCCGCCGATAGCGTAGCCGCGATCATATGCAAGGCTGTGCAACGCAAATCCGACTCCATCTACGCACCGCACTTCTGGGCTCTCATCATGCTCGCAATCCGCAACGTCCCCACGAAGCTGTTCAAACGGCTGAATCTTTAAGGGGCCTGCTCTTTTTGATTCGCGACTCCGATTCATTTCCTTGCTCGAACCTGCCATGACATCGTCACTCAAGATCGTTTTACCCGGCGGCGCCGGCCTCGTAGGTCAGAACTTGGTTGCGCATCTCAAGCGCAAAGGGTTCACCAACCTTGTGGTACTGGACAAGCACCGCCCCAATCTTGAGATTCTTCGCAGTTTCCACCCCGACATCGTCATCGAGTATGCCGACTTGGCAGAAGCTGGCGATTGGATGCGTCACTTCGAAGGTGCCGACAAGGTGGTGATGCTGCAAGCTCAAATTGGGGCGCCGGAATCGGCACCGTTCGTCCGCAATAACATCACGTCGACCGAGCGGGTGTTGGAGGCTATCAAGACCTACAGCGTGCCGCATACCGTACATATCAGCTCATCGGTCGTGCAATCCGTTGCCAAGGACGACTACACGGAGACCAAGCGGACGCAGGAGAATATCGTGCTTGCCAGCGGCATCCGCGCCGTCGTACTGCGCCCTACCCTGATGTTTGGCTGGTTCGATCGCAAACACTTGGGGTGGCTGTCGCGCTTCATGCAGCGGGTTCCAGTGTTTCCGATTCCGGGCAATGGCCGCTATATGCGACAGCCGCTGTATGTAGGCGACTTTTGCAGCATCATCGTCAGCTGCATTGAAAGTGGCATCAGTGGCCAGGTATACAACATCAGTGGCCGCGAAAAGATCGACTATATCGACATCATCCGCGAGATCAAACGCGCCACGCACGCCCGAGCATGGATCATTAAGATTCCCTACGGCCTGTTCTACGCATTATTGAAAGTCTGGAGCAGCTTCGACAAGAACCCGCCATTTACGGCCGATCAACTTCAGGCGCTGGTCGCCCACGACGAATTCGAAGTGATCGATTGGCCGACCATTTTCGGCGTCAACCCGACACCTTTCGCGCGGGCCATCGACCAAACCATGAACGACCCCGAGTACGGCAAGGTCGTGCTGGAGTTCTGAACATGACAACGACAACGCAGCAGCCAGATTTTCCGTCGGCCACGGCCAGACAAAGGATTGCCGTCTTGGGCGCCGGCCCCATGGGGCTGGCAGTCGCCTATCAACTCGCCCGCGATGGCCACGAGCCGGTAGTCTTCGAGGCCGACGACCGCATTGGGGGCATGACGGCAACGTTCGATTTCAACGGCCTGGACATCGAACGCTATTACCATTTCCACTGCATTTCGGACCACGCGTTTCTTAAAGTGCTCGATGAAATCGGCTTGGCCGACAAGATGCGTTGGACCGAAACCAAGATGGGTTACTACTACAAAGGCAAAGTGGTGCCTTGGGGCAATCCAGTGGCGTTGCTCAAGTTTCCCGGCTTAAGTCTGGCCGCAAAATTTCGCTATGGATTGCACGCCTTCCTGTCGACCAAGCGCAATGACTGGAAGCCGCTCGATAATGTCGACGCATCGAGTTGGATCCGCCGCTGGGTCGGCGCCGAAGCGTATGAAGTGTTATGGCGCCGCCTGTTCGAATACAAGTTCTACAACTATGCGAACAATTTATCGGCTGCTTGGATCTGGAGTCGTATTCGACGTATCGGACGCTCCCGATACAACCTTTTCCGCGAGAAATTGGGCTATCTGGAGGGAGGCTCGACCACCCTGCTCAATGGCATGCGCGCCGACATCGAAAATAACGGCGGCATATTCCGTCTGAAGACGCCAGTCACACGCGTACGCATGCGGGCGGGCAGGGTCGAAGGCGTCGAGACGCCAGAAGGCTTCGAGGCATTCGATAAAGTCGTCAGCACCATCCCATTGCCCCTGGTGTCGCGGGTCATGCCGGATCTGCCGCCGGACGTTTTGGCCAAGTTCCAGTCGATGCACAACATTGCGGTGGTCTGCGTCATCGCCAAGCTGCGCAAGCCGGTTTCCGAGAATTTTTGGCTAAATATCAATTCGCCCGAAATGGATATCCCAGGGCTGGTCGAATACACGAATTTACGGTCGCTGCCGGAACACATCGTCTACGTACCCTATTACGTGCCCGGCGAACATCCGATGTATCGCGAGCCGGATGAGCATTTCATCGAAAAGGTAAAGCGCTATCTCAAGACGATCAATCCCGACTTAACGGATAGTGATTTCATCGATATCCGGGCCAGCCGTTATCGCTATGCCCAACCGATCTGCGAGCCCGGCTTCCCGTCACGGCTGCCGAATGTGGCACTGCCGGTCGAAGGGTTATGGGCCGCCGACACCTCGTATTACTACCCGGAAGATCGAGGCATCTCCGAGAGCATCGATTTCGGGCGCAAGATGGCCCGCCAGGCGGCCGCTTGACATCGGCGTTCCTGTCGCGCCAGTTCATTGCATTCCTCGTGACAGGAGGAACGGCTGCGCTCGTCAATTTCCTGAGTCGCATGGCCTACAACCAGGTGATGGGGTATCAGGCCGCAGTGCTGGTCGCCTATTTGACGGGGATGCTGACCGCCTTCGTTCTCGCGAAGTTTTTCGTCTTTACCGATAGCACGCAGGCGCTGCATCGCTCTGCATTGATGTTTGCCTTGGTCAACCTGGTCGCCTTAGCGCAGACCTGGGCCATCAGTGTCGGATTGGCCTACTACGTATTGCCAGCACTGGGCGTTACCGCGTATGTACGAGAGCTGGCCCACGCCGTTGGCATCGTGGTTCCGGTTTTCACGAGTTATCTCGGACACAAGCATTTTTCTTTTCGTTAGCTCTTGGCCGATACGATGCGACTCAATCACGCACTGATTAGCCTGGCCATTGTCACTGCAGCCTATCTTGGCGTGCTGGTGTGGATCGATAGCGCAAACGGTATCTTCGATCAATTGCATACCCTGGCTGGCGCCATGCCGGCGTTGCTAGTGCTGACGGTGGCCTCCTGGCTGCTGCGTTATGGGCGTTGGCGCTGGCTGTTGCGGCTCGACGGATTCGATTCTCAGGGTTGGCGTAGCCTGGCGGCATATCTTGCGGGCTTCGCTTTCACGGCAACGCCAGGCAAGGTCGGCGAGCTCGTACGAATCCGCTACTTTGCCCGACAAGGCGTGCCCGCTTGCACCGTCATCTCGGCGTTCGTATTCGAGCGCGTATTGGATCTGGTGGCCGTACTCATGTTGGCGGCATTGGGCTGGGGCTGGTTCGGCGGCATCTACACCACACTCGTGGTGTTCGTGTGCACTGTGGCGGCCGGCGTACTCGCTTGCGACTTACCCCGCCGGCATGCTTGCGGGTGCCGCCTCTATGCTGCCGGGCGGTCTGGGTTCGACGGAAGCCGCCATCGTGATGCTGCTGACCGCACAGGGTGCCAGCCTTGCCCTGGCGTCGCTGGCGGCGGTTGGCATACGCTTGGCCACGCTTTGGTTTGCCATTTTTGTCGGCGTGGGCGCGGTCATCTCGATCGAGTTGTCCGACCGCGCCGTTTACCGATGAGGCGACACTTTCACAAACATGCTAGAGCGGCCATGACTCACACGCCTCCCACCGACACCGTCACCACGACCGATCGGACGCTACCGCACTCGCGCCGCACCCGCCGCAACGCGCGCCATTACGCGAGTTATGCAGCACTGCTGCTGAGCCTGGTGTTCGTGGCACTGGCCATTCTGGGCGGTGTGCGGCAGTACCTCCCGATTCCCTTCTGGGACATGTGGGGGGGCTACGTCGGGTTCATGACGGGCGACGACCTGTCGACGTGGCAGGCCTGGTGGCGGCTCCATAACGAGCATCGAATACTGCTGACGCGATTGCTGTTTTGGGTAGACTACCGTCTGTTCGATGCCTCGCTTGTGTTCCTGATCGTTTCGAACTATGCGCTGGCGGCGTGCGCGGCAGTTATGTTCGTTTGGGCGTTACGGGAGCGTATAGGCACGTTGCACATCCATACGGGTTCGGTAGCCATTGCCGGACTGATCGTTATGGCGATGTTCTCGTGGCTGCAATCCGAGAACTTCACCTGGGCCTTCCAAAGTCAGTTTTTTCTGGCGCAAACCGTGCCATTAGCCTCGCTGTTGGCGCTTTATCGTTCACACCGAACCCACAGCCGGAGCTGGCTTCTTGCCGCTGCCGCGCTGGGCGTGCTGGCCTGCGGGACGATGGCCAACGGCGTTGCGGCCTTGCCGCTGCTGGTTGTCATGGCAGCACTTTGCGGCCTGTCGCTGCGACGGGTATGCGTGCTGGCAGGGGTAACTGTCGCCATGCTGGGCTATTACTTCGGCGACTATCAATCGACCGCCTCGTCGAGATCGCTCGCAATGCTGACGCCTCATGCTGCCGACCTCGTTCAATACACGTTGGTCTACCTGGGCGCGCCGGTTTTCAAAATTACGCGCGGCCATGCCGGCATCGCCGCCCTGGCAGGACTTGTTCTGGCGCTCTCGGCGCTGGGTTTCCTGTGGCTGGCGTGTCGCAGCAAGGTTCGGGACGTACTGGGCGCCGCCCTTGCCCTGTTTATCCTGTACGTTGCTGCAACGGCGTTGTTGACAGCGTTCGGACGCCACACCTACGGCGTTGCACAGGCCGCCTCAAGCCGTTATCAAACCCCAGTACTGATGGCCTGGGCAGCGCTGCTCATCCTGCTGGCGCCATGGCTGATGCGCGCACTGTCGCGCCGACCCAGGCTGACGGCGAGCGCGCTGCTGGTAATTGCCCTGGCCATGCTTCCTCAACAGCGCCTGGCCTTGAAGCGCGACAGCGCCGGCGGCTTCGATCGGTGGTTGGCTGTATTGGCGTTGGACATGGGCGTTCGTGACGACACCCAGCTGGCCTACCTGTATCCCTTTGCCACCGATATCATCGCATACAGCGCGCGGCTAAGAACCGCAAACCTGCTTCCGTTCACACACCGCCTGCTCGATACCGTCAAGCTCGGTGTCGCACGACAGGTACCGGCAGACGCAGCCATCGTGCAATGCCAAGGGACGCTCGGGGACATTCAGGCGCTAGACAAGGCTCCTAACTTTTTGCGCATCGATGGCAGCTTGCACACCACGACGCCCCGAAGAGAGCAGGCGCTGCTGCAAGTGCTCGACAACGAGCGTCGCGTCGTGGGCTTCGCCGTGACGGCACCACGTAGCCGATCAAACAAATTTGATGCAGACACGGCAAAATATATGACTCGGTTTGGTGGTTATTTGCAAGTCGATTTGTTTGATGCTCATGCAGAAGTGATATTGTTGCGCGACGATCGGTCCGATTGTGAGTTCTCGCTGCGATTGCCCGAATCGCCCGGCACGCATCAGTCCCCCCCCGAGACGCGTCACTCCAGATAAAACGCGTGGGGCAAGGCGGTTTTCCACTTCTGCGGTTAACAGCAGCGATCAGATAAAAAATGGTTTTCAGCTCCATCACCTTCCTGTTCTATTTCCTGCCGATCTTCTTCGGAATCTATTTCCTCACGCCCTACAAGAATCTGACACTGCTGTTGGGCAGCGTCGTTTTTTACGCCTGGGGCGAACCGCGCTTCGTGCCGCTGCTGCTGGCGTCGGCCACGTTGAACTATGCCTTTGGTGCAATCATTTTCCGGGCGCAGGGCCGGATGCAATGGCGGCTGCTAGTGGCCGGAGTCGCGCTCAATCTGCTGGTTTTGGTTTACTTCAAGTACACCGGGTTTTTCCTTTCAGTCGTCAACGACATCCTGGGCCCTTACCGCTCGCCTTTGCCGGCACCCGAAATCCTGCTGCCGCTGGGAATTTCGTTTTGGACATTCCAGGGCATTTCTTACCTGGTGGACGTTTATCGCGGCGTCATTCCGGCACAAGGAAGCTTCGTCAACTTCGCCATGTACAAGGCCATGTTTCCGCAATTGATCGCGGGTCCCATCGTGCGCTATCAGCACGTCGCGCGCGAGATCGGTTCGCGCCACATCAGCAATGCCGATGTCGTCAGCGGTCTGTCGCAATTCTTGGTGGGGCTGGGACAGAAGGTACTGATATCGAACTCCGTGGCCATTTCGGCCGACCGTATCTTCGGGCTCGAAACGTCCATGCTGTCGCCCAGCCTGGCGTGGTGGGGCATTCTGGCCTACTCGATCCAGATTTTCTACGACTTTGCTGGCTACTCCAACATGGCAATCGGCCTGGGTCGGATGCTGGGTTTTCAGTACCCGATCAATTTCGCGCAGCCCTATTCGTCGGCATCGATTACCGAGTTCTGGCGGCGTTGGCACATCAGTTTGTCGAGTTGGTTTCGGGATTACCTCTATATCCCCATGGGTGGCAGCCGTGTGGGACCATGGCGAGTGTATTTCAACCTGTCCCTCGTGTTCCTGCTATGCGGCCTGTGGCACGGCGCTGCGTGGACATTCGTGGTGTGGGGCGTCTGGCATGGATTCCTGCTGGTGATCGAGCGTGCGGGGCTGTCGCAGCTGCTGGCGCGAGCACCAGCCATCGTGGCGCGCAGCTATACACTGCTGGCGGTGATGATCGGATGGGTATTTTTTCGAGCCGATTCGGTGCCTCACCCCGCGCACTACCTGGGCGCGATGTTTGGAGGCGGCAGTGGTGGCGAAGCGGTGCCCTGGCAGATGTATGTGCCGAACACTGCGCTAGTGGGACTTGCGGCTGGCACGGCCCTGGCGCTGTTCCGACGCGAGCAATTACCGGCGTTCGTACAGACGCGCATCGTTGGTAATAGCTGGTTCAACACCCTGGCCATCCCCGCACTCGCCCTCGTCTTCGTGGTCAGCGTGGCCAGCCTCGCCGCAGGCACCTATAACCCGTTCATCTACTTCCGGTTCTGAGCCATGACGCCGACAGATGATAAACGTCCTAATGGCTCGCCTTTAGCTGGCTGGTTGCTCGTCCTGGCACTATCGGTCCCCGTAGCAATAGCCGGTTTCTCGCTGCCTACGATGCAGGCGGAAAATCGCGTCTTCGCGCAGTGGCCCGGCGTCCCGCGCACGCTAGATGCCGTGCTGTCGTGGCCCGCGAGAGTCAGTCATTACGTCAACGATCAGTTCGGCCTGCGCGAACCGCTCATCAGGCTAAACAATGTGCTGCGCTATGAAGTCTTTAACGAAGCCTCCAAAGACATTCTGGTTGGAGAGCGAGGATGGTTGTTTCGTGCCGCCGATGGCGCGCATGCGCCGCTCAATGCGATGGTGATGCAGTCCTGTGGCCTGGCTTCGCCATTATGGAACGCCGACTACCAGGCTAACGTGATCGATCAGGTGCTGGACAAGGCACGCTCGCGTGGTTTCAGTGCACGGTTTCTCATCGTGCCGTCGGCCCTGACCGTATACCGCGACCATTTACCGGGTTGGCTGCAGCAATTTTGCGGCAATAGCTATCCGTCCCGCGAAATCATTGCCTCGTCATTCTTGAGCGACGAGAATCGCGCTCGCGTGATGTATCCAGTGGCACGCATGCTGGCCGACCGTTCGGTATATGCGGTCTATCCACAATCGAATTTCCACTGGGACGGAGAAACACCCCGGCGACAGGCCGCCGAGATCGCTGAGCTGTCCGACCGGATCACGGCAACCCCTCTGAGCATCCGCAGCGTCGAGAAAATTCCGGAGAACATCGGCGCGGCATTGATCGGCATTCCCAGCCCGCCCAATCGCGTGGTCGAGCCCGATTTCTCCGGTTCCAACATCGACGCCTGCACCGACCAAGACGGGTGTTTCGGCGACGTGGACGATCTGGCGAAGCGGCTGCTCATTGTGTCGCGCTATCGGAACGCGATGGCTGCGCCCGGAAAGCTCGTCATTGTCTCCGATTCATTCGGCCCTCAGCTGTCGAGCTGGATGGCGCCCTATTACCGAGAGGTCGTGCAGTTTGCGACCAATCAGATCCGCACCCTGAATCCGACCGACATGCAGCGGCTTGCCTCGTTCGCGTTTTCAGAGCCAGGTGGCGATCTCTTGTTTGTCTACAACGAATTAAATGTCAGCGAAACTCGCCTGATCTCGCATCTGGAAAGCCTCGTGCCCTACATTGCGCCCCCGGACCAGGCGGGTCAGCACGTCGACGAGCCGCTCATCGGCGTCTACCCGACCGATGCGCAATGGATGCTCGGGTTCGATCGCACCCGCCCAGTATTCCTGATGCGCAACGATCCCCAGGCTCGCGCGGCGTTTGTGCCAACTGCGGTTGTGACCTTTCGTCATGGCGAGCGACGGCAAATAGCGAATGTGGTGGACCTGGGCAGCTATCTACACGTCTTCTACGAAGGACCGCCCATCGCCGGCAACGTCGCTGGCCCTCCAGATCGCGTTACGGTATCGGCGAGCTCGTCGGCGCATCCGTTGCCCTAACCTTCAACGGCGTCACCTGTACCTGGAATTGCTTGCCCCATAACAACGCCGAGCTCGATTCTATTTCGACCGAGCGCACATAGCGTTGGTCTTTCGCGTTGTGCTGAAACGCGTTCAGATCGGCGAGTTGGCTCAAGTAAGGCGACACGATAAAGCCACTCTGCCCGATGCCCGGAATATAGCGATGGCGTATGACCTCGCCGTCATCCAGTGTCAATACGATCCACAGGCGCGGTAGTTTGTAGAGCGTACTGGCGAGTTTCCCCAGCATCGTTGGCCTGATGTCCACGGTCATCCAGACGGGTATCCGCCGCGGCAGCTCGATAACCGTACCGAACGAGGCTTGAAGCGACTGAGTTTTTCCCGGCGTCACCAGATCGCTCTGCGCCCTGCCGTTGCGTGTCATGACCAACCAGGATCCCGCAACTTCTTTTGCCGTATAACGACTGAGCAGTGTGCGCAGGCTCAGGCTGTCATCCAGAGCAGGCAAACGCCCGTCGATTGGCTGAAACGAGAACAAGACGGTATCAGGGGCGCTGTCGCTATTCAAATGGTCGTTGTTGAGGACGTTGAGTTCGGGCGAATAGACCGAATAGCTCTGGAACACCGGTCGGCCTGCCCACTGCCCACCCCACGCCAACAATCCCGACAACTCGACGGGATAGATATCGGCTTTGCCCGTAATGGGCGGCAACGGGACCTGTTGCCGTATGGCCGCCAGCGATGCCTCGTAGCGAGCGGGTAATGTTTGTGGCTGGTGCAGACGCGTCTGTACACCGTCGGCCGTGACACGCCAGGTTTGCGCCAGGCGATCCTTAATGAACGGCACGCCCACCGACATGACCGCATTGCCGATTGTCGCCCAAGCCAGGCCGCAAACCAGCCCGACGATCACGGCATAACGCATACGCAACACCAGCAGCGCAAGCATCCCCACAAAAAGCAACAGTTCGCCCGCCATGAACATGTGGCCATCCTGACGTACGAAACCCGCTTTGAATCCGACGAACAAGGTAAACGCCAGGGCAAGCAGCACGATGTAGCCGCGCCAGCCCCAGTGCCGAATCATGCCGAAGTGAAAGACCGCCATCAACACCGCACAAGCCACCCAGTAAACGACCACCGGCCGCGACGATCCGTGCAAGGACATCGCAGTGGTGTATCCCGAAATGACCGGTGCCTGGGCAATGAAAAAATGCGGCAGATCGAGCAAGGGCTGGCCGAGCAGCATCCATGTACACACCACCGTTGCCACACATAGTGCACAGAATCCGAGCGCCAAGCCCAGGCGGTGTCGCACGAGCGTGATCGCAATTAAACCCGCCACGAGGCCAGAAGTGGCAGCGAAGCTGCCTTTGACTAGCGGAGCAAGTGCCAGTGCAACGGTTGCCAAAATAATGCATCCCACCATCGGAACACTCAGGCGGGTGTACCCGGGCGAGTCGGGAGGCAAGGTGCAACGCACGACGCCGAACAACAGCAGGAACGGCAACACGATGAATCCGGCGTCGCGATGAATGCCCAGCGCGATGACGATGGGCAGGCCAAGCAACAAACTGCCGCGGCGTGGCCCTGCCGCCAGGACGAAGGCCGCGCTCAGTCCGAGAGCGTGGACAAGGCTGCCCAACACCATAATCGCGTCGGTCGCCGGATGATAATTTTGAGTGTAGACCGAGGCCAATGGACCAAACGTGAACACCACGTCTCGCCCAAATATCGCACCTTGTGCCAGCGCTTCATTGAGCGCGTGGCGCCAAGAGGGATCCAAACCAGAGGTCGGAAAGTGCGGCATCCAAGGCACCAGGACCATCACAGCGGCGATAACGCCAATCATCCCCAGTATGAACTGGCTCGTCGCGACAAGCGGGTGCCGCTCGGGCAAACTAACTTGCGATGCGGGACGATTCGTTACCACCATTTACCTCGACTGTAAGACCGGCTGGACATCGGACGTACCGTTCAAGACCGCAGCCTGCGATCGAACGTCGCGCGAAAATGTTCTAGGTTACTAGTATGAATGGGCGTCCTACGCCCGGTCAGACTCGGCGGAGCGCTAGCGGCGGCGGCGGCTGAGTATCATCCACCTCGGCATGCCAAACGTAACAAGCGAACGATAGAGCCAGACGTAAGCTGTCCCGAAAAGCACTGTGAAGATGATCAGAATCCACTGCTGCTGCCAGAACAACACCGCAGGCACGACGCCAATCGACGACAGAACCCACAAGTACGGGGAGGTGAGCGCGTTGCGCTGAACCATGTGCCGTCGCTCGGTCGACCCGATCCCCCATCGCACGAGTCGCTTGTAGATCAACATATGCAGATGTACGCCATCCGGCAGCCCCGGAGAGCGCCCCTGTATGAACCGCTTTCGATAAATCGAGAACAGGGTCTCAAACACCGGATAAATGCACAACAACAACGGGAACCACGCCGAGACGTTTGGGTGCCGATACAGCAGCAAGACTGCCGTCGTACCCATCATGAACCCGATAAAATACGCCCCACCGTCACCCAGAAAAATCAGACCTCGCGGATAATTCCAGATCAAGAAGCCACAGATGGCGCCGATCATGCTGACGCTGGTGGCCACCAGTAGCCGGTCGCCCAAATAAAACGATACGTAAGCAAAGCCAGCGAAGATGATGGCAGCAACCACAGCTGCCAGACCGTTATAGCCGTCGATGATGTTGATCGCATTAGCAGCCCCTCCTGCCACAAACATCGACACCAATAGCGACACCAGTGAGAACTGCAACAACCAATCGACCCCCCAGATATCTAGGCGGACCACTTTCGCATCAAGAAAGTAAAAGGCCAACAAGCCTGACACCATGGCCAACAGCAGGCGAGGGGTCGGTGCGACTCGTTTGGTGATGTCTTCGATCA
The DNA here is from genome assembly GCA_945903445.1 of Bordetella parapertussis. Classification (GTDB taxonomy): domain Bacteria; phylum Pseudomonadota; class Gammaproteobacteria; order Burkholderiales; family Burkholderiaceae_B; genus Schauerella. The sequence continues at coordinate 19,326 of CAMDNZ010000014.1, forward strand.
AACCACCTAAAAACGCGGGCAGCGAAGCCACTAGCAGAAGTAAAAACCCCGCGGACAATTGGCTTTCACGGAGCATGGTGACCACGCATCCCGCCAGAGCGGCGGCCATGATCGCCAGGCCTCCTACACGGGGCACGGCACCGACATGAAATTTTTGAACACCCGACGTGTCGTGATCGCCCGTGAAGCGGGCATGCAGCCGGGCGTAACGGACCAGCAACAGCGTGACTGCTCCGGAGACAAAGAACGGCACAAAGATGTACCACATAGCAAACTCGACACGCTGAAAGGGAGTGGCCGACGATTCGGACGAACAATAAGCAAAAAGAGACCATGCGCGCGTTACGCGGGTCGATCTATACGCCACAGAGTGTGTATCAAATTATACGCCGACGCCCCGATCCCACTCCGGGAAATATCTGACTAAATCGATCGGTCACGTTCCAATGTGTACCCCCTATGGCACGCCACCTCGTTTTGCGCGAATATAAAAACATACCTATACAAAAACGGTAGGAGACAAGCATGCGTATATCAGATTGCGAGTGGCTGCACGCCACCAAACACCAAACCTGGGGCGCGCTCACCGATGCAACGGTGCTGCAAAAGTGTATTCCGAACTGCGTTCAGGTCACCCGGCTATCTGCCAACGAGTACCACCTTAGCCTGCACCCCAAGGTGGACGGCGCCAGCACCCCCTACGAGGGCGAAATCATGTTCTCGGAAATCGATGAAACCTACAGTTGCACGCTTGCTTTCGAAGGCAAGGGCGCAGCGTCAGGTATGGTCATCGGTACCGCGCAGATCAATCTGTCCGATCGCGAGAACGGAACCCGCCTCACCTATGCCATCGCGGCCTGCGTCAGCGGCAAACTGGGCGAGCTTGGCGAAAAACACGTGACAGCGGGTGCCCAGCGCATTATCGACAAATTTCTGGCCGCCTTCAGCGCGCACGTCGCCGCCCTGCCGCGAGAACCCGTGCCAATGCCCATCGAAACACCGGAGCCCAGGGGTATCCGTAATCCCGTCATGACCTGGGCGGTACCGGTGTTGGTCGCCGTGGTACTGGTGGGTTATCACATGTTCTTTAGATAGCCCTACCGTAAAGGTGTTGGACTCGAGACAACATTAAGCGCCTCCGCAGCAAATTAAAGTTTAGGCGGGTATGGTTGCTGGTGTGATTACAATAGGTAGGGTGCTATCCTATCTCACATGAGCTCCTCGCCCGTTGCGCCCAATCCTGACCCGGCCCCACAAGCCGGGCAGCCAGGACGCACTCGCCGCGAATTGCTATTGGCCATGGCGGGCATCGCCGCCACGGTCGTCCTGGTGGCGTTCGACTCCACCATCGTCACCACCACTCTGCCGCGTGTGGCGCAGGCACTGGATGGTTTGGCGCTTTATGCCTGGGTAGGCAGCGGTTATCTGCTGGCCACAGCGGCATCCATCATGATTTTCGGGCGGCTTGGCGACATTTTCGGACGCAAGCCACTGCTCATGTTGTCTCTGGTCATCGTGGCGTCGGGGTCGGTGGCCTGCGGACTGGCCCAATCGATGGCGCAACTCATTAGCTTCCGGATTGTTCAGGGCATTGGTGGGGGCATGATGATCGCGACGGCATTCGCCGCACCTGCCGATCTGTTTCCGGACGCAAAGGAACGCGTGCGCTGGATGGCCATCGTATCCGCCGCTTTTGCCATGTCCAGCGGCATCGGGCCGGTCCTGGGCGGTGCCGTGACGCAGGCCCTGGGCTGGCGAGCGGCGTTCTTCGTGGTGCCGCTCTCGGCCGTGGCAGCCATGTTTCTGGTGGCGCGCTACTTCCCCAGCATCAAGCCGGCGCACGAAGGCGCGCGCAAAATCGATTATGTGGGTGGCGTGTTATTGGTCATTTGCGTCGCCGCCCCACTGGCCGCCCTGCAACTCGGGTTCGGCAGCGGCATCAATCGACAACCCATCGCAGCCATCGCCTGTGCCCTCGCCGCGATCGCTGCCGTTGGACTGCTCATTCCGTACGAGCGACAAGTCGCCACACCCATTTTCCCGCTGCGCATCCTAAAACCCCTCGAATCGCGTTTGCTCAACGTCATCGCTTTTGGCGTGGGCGCAGCCATGTTCATCCTGATCTTTTATTGTCCTTTGCTCCTGCAACGTGAGCTGGGCTATTCGCCGAGCGCCGCCGGGCTGCTGATGACGCCCCTGGTGGCCGCCATATCGGTGGGCAGCATCTTGAACAGCATGCTGTTTCCCAAACAGACCGAGCCCCAGCGCCTGATGGTGGCGGGCGGCTTGCTACTGGCTACGGGTTGCGTGCTGGTCCTGTTCATCGGGCCGGGATCGTCCGTGCCGTATATCTTGCTGGCATTCTTTACAAACGGCCTTGCGTTGGGTTTCATGTTGCCTAACCTGACCCTGTTCATTCAGATGCTTAGCGAACGTCGTGACATCGGCGTCGGCTCGGCCTTGGTGCAAACCACGCGCGCCATGGGCAGCGCGGTGGGCACCGCGCTGGTCGGCATCGTGATCGGCTATTCGTCGGTATCCGACGGCATACGCATCGGCCTGGGGTTGGCCGCAGCGATGGCGCTAGCGTGCGCCGCCCTGGCGCACCGCGTGAAAATGAAGAACGTCGCGCCCCGCCGAACCTGATGTTTCTCTGAACCCGATCTTTTTTATAGAGTGCTTCCCGTGCGCGGACGCGATTTGACCGACCTGCTGGTATTGGCCGCCGCCTGGGGCGGTTCGTTTTTATTCATCCGGCTGGCCGTGCCCGAGTTCGGCACCTTCCCGCTCATCACGCTACGGGTGGGCATCGCCACACTGTGCCTGTTGCCATTGGTGATTTTGCGGCGCAAATGGCCCGAGATGCGCCGTCATGGACGCGCCCTGTTTTTCGGAGGTATCGTCAACGCGGCTCTCCCTTTTACGCTATTTGCTTACGCCGCCTACGATCTCGGTGCGGGCTTTTTGGCAGTTGCCAACGCGGTAACCCCCGCCTGGGGTGGCGTGATCGGATGGCTATGGCTGAAAGACCGACTGCCGCGCAGCAGCTGGGCGGGGCTGGCGCTGGGTTTTGCGGGGATGTTGGTGTTGGTGTGGGATAAGCTGACCTTCGATACCAACGGCACCGGGCCAGCCGTTCTGGCCGTTATGCTCGCGCCGTTGTGTTATGGCATCGGTGCCAATTTCGCCAAACGTTATCTCACGGGCGTCGATCCCTTGGTGACCACCTGCGGAAGCCTGGGCGGCGCCACGCTGGTGCTTTTGCCGCTGTGCATCGCCTACTGGCCGAGCCAACCCGCGTCGTTTCAAGCCTGGGGCGCCACCCTGCTGCTGGCGACTGTATGCACCAGCTTCGCATACGTGATCTTCTTTCGCTTACTGGCCACGGTGGGTCCGACCCGAGCGGTCAGCGTCACGTTTCTGGTGCCCTTGTTCGGGATACTCTGGGGAGCGGTCTTGCTGGGCGAGGTGCTGAGCTTGCAGTTGATCCTCGGTGCAGCCGTCATCTTGGTGGGATCAGCGCTGGTGATGCTAGGCGGCAGCGGGGCCAAGGCCACTGCCGCCCCCGCAGTCTGCCCGCCCGAACCCGTCGAATCGAGCGAGCCCGTCGACTCGATAGGCCCCACCGATCCAAACGGACAAACCCGAAGCCGCCCAAGCCACTGACTTACACCGCTTCGAACACCCCGGCCGCGCCCATACCAGCGCCTACGCACATGGTGACCATGCCGTACTTCTGCTGACGGCGACGCAAGCCGTGCACCAGCGTGGCCACCCGTATCGCACCGGTGGCTCCCAAGGGATGGCCCAAGGCGATGGCCCCACCCAGCGGATTGACGATTGCCGGATCCAGACCCAGATCACGAATCACCGCCAAGGACTGGGCGGCAAACGCCTCGTTCAATTCAATCCAGTCTAGGGCGTTGCGATTCAACCCGCTGCGCGCCAAAGCGGCCGGTATCGCTTCCTTCGGGCCGATCCCCATGATCGCAGGCGGCACGCCGCGAACGGCGTAGGACACGAAGCGGGCCAGTGGGGTCAAGCCTTGCTCGCGCACGGCCCGCTCGGACGCCAGAATCACCACCCCCGCGCCATCCGAGGTTTGCGAGCTATTGCCCGCTGTGACGCTACCGCGCACGGCAAACACGGGTTTGAGTTTGCCCAGTGCATCCAGCGACGTATCGCCGCGCGGCCCCTCGTCGTGCTCGAAGGTCTTGCTCTGACTGATCACTCGACCCGCAGCCAGGTCGGCATGACGCGAGGCAATGCTCAGCGGCGTAATCTCGGCGGTGAAATAGCCCGCCTGCTGCGCGGCCAGCGCCTTCTGATGCGAAGCCAGCGCGAAAGCATCTTGATCTTCGCGCGAAACCTTCCATTGCTCAGCCACTTTCTCGGCCGTCAAGCCCATGCCATAAGCGATGCCGACGTCCTCATCGCGCAAAAAGACATCGGGCGACAAGGATGGCGCCAGACCGCTCATCGGCACCATCGACATCGACTCGGTGCCACCGGCAATGACGACATCGGCGTCGCCGGTCCGGATCCGGTCGGCCGCCATCGCAATAGCGGATAGTCCGGAGGCGCAAAACCGATTGACCGTAATACCACCCACCGTGTTGGGCAAGCCCGCCAGCAATACCGCCAGGCGCGCCACATTCAATCCTTGTGGCCCCTCGGGGCGTGCGCAACCGATGATGGCGTCTTCGACTGTCGAGACGTCCAGCACGGGGGTCTGACGGACCGCCGCGCGAATCACCTCGGCCAACAGCTCGTCGGGGCGCTTGTGACGCAGTGCGCCGCGAGAGGCCCGGCCAACGGCCGAACGCGTGGCGGCCACGATATAGGCGTCCTGAAGTGTCTTTGTCATGCTTCGCGTCTCCTGTCTAGTTGCGCACCGGTTTGCCTGTCTTCAACAGGCCACCTATGCGCTCTTGTGTTTTGGGATGACCCAGCAAGGAAATGAACGCCTCGCGTTCCAGGCCGAGCATCCACGCGTCGTCGACCTCGGTATCGGGATCGACATCGCCACCGCACAGCACGTGTGCGACGGTGCAGCCCAGCAGGAAGTCGTGCTCGGAGATAAAACCGCCGTCACGCATATTCACCAATTGCACCTTGAGCGTGGCTGCGCCATCCCGCCCCGCAACCTTGAACGGCTCGGCGGGGGGAGGCCGATATCCGCTGCGCGCCAAACCAAGCGCATGATGCACAGAAGCCGCCAGTAAAGCGTCGGGGTGCATGACCACAGGATCGGTTTCGCGCAGATAGCCCATCGCCAGCGCCTCCAGAGCGGACGGCGATACCTTCGCACCCGCGACCGCTTCGGCAAATTTGCGCAAGAAAGCCAGCAAGGGCATGTCGGGCGCAGCCAAGGCACGCTGCTCGGCAGCGCGTCTCGCACAATAGGCCAGGCCGCCCGCGCCAGGCACCAGGCCGACGCCCACTTCGACCAGGCCGATGTATGTCTCGAACGCCGCGACCCGAGCCGTGGCATGCACGGCCAATTCGCAGCCGCCGCCCAAGGCCAAACCGCGCAGGGCCGCAACCGTGGGCACGCGGGCATAACGCAGGCTGAGCGCGGCATCTTGCAAACGCCGCTCGATAGGTTCGATGGCAGCGGGACCGTCTTTCTGAACGGCGGGCAGCATGCTTTGCAGATCGGCCCCGGCCGAGAACGGCTCGCCGTCTTGCCAGATGACCAACGCCTCGTAATCGGCTTCGGCCCGCTGCACCGCGTCGATCAGCCCCTCGGTCACATCCAGGCTGATGGTATGCATCTTGGTCTTGAACGACGCCACCAGCACCGTCTGCGGATGTGGTGCCGGCAAGGTCCAAAGCCGCAAGTGATCGTTCTCGTGGACGGTTTGGCCCGTCAGGCGAGGGGCTTCGCCGGCCAAGCGGACACCCGAGAGATGATTGCGATACACCGGCAGATCGCGACGCGGCTCGAACTGACCGGAGACCGGGTTGTACGAACCTTGCGCCTGGTGAGGACCGCCCGCATCGGCCACTGGCCCTCGGGTCACCCACTCGGGCAGCGGCATATCCGACAGGCAACGGCCGGCCTGGCGATCGTCCTCGATCCACTCGGCTACGGCTAGCCAGCCTGCGGCCTGCCATGTCTCGAAGGGGCCGGTGCCTTGGCCGAAGCCCCAGCGCATGGCGTAGTCGACGTCGCGGGCAGTGTCGGCGATATCGGCCAGATGGACCGCGGCGTAGTGGAATGTGTCGCGCAGCACCGCCCACACGAACTGGGCCTGAGGATGACCGGACTCGCGCAGACCTTTCATACGGGCCACGGGATCGCGCTGAGCCAGCAAGGCAGCCACCTCGGGATCGACCTTGCCCTCGGCCGGCACATAATCGCGCTTGGCCGGATCGAGCCTCAAAATGGACTTGCCCGATTTTTTATAAAACCCGGCACCGGCCTTCTGCCCCAACGCGCCCTGCTCGACCAATGCGGCCAGCACGGGCGGCGTGGCGAAGTGCGCGCTAAACGGGTCGTCGGGCAGACCCTTCTGCATGGTGCCGATGACATGCGCCAAGGTATCCAGCCCAACGACATCGGCCGTGCGGAACGTGCCCGATTTTGCGCGCCCCAGGCGCTTGCCAGTCAGTTCGTCCACCAATTCGTAGGTCAGGCCATAGCGTTCGGCCTCGATCATCGTGGATAAGATGCCGAACACGCCGATACGGTTGCCGATGAAATTGGGCGTGTCGCGTGCCCGCACGACATTTTTGCCCAAGCCCTCGACCAAGAAGGTTTCCAGCGCATCGAGCCCAGCGGCTGCGGTGCGTGAGGTGGGAATCAATTCGACCAGCGACATGTAGCGCGGTGGATTAAAGAAATGCACGCCGCAAAAGCGAGCATGCATGCCCTCGGGCAGCACTTCGGACAGCGACTCGATCGACAGACCGGAGGTGTTGCTGGCCAACCAGGCATCGGCTGCCATGGCGGGCGCGATGCGTGCATACAGATCGCGTTTGAGATCGAGCCGTTCGGCAATGGCCTCGATGACCAGATCGCACTCGCCCAGCAGGTCGAGATGCTCATCGTAGTTCGCGGGCTGGATTCGGCGTGCGACGGCTGGCGATCCCAGCGGCGCGGGGTTCATTTTGGCGAGTCGGACGATGGCCTGCCGGGCAATGGCGCTTTTATCGCCCGAGGGCGACGGCAGATCGAACAACACGACGGGCAGGCCGGCATTTGCAGCGTGCGCAGCGATTTGCGCACCCATCACGCCGGCACCTAGCACAGCCAAGCGCCGAACGGAATGAGCAGGCCGGACAGCGGCCGATTGAGGTGTTGCCATTTGGGGAGTCTCCAGTCGTTCTTAGAACACCAGAGTAGCGCATCGCAGCAATCCTGAGCAGGCTCTGACAATGATCCTTACAACCCGTCTGTGTCAGTAAATTCAAACAACGTTCGATATCTTGCCGTCATCCCCCCGCGATCAGTCTTCGCCCGGTTCTCCAGCCACGGACACGCCAATTCGTACCAGGCGGTAGGCGATACCGTCGATCAGACGCCGCCACAGCCCGCGTCGACGGTACGCGTCGTGACGCACTTGGACACCGCCTTCCGCTACCGCGCGCTCCAACGAGCGTTTCAGTCGGTCGGCAAAATCGATCTCCTCGACCACGACATTGGCTTCACGGGCCAGCAGGAAACTGAACGGATCGATGTTCGACGAGCCTACTGTGGCCAAGCCGTCGATAACGGCCACCTTGGCATGCAGGTAGCTGGGCATGTACTCGTAAATCTCGACGCCGCCTGCCAATAGCGGGTCGTACAGTGCACGCGTGGCGTGATACTGCATGCGATATTCGACCTTGCCCTGCACCAACACCCGAACTCGCACGCCGCGTTGGGCCGCCCGGATCAAGGCCTGCTGAAACTGGCGGCCTGGCAGAAAATACGCATTGGCGATGAAGATGTCGGTTTGCGCGCGTTCGATGCCATACAGATAGGCCTGTTCGAACGTCCGGCGATAACGCAGGTTGTCACGCAGGACCAGTGCGGCGCTCATGGGCCCTTCGCCGTGGCTGGCCAGCGTCTCGAAGCTTGGGGGATGCGCCAACTCCAAGCGCTGCCAAGTACTCGGATGACGTCCCAGTCGCAGCCAATTCAAGTGCAACCACAACAACTTCTGAATGTGCGCGGCATGGGCCACGATGGGCCCGCGCAGGGCCACGGCATAATCGAAGCGCGGGACCGACGGGCCAGCCTCAGGCGTGAGGTCGTCGTAGTCGTCGATGATATTGATCCCGCCGACGAATCCCAGCTCGCCATCGATGACCGCAATTTTTCGATGCATGCGCCGCAGCCGCTGGCGCGAGGGAATCCATTTGGCAAACCATTTCGGCTCGGGCCGATACACCATGACTCGCGCACCCGCCTGCTGCAGGACCGATACCAGATGGGGGGCCGTATCGGCCGCGCCAAAACCATCGACCACCACCCGGACTTTGATCCCACGGCGGCTGGCGTTGAGCAGACTGAGCAAAACCTGCCGCCCGGTTCGATCCAAGGTGAAGATATAGGTTTCGAGGTGTACGCTGTGACGCGCCGTGTCGATGGCTTCGCACAGCCTCGGAAAGAAATCGCTGCCATTTTCGAGCAAAGTGATTTCATTGCCCTGCGTCCAGTCCAACTGGACAATGCTGGCCTTCAAGGCAGCTCCAACTCAGCCATGATAGGTGAGTGATCGGACAAGCGCGACCACTGCCGACCGTGCAACACGCGGGCACTGCGAACGGCAAAACCACGCTGGTAGATCCGATCCAGCCTGAACCACGGAAACACCGCAGGAAAAGTCCGCGGCGGCGGCACCAGGGCCGATGTGCCCGCACCCATGCCCAGTTGCCGGGTACGCTCCATGGCGCTCAACGCGTTGGGCACCCCGCGCAAGGTATTGGCCAGCCGCCGCATCGTGTCCCGCACACTCGGCAGTTCGCCACCATGCGTTTTAGGCGCATGGGCAAACACCTCGTACAAACCGAGTTGTTGCACGAATAGCGGCGAGAGCCGGTCGTTCCAGTCGTTGAAATCGCCTGCGATCAGAATCGGGGCCCCTTCGGGCACCAGCCGCCCGATACGCTCGACCAGGGCTTGAGTTTGCCGCGTCCGGCTGCCCGAGAACAAGCCGAGATGAACCACGAAGCAATGCACGACGTGGCCGCCAATCGGCACCTCGGCATGCAACAGCCCACGCTGTTCCATCTTGTGGTCGGAAATATCTTGGTTTTCGTAAGACGAGATCGAAAAACGCGACAGCAGCGCATTGCCGTGATCGGTCCGATCGCGAATCGCGTTGCGTCCATAAGCGACGTTCATGTGCAGCGCCGCACCCAAGGACTCGTGCTGCGCATCGAAACGCGAGGACTCTTCGTTACGCCCCTGTACCTCTTGCAGGAACACCAGGTCGGGCCGCAGACCATAAAGCCCCAAACGCAACGCGTTCAGGGATTCCCGGCTCATGAGCGCCGAGCGGCCCTTATGGATGTTGTAGCTGACGACACGAATGATGGACATAAGCACTCACGCGAAACAGTCACATGTGGACTGCTTCGGGAGGTTACTTCATTTCACTTCGACATTCCGCAAGCGGATGTGAAGTTCGCGCAACTGCTTCTCGTCGACCGGCGACGGCGCTTGCGTGAGCAAGCACTGCGCACGCTGAGTCTTGGGGAAAGCAATCACGTCGCGAATCGAATCGGCACCGGTCATCATGGTGCAGATGCGGTCCAGGCCGAAGGCGATACCACCGTGCGGGGGCGCGCCGTATTGCAGCGCATCCAGCAGGAAGCCGAATTTCTCCTGCGCTTCCTCAGCATCGATCTTCAGTGCGCGGAACACTTTGCTCTGCACTTCTTCGCGATGGATCCGAACCGAACCGCCACCGATTTCCCAACCGTTCAACACCATGTCGTAGGCCTTGGCAATGGCTTGGCTGGGATCGGTGGTGAGCAGGTCCTCGTGACCGTCTTTCGGGCTGGTGAACGGGTGATGTGCTGCGGTGTAGCGGTTGTCTTCTTCGTCGAACTCGAACATCGGAAAATCGACCACCCACAGCGGCTTCCAGCTCTTCTCGAACAAGCCTTGCTTCTTGCCGAATTCGCTGTGACCGATCTTCACGCGCAAGGCACCGATGGCGTCGTTGACGACCTTGGCACGGTCTGCACCGAAGAAAATGATGTCGCCGCTTTGCGCGCCCGTGCGCGCCAACAGTTCGGCCAGTGCAGCGTCGTGGATGTTCTTGACGATGGGCGATTGCAGGCCATCGCGGCCTTTTCCGACCTCGTTGACCTTAATGTAGGCCAGACCGCGTGCACCGTAAATGCCGACAAACTGGGTGTAGGCATCGATTTCGCTACGCGGCATTTCTGCACCGCCTGGCACGCGCAAGGCGACCACACGGCTGCCCGGCGCCGTCGCAGCGCTGGCGAACACTTTGAACTCGACGTCCTTCATCACGTCGGTCACGTCGGTGAATGCCAGGTTCACGCGCAGATCGGGCTTGTCCGAACCATAGCACTGCATGGCATCGGCCCAGGTCATGGTGGGGAACGGCGCGGGCAGATCGACGTCCTGCACCACCTTGAAGACATGACGAATCATGCCTTCGAAGACTTCGCGAATCTCGGTTTCCGACAGGAACGAGGTTTCGCAGTCGATCTGGGTGAATTCAGGTTGACGATCGGCGCGCAAGTCTTCGTCGCGGAAGCACTTGGTGATTTGATAGTAACGGTCGAAACCGGATACCATCAGCATCTGCTTGAACAACTGAGGCGATTGCGGCAACGCGAAGAATTGGCCGTCGTTCACACGCGAGGGCACCAGATAGTCGCGCGCGCCTTCGGGCGTGCTCTTGGTCAGCATAGGCGTTTCGATGTCGATGAAGCCCAGGTTGTCCAGGAACTTACGCACCTCGATCGACACGCGATAGCGCAGCATCAGGTTCTGCTGCATTTGCGGACGGCGCAAATCCAGCACGCGATGCGTCAGACGAATGGTTTCCGACAGATTGTCGTCATCGAGCTGGAACGGCGGGGTGACCGACGCGTTCAGCACTTCGACTGCACGGCACAGAATCTCGATCTCGCCCGAGGCCAACTCGGCGTTGGCCGTCCCTTCGGGACGCAGACGCACTTCGCCCGTGATACGCAGGCAGAACTCGTTGCGTAGCGATTCGGCAGTTTTGAAGGACTCGGCGTTATCGGGATCGAACACGATTTGCGCCAGACCGGTACGGTCGCGCAAGTCGATGAAAATGACCCCGCCGTGGTCACGGCGGCGATTGACCCAGCCAAAAAGCGTCACGGTTTGGCCGAGATGGCTGCGGCAAACCTCACCGGTATAGCAGGTACGCATGCAGGGTAACTCCGTTTGGATGCGTTGAAATAGGGACGTCAGGCGGCCGAAGTGCTACCAGAAGCGGGAGGCGTCGAGGGGGTGGCCGACGCAGCGGGCGCCGGGGGCGCCACAGCAGCAGGCGCTGCCTCGGACGCGCCACCCGTGGCGGGCTTGCCACCGGACGAGGCCGCCCCTCCTGAATTGTTATTGCGGAAATCGGTCACATACCAGCCCGAACCTTTGAGCTGAAAGCCGGCCGCCGTCACTTGCTTGGCGAAGGACGGCTCATGGCATTCGGGACACACCGAAAGGGGCGCGTCGGACATTTTTTGCAGGACGTCTTTGGCAAAGCCGCAGGCGCTACAACGGTAGGCATAGATAGGCATGGATCGGCCACGCAAGAAAATCACGGGAAGTCGATGATTTTAGCGGGTTTATGCGGGCGCGTCCCGTATCCATGCACAGGGTTCAGGGCAACAAAAACATCACTGCCGCAATCAAGGTCGGTACGAGCGCGCTGATAATCAGTCGGACAGGTGAAATGCTCTCACCGGCGAAGCCCCCTTTGAGCAACGCAAATGCCGCTGGATTGGGGGCATTGGCGATGACCGTCAAGCCGCCACCCGTGACCGCTCCGGCCACCAACATGTAGCGCCACGACTCCGACGTGCCTTCTATCATGGCGCCCAGGTAGGTCAGCGCGGCATTGTCGGTCAAGGCCGTCAAACCCGCCGCCCCCCAAAACAACACGGTCGGCGATAAGCCGCCCAGCAGGTCTTGCAACCACCAGCGCTGCAAGCCGCCCAGGACGACCAGGCCGGCCAGGAAAAAACCCACCAACATGCCCTCTTTAAGCAAGAGCGGCGACTGGTGGCGGGGATAAGCATGCACGAATCCCAAGAACAGGATCAGCACGCCCAAGAACACCTCCGGGGTATGCGCGTTCAACACCACCAGGGCCAGAAAGCCCGTATGCACCAGCATGACGCTGGCGGGCACGGCGGGCGCGGCGTCGGCCTGAGCCGACTGACCCGCAGGCGGCGCATTCACGCTACTTCGGACCACGACGGTCAACAGCACCGCATTGGCGAACACGGCGATGGCTGCACGCCACCCGAACTCGGCCAGCATGTAGGCACTATCCCAGCCGAAAGTGGCCGCCACCATCAACACGGGCGGCGCTGCATAGGCCGTCAGCACCCCGCCGATCGACACGTTGACCAGCAGCACGGCCAGCACCAGATACTTGTGGACCTCGTTAGTGGTGTGGCGGAAATAAGTGTCGCGCAGCATCAGCGCGGCCAGCGTCATGGCGGCGGGCTCGGTAATCAGAGAGCCGGTGAGCGGGACGACCGACAAGGTCACGAAGAACAGCGCCAGCTCGCGCCGCATGGGCAAACAAGCAGCCAGTCGAGCCGCCAGCATGCCAACTAAAGCCAGAATGGGTCGACTGGCTGCCACCACCATGATGACGAAGACGAACAGCGGCTCGGTAAAGTTGCGCGACTTGACGTAAGTCACCGCCTCGCTGGGGCCTACCACTGCCACCATGGCCAGTACCAGAGCCGTCGCCCACACCCCGAAAACGGCTTCGACCTCGCCCAAGATATGCCAAAGCCCCGCATGGCGCCCGCCTCGATGCGCCAGCCCGGTGAACACTGGCGCACAAAACGTGTGCAGGATGGCCACGGCAAACATCGTGGTGGCGATGACTTCTATAGGCGTAGACATGGCGACAATCGGAAGGGATGAATACAAGCCGCCACCATAGAGGATGCGCCCATGCCCGGTCATCAATTTCCGCGACGCGGCGCAAATACTTACATCGGGACTGGAAACTTATAGCAACAGACCGGGTCTGGCATCATGCTTACCCAACAGGCTTGCGCTCCATCTCGTTTCATCGCTCAGTAAGGTCGTTTTTGCATGGCGCCTCCTACCGCCCAGCTTTCCAGCACCACCCGTTCTCGGACCAGCCGCCTATGCTTACTGGATGGCGTGGCTTTGCTGGTTGGTGTAGTGGTGGGAATCGGCATTTTCGGCTTTCCCCCGCTGGTGGCGCGCTACGCCAGCTCGCCGGAGATGTATATGGCGCTGTGGGTGGCGGGTGCCGTTCTGATGCTGGCGGGCGCGTTGTGCTATGCCGAGCTGGGCTCGGCTTATCCCCATCAGGGGGGCGAGTATCACTACCTGACCCGGGCCTGGGGGCCGAGAGTCGGTTTTCTGTTCGCATGGTCGCGCGGCATGGTGGTGCAAACCGGCGCCATCGCGGCAGCGGCATTTATCTACGGCGACTACGCCAATACTCTGGTTCCGCTGGGTCGACATGGTTCGAGCTTCCATGCCGCACTGGCGGTTGTCGCCACGACGGTGCTCAATATGGCGGGCACGCGGGAATCCAAAAACGTTCAGCATGTGTTCACCGCATGCACACTGCTGGCCGTCGGGGCGGTGATCGTCGCCGGGCTGGCCGCGCCCGAAACCGTCGTCGCCCCCCTGAAAGAAGCAGTGGCACCCGCCATCGCCGCCAGCCATGCCGAAGCCTGGGCCATGGGCTTGATTCTGGTGCTGCTGACCTATGGCGGGTGGAACGAGGCCGCCTATTTATCGGGCGAACTCGACGACCCGGGCCGTAATGTCAGCCGAGTGCTACTGATCGGCACGGCCTTGGTGGCGGCCTGCTACATCCTGGCCAACTTGGCGTTTCTGGACATCTTCGGACTGCATGGCCTGCGTGAATCGCACGCGGTTGCCGCCGATCTGATGAACGCCGTGACGGGACACTATGGCGGCTTGGTGCTGGCTCTGGTGATCTGCCTGACGGCACTATGCACCATCAACGGCAGTATTTTGACGGGCGGACGCATGTATTACGCGCTGGGACGCGACGTTCCCCGGCTGCGCCTATTGGGTCGCTGGCATGCGGGCTCGCAAAGTCCGCGCCGTGCGTTAGCGTTGCAAGCGGCCATCGTTTTAGTGTTGATCGCCTTCGGCGGCTGGCACGGCAATGCCATCGAAGCCATGGTGGCCTACACCGCGCCGGTGTTCTGGATGTTCATGCTGCTGGTCGCTCTGGCGGTGTGGCGGCTGCGGGTGATCGACCCGAAGCGGCACCGGCCTTTCAAGGTGCCCTTCTACCCGCTGGTGACTGCCCTGTTCGTGTTCGCATGCGCCGCGCTCACCTATGCCAGCGTGCGCTATGCCGGAGCAGGTGCCTGGGCAGGATTGACCGTGTTGGCAGCTGGGGTGCCGCTTCTGGGCATGACGCGCGACAGACGTCAGTAAGCAGGTTTACATCGTCTGGCAAAGTGCTGACAATAGATTGATATTTCGCATCGGCACTTCGCTTCGACACATCGCTTCCTCACTGCGGCATTTGCACCTATGGACATGTCTAACCTCCCCACCTGTTCGTTTTCCGAACGGGCTCTCCAGATTTCCAGCTCGGCCTTGCGCGAGATTCTCAAAGTCACCGCACGCCCTGAAATCACGTCGTTCGCAGGCGGCTTGCCTGCGCCGTCCGGGTTTCCCGTCGAAGCCGTCCGCCAAGCCTACGACCGGGTGCTGAGCACACAGGCCGACATCGCCTTGCAGTATGGTCCCACCGAAGGCTATCAGCCCTTGCGTGAGTGGGTCGCCGCCGACTTGAGCGCCAAGGGCGCGCAGGTGAGCGCCGATAACGTACTGATCGTCTCAGGGTCTCAACAAGCCCTGGATCTGATCGGCAAAGTGTTGATCGACAAGAACAGCAAGGTTCTGGTCGAAACCCCGACCTATATGGGTGCGCTGCAAGCCTTCCGGCTCTATCAGCCCGCATTTACGGAGGTGCCTACCGATGTCGACGGTTTGCTGCCCGACGCGCTGACGCCGACGCTGACAGAAGGTGCCCGCTTTTTGTATACGCTGCCCAACTTCCAGAACCCCACCGGCAGCACCTTGCAACACGACCGTCGGGTCGCCTTGCTCGATCGCGCCCTGCGGCTGGGCCTGCCGGTGATCGAAGACGACCCCTACGGCGAATTGCGCTACAGCGGACAGGACCTGCCCAGCTTGCTCACCTTGGGCGATCCGATCGGTGCCAACGTCATTCGCATGGGTTCGTTCTCGAAGGTGCTGGCACCGGGCTTGCGCCTCGGGTATGTCGTGGCCGACGTCAGCATCATCAACAAGCTGGTGCAGGCCAAGCAAGCCACCGATCTGCATACCTCCTCGCTCACCCAGATGGCCGTGTACGAGATTGTGAAAGATGGTTTTTTGGTTGACCACCTGCCTCGCGTTCGAAGCTTGTACCGCGAGCAATGCGGGCACATGCTGGACGCCATGCGCGAACACTTTCCCGCGGATGCGTTCTGGAACGAGCCCGAGGGCGGCATGTTCATCTGGGTCAAGTTGCCCGCTGGCATGGACAGCACTGCTTTGTTCGAACAAGCCGTCGCGCGCAACGTCGCGTTCGTGCCGGGTGCGCCGTTCTACGCCAACGCACCTGCCCACGACACCCTGCGCTTGAGTTTTGTCACGGTGCCGGAAGAACGGATTCGTCGGGGCATCGCCATCCTGGGCGAGCTTATCGGCGAAATGCGCGATCGACCGAACGGGTCTGTTCACGGCTAGCGATCTCGAATGAACATGCCTGTTCGCGGCGAGTCGATCATGGATGAACTTGCTTGTTGGCGGCGAGTCGCTCGTGGATGAACCTGCCTGATCGAGCGGGTTCATCGTCCCGCGAACCGGTGGCTGCGGCCATGCCCGCATCGATGGCGACAGATAGCCGCACACTACTGGGCGGCCACCCCGCCTGGCGAGATACACTGGCGATTACTGTCGTATAGCCCGATCTTGCCGTGAACCCGAACCCGACCGCTCCCGATTTGAACGACATCGCCGCCGGCGACTGGGTAGACCGCTGGCTGCCTCGCGCCTGGCAGCCCTACGCTCGCCTGTGCCGCCTGGACCGGCCGATCGGAACGTGGCTGACGCTGCTGCCGTGCCTGGCCGCACTCGTCCAGGCAGCCGATGGCCTGCCTGCTCTGGCCCGGCTGATCATCTTTTCCCTGGGCGCCTTGCTGATGCGAGGCATCGGCTGCACCGTCAACGACATGTGCGACCGCGATTTCGACCAGCACGTCGAACGTACCCGTTTTCGTCCCCTGACCAGCGGCCAACTCGACATGCGTCATGCCGTAGTGTTTTTGCTGGCGCAACTGGCGGCGTGCGCGCTGCTGCTGTTTTTGATCAACCCGATGAGCCGTTGGTTGGCCGTGGCGCTGGTGCCTTTGGTCTTCCTGTATCCACTGTGCAAGCGCTTTACCTACTGGCCGCAAGCCGTTCTGGGCGTGGCGTTCAATTGGGGCATGTTGATGGCGTGGTCGGACACGCGCGACATCGTGCCGCTGGCCGCTATTGCCATGTGGCTGGGCGCTGTGTTGTGGCAAATCGGCTATGACACCATCTACGCCTATGTAGACATGCGAGACGATGCACGGCTTGGCCTGCACTCCACCGCACTGAAGTTCCGCGACAACGGCAAGATCTGGGTCAGCGGGTTTTATGTTGCCACGGTGATTCTGTGGACGTGGGGTGGCTGGGCCATGGGCCTGAGCGCCGCTTATTACCTGGGCATGCTGGCCGTAGCGCTGCATCTGGGCTGGCAAGCGTGGCGCTTCGATCTCCAGAAACCGGATCGTAATTTCGGGCTGTTCCGCGCCAATCTGTGGACGGGCGTGCTCTTGCTTGCCGCAAGCCTGGGCGGTACGCTGCTGTAAGTGTCATAGCGCCCGCACAAAAGCGATCATCCGTGCCACGTCGTCCTCGGTGTTGAAATAATGGGGCGATGCACGTACGAGCGGCGGCAACGCGCGACGGCGGGCATCCAACAAGGTGCTCGCCGGTGCCGATACGCTGACTGCAATCGCGGCGGCGCGAGCCGCTCGAGCGATATCGCCCGCATCCCGGTGCTCGACCGAAAAGCTGACGATCGCACAGAGCGTGCGGCCCAGGTCATGCACTCGAACACCGGGTATCTGCGACAAGCCAGCGCGCAGCAGGCTGGCGAGATCCGCGTTGCGCGAGGCAATGGCGGGCAAACCCAGCACCAAGGCATAGTCCACCGCAGCGCCTAGTCCCAGACGGGCACCGCAGGCGGCTTCCCACGACTCGAAACGCCGGGCGTCCTCGCGCAAGCGATAGCTTGCGGGCGACTCCCAGGATGCAGCAGAATGATCCAGCGTATGGGGTTCGACACCGGCCATGAAGGCGCGGCGCATATACAAAAACCCTGTGCCGCGCGGACCTCTTAAGAACTTGCGCCCCGTCGCCGTCAGCATGTCGCATCCGAGCGACTCGACATCGACCGGCAGCTGCCCCACCGCCTGGCACGCGTCCAGTAAGTAGGGAATGCCATGACCGCGTGCGACGCGCCCCACCTCGGCCGCGGGATTGACCAGGCCGCCGTTGGTCGGCACCCAAGTCAGGGAGATCAGTTTGACCCGCCGGTCGATCATGGATTGCAAGGCCCGCACGTCGACCTCGCCAGAGATCGGATCGGACGGTACCACTTCGATTTGTATGCCGCGGGTTTGTGCGACATGTAGCAAGCCAACATAGTTGGCGGCGTATTCGGCTTCGCAACTGAGCACGACATCGCCTGGCTGCAAAGCCAGCGAATAAAACGCCATCTTCCATGCCGCTGTCGCACTTTCCATCAAGGCGATTTCATCTGGAGCGGCCCGAATCAAGCGAGCCACGCTGCCATATACCGCATCGAGCGCTTGGGCATGACGGTCGGCAGCGGCATAGCCGCCGATAGCGGCCTCGACATCGAGATAATCGCGTTGCACCTGCAAGACCGGATGCGGCATCAGCGATGCGCCCGCACTATTTAGAAAAGCTTGATTGGCTGCGGCTGGTGTGTCGGCACGCACTTCGTCGATGTCGATCATTCAGAATCTGCCCAGGTCTCGATGTGAACTGTAGAGCATACCGTGGACATACGATCCAGCCGTCCAAGCGCTTGGCGCTAGAAAAACCGCTGACCGGCTGTCGATTCGCTCGGGCATGGGCTGCGCGTCAGAGATGTTCTATAGTGAGTCGTCGTCACGTCCCCTGGGCCCGATCCACTACAGACATGCTGCACAACATCCTCATCGTTTTGATCACTGTCGTCGCCATGGAGGCTGTCGCCTTCCTGGCGCACAAGTACGTGATGCATAGTTGGGGCTGGGGCTGGCACCGCTCTCATCATGAGCCGCGCCGTGGTTGGTTTGAAAAAAACGATCTGTATGCTGTGGTTTTTGCAGCACTGGCCATCGTATTGATTGCATTAGGCACGAGCGGCCGCTGGCCCCTGCAATGGATCGGCGCGGGCATGAGCGTGTACGGCCTGCTGTATTTCGTCTTTCATGACGGCTTGGTGCATCACCGCTGGCCGTTTAAGTACATACCGCGCGAGGGCTATTTGAAGCGGCTTTATCAGGCGCATCGCATGCATCATGCGGTGCAAGGTCGCGAGGGCTGTGTCTCGTTCGGTTTTTTGTACGCACCGCCTATTGGCGAACTCAAGCGCCGATTGCAGTCCGATCGTCGCAATGACGGGGTTCGCCATTCGGATTAAGCGGGTCGTAACGGGGCCGAGTCCATAAACCCGGCGCTCTAAGCGCATCGAACGCGCTGCAATGGCAAGGATGAATGCTTACGTGCGGTGCCGGCCGCCAATGTCCGGGAGAGCCGCGCGATTTCAAGGCAATACCCGCCGCCATCGATATCTCCACCAGCTTCTCCAATGACGACGTGCATACTCGCTCACCCCAGGCCCGATCGCCCATGGCTTTGACGCGAATGCCGATTCGCCGGTACACGCCACGTGCCGATGCGATCGCCCATGCACAACGACCGGATAAGGCCGGTAGCCCGGCCAGCGCCGAGGCGTAATAAGGCTCGGCCTCGTCCACCAATTGAGCAGCGAAACGAGTCAGGACTGCGCGTTGCGTCGGATCGGAAAGACTCGTTTGGGTCACGCCCTCACGCGCCAGCCAATCGGCGGGTACGTAGCACCGTCCGATGGCGGCATCGTCCAGAATATCGCGAGCGATATTGGTTAATTGAAACGCAATGCCCAGGTCGCATGCGCGATCCAATACCCGTTCGTCACGCACGCCCATGACATGCGCCATCATCAAACCCACGACGCCTGCGACTCGATAGCAATACAATAAGGTATCGTCCATCGAACGGTATACATGTCCGTTCACGTCCATGCCGAAACCGGCCAGATGATCGAGCGCCAGGTGGATAGGGATATCGTGCCGGGTCGCTACTTCCTGAAACGCCGCAAACGCGGGCTCTGCCGTCGGCTGTCCGGCATAGGCTTGAGTGGTCTTACTGCGAAGTTCGTTCAAGCGATCCATGGCCGACGCTGAGGACTGCGTAGATCGCTGCGCGATCGATGCCGGCCGGGGCTGCGTCGACCAGGCCGTTGAAGACGCCAATTCCGGCGTTTGTAAAGCGAAACCCAGCTCCTGATCGTCGATGACGTCGTCGCAATGACGGCACCAGGCGTACAACATCAATGCGCTGCGGCGAGTCGGCGACGGGAACAAACGCGCTGCCGTCGTGAAGCTGCGCGAGCCCACCGCCATGGTGCGTACGGCATGCTCGAACAGGGGATCGTTCATTGCAACATATCCTCCAGCATGAGACCCGCTGTGGCTTTGGCCGAACCTATCACGCCCGGCACGCCTGCACCGGGATGAGTGCCAGCGCCCACGAGATACAGGTTATGAAGCACACGATCCCGATTGTGCGGCCTGAACCATGCGCTTTGCGTCAAGATGGGTTCTAGCGAGAACGCCGAGCCGACATGAGCGTTAAGCGTATCGCGAAAATCGAATGGCGTGAAATGTCGAGTCGTCACCAGTGCATCTCGCAAGCCGGGCATATAACGCGATTCCAGATACGCCACGATGCGGTCGCGGTAGCGCGGACCCTCTGCGTGCCAGTCGATGTCGGCGCAGCCCAAATGCGGCACGGGAGCCAACACATAATGACTCCCGCAACCGGCTGGCGCCAGCGACGGATCGGTCACACAAGGCGCATGCAGGTATAGAGAAAAATCGTCTGCCAGATGATGTGCGTTGAAAATCTCGTCGATCAGTTCGCGATAGCGAGGGCCGAAGCACACCGTATGGTGTCGAAGATTCGAATATGTACGGTTCACACCGAAATACAGCACGAACAAGGAATTACTGAACCGCTTTCGAGACAGGCGCTTGGCTTCGGATGTGCCGCGAGATTCGTGCCCCAGCAAGCCGCCATAAGTATGAACGACGTCGGCATTGGACGCGACGGCATCGGCTGGGAACACGCCACCACCCTTAGTTCTCACGCCTGTCGTGCGGCCGTTCTCGACCTCGATTCGAGCCACTGGCGTGTTCAGTTTCAGCGTGCCGCCGATATCCTCGAACAGCCGTACCAGCCCCCGGATCAAGGCTCCCGTGCCGCCTCGCGGAAACCACACGCCCCACTCGCGTTCGAGCGCATGAATCAAGGTGTAGATCGACGAGGTGGCAAACGGATTGCCCCCCACCAACAGCGAATGAAACGAGAACGCCTGGCGCAGATGCTCGTCCTGCACAAAGCGGGCAACCATCTTGTAGACCGACTGCCACGCTTGCAAACGTGCCAGTTGCGGCCCCGCACGCAGCATGTCGCGAAACGATAAAAACGGCACTGCACCCAGCTTCACATACCCCTGAGCAAACACCGCTTGCGAGTACGCGAGGAACTTGCGATAGCCCGCCACGTCGGCTGGGTTGCGCGCATGGATCTGGCGGTCGAGTTCGTCCTGATCGTTGGCGTAATCGAAGCTCGTGCCATCTTCCCAGCACAAGCGATAGAACGGTGTGACAGGCAGCAGATCGACATAATCGCTCATGCGACGACCGGCAAGCTCGAACAATGCCTCCAGGCATGATGGATCGGTGATGACGGTCGGCCCGGCATCGAACACGAACCCCTGATCTTCATACACATACGCACGTCCGCCTGGCTTGTCGCGGCTTTCGAGCAGGGTCGTCTGCACGCCGCCGGCCTGTAAACGGATGGCCAAGGCCAAGCCGCCGAACCCGGCACCGATCACCACGGCGCGTTTGGACGATGTCATGTGTGCTTATCCATATGAGGTGGGCCGACTTTGCAAGGCCGCTCGAATTGCCGCGCCCACCGGAACTGGCGGCTTACCCAGCAGGACTCGGGCCTGATCGTCCCAACGCAAGGTCTGCGCGTAGAAGCGACGAATCAACCCCTCTGGCAAACCATAGAACCGGCGCATCACTCGCCACCGATTGTCCGGCTCGCCCGCCAGAAACAGCATCCGATTCAACAGTCTGAAAAAGCCTTGCTGACGCCATTCGCGCTCGGCGTGCGATCGAATAGCGGCGTGCAATACGTGAGCCGAGAGGTCTGGCATCGCGGCGATGACGTCGGCCAGCCTGACGGCATGCGGCAACGAGTACCCCGTCGTGGGATGAAACAGCCCGGCGGACAAACCAGCCCTCGGTTGATCGGGCTGGTTGTTCCAGAACGCATCGAAATCGCCTGCCAGCGTGATGGGCAAGGCACCTTGCTCTTCTCTCAGCACCGTCGCGATCTGCCAATTTTGGCTTAACGCGTACTGAGCAATATGCGTACGCATCGACGCTGCGTCAGGCAGACGTGTGGCTTCTACGTAATGCGTGTCTTCGATCAACACGCGGTGTTCGTCCAGAGGCAGCACATAGACGAACCGATAAGCGCCCGCTTGTTCTACCGTGGCATCCATCACTATCGGACCGCTCAATCCGTGCGGGGATTGCAGCCGAAGCTCCTGGCCTATAAACGCTTGACGTCCGAGAATCAGGTGAGCGCTGTCTTGAGCACCGCGACCATCGATGACGGCTGCGGCATGCAGCGTTCGGCCGTCGGCGAGATGAATAGCGGTGGGCGTGACCGACTCGATACGGGCGTTCAGGATAAGGGATCGATCGAGCGCAGCACGTAACACCGCATCGAACCGCTCGGCGGTGACAGTGGCATAACAACTGTGCATCTGGCGCGTGAGCCCGGGAAAGCGAACCTCATAAGACGACCAACGATGTTCGACCAGGGGCGCGATCCATGCCCAGGCATCTGCGCCGAGATCGCCGTCATGAAACGACCATGTGTGGTTGCCGCCCAAGGTGCCGCCCTGTTCGACGATACCGATTTTCAATGTCGGGCGGCATTGCCTCAAGCGCCAGGCGATCAAGCCGTTGGCCAATCCACCGCCGGCCAATAAGACGTCGTATCTGGCAGGCGCGCTAACAGTCATGCAACGCTCTCTAAAGTTTGCGCTGAAAAAGGACGGACACGCGAGAACTCAGATACGCTCGGCGCAGCACCGGTTACTGCGGCTTCGATGATGTCGGCGGCACGCTTGCAGCCTCCCGCACGCGTCAACGCGCCTGCCAGAGCATCGAGTCGAGCGGCCATCCCAGGATTATTCAGCAGCATCGCCAGCTTTGCGGCAATACCTTTTGCATTGGCGATCTGCGGCTGCACGACAACGCCGATCTCGGCATGGCGAACGCGCGCTGCGACACCAGGCTGATCGAATGCAATAGGCATGACCAGCATGGGCGTTCGGGTCGCGATGGCGTCCATCACCGTATTCAATCCGCCATGCGTAATCACGGCATCCGCACGTTCCAGTACGGCGCGTTGCGGTGCAAAGTCGGTCACCCACCGGGCACCTGCGGCGCGCACGGTAGCGGCTTGCTCGTCGCTCAGGCGGCCGCAATGCGCAACCAGTGCCTGAACACCCGCCAGGCGACATCCCCGCGCGATCCGACACAGCAGGCGCAGGCGTCCACCTTGCAGCGTACCTAAAGAGACGAAGACAAATGGACGCGCCGGATCGATATCGTCGGGTAGCGCCTCGGACGTGCCATCGCCACTGGCGCGCAAGGGTCCGACATGATGCAAACCCGTAAAGGGCGTGCGGGTCGTGAATTCGAATTCAGGCAGACTCTGGCTGATTTGAGCGGCAGGCGACAGCCAATCATCTAGACGACCAGATGGCACCAGTCCCAAGCGACAGGCATGTTCGCGCAACACCCGGGCGTGTGGATGCATGAACCAGTCGTAGACGTTGGCACTATGGCGGTACATCGAGCGAGCACGCGGCGTAGCAGCATAACCGAAAGGCATGACCGACAGCGGGATGTCGTCGGCTCGGTTGATCGGTAACGCACAGGCAATCGATACATAAGGCATCTTTAGCGCTTGCGCCACTAAGCCACCAGCCCCCTCCATCTGATCGCATAACAGTGCGTCTATGCCGCTCGCCGTTAACGCAGATGGCAACTCGCGGCACAGCATGTCGGAAGCTGCCGCCATATCGGCGATTATTTTGCGTATGCCTAACAGACCGGGCTGCGCAGCGCGGCGAATCACCGCGGCCAGCGATCCGGCGGGGTGGCTGACCGCGCCCAGCTCATGGAAATCGATAGGCTTTTCGCTGATCCATTTCTGCGCATCGACCTGCTGAAAAAAGGTGACCCGATGGCCACGTGCCATCAGCCCGTTTGCCAGGGCTTCAAGCGCATTGAAGTGGCTATAGAAGGCAGGCGCGATCACGCCGAAGTGCTTCATGGTTCGACCGCCCCAAAACGGGCGGGAAACTTCCGCAAGATGATGAAAGTGTCTGACATACGTCGGGGCTCCGACGCATACATTACCCTCGATTGATTGTTTCCGGCGCTTTCGGACTGTACGTGGATTCGAACATTTGTGCGGATGTGAAACAAACGGATTGCCGCTTCAGAAGCCGTCATATAGTTACCAGCCGAATACCCACCATTTACACAGGAGGCTGTCCATGCCTTCAAGATCTCTGCGCAACCGCTCACCTGTTGGCGCGACTTACCTGAGCGCCGAGCGTCACGCGCTCACCCAGAGGTTGAATGAATTGCTGCCGCAACCCGGGGGCCAACGCGACATGGTGGCCGTCGCCATGCGCGACGCTGCGCTGGCGCCGGGCAAGCGAGTGCGGCCTTTGTTGCTGATGCTGGCTGCACGCGACCTGGGATGCGAGGCAGCAGGCGTGCTCGATTTAGCCGCAGCGATCGAGATGGTGCATGCCGCCTCCCTGGTCCTGGACGACATGCCTTGTATGGACGATGCGGCCATGCGACGCGGACAGCCCGCAACCCATCGGCAGTTCGGTGAAGACGTCGCGATTCTGTCAGCCGTGGCCTTGCTGAGCCGTGCGTTCGGAGTGGTCGCCGTTGCCGGGGGGTTGACGCCGGAACAACGCGGTCGAGCCGTGGCGGTGCTGTCCGACGCGGTAGGCGACCAGGGACTGGTCATGGGCCAGTATATGGATCTGCGCGAAGGCGCTGCGCAGCGCTCGGCGCAGTCGATTGCAACGGCGAATGAATTGAAGACCAGTGCCTTGTTCAAAGCCTCGCTGGAATTGGCGGCCATCGTCGCCAGTGCGGGAGAAGAAGAGGCGGCACGCCTGCGCGCGTGTGCGACCGAGTTGGGACAGGCGTTTCAATTAGCCGACGATCTGTTGGATGTTGGCCATACGGATCCGGCGGCGACGGGAAAAGATATTGGCCAGGATCGGGGGAAATCGACCTTGGTGGCGGTATTGGGCGATGCGGAAGCGCGCCGTCGTTTGAATGCCCACATGACACGCGCAGACGGGTATTTGGCGGAAGTGGGCGGTGTGCGTTCCGCGACTCGCGCTTTTATCGCCTCGCTGATGTCGGTCAGGCCGCCCATGCCTGAGAAAGTGGCGGCCTGAACTGAGAAGCGGCTTCGGCTCGACCGCGGATCAGATCAGCCCCTCCGCCTTTAGCGCAGCCTGTACTGCAGGACGGGCCATCGCCCGTTCCATGAACGCTTGCAGATTGACTAGGCCATCTAGTGCTGGCCCTACTTCCTTGGTCCAGTTGGCAACGACGAACAGATAGGCGTCGGCCACGGTGAATGCCGCGCCAGTCAAGTAATCGCGCCCATCTAATTGGCGATCGACCCATTCGAACTTCTTACGTAGGTTGATCAGCGCAGCGGCTCTCGCTTCGTCCGTGACTCCCGGGGTAAACATCGGCGCGAACGACTTGTGCAACTCTGACGCAATGTAGTTCTGCCACTCCATCACTCGATAGCGCGCCATGGAGCCAGCCGCCGGGGCGAGTTGGGTCGCGTTGGCTCGGTCGGCGATGTATTGAGCAATGATTGCGCCTTCGCTCAATGTCGATCCGTCATCTAAGACCAACAGAGGCACTTGACCCTTCGGGGTAATGGCGTAGAAGTCTTCACCCGCTTCGGTGCGGTGCTGCTCCAGATCCACTTTCAACAGATCTATTCGAGCGGCAGCCTCGCGCACGACGATATGAGGAACCAGGGAGCATGCACCTGGGGAATAGTAGAGCTTCATGATTGCCTCCATTGGATTGGAATCGAGCACTCTACGGGCTGGATGCCTACCAACTGAGACTTAACAAAGGCCGCCGACCCAAAAACGGGTGGGCGGCCTGAACGGGCAAGAGGCGGTGGCCCGATCGAGGATTAGGCTAGCCCTTCCGCGTTGAGCGCAGCCTGCACGGCAGGACGAGCGGCTACACGAACAAGAAACGCTTGCAGGTGAGCCAGATGATCCAGCGATGGACCGACTTTCTTGGCCCAAGCCGCCACGACGAACAGGTAGGCGTCGGCGATGGTGAAGTCGGCACCCGTCAAATACTCGCGACCTGCCAGTTGGCCGTCGACCCATTCGAACTTTTTGGTCAGAACAGTCAACGCCGTGGCCTTGACGCTATCGGGCGTGTCGGGCTTGAACAACGGCGAGAACGACTTGTGAAGTTCGGACGTGATGTAGTTCTGCCATTCCATCACGCGATAGCGCGCCATCGACCCCGCAGCGGGGGCCAATGTGGTGGCCTTGGCCTGATCGGCGATGTATTGCGCAATGACCGGACCTTCGCTCAAGGTCGATCCATCGTCCAACACCAGCAGCGGCACCTGGCCCTTGGGGTTGATCGCGTAGTAATCGTCGCCCGCTTCGGTGCGATGCTGTTTCAGATCCACTTTCAACAGATCGACCTGGGCGGCCGTTTCGCGCACCACGATATGCGGAACCAGGGAGCATGCGCCGGGGGAGAAATAAAGCTTCATGGAATGCCTCTTACGGGTTGGAGTGAGGTCATTCTAGCGGTGTTGATTGACAGCACGCTGAGCTGAAAAGCCCATCTGCATGTACCAGATGAGCCTATCTTTGAATCGCGCTGTTGTCCGAAGGGGCGGCGGCGACCAGGGCTTCGTGATGGGTCAATACAGCAAGCCTGCGCCAACAGCTCAGCGAAGCCGGCGTTGCCAACGGCGTGACGCTCCTGGTCCATACTTCGCTGAGCAGCATGGGCTGGGTGGCAGGCGGGCCGGTAGCGGTCATCGAAGCCCTCATCGAGTCGGTTGGCGCCAATGGCACGGTTGTGATGCCGACACACACCATGCACCTGACCGACCCCGGAAGCTGGCAATCTCCGGCCGAGCGTGGCGAAACGCAGCCCTTCATGGCCGGGCAGGCCGCCAGCACGCTTGTTTCTTCGCGGACGCTGGTCGATCGTGCCGTCCAAGCGTGGATCGGACAACCGCTACCCGCACCATAAAAAAACCGCTCGGCAAGTGAGCGTCCGTACGAAAAGCGGCACTTGGAGCGGCGCGTCGGGCGTGCAGTCCGTCCCGGACCGCAGGAAGCGCGTTCGTATCACTGTGCTTGTTTATTGGCTCGGGCATACCGCGCCAGCAGCGAGTCGAGCCGATTGGCAAACGCCTTGCGATCGGCTTGGCTAAACGAAGCAGGGCCACCGATATCGACACCAGAGGCCCGTAGCTCTTCCATCATGTCGCGCATGGTCAGACGCTCGCGGATAGTTTCGGGCGAGTAACTTTCTCCTCGCGGATTAAGTGCCATCGCGCCCTTGGCCAAAACGTCGGCCGCCAGCGGTATGTCTGCGGTAATCACCAGATCGCCTGCGGCAGCATACTCGGTGATGTGTGCGTCGGCCACGTCAAAACCGCGTGGCACCTGCACGGCACGGATCAGTGGCGAAGGCGGCGTGCGCAGCATCTGATTGGCCACCAGCGTCAGCGGCACCTGCCAACGCTGCGCCGCGCGAAACAGGATGTCTTTGATGACGGCGGGACAGGCGTCGGCGTCGACCCAGATATTCATGAATAGTCAGGATGTTGGATAAGAAAACGGCCTGTTCCCCAAAAGGGAAGCAGGCCCACATCGCAAAGGCAATGCTCCGTTTGATTAGAACGGAATATCGTCATCCATGTCCGACAAATTAGCCGGATTGTTTTGAGCCGGCGCAGCACGCTGCGGTGCCGGGCGCGAAGCCGGTGCCGCACGAGGCGCACGCTGCTGCTGAGGCGCGTCATCATACCCGCCACCGCCACCATAACCACCGCCACCCCCATCGCCACCCTCACGTCCGCCCAGCATCTGCATCTGATCGGCCACGATCTCGGTGCTATAGCGATCGGCGCCCGTATCCTTATCCTGCCACTTACGCGTCTTCAGGCGGCCCTCGATATACACCGGACGGCCTTTCTTGAGGTATTCGCCAGCGATTTCAGCCAAGCGGTTGTACATCACCACGCGATGCCATTCGGTCTCTTCGCGCTTCTCGCCCGAGTTTTTATCTTTCCACTGCGACGTGGTGGCCAGCGACAGATTGCAGATCGCGCTGCCCTCAGGGCTATAGCGCACTTCCGGATCGCGGCCCAGATTGCCCACGAGGATGACTTTATTGACCGATGCCATATGCGATCTCCATAAAACAGCATTATCGTTGATTCGGCCCCACCCCTCAAAGCGGGTGTTGACCATGAATGTCTCACTTTCGGGCGACCCATCGCCCTGCCCCTAGGGCAAAGGCCGCAACGCCCAGGTCACAACCAACCACACGACCGCCAGAATACCCGCCGCGGTAAATACCAGCGTCGCGCCGCCATGACCCAGCAGCCAGCCGCCCACCGCGCCGCCGACGAACAAGCCGGCGGCTTGCGCGGTGTTGTAAAACCCCAGCGCCAACCCGCGATGCGACGCCGGAGCCACCCGCGATACCAAAGAAGGCTGCAAGGCTTCCAGCACATTGAACGCCACGAAAAACAGCGTCAAGCAGACGACCAGCGGATAAAACGCCCGGGTCGACGCCGCCATGGCAAATAACACCACGGCCAATCCCAATACGGTATAGCGCAGCGCCTGCCGATGCGCGCGATGCCGTTCGGCCCAGAACACCACCGGCACCATCAGCACGAACGACAGCAGAATCACCGGCAAATACACCCGCCACAAATCCTGCGCTTGCAGTCCGCCCAGCACGCCCAGCAAGCGGGGCACCGACACGAACAAGGCCACCTGCACTAGATGCAGCACGAACACGCCGATGTTCAGCCGCCACAAATCCACATGCGTCCACACCACCCGGGGGCTGACCCGCATGCTGCGCGCATCGCTACGCGGCACCACAGGCACCAGAAAGCACGCCACGCCAACGCAAGCGACGCCCAGGGCGGCAATCGTCCAAAACAAGGCCGCCAGCCCGCCCCACCCCACAATCAAGGGCGACAGTACCAGCGACAGCGCGAACGACAGGCCGATCGACCCACCCACCATCGCCATGGCACGGGTGCGAACCTCGTCACGCGTGGCATCGGCCAACCAGGCGGTCACAGCGGCCGAAATCGCGCCAGCTCCCTGGATGGCGCGCCCGATGGTCACCCAAAACACATCGTCCGCCAGCGCACAGACGACACTACCGAGTACAAACAACAACAATCCAAACACGACCACCGGACGGCGGCCCCAGCGGTCCGATGCCAAGCCAAAGGGAATCTGCATGACCGCCTGGGTCAGGCCATAGATACCCAGTGCCAAGCCGACCCGCGCCGGATCGTCGCCCCCCACCAGCCCCAGCGCCGCTACGGCGAACACGGGCAGCAGCAGAAACAGGCCCAGCATTCGACAGGCGAACAACGAGGCCAGCGCGACGCTCGCACGGCGCTCTACGGCGTTGAGCTTGAGTTTCGATTCAACCGACATGCGGGAATGGGGGACGGGACATAACGGGCAACAGGGGCGCTCTGGTCAGGGGGCGCCTATATAAGTAAGCACTGCCGGATAAGGTACGGCGCGCTATAGTACCAAGTTGGCCTGTGGAATTGCTTAAAGACGATGGACGCGATTCGAATCCGGGGTGCGCGCACCCACAATCTCAAGAACGTCTCGATCGAGCTGCCCCGACACAAGCTGGTGGTCATCACCGGCTTGTCCGGCTCGGGCAAGTCGTCGCTGGCGTTCGATACGCTATACGCGGAAGGCCAGCGACGCTACGTCGAAAGCCTCTCAGCCTATGCGCGTCAGTTCTTGCAACTGATGGACAAACCGGATGTCGATCTGATCGAGGGCTTGTCCCCTGCCATCGCCATCGAGCAAAAATCTGCCGGCCACAACCCGCGCTCGACCGTCGGCACCATCACCGAAGTTCATGATTATCTTCGCTTGCTGTATGCCCGGGTGGGCACGCCCTACTGCCCCACACATGCCCTGCCCTTGCAGGCGCAAAGCGTCAGCCAGATGGTCGATGCCGTCATGGCTTGGCCCGAAGGCACCCGGCTGGCGATTCTGGCCCCTTTGGCGCGTGCCCGCAAAGGCACCTTCGAAGACGAGCGCGCCAGCTTGCAGGCGCAGGGTTATATCCGCTTGCGCGTCGACGGCGAAATGGTCGAACTGGACGGCTTGGCGCCCTTGGCCAAGCAAGAGAAACACGACATCGACGTCGTGCTGGACCGCCTGCGCGTCAAACCCGAAAGCAAGCAACGTCTGGCCGAAAGCTTCGAGACAGCACTGCAATTGTCGGGCGGCCGGGTGATCGCGCTGGACATGGACAGCGAACGAGAGCATGTCTTTTCCAGCAAGTACGCCTGTCCAGAATGCGGCCACAGCCTGCCCGAACTCGAACCCCGCCTATTCAGCTTCAACAACCCAATGGGCGCGTGCAATAGCTGCGACGGCTTGGGCCACGTCGATTTTTTCGATCCGAAGCGCGTGGTGGCATTCCCCGAGCTCAGCCTGGCATCGGGCGCCATCCGCGGCTGGGATCGTCGCAACGCTTTCACCTACAGTTTGTTGTCCAGTCTGGCCACGCACTACGAATTCGACATCGAAGTGCCCTACGACACCTTGCCCGACGACGTACGCCAGAAGGTGTTGTACGGCTCGGGAGAAGAGTCCATCGCCTTTTTCTATCTCAACGAAAAGGGCAAGAGCACAATCAAGAAACACCCGTTCGAGGGCATTATTCCCAACCTCGAACGGCGCTGGCGCGAAACCGATTCGGTCGCCGTGCGCGAAGAACTGGGTAAGTACCGCAGCAACCAGGTCTGTCCTGCCTGCCAAGGTTCGCGTCTGTGCGAAGACGCCCGTCATGTGCTGATAGGCACCGAGGCGCGTGGCGTGGGCGAGCGCCACGGCCGGGCCATCTACGAAGTCGAGGCGATGTCGCTGGCCGACTGCCTGGCCTGGTTCCAGGCGCTGCGCCTGACAGGCGCCAAGCAAGAGATCGCAGAGCGTATCGTGCGCGAGATCGAAGCGCGTCTGAGCTTTCTGAACAACGTCGGCCTGAACTACCTGTCGCTGGATCGCAGCGCCGACACCATTTCGGGCGGCGAAGCGCAACGCATCCGTCTGGCCAGCCAGATCGGCTCGGGCCTGACCGGCGTCATGTATGTGCTGGACGAACCGTCCATCGGCCTGCATCAACGCGACAACGATCGACTGATCGGCACCTTGCAGCACCTGCGCGATCTGGGCAACAGCGTGATCGTGGTCGAACACGACGAAGACATGATCCGCACCGCCGACTACGTCGTCGACATGGGGCCGGGTGCTGGCGAACATGGCGGCCAAGTCATCTCGCACGGCACGCCCGCACAAATCGAAGCCGACCCGAAATCGGTCACCGGCCGCTACCTGAGCGGCGCGCGCGGCATCCCGACCCCTGCCCGCCGCCCCGTGGACGACGGGCTCGACTGGTTGGTCGTCAAAGGCGCACGCGGCAACAATCTCAAATCGGTAGACCTGCGTCTGCCTGCCGGACGGCTCATCTGCATTTCGGGCGTATCGGGTTCGGGCAAGTCCACGCTGATCAACGACACCCTGGCCACGGCGGTCTCGCACGAGCTGCACAACGCGCAAACCGAACCCGCGCCTTTCGATGGCCTGGAAGGACTACAGCACTTCGACAAGATCATCAGCGTCGATCAAAGCGCCATCGGGCGCACGCCACGCAGCAACCCGGCCACCTATACCGGTCTGTTCACCGGCATCCGCGAACTGTTCGCCGGCGTGCCCGAAGCACGCACCCGAGGCTACGAGGCAGGACGCTTCAGCTTTAACGTCAAAGGGGGACGCTGCGAGGCTTGCCAAGGCGATGGCGTGGTCAAGGTCGAGATGCATTTCCTGCCGGACATGTATGTCCCCTGCGACGTCTGCCATGGCAAGCGCTATAACCGCGAAACGCTGGAGATCCGCTATCGCGGCCGCAACATCAGCCAAGTCTTGGATCTGACCGTTCAGCAAGCGCTGGAGTATTTTGAATCCGTACCCACCATCGCACGCAAGCTGCACACCCTGATGGATGTCGGCCTATCGTACCTGCGCCTGGGCCAAAGCGCGACCACGCTGTCGGGCGGTGAAGCGCAACGCGTGAAACTGTCCTTGGAGTTGTCCAAGCGCAGCACGGGCCGCACCCTGTACATCCTGGACGAGCCCACCACCGGGCTGCACTTCCACGATATCGAGTTGCTGCTGGGGGTGCTCAATCAGTTGGTCGAGGCGGGCAACACGGTGGTCATCATCGAGCACAATCTGGACGTCATCAAAACGGCCGATTGGGTGGTGGACATGGGCCCGGAAGGTGGCGACGGCGGTGGCCGCATCGTGGCCGAAGGTCCGCCCGAAGCGATCGCCGAAGCGCCCGAAAGCCACACTGGCCGCTACTTGGGCCGAGTGATGCGCGGCCCGGATGGCGCCAGGCTGACCCAACAGGTTCAGGTCAACTGAGCCATGTCGAACAGGCGTTTGTGTTCGCTGATGGCGTAGCGGTCGGTCATCCCGGCGATGTAGTCGGCAATCGCACGCGCTTGCGCGACTGGAGTGTCGCGGCGGTGATCGGGTGGCAGCAGATGCGGCGCCTCTAAAAACGCAGTGAACAATTCGCGCACGATACGGCGTGCCTTGTTCGTCATGCGCACCACCCGATAGTGCCGGTACAAGTTGTCGAACAGAAATTTCTTGAGCGCATCGGCCTCGGCCCGAATCTTGGGCGAAAAACCGATCAGCATCGGCGACGCACGCACCGCATCGGGCGAATCGGGGGCATGCTGCTCGATGCGCGCCCGACTCGTTGCCGTCAGGTCGACGACCAGCGTATTGATCATCCGACGAATGGTCTCGGACGTGGCACGACGCGTCGGCAGCTTGGCATAGCGTTCCAGCACGGCGTCGTAGTGGCGCGCGAACAGCGGCACTTCCATCATCTGCTCACGTGTCAACAGCCCCGAGCGCAAACCATCGTCGATGTCGTGATTGTTGTAGGCGATTTCGTCGGCCAGGTTGGCGAGCTGCGCTTCCAGCGAGGGTTGGGTTCGATCCAGAAAGCGCTGCCCTATCGCGCCCAACTCGCGGGCATGCCTGACCGAGCAATGCTTGAGAATGCCCTCGCGCGTCTCGAAACACAGATTCAATCCGTCGAACGCGGCGTAACGCTCTTCCAAAGTGTCGACCACCCGCAAGCTTTGCAGATTGTGCTCGAAGCCGCCGGCCATAGGCGTGCGCGCTCGCATGCACTCGTTGAGTTCGTCCTGGCCGGCATGACCGAAGGGCGTATGCCCCAGATCGTGCGCCAGCGAAATGGCTTCGGTCAGATCTTCGTGCAGGCCCAGGTTGCGCGCCACGGTACGTGCGATCTGAGCGACCTCCAGGCTGTGCGTCAAACGAGTACGGAAAAGATCGCCCTCGTGATTCACGAACACCTGAGTCTTGTATTCCAGCCGTCGAAACGCACCGGAGTGAATGATGCGATCGCGGTCGCGCTGAAACTCACTGCGCCCCTCGGGCGGGGCCTCCTGGTGCATACGACCGCGCGAGCGTGCAGGATCGCATGCATAAGGTGCGAGTACCGCAAGCGCTGTCGTCATCCCGATACCCTGTTATCCACCGTACGTTGCAAAACCTGCTCTAGCGCTGCACGCGGCACGCCGCGCACGTGCGCGGCGCCAATGCGCGACATGAGTACAAACTTGATGTCGCCCCCCTCGGTCTTCTTATCGACCTGCATCAAGGCCACCCAACGCTCCAGGCCCAGGTCGGGTGCGCGCACGGGGCAACCGATGGCATCAACCACCGCCCGCACGCGCTCGACATCGGCGCATGCCAAGCCTTCCACCTCGGCCGACAGCTCGGCCGCCTGCACCATGCCGCAACCCACGGCCTCGCCGTGCAGCCAGGTGCCATAGCCCATACCGGATTCGATGGCGTGGCCGAAAGTGTGGCCCAAATTCAAGATGGCACGCAGTCCAAGATCGCGTTCGTCCTGCCCTACAACATAGGCTTTCAGTTCGCACGACCGGCCTATCGCATACGCTAGAGCGGCATCGTCCAAGGCACGCAGCGCCTGCACATTGGCCTCGCACCAAGACCAGAATTCCGAATCCAGGATCAGGCCGTACTTGACGACTTCGGCCAAGCCCGCCGACACCTCGCGAGCAGGCAGGGTACGCAGCACATCGGTATCGATCTCGACGGCAATCGGCTGATAGAACGCACCGATCATGTTCTTGCCCAAGGGATGATTGATGGCGGTCTTACCGCCCCCCGACGAATCGACCTGCGACAACAGCGTGGTAGGCACTTGAACGAAACGTACGCCCCGCATGTAGACGGCGGCCGCAAAGCCGACCATGTCGCCGATCACGCCGCCGCCCAACGCAACCAGCACGGCGCGGCGATCCAGCCGTTCGGTCAGAAGCGCATCGAAAATCAGGTTCAGCGAGTCGTAGTTTTTATGTGCCTCGCCATCCGGCAGGGTGATGCGAATCACCCGCTTGCCCGTCGTCGCCAGGGCGCGTTCGACCCGCTCGGCATAAAGCGCCGCCACGGTGGGATTGGTGACGACCGCGATAGCGGTGGCGTTTGCGGGGATGGTGTCGGCCAACGCATCCAGACGACCCGGCGCAATGCGGATGGGATAACGTCCACCGGGGGTGTCGACTTCGACGATTTTCATTCGGGTTTCTCGAAAGCGATCAATTTAGGCAGCAGGCCGCGTACCAGCGACGACACCGGCACGCAGCCGGTCTCGACCACCAGATGCGCCACCTCGCGATAGAGGGGGTCACGCTGCGACAGCAAACTGGTCAACGTGCCGCGGGGATCGGCCGTGGCCAATAACGGCCGGTTACGGTCTCGGCAGGTACGGCGATAAAGCTCGTCGACGCTGGCCGATAGATACAACACCACGCCACGGTCATGCAGGTGCCGGCGATTCTCGTCGGCCAGCACCGCGCCGCCGCCCGTGGCAAGCACGATTGCCCGGCGTTGGGTACACTCCGCAAGCGCCAGTGCCTCGCGTTTGCGAAAACCCGGCTCGCCCTCTATCTCGAAAATCACCGGCACCCGCACCCCGCAACGGGCCTCGAGCTCGTGGTCGAGGTCGACGAACGGTCGGCCCAGCGCCCGCGCCAGGCTGCGACCGATGGTGGTTTTACCGGCACCCATCATGCCAACCAGGAATATGGGCAAGTCGTGTTGAAGTTGAGCCAGCGGCCCGGCTGGCGCACAAGGGTCGGCGCACGGGCCATCGGACACCGGGACGTCGGCACACGGATCAGTCACCGGCGGGCAGCCGGACGAGGCGGGATGTATCGCGTTCATGGTTGCATTATCACATTGCACGCAGTTGCCTGCGCGCGACACTGTACTCCTATGCACCCCGATTTCCACACAAGCTGGGGTTTAGGCCACACTTACCCGTAAAATCGCCGCGATGAGCAAGCCGCAGAAATCTCCCTCCCGCAAGACGCCGCCGCCCCGTGCTGGGTCGCCGATCATGCGTTTCTTTGTGAAATCGGCCATTTTCGCCAGCGGCCTGGCCCTGTGCGGCATGCTATTGGCGGGCATGGCGCTAGCGCTGGCCTGGCCTAATTTGCCCGACCTGACGGCCATGACCGATTACCGGCCACGCGTGCCGCTGCGGGTGTACACCGCCGACCGCGTCCTGATCGGCGAATTCGGCGAAGAGCGCCGCAACGTGCTGCGATTCAACGAGATCCCGGATGTCATGAAGTCGGCGGTTCTGGCGGCCGAAGACGACCGCTTCTACCAGCACGGTGGCATCGACTGGATGGGCGTCGCCCGCGCCGGTCTGACCAACTTGCGCAATATGTCCAAGACGCAGGGCGCCAGCACGATCACCATGCAGGTGGCGCGCAACTTCTATCTGTCCTCGGATAAGACCTATTCGCGCAAGTTCTACGAGCTGCTGCTGACCTTCAAGATCGAAGCCAGCCTGAGCAAAGACCAGATCTTGGAGCTGTACATGAACCAGATCTATCTAGGGCATCGCGCCTATGGCTTCGCTGCGGCATCGCGCACTTATCTGGGTAAAGTACTGTCGGAGGTCACGCCTGCCGAAGCCGCATTGCTGGCCGGCATCCCGAAGGCGCCATCGCGCTTTAACCCCATCGCCAACCGCACTCGCGCCGATCAGCGCCAAGCCTACATCCTCGATCGCATGTATCGCCTGGGCTATCTCACCGAGGCGGAGTTCAATCAGGCGCGTGCCCAGAACATCGTCATTAAGGCTGCCGAAGGCACCCCTGCAGGCGGCTATGCCGTACACGGCGAATATGTGGCCGAGCTGGCGCGCCAACTGCTCTACAACGTGTATCAGGACAACCTGTATTCGCGCGGCATCAACATCTACACCACCGTGTTGGCGAAGGAACAAGAGGCCGCCTACCGTTCGCTACGCGAAGGCGTGCTGGACTACACCCGTCGCGCACCTTATCCCGGCCCCGAAGACCAGGTGGACATGCCTGCCGGCATCGAGGGCAACGCCACTGCCTTGGACGAATTCCTGGACGTGGCTTTGGACAAACACCAAGACAGCGCCGATCTGCTGGCGGCCGTCGTGCTGGCAGCGTCGCCCACCGAGATCAAGGTGGCGCGCACGTCCGCCGATATCTTCACCATCACCGACAAAAAACGCATCGGTGTCGTGGCGCGTGCCGTGTCGTCCAAAGCCGAACGGCCCCTGCAACGCGGCTCGGTCGTGTACGTGCGCAAGGTGAGCGATGACGACTGGGAAATCCTGAACATGCCCTCGGTGCAGGCCGCGTTCACGGCGGTCTCGCCTACCGACGGCTCGATCAAGGCCATGGTGGGCGGCTTCGACTTCTATCGAGGCAACTTTAACCGGGTGACTCAAGCCTGGCGTCAACCCGGCTCGAGCATCAAGCCGTTTATCTATGCTGCCAGCCTCGAGCGTGGCCTCACGCCCGGCACAATGATCTCGGATCAGCCGTTTACCCTTACGGCCGCGCAAACCGGCTCCAAGCCCTGGAACCCAAAGAACTACGGCGATCGGTACGAAGCGATGCTGACCATGCGCCAGGGCCTCTACAAGTCCAAGAACATGGTCACCATCCGCATCATGCAGGCGATTGGCCCGCAGTATGCGCAGGAATACCTAACCCGCTTCGGCTTCGATAAATCGCGGCAACCGCCTTTCCTGCCGACAGCACTGGGCGCAGGCGGCGTCACGCCACTGCAACTGGCAGGTGCCTACTCGGTGTTCGCCAATGGCGGCTATCGCATCACGCCTTTTCTGATCGATCACGTCACCGACAGTGCGGGCAAGGTGTTGATGCAGTCCCGCCCGGTGACGGCAGGCGACGAATCGGCGCGCGCCATCGACGCTCGTACGGCCTATGTCATGGACGACATGCTACGCGGCGTCGCGACTTCCGGCACGGCAGCGCGCGCGCGCGCCACGCTGAAACGCAACGATCTCGCAGGCAAGACCGGCACGACCAACCAGTCGGTGGATGCATGGTTTGCAGGCTACAGCCCGAACGTTGTGGCGATCGCCTGGCTTGGCTACGACCAACCGAGGTCCTTGGGCGCGCGCGAGACAGGCGGCGGCGTGGCAATGCCCATTTGGATCGGCTACATGCAGGAAGCCTTGCGCGGTGTGCCCGAACAAGCTCGCCGCGCGCGGCCCGATGGCTTGCTGGTCGAAGGAGGCGAAATGTATTTCTCGGAATTCCCGCCAGGGCAGGCCGTGGCACGCTTGGGGTTGCCGGTGCAGGATGCCCTGGGCGACTTCTTAAATACCTTGCCGACCGAACAAGACGCCGTAACGGCTTCGCCCAACCTGCGTAGCAACGATAGCAACTGGTCGCAGACCCTGAACTTCTGACGACCCAGGAAAACCACCGGGTGCCTGCAT
The DNA here is from genome assembly GCA_945903445.1 of Bordetella parapertussis. GTDB lineage: Bacteria > Pseudomonadota > Gammaproteobacteria > Burkholderiales > Burkholderiaceae_B > Schauerella. The sequence goes on from CAMDNZ010000014.1 coordinate 57,285, forward strand.
GCAGGCCCCGGGTTTTCGATCGGAATTTACAGCTTGATGTTCAGCGGCGTGTTTGCCGCAGCCGAACAGATTTGCGACAAGGCGTCGTGCAAGGGGGGGCCGCCCCGCGTATCCAGCCAGATCTGGCCGTCGTAACGGTAGTGAAAGCCGCCGGTGCGAGCCGCCAGCCACAGTTCTTGCATGGCCGCCTGGCTGTTGACCACGATGGTCGTACCGTCCTCGAACACCAGATTGAGCACGTTGCCATTGCGTGTCACCTCGATATCGAGATCGACATCGTCACGTGCCGACCAATCGTCGGCCTGGCTTTCGATCTGGTCCAGGGTGTGCTCGGCCAACGCAAGGAATTCGGTTTCGTTCATAATCCAACCTGCACGATTAACGGAGTAAATTGTGATCCACTTGGCGACTTGCCGTATGGTTTCTCGCATTGTAGCCATTGCGGCTTTGGCAGGGGCTGCCGCTGGCTGCGGTTATAAAGGCCCACTGTATTTGCCACCGCCTCCGCCCATGCCGGATGCCAAACCGCCCGCTGCGGCTACCGAAATCCGCCCCGACGCCTCGGCCCCTAAATCGTCCAGCAAGCAGCAATAAACGTTTATATATAGGGCAAAAGTATTGCCCCTGTTGCCCTTGGAACCGACCCTGTTTATTTTAAAAATATCCATCGGTTTTGCCGCGTTCAAGCCGGGGCCTCCACTACCGTCAGTATGTAGACACCTCCATTTACAGTCAGTATTATCATGAAGCTCAATGCTAGAGTTGAGTTAACAGACCTGACTAAATGTGAGCGTCGACATGGAAAACCAGCATTCTGCTTTGCAAGCGTCTCGCCGAGACGTTCTAAAAAAAACCTTGGCGTTGTCGACGTTGACCGTCACTGGCGCAGCCGGCCTGAGCGTGTCGAACGTCTCTTACGCAGCGTCTCTGACAAAAAGCGAACGAGACAAAATGACGCCAGACGCCGTCATCGAGCAGTTCAAACAGGGCAACCTGCGTTTCCGTGAAAATCGCTTGATCAAACACGATTTCACGGCGCAAAAGCGCAGCAGCGCAGCCGGGCAGTTTCCGGCGGCAGTCATCCTCAGTTGCATCGATTCCCGCGCACCGGCAGAGATCCTGTTCAATGCGGGCATTGGCGAAACCTTCAACGCGCGGGTCGCCGGTAACATCAGCAACGACGACATCCTCGGCAGCCTGGAGTTTGCCTGCGAAGTGGCAGGTGCCAAGCTCGTGCTCGTGATGGGGCATACTGGATGCGGCGCGATACGGGGGGCCATCGACAATGCCGAATTAGGGCATTTGACGGGTCTGCTGGACAAGATCAAACCGGCCATTGCAAGTACCGAATACGCCGGCGAACGCAAAGGAAGCAATTACGGATTCGTCGACGCCGTCGCCCGCCGCAACGTCGAGCTGACGGTTCAAAGCATTCGCAAGAACAGTTCGGTGTTGAAGAATCTCGAAGACAAAAAGCAGATCAAGATCGTCGGTGCCATGTATCACCTGAACGGTGGCAAAGTCGATTTTTGGGAGGCTTAAGTCCTGACGTCCTGGCTTGCGCGGCGAGGCCGTCGCGCAAGTCCTTTGTAGCGAATCACCATGTGCGGCGCAGGTCTCTCGCCTGCATGGCAGGGTGTGCAAAGCCGGCTGGGCAAGGTATGCTCTGCGGCTTAATCGATCGCACGCACTTCTATCCATGACGCAGCCCCCCGCCTTGCCCGACCTCGTGGGCACCCCCCATTTTCATTATGTCGACGGCATCCTGCATGCCGAATCCGTCTCGTTGGCCGACCTGGCAAGCAAGATGGGCACGCCCCTGTACGTTTACTCGCGTGCCGCGCTGCAAGCCGCCTATGTTCGCTATAGCGATGCCGTCGGCGAGCGCGACGTGCTGGTGTGCTACGGCATGAAGGCCAATTCGAATTTGGCAGTGCTCAAAGAATTCGTTCGTCTGGGTGCAGGCTTTGACATCGTATCGGGTGGCGAATTGCAGCGCGTCCTCAGCGTAGGTGGCGACCCCGCCCGCATCGTGTTCTCGGGCGTGGGCAAACTCGACTGGGAGATGCGTGCCGCCTTGCAGGTCGGCGTCAAGAGCTTCAACGTCGAGTCCGAGGCCGAACTGCGCCGTTTGTCGGCGATCGCCAAAGACATGGACCTGCGCGCACCGGTGTCTTTGCGCGTCAATCCCGACGTCGATGCCAAAACGCACCCCTACATTTCGACCGGTCTAAAAGAAAACAAGTTTGGCATCGCCATCGAGCAAGCGGTCGACGTCTATCGCCTGGCCCACGCCTTACCGGCCATCGATATCGTGGGTGTCGATTGCCACATCGGCTCGCAACTCACCGACATCAGCCCCTACCTGGATGCGCTGGACAAGCTGCTCGATCTGATCGACACCTTGCGCACCGAAGGCATCGTGATCCACCATCTGGACATTGGGGGTGGCTTGGGTATTCGCTACACCGACGAGACGCCCGCCTCGCCCGCTGCGCTGTTGGATCGCGTATTCGAGCGCCTGAACGCACGCGGTCACGGCGGCATGCAAGTGGTGATGGAGCCGGGCCGCTCCCTGGTCGGTAACGCAGGCGTATTGCTGACGACGGTGCAATATCTCAAGCACGCTGATGCACGCAACTTCGCCATCGTCGATGCCGCTATGAACGACCTGCTGCGTCCCAGCCTCTATCAAGCCTGGCACGGCGTGGTGCCAGTGGCCGCGCACGGCGGGTCGGTCCGGCGCTACGACATCGTCGGCCCGGTATGCGAAAGCGGCGACTGGCTGGCCAAGGATCGCGACTTGGCCTTAGCACAAGGCCAGGTGCTGGCGCTGGAATCCGCCGGTGCCTACAGCATGGCCATGAGCAGCAACTACAACACGCGCGGCCGGGCCGCCGAAGTCCTCGTCGATGGTGCACACTTTCATGTCGTGCGCCATCGCGAAACCTTCGAAGATCAAATCCGCGGCGAATCGACTCTGCCCTGAGGGTCAACGCTGCTCGGACGTGTAGGGTACCCGGCCTTCCAAGGGATACGCCGGGTCGTTGAAACCCGGCGTCGAAGAATGGCCGGGCGCGACCAGACTCTCGATGAGCGCCTCGTCTTCAGCGGTGAAGCGATAGTCCTGGGCACGGACATAGCTTTGCCATTGCTCGAGCGTGCGCGGACCGGCAATCACTGAAGTGACCCGGCGATTGTTGAGCACCCAGCCCACCGCCATGTCGACCGGCGCGATATTGCGTTCAGCCACATAGGCGCGAATTTTGTCGGCGATGTCGACCGACTCGGCACGCCATTCTGTTTCCATCATCCGCTTGTCGTTGCGCGCCGCCCGCGAGCCGGGATCGGGCGCGACACCCGGTGCGTATTTGGCCGTCAACACGCCGCGCGCCAGCGGGCTGTACGACACAACACCCAAGCCGTAGTGATGCGCTGCGGGCAACTCTTCGACCTCGGCTTGGCGGCTGACCAGGTTGTACAGCGGCTGGCTAGCGATGGGCCGGTCGATACCTTCGGCATCGGCCAAGTGTGCGATCTCGGCAATACGCCATCCACGGAAATTGGACACGCCGAAATAGCGCACCTTGCCCGATCGGATCAAGTCGCCTATCGCACGCACCCCTTCGCCCAGCGGCGCCTCGAAATCGGCCCGATGGAAGTACAACAGATCGATGTAATCGGTGCCCAGACGCCGCAAGCTGTTCTCGACCGCTTCGATGATCCACTTGCGCGAATTACCCCGGCTATTAGGCCCCTCGCCCATGGGATTGCCGAATTTGGTCGCCAAAACCCAGTCGTCGCGCGACGCGATGATGCCGCGCCCCACCACCTCTTCGGTGATCCCTTTCTGGTACACGTCGGCCGTGTCGATGAAATTCACGCCATGCACTTTGGCATGCGCGATGATCAAGTGCGCCTCGGCTTCGGCGGTCGGCCCGCCGAACATCATCGTGCCCAGGCACAAACGGGACACCTTCAGGCCACTGTGGCCCAGGTAACGATAGGTCATGCGACGCGCTCCAGAATCAAGGGGTGAAGGCGTGCGTCAAAGTTCTCCGTACGAATGCAGGCCGGACAGGAACATGTTCACGCCGAGAAATGCAAAACCAGTAATCAGCAGACCCACCAGCGCCCAATACGCCGCCATCGCGCCACGCAGACCCTTGATGAGGCGCATGTGCAGCCAGGCCGCATAATTGAGCCAGACGATCAAGGCCCAGGTTTCTTTGGGATCCCACTGCCAGTAGGCGCCCCATGCATCGGCCGCCCACAAGGCTCCCAGAATAGTCGCCACGGTGAAGAATGCAAAGCCGATGGCGATGGCGCGATACATGATGTCGTCCAGCACCTCCAGCGAAGGCAAGGCCGCGGCGATCGGACGACGCGCCAACAGAATCGCCCCGACCAGTATCACGCCGATGCCCAGGTAGATCATCCAGGTCGCCGACAAACCGTCTGTGCGAAACACCATGGGCTCGGCGCACAACAGCACGCCCAGCACGAACAAGGGCGCCAGCCTCCACCACGACCGGGTCTGGCCGTGCTCTTTGACCAGATAAGCGAAACCCACCATGGCCGCCAGTGAGAACGTGCCGTAGCCGATGAAATTGGCCGGCACGTGCAGTTTCATCCACCAGCTCTTGAGTGCCGGCACCAGCGGCTGGATTTGTGCCGCGTCACGCGTGAAGGCATACCAGAGCAGGAAGATCACCGATGACGAGATGACCAGCAGAACGAAACCACCCAATGCGCGGGTGGCGTAACGACGCTCGTAATACAGGTAGAACAGCGCCGTCACCAACGCGAACAACACGAATACTTCGTACAGATTGCTGACCGGAATGTGTCCCAGATCAGGCCCCATCAAATGCCCTTCGCGCCAACGCACCAACAGACCCGTCACGCCAGAGAACACCGCGCCCCAGGTCAGGGCCGTCCCCAGCCAAGCCGCAGTGGTCGAAACGAAGCCGCCCCAGTAGCAGACTGTCGCGATCAAAAACAGCACACACATCCACAGGATGGCCGACTGCGACGAAAACAGGTACTTCAACAGGAACGCCTGATCGGCGCGCGCGATATCGCCTTGATAGAGCCAGATGGCCAAGCCTGCCGACAGTGCACAGGCGAGCATCAAGCTGCGCAGCGGTCGCCACAACCAGCCCAGCCATACCAGGAAGGGCACGGTTCCCATCAAAATGGCTTTCTCGTAGCCATCCATCGCCTGGGGATAGCGATAGAGCGCCAGTCCGGCACCAATGGCCAGAACCAGAAAAAACAGCGCATCGGTCCAATCGGGGCGGCCACGCGTGGCACGGCGATCGCCGGTTTCGGATGCGCCCGGCCACTCGGCGTCGGGCGACAGTGAAGGTGTAGTAGAGGTAGACATAGACACTACGCGCCCAGTTGCCGCAACAAAGCGGCTCTGAATCGCTCAAACTCCCGATTGAAATCCAATGTACGCTTTTGCGAAGTCATCGCTGCCTGTAAGGCCGATCCGCCTTCGGGCCGGGCACGCACCCACACCCACACCCGACGGTCGCGAATATAGAACATCGAGAACACGCCCAATATCAAGAACAGGCAGCCCAGATAGACGACATTCTTGCCTGGCGTGCGCGCCACTTGAAAGACGCTGGCCTGTACGTGCTCGAAATCTTGTAGCGCCATCAGCATGGGCGCGGGATACAACTTCAGATCGGACAATGCCGCAACGGCCAGGCGCGACCAATCGGCCGCCTCGGCGCGCGCCGACGCATCGTCACCGAGCGCAGGCAAACCGGCACGCTCGCGCGTCACGCCACGCAGCTCGCCCATGGTCGCGCCGATCAATCGAACGACGATGTCGGCGGCGTGCGTCAATTGATCCGGCGGGGTATTCGTTTGCAGGAACTGGGCGACGCCTTGCAACCCCCCTTGTGCGAACGTGTCCAAGGCACGCGCGGCGGCACTTTCCAAGGCATCGCGCTCGGCCCCCTCGGGACGCGATCGAGCCGCGAACTGACGGGCGGCTTGCGTTCGGGCGCTGGCGTCGTCCAATGCGGCCCGTAGCCGAACGAACTCGCCTGCCGTGCCATCGTCGTCGGCAGGAATGCGAAGATAGCGGTAAACCTCGTTTTCGTTGGCGCGCGCGCCCGCCAACAACACCATGCTGCCGTCGAGCAGCACCGGTCGCATGTAGTTCTTGAACTCGTGCGCCTGACCAGCCGAGTCCAACAAACGGTATTCGATGCTGGGGCCGACGTTGCGCAAGTTTTCGTTGTGCTGACCGGCGGCGCTACCCGTGACCGCAGCTAGATGATCGCCGAACTGAAGCTGAGGGGTTTCGTTCAATCCACCGGAAAAATCCTCGACGTTGATCGTGCGCAAGGCAGTCACCGTCAAGCGATGCGAGTCACCGGGCAAGGCTTGTTCGTCGCCCACTTTTCCGGCCACAGCCACACCGGTGGCCGATGTGCCCGTCAAGGGATACGCCAGCAGATCGACCCGACTGCCACCGTCGTCCAAGCTAGACTGATAAACGGTGACGCCCTTGTAGCGCAAGGGCTCGTTGACTTCGATGGTGACATCGAAGCGTTCGCCGTTATCGGGGTCAGTCACCGTCACCTCGCTGGCAAAGCGACTGGGCATGCCGGTCGAGTAATAATCGACAACGAATTTTCTGAGTTCCATCGTAAACGGCAGCGGTTGCACCAAGGCCCCGTCGTTGACCATGATGACGGCCGCACTGGCACGCGAGCCTTCCGGAATCAACACCGTCGAACGAAAGCTCGGGTTATCGATCGACAGACGACCGCTATCGGGCACCTGCGAAATCAGCATATTTTCGTGAATCGGCTGTTTGCCCATCAACCACACTTGCAAACGCACGGGCAATTCGCTGTCGAGCAGCCCGCCCACGCAGATCACCACCATGGCCGCATGCGCGAAAATGTAGCCCATGCGATTGGCGCTGCCTTTCTTGGCGGCCAGCAACACGCCGTTGTCGTCGCGCTTCTCGCGCACGGCAAATCCGTGAGCGCTCAGCAAACCACGCACACCCGTCACGGTGGCTTCCCGATCGGCCGCGCTCGCGCCCTCGAAGCGATGCGGAAAAGCCCGCAGGCTGGAAGCACGAACATGCGCGCGAAACGACAGCATGTCGCGCCACATCTTAGGCGTATTGCGAACTAGGCAGAGCGAGGTGGACACGACCAAAAAAGCCATGATCAACAGGAACCACCAGCTGTTGTACACATGCCAGATCGAGAACTTGTCGAACAGTTCGAACCAGAAAGGACCGAACTGATCGATGTACTGACTACTGCTACGGTTTTGTACCAGCACCGTGCCCACGACGCTGGCGACACAGATGAACATCAGCAGGCTGACAGCAAAACGCATCGACCCCAACAGCTCGTTGACATGAGCGAGCCAGGCGGAAAAAGACGAGCGGGTGGGCATTACGGTTAGCTCATGAACACAAGGAGACGGGGCGCGCGGCCCGGCCCCTTCGTTCACCTGCCCAGACATCGGGCAGGCGGCACCCGGGGTCGGGTCAGCGCAGGCCGGCGGCGTAATCCGAGACGGCGCGGATATCGGCGTCGGACATGCGGTCGGCAATATCGTGCATGGGCGCGCTGTTAGTGCGATCGCCGCTGCGGAAGAGTTTCAACTGGGCTTCTATATATGACGGAAACTGGCCAGACAGACGCGGGTATTGACCCGGAATGCCTTCGCCTCGCGCTCCATGACAGGCCGCACAGGCTGCAACACCGCGCTCGGGCACACCGCCGCGCCAAATCGTCTGGCCACGTTCCTTCAAATTTTCATAGCCAGCGGTGGCGGGATCCTTTACGGGTTGCGTCGCAAGATACAACGCGAGATTCTGAATATCGGCCTCGGTCAAATTAGCGACGTTGGCTGTCATGATGGAAGGGATGCCGTCAGGCCCGGTGCGAGCGGGCTTGTCGGCATCCTTCTTGACCTTGAAATCGCGCAATTGCTTGGCGAGGTATTCATGCGGCATGGCCGACAGGCTGGGGTTGGCTGGCATCACGCTGTTGCCGGCCGCCCCATGACAGGACGCACAGGAAATGATGCCGCGCGCAGCATCGCCCTGTTCGTACAGCTGCCCTCCTTTGGCCGCATCGGGTTTTGGCGTCGCCTGGGCATCTGCGGCGTGCGCGCAGGTCGCACCCACAGCCAAACCACCTGCCACCACCATGCGGAACAGCGTTAGTCTCATGAAAACCTCGACCTCAAGATCGATTGGAATATTTTGCAAATCGCCCCGGATTATACAATAGGGGTCGCTATTCACTGATCATGGCTTACCCGTGTCGATTCTGCACCGCGCGTCCTTCTTCACCTCTGCTGCCAAACTGGCCCAACTTCCGGCCCCTGGCGCGCCGGAAGTCTGTTTTGTTGGCCGCTCCAACTCCGGCAAGTCATCGGCCATTAACGTCCTGACCAATCAGCGCCGGCTGGCGTTCTCCAGCAAGACACCGGGCCGTACCCGGCTGATCAATCTGTTCGGCATGCCCGATCCGCTGGACCCTGAAAGCCCGTTGGGCTTTCTGGTCGATCTGCCAGGATACGGTTACGCCTCGATCGCCAAGAGCGAGCGCGAGCAATGGGCCGACATTCTGGGAGGTTACCTGCGCGAACGGCCTTCTTTGGCTGGCATCGTCATGCTGGTAGACATCCGGCGCGGCGTCACCGATCTCGACCGTCGTCTGGTCAAGTGGATCGCGCCCTCCAGACGTCCTGTGCTGACGTTACTTACCAAAGCCGACAAGTTCCCCTTCGGTCAGCGTCAGCGTGCCGTATTCGCGGTCAAGAAAGAGCTGGCTGAAATCGGTGCCCTGAACGTGGTGCCGTTTTCGGCCACCAACCGGATCGGCATCGAGGACGCGACGTTGGCGATTGAAAACTGGATTTCTCCCAAGGTAGTGCCATGACCCCTACATTCGTTTCCGCCAAGTTCCCGCTATCCCGCCCCCGCCGACTGCGCCGCGACGCCTTCACGCGCCGCCTGGTGCGCGAGAATGCGCTAAGCGTCGACGACCTGATCTATCCGGTATTCGTGGCCGAAGGACAGGGCCTGCGCGAGCCGGTCGGCTCCCTGCCCGGTGTCGTGCGCTACTCGCCCGACACGCTGCTAGAGGCCGCCGCGGAATGCGTGGCACTGGGTATTCCAGTGTTGGCGTTGTTTCCCGTAATCGATCCGTCCTTGAAGACGCTCGATGGCATCGAGGCGGTTAACCCCAAGGGTCTGGTGCCCCGCGTGGTGAAAGCGCTCAAGCAACGCTTTCCCGAACTGGGCGTGCTGACCGATGTCGCGCTGGATCCTTACACCAGCCATGGCCAAGACGGCGTCATCGACGAGTCCGGCTATGTGATGAACGAAGAGACGGTCGCGTTGCTGACCCGCCAGGCAGTGTTGCAGGCGCAGGCCGGCGTGGACATCGTCGCGCCCAGCGACATGATGGACGGCCGCATCGGCGCGGTGCGTCAGGCCCTGGAAGATCACGGCCTGATCCACACGCGCATCATGGCCTATTCGGCCAAGTACGCCAGCGCGTTTTATGGCCCTTTCCGCGATGCAGTGGGATCGGCCAGCAATCTGGGCAAGTCCAGCAAAGAAACCTACCAGATGGATCCGGGCAATCTGGACGAAGCGCTGCGTGAAGTGGGCGCCGATATCCAGGAAGGCGCAGATATGGTCATGGTCAAGCCTGGCATGCCGTACCTGGATGTCGTGCGGCGCGTGAAAGACAATTTTCGGGTGCCCACGTTCGCCTACCAGGTGAGCGGCGAATACGCCATGATCAAGGCCGCCAGCCAGAACGGCTGGCTGGATCACGACAAGGTGATGATGGAGGCGCTACTGGCGTTCAAACGCGCCGGCGCCGACGGCATCCTGACATACTTTGCCGTGGAAGCGGCGAAGTTGTTGCGGGGTCAATGACGGGCGCAGCGTTATGGTGCAGCTGGCATATCTGTCAGCTGCACCGCGCTATGGGTTGAACAACACCACCATTTGTGCCAGCACGCCCAGGTAAGTGGATCGAAGCAGTTTATTCACGACATGTTGGGGCGTTTCTTCATCGGCTGCGCAATGGGGCGGTGATGCCATCGCGCTCAATCCCATGCGGCCACATTGCGCGAACGCTACCCAGGGTTCCACCCGCCAAGCTTGGTGCGCCTCAGGAAACCCCGCGAGCTCCGGCATTGCGCCCGCAGCGCGAGCATGCTGGAGCAGATGGGAGTTGTAGTCGCGGTTAGGCACGAACGCCTCGGCATGACCGTTACGCACGCGTTGCCAGCCAATAATCTGCCGCCAGTGCACAGTACCAAGTGCAGCGAATTCCGACTCCTGAGGGTAAGGCGAGAAGTGCCTCAACGACGCGTTAACGTCGACGAAATTGGGTGTCGGGTGCACATGGTATATGTATCCGCGGTAATTGAAGTATTCATTGATCCGCATCACCGCAAACCTGTGCACCGAGGTGGTCGACACGTAAGCAGAATCGTATCGCGCCATCCCCGTGCTGCCCCCATTCGCGTGATCGTATAGGCTCGAATTGGGCGGCGGTTGATTGGGTCGCGATTCATCCATCCCTCTTGCCAGAAAACCCCCACTTGCTTTTACCGTGTCTGGATCTTCCATCGACGCGCGGTACATCGTGGTCGGATTTTCCGCGTAAGAATGACTCGCCCAGAAAACAAAAAATACAGCTAAAAAAACTTTCCTCATGATGCTGCGCCCCTCACAAATGGATTGCTTGATTGATGTCGCGCGAAACAAACAAATCAGATATGTATCTAATTAATAGATTTCGACACTAATAGTATCTTTCTCAAACAATCCAAATTTGGCCAAGGGTCATCGCAACGTGCAGGCTCAAATCGTTTTTCAGAGGCAATCGGCGCTTATCCGGACGCGAACATCACCCATTCAGTGGCCCAGGCGAATCCGATCAAAATTCGACCCGTCTGCCGTCCGCGCCGTCGATCGCGCGCAAGGCGACCTCCACCCATCAAACGCTTGGACGGACCACGGCAAAGTACTGAATCAAAGATTGGACGCGGGTTCGAAGTCGATCAGGCCGCTTCGCTGTCGATCGAACCCATATCTTCCATCAACCAGATCGTGCTTTCATGCCGATCGCCTGGCGTAGGACTCGAGCCGAACGCGGGATGATCGCCAAGCTTGGGCGCCATCGCCACGCTCACTCGTGAACTTGCGCCAACGACTGAGCAAACCGCTCGGCGTTCTGAAAGCCGATGACACGCGGCCGTTGCAGCTCGACGCCGTCGGCATCGAAGAAGATGATGCCCGGCGGGCCGAACAAACGGAAGCGCTTGAGTAGCGCTCGATCATCAGCGTTGTGAGCGGTGACATCGGCAACAATGCGGGTCATGCCCTGCAAGCTTGCGTGTACCGCCGGATCGGGAAAGGTGAAGCGAATCATTTCATGGCACGATACGCACCAGTCGGCATAGAAGTCGAGCATCACTGGTCGATCGGTCTTGGCTAACACAGCATCCAACTCGACCTCGTTGCGTACCCGCTGAAAAGGCAAGCCAGCGACCATTTTCACATTAGGGTCGGTGGATACCGCCGCTGCGGCGACAGCGGAACTTTGCGCGCCCGAGGCCCCCACGCTCGCCGTCAACGAAGCCAACGGACGCAATAACTCTCGCCCGCCGCCCATCGCACCGATCACCCACGTCACCGCCACCAGACCTACAACGATGGCGATGCCCCGTGCGAAAAGTCCTAAGGTGCCCGGCGTCTGGCCCGCGCTCCAAAGCATGATGGCCGCGACGCCTGCCCACACGGCCCATGCCATCATCAGCACCGCGACAGGCAGCACCGACATCATCAAGTAGAGGGCGGTAGCCAACAGCAGCATGCCGAAGAAACGCGAGACGCCGACCATCCACGGGCCACCACGCGGCAACCACGCCGACGACGAAGCCCCCACCAACAGCAGCGGCAAGCCCATCCCCCAAGCCATGGCGAACAACGCGCTGCCGCCCACCCACGCATTGCCCGATTGCGAAATGTAGACCAGCACACCGGCCAGCGGGGCGGCCACGCACGGACCGACGATTAACGCCGAAATCGCACCCATGGCCGCCGCGCCACCAAGTCGGCCACGTGGAGTTCGAGAGGCATAGGCCGACAAGCGCGCCTGAATACCGGCAGGCATCTGCAAGGTGAACGCACCGAAGGTCGCCAATGCGAAAACCACCAGCATCGATGCAAAAAGCGCCAGCACCCAGGGCTTCTGCAACCAGGCGGCCATGCCCACCCCACTCAACCCTGCAGCGACACCCAGTGCGGTATAGACCACGGACATCCCGGCCACATAGGCAGCGGCCAACGCGAAGCCACGGCGACGCGAAGGCTTCTGGCCCGCCGCATCCCGCATGACCATCCCGGAAAGAATGGGCACCATGGGCAGCACGCAGGGCGTCAACGCCAACAAAGCCCCCAGAAGAAAAAACAAGGGCAGAACCTGCCATAGCGCCAGTGCGCCCAAACTGTCCGCAAGCGTCACGTCGTCGCTACCAATGAAGCGCGACAGATCGAAACCCTCGGACGCACGCGGCGGTTCGTCGGTAGTCGCGGTTTTCATCGGCGCGACAACGCCCGAAGCGTCTGGTGGCACAAGCCCTGCACCCGATGACGACTGATTGGATGCGATAGCCGTCGGCGGCATTGCCGTGTCTGTCGCCGACGGCTCATCGCGGCGCAACCACGACATGAACCCACCGGAAAAGGCGCTCGACTCGGTACTGGCGATGGCGCGCATCGACTGCCCATCCGGCGCAACGCCAGTCACCGCCCATCCCTCCGAGGTCGGTGCAAGGGCCAAGCGATGCGTCATCGGCGGATAACACAGCCCGGCGTCGGCACAGCCCTGATAATCGATTGCCAAGGTAAAGGCTTCGGACTGCGCGGCCGCAGGCAATAGCACATGCGCGACCAACTGATGGCGATACACCGCCATATCGCGCTCGAATGTGCTGTCGTATTTCACCTCGCCCGGCGGCAAGTCTGGCGCTACGATGGCCACGGTATCGTCCGGTTCGCCTCGCCAGCCCAAACGCTCGCGATAAAGATAGTAGCGATCGGCCACCGTGAATCGAACCTCGAGGGTTTCGGGCGCCACTATCTTGGCACCGATCACGAAGGCATCGGCGGGATCCAGATATTCCTCTTCGGCCCGTGCCGTTTGCCCGAGCGACAGGGCCAGCAACACGAACATCGCCCACCAGGCACCGATTCGGAACATCCCTTTCATACCTTCAACCTTTAGTTTTCCTGCGGCTTGACGTGGGTTTGAGCACGAACCCAATCCGCATAATCGACCGTGCTGCCAATGACCGGCAACACCAAAACCTCCGGCACATCATACGGATGAAGACGAGCCAACTGTTTCATCACTTCATCCTGCCGGGCGAAGGTCGTTTTGATGGTCAGCGGTACCTCTTCTGCGCTTTCCAGCGCGCCCTTCCAGGCGTAAATAGACAAGGCGGGCGTGCCAAGGTTCACACAGGCGGCCAGGCCCTGCTCGACCAGTTCGTGGGCGAAGCGTTTGGCCAGCAGCATATCCGGGGCATTGCTCAGAACGAGCACCAGATCGTCGGGTCGCATCAACGTCACTCGGGTCTCCCGATATACGAGGCGCTGCCGCTTCGCCGCGCGGCCACCTCTACGACATGGACGAAAAAAGGGCAGGCACATGGCCCGCCCTCGATACTACAGCACTGCCTTATCGACCTACCGAGTAAAAAATTTACTCGGCGGCGGTGTCGGTGTCGGCTTCATCGACTTCCGGACGGTCGACCAGCTCCATGAATGCCATGGGAGCGTTGTCGCCCTGACGGAAACCCATCTTCAGCACACGGGTATAGCCGCCGTTGCGGGCAGCGTAGCGCGGGCCGATCTCG
>CAMDNZ010000015.1 GCA_945903445.1 Bordetella parapertussis
TTGTCCAGCTGCTCGGCTAGCTTCAGCAGCCCTATCTTGTTTCGGATTACCTTATGATTCTGGGCCATGTTCATCTCTGACTTTTCCTTTCAGGGCTCTTGCCCTAGGTTAACGAAAATGTCAGATTAAGTTTTGACTAATACAGATAACTAGTGAATATGACTGTTGCGCAGACGCCGGGTTCCCGGCGGATCGGCGATTGATCGGCTAAGCCCCGTTTTTTTTATCGCCCTGCGCACCGGAGTATAGTAACGGTATTCCCTTATAACTTTCAGGCTACAAGCGGTCCGATGCAGGCTTTATGGATGTTGTTGGCCTCGTTCATGTTCGCCCTCATGGGGTCGGCCGTGAAACTCGCCAGCGAACACGGCGCTCAATTAGCGCAAATCGTGTTGTTCCGAGGCGTGCCCTCCGTCGTGCTGCTGCTGGTGTTCGCGCGCGTTGCGCGCCAGTCGATCGTTCCCATCAGTTGGCGTTTGCACGCGCTGCGCAATGTATTCGGCGTGGCGTCGATGTGGCTGGGATTTTTCTCGCTGGCCCATCTTCCGCTGTCCACTTCCACCAGCCTCAGCTATACGGCCCCCCTGTTCATCGCGGGCTGGATGGTGGCGCGCAGCCCGCAACATAGGGACATTTACCGGATCGGTGCCGTCCTGCTTGGCTTTTTAGGGGTGCTGACGGTACTGCGGCCCAGTATTAGCGGCGATCAATATCTGGCCGCAGCCATGGGCCTGGGTGCAGGCGCGGCAGCTGCCTTTGCGATGATGCAATTGCGCAAGCTGGGAGAAGTCGGTGAGCCCGAGTGGCGAACGGTGCTGTATTTTTCGGTGTGTGTCGTCTTGACTAGCCTGGTCGGGCTGACGATCGAAGGCTGGCCGCCCATGAGCATCACTGCCTACTTGGCGCTGATCGGTGTTGGGCTAACGGGTCTGTGCGGTCAATTGGCCGTCACCCGGGCGTTCGGCAAAGGCCCACCGCTCTTGACGGCGGCTTTGCAATATTCAACTATCATCTTTGCAGCACTTTTGGGCGTGGGATTCTGGGGCGACTATCTGGATTGGTTGGCGTGTGTCGGCATGCTGCTTATCATTCTTGCAGGATTGCTGTCCGCATGGCGTACCATGCGGGAAAGTAAGCAGAAAAAATAGGAGCCATAAGCCGTGTCCCACCCTCTCATTTCCGCCTCTGAACTGGCGTCGCGTCTGGATGACGCTCAGACGCGCATCTTCGACGTTCGCCATAGTCTCACCGATCATTCGCAAGGACAGCGCGAGTTCCTGGCGGCACACATTCCCGGCGCTCATTATCTCGATCACGAAACGCAATTGGCCGCAGCGCGTACCGGTACGAACGGCCGCCATCCTTTGCCGACCCGTCAGGCATTTGCCACGTTGATGCGCGAGCATGGCGTCACGCCCGACACCCGTGTGGTGATCTACGATGCCAGTGGCGGCATGTTTTCAGCGCACCTGTGGTGGATGTTGCGATGGTTGGGACATGACCGCGCGCAAGTGCTCGATGGCGGCTGGCAGGCTTGGCAGGCCGGCGGGCATGCGACCGAAGAGGGTGCCGCCGAACCTGTCGCTGCGTCGGCGGGCGTTTCCTGGCCGACGCCGTTGGCTAACGTCGTCGATGTGGCAGCGGTCGTCGCCAACATCAAACATCCGGCGTTTACCGTGCTGGATGCGAGGGCGGCCAATCGCTATCGCGGCGAGGTCGAACCCATGGATCCTGTCGCCGGTCATATTCCGGGTGCGCTGAACCGTCCCAACACCGAGAACCTTCAAGACGATGGGCGATTCAGGTCGCCCGACGTGCTCAAACGCGAATTCGATTTACTACTGGCGGGACGTTCACCCAAAGACATCGTCCACCAATGCGGTTCGGGCATTACGGCCTGCCATAATTTGCTCGCCATGGAGCTGGCAGGTGCGCGTGGGTCGCGCTTGTATGCGGGCT
The DNA here is from genome assembly GCA_945903445.1 of Bordetella parapertussis. Taxonomy (GTDB): domain Bacteria; phylum Pseudomonadota; class Gammaproteobacteria; order Burkholderiales; family Burkholderiaceae_B; genus Schauerella. The sequence goes on from CAMDNZ010000015.1 coordinate 1,960, forward strand.
CGTGGAGCGAGTGGTGCGCCGATCCGGCGCGTCCGGTAGCAGTAGGCTGATTTTTCACCCGCATTAACAAAACGCCCAGGACATCCTGGGCGTTTTGTTTTGACGCGAACAACCGGTACCTCGGCACCGATGCGAATCGTGAAAAATCGGCTCTATAACGATTCGCTTTAGCTTTATTTACTTGCCGGTTTCGCTCATGACCCGGCGATACCATTCGTGGAAATGTTGCATGCCATCTTCCATGGGCGACTGATACGGACCGCCATCGTTGGCGCCACGCATCATCAATGCCCGTCGGCCCGCATCCATACGTTCTGCAATTTCATCGTCTTCGATGGCGGTTTCCATGTAGGCCGCCCGCTGCGCTTCGACAAACTCGCGCTCGAACGCAGCGATTTCTTCCGGGTAGTAAAACTCCACCACGTTTATGGTTTCTTGCGGACTTTTGGGATACAAGGTCGAAAGCACCAGCACGTGCGGATAGAGCTCGATCATGTGAGTAGGGAAATACGTGACCCAGATGGCACCGAAATCCGGCGTGTCGCCTTCCCGGTAGCTGAGTACCTGATCGTGCCACTGTTTATAGACGTCGGAGCCGGGCTGGGCAAGCGCGCTGTTCACACCCACGCGTTGCAAGCTATACCAGTCGTTGAACTCCCAGGTCAGATCGTCGCAGGTGACGAACTTGCCCAGACCAGGATGGAACGGACCAACGTGATAATCCTCTAGATAGACCTCGATAAAGGTTTTCCAGTTGTAATTGCAGTGATGCACTTCGACGTGATCGAGCACGTAGTCGCCGAAGTTGAACTCGGGACGCGAGAAGAGCGCCGCCATGTCGCTTGCCGGATCGCGTGGGCCTTCGAACAACAGGCCGTGGCAATCGCGCAAGCGGAAGCGTTCAAGGTTCATGCATGGCGTGCTGTCGAACTGCGGCGCACCCAGCAATTCACCGTGGTCGTTGTAGGTCCAGCGATGCAGGGGGCATACGATGTTGCCGCCGGTGGCTTTCAGATTGCCGTGGCTGTTGGCCGAACCAGTGACATTGCCTGCTTGGCCACCCAGCATCAGCGCTTGCCGATGACGGCAGACGTTGGATACCAATTCGATGCCTTGTGCGTTGCGCACGAGCGCGCGCCCGCCGGATTCTTGAACCAACGTGCGCCAGTCGCCTACCTCGGGCACGAGTTTTTCGTGGCCGACGTATTGCGAGGACTGCTTGAAAATGAGCTCCAGCTCCCGTTGAAAGCGGGCTTCGTCGAAATAAGCACTGACAGGAAGCTGAGTACGTGCCGGCACCAGATGTGCCATGCGACCGATATCGGTCATCATTCCCTCCGCGTGGAAAAAAAAGCCAGCCCGGCAAATGTCGTTCTGGCGCGAAGAAAAGTCGGTCTGGCCGATCAGTAGGTCGATTGTACCCCAGAATGAATTCCAGGGGTCGCCCATACAAATATGTCAAGACTTAGTGCACAACGTCCATTTGTTTCACTTTTTTCATTACAGTACGCGTCGAGTCGCGTGGGTGTGTTGAAGCGCCCAGCACAAGGCTGCCGAACTCACAAATACCGCAGCGGCGAGCACAGGGATGGCCCAGATGTCGTGCGTTCCGCTTCTGTACCAACCCAGGCGGGTCGCCAAGTCGATGAACACGGGATGCACCAAGTACACACCAAACGTAAGTTTTCCCAGCGCCGGGAGGCGCGGCAGCTTGCGGGCATCCACGATCAACTGAAAAGCAGCCAGAGACATGGCCGCGACGTTCAAGCTGAAGTAATCGTAAAAATAAGGATGCAATCGTCCAGGCGAGGACAACAGATAAAACCCGGCGGCGGTGACGATCACACTGACCGACAGCATCAGGGCGGGGCGCGGAATGCGCAGCGCGCCGTCGACGATCAGCTTGCCCGCCACGAAATAACCGAGGTAGGGCAGAAACCAGGTCAGGAAAAAACCCGGTCCGGCACTGGTGACTTGGCGATACAGCGTATCCAGCATCGCCACCAGCAAGATCGCGCCTGCACACGCCACACGTGCCCGAGGGCTCGTGCGCGCATATAAATTGCGCATGAAGGGCGTGAACAGATACAAGCCCACGATCATGTATAAATACCAGAGATGGTAGTACGGGGTACCTCGGGCCAGCACGATCGCGTTCGCTCGCCAGTCGATCTGATCCTGGTCCAGCCAACTGAGCATATTGCGCCACGCTAAATAGAACAGGCTCCAGAACACTAGCGGCACGACGATGCGCGCCACACGCCGACCATAGAACTGGCGTAAGTCGGTTGAGCGTCCATCGTCCAGCATGAATGCGCCGCTGATCATGACGAAAACCGGCACGCTCCAGCGCGATGCCGAGTCGTACAAATTAGCGGCTAACCACGAGGTCGATCCGAACGAGTCGGCCACATTGAGGGCGTCGGTCGAGCTGTGCAAGAGCACGACAGCCAGGGCAGCTAGCCAGCGAGCGGTGTCCAAACGGGCATAAGGATCGGGAGCGGGGCGGGAGTGATCGGTCACGGTGTAAACCCTAGCAGACCGTCGGCTGCGGTCTTGTATCCGAGGGTTAGCACTTGCTGCCTGTCGTTCATGGTCCGCGTATCGGGCGCGATCTCGTACAATGCTCGGCTGACATCAACGGCCCAATTCTGGAGCTCATTTGGCGACGACACGCAAAAGCGCGGCCTCCCACGACGGAAAAAAGCAGGATACCGCCGCAATTTTAATCGGAGCGCCTGCGCTTGGAGCAGGCAGTTCTGCGACCGAAGTGCCCCTGCCGGTCGATTTCGAAGCGTCATTGGCCGAACTCGAAACCCTGGTGGCGGCGATGGAGGATGGCGATATGTCGCTGGAAGCCTCCCTGGCTGCCTACAAGCGGGGCGTCGCGTTGTCGCGCGCTTGTCAGGACCGACTCGCGCAAGCCGAACAACAGGTCAGGGTGCTGGAAGGCGAGTTGCTCAAGCCCCTGGACACGCGATATCTCGATGAAGAAAGCGGCACATGAATCGACATCACCTTCCTTTCAGTGAATGGCTGGCTGGCCGCGCTTTGCACGTCGAGCACGTGCTCGATCGCGAAATGCCGCAGTTAGACGATATGCCCGCCACCTTGCACCAGGCCATGCGCTACGCGGTGCTGGGCGGCGGCAAGCGAGTGCGCGCCGCACTGGTGTACGCCGCAGGCGTGGCCTCGCAAGGCGGGCAACCCTCGCGTGCCATCGAAACCTCGCTCGATCATGCCGCCGCAGCGGTCGAGCTGATTCATGCATATTCCTTGGTGCATGACGACTTGCCGTGCATGGACGACGACGTGCTGCGGCGCGGGCGGCCTACTGTTCACGTGCAGTTCGACGAAGCCACAGCCATGCTGGCAGGCGATGCCTTGCAACCGCTGGCTTTCGAGCTATTGGCCGAGATGCCCATCGCACCTGCGCTGGTGGTGCAGGCCGTGCATGTGCTCACGCGTGCCAGCGGCAGTCAAGGCATGGCGGGCGGGCAGGCCATCGACCTGCAAAGCGTGGGGCGGGCTTTGGGCCGCGACGAATTGCAAATCATGCACAGCATGAAGACCGGCGCGATGCTGGAGGCCAGCGTGGCCCTGGGCGGCATCGTTGCGGGCGCGAGTTCGTCGGTGCGCGCCGCGCTGGACGCCTATGCCGAAGCGATCGGATTGGCGTTTCAGGTGGTGGACGACATTCTGGACGTCACGGCCGATGCCGCGGCTTTGGGCAAGACGGTGGGCAAAGACGCCGCCGAAAACAAACCGACCTACGTATCCTTGCTGGGCTTGGACGGCGCTCAGGCGTTTGCGCAAGAGTTGCGCCACGCCGCGTTGGAGTCGATCGCGCCTTTGGGCACGCAGGCTGCGCGCCTGACCGAGCTGGCCGATTTCATCGTGCTGCGCGACCGCTGATGGCCCCGGCGCCGGATGCGCCCGGCGCGAACTACGCATAGAATAACTTCGCATGACTTCTCTTCTGGATCGCATTTCTAGCCCGGCTGACCTCAAAGCCATGGATCGCCGCAAGCTCAAGGAGCTCGCCGAGGAGCTGCGCGCGTTCGTGTTGACGTCGGTATCGGCGACTGGGGGACACTTATCGTCCAATCTGGGGACGGTTGAGTTGACGCTGGCTTTGCATCACGTGTTCGACACGCCGCATGACCGCATCGTCTGGGATGTTGGCCATCAGTCGTACCCACACAAAATCCTGACTGGGCGCAAGGGCCAGATGACATCCCTGCGCCAGGCGGGCGGTCTGTCGGGTTTTCCCAAACGCAGCGAATCCGAGTACGACGCCTTCGGCACGGCCCACTCCAGTACGTCCATTTCGGCGGCATTGGGGATGGCTGTCGCATCGCGTAATGCAGGCATCGAGCGCTCGCACATTGCCGTCATCGGCGACGGCGCGATGTCGGCAGGCATGGCATTCGAGGCGATGAACAATGCTGGCGTCATTCCGGATGTCAACTTGTTGGTCATCCTGAACGACAACGACATGTCTATCTCGCCCCCGGTTGGGGCCTTGAACCGGTATCTCGCACGACTGATGTCGGGTCGGTTCTATGCGACGGCGAAGAATGTCGGGCGGGCGGTGTTGCAGCACGTACCGCCGGTGCTCGAATTGGCACGCCGCTTCGAAGAGCACGCCAAGGGCATGGTGACGCCCGCCACGCTGTTCGAAGAGCTGGGCTTCAATTACGTCGGGCCGATCGATGGTCACGACCTGGATGCCTTGGTGCCTACGCTGCAAAATCTGCGGGCCTTGAAAGGGCCGCAGTTCTTGCATGTGGTGACCAAAAAAGGCCAGGGTTATAAATTGGCCGAAGCCGATCCGGTTTTGTATCACGGCCCCGGACGCTTCGATCCGGCCGTGGGTATTCAGCCTGCCGCCAAGCCCGGCAAGACCACGTTCACCCAGGTGTTCGGGCAATGGCTGTGCGACATGGCGGCCACCGACGAGCGTCTGGTGGGGATTACGCCGGCCATGCGTGAGGGGAGCGGCATGGTGGCGTTCGAACAGAAATTTCCTAAGCGTTATTTCGACGTCGGCATTGCCGAGCAGCATGCCGTGACATTTGCCGCGGGTTTGGCCTGCGAAGCGCAAAAGCCGGTGGTCGCTATTTACTCGACGTTCCTGCAGCGGGGTTACGATCAGTTGATTCACGATGTGGCCTTGCAAGATCTGGATGTCACTTTCGCTTTGGATCGAGCGGGCTTGGTAGGCGCCGATGGTGCCACTCATGCGGGCAATTACGACATCGCTTATCTGCGTTGTATCCCCAACATGGTGATTGCCACGCCGTCGGACGAAAACGAAACTCGTTTGCTGCTCACGACCTGTTATCAACACGTCGGGCCGTCGGCGGTGCGTTATCCGCGCGGGGCCGGTGTCGGGGCGACCATCGATCCGGCCTTGACCAGCGTGCCGGTCGGGCAGGCGGTCGTTCGTCGCGAAGGCAAGCGTGTCGCGATTCTGGCGTTCGGCACTTTGCTTCATCCGGCATTGGCCGCGGGCGAAGCGCTCGATGCCACCGTAGTAGACATGCGCTTCGTGAAGCCCTTGGATGAGGCATTGTTACAACAATTGGCGAGCACGCATGACGGTTTCGTCACGGTGGAAGAAGGCAGCATCATGGCGGGCGCGGGTAGCGCGGTCACCGAGTATTTGAACGCCGCTGGGGTGCTCAAACCGGTATTGCAGCTGGGTCTGCCCGACCGCTACATCGATCACGGCGATCAGTCGCGTTTGCTGGCCGATCTTGGTTTGGACGCTGCGGGTATCGAGCAATCCGTGTGTAAGCGGTTTCCGGTCTGAGCGAACGGCGGGTAGGTGCGCCGGGGATGCTCTAGGTGTGCGCTAGGCGATACGTTTATCGGACGCTCGATGCATCGTTGCACACCTACCATGAATATGGTTATCGCAACACCCGCTTGTCAAATCCGCCATAATAGACGCCTGTCTAATTACCTTTTCGGATTCTTTGGTTTGCGCCATGAGGTCCGACGCCTGCCATGAATTCGCCCGTTGACTCGATTCTCGCCATGCCGGACGTGCAAAGCTCGCACGACACCCGGCACATCCCTATACAGCGCGTCGGTATCCGCGGGGTGCGGCATCCCATGCTCATCGCCGGTGGTGACGGTCAAGCGACGCCTACGGTGGGAAATTGGACGCTGACTGTGGCCTTGCCTGCTGATGAAAAGGGCACGCACATGTCCCGCTTCATCGCCTTGCTGGAAAAGTATCGCAGCACGCCGCTCACCCCTGCGCTGTTCAAGGTGATGGCGGCCGAAATGCTGCCCTTGCTGCATGCCGAGCGCGGCGACATCACCGTGTCTTTTCCCTATTTTGTCAACAAATCGGCCCCGATCTCGGGCGTGCAGAGTCTGATGGACTACGAAGTTCAATGGATCGCCCGCGCCGACGCGCAAGCGGTCGAGTTCGAACTCGTCGTGCTGGTGCCGGTCACCAGCCTGTGTCCATGCTCCAAGGCCATTTCGGCCTATGGCGCCCACAATCAACGTTCGCACGTGACGGTGTCGGCCGTGCTGGACGGCGAAGTCGATCTGGAACACATCATCCGAGTGGTCGAATCCGAGGCGTCGTGCGAGCTGTGGGGCCTGTTGAAGCGCCCCGACGAGAAATACGTCACCGAGCGCGCCTACGAAAACCCCAAATTCGTCGAGGATCTGGTGCGTGACGTAGCTGCCCGAATCGGCGCACAAACCGGTATTCGCAGCTATCGCATCGAAGCCGAAAACTTCGAGTCGATCCACAATCACTCGGCGTACGCCGTCGTCGAAGGCTGATCGGCGCGTCCGCCCGCAGCTGTCTATCGCAGGCCGTATCGAGACCCGTGCGTGGCACGTATGCCACGGGTCTTTTGCTTTTTCCAGCGATGCGAGTAATAATAGTGGGCTTTCTTTGCTCGCCCTCATATTCATGAGACGGGCTGTCCGGCAGGAAAGGTAGGGTTGCTGAATGCGGGAACTGCACCGAGTTGTGGGAACTGCAATGAGTGGCCCCCAAAAATGTAGGCCGGATATCCTCAAGGAGTTTTAACTATGCGTCACTACGAAGTAGTGTTTATCGTCCATCCCGACCAAAGCGAGCAAGTGCCCGCCATGGTCGAGCGTTACCAGTCGCTCGTCACTGGCCAAAGCGGCTCGGTGCATCGCCTGGAAGACTGGGGCCGGCGTCAACTGGCCTACCCGATTCAAAAGCTGGTGAAGGCGCACTATGTGTGCATGAACATCGAATGCGGACAGGCAACCCTGGACGAACTCGAGCACTCGTTCCGCTACAACGACGCAGTCTTGCGCCATCTGGTCATTCAGACCAAGAACGCGCCTGAAGGCGCATCGCCGATGATGAAGTCGGTCGAGCGCGAAGAAGCCCGCAAGGCTTCGGCCGAAGCGTCGGCAGCGACCGCCGAGTAATTGGCAAAGCGATTCACTAGCAGGACATACAGGTGATCAACCGGCTGGAGTTGTCAGCGCAAGTGCTCGAATGCGAGCCCCTGCGATATACCCCGGCGGGCCAGCCAGTGCTGGATATGCTGCTCACCCATCAATCCACTGTTGTCGAAGCCGGGCTGGAGCGCCAGGTTATGTTGACGATCAGTGCATTGGCAATGGGCGATCTGGCAAGCATGCTGGCCACGACGCAGCTGGGTTCGATGCTGCATATCGAGGGCTTTCTCGCTCCGGTGCGCAAAGATTCGGTCAAGCTTCGGCTGCATATGCAGCGGGTGCGCGTCCAAACCGCGGGGCATGACCCGCTGGTCGCCTGAACGTCCATTTGAACAAGTATCTTGCCGGGTCTTTTTTCATAGACCGGCAAACCCAATAAGAGGCACATCATGGCTTTCTTCAAAAAGAAAAACGACAAGCGCAAACCAATGCAGTCGCCGCTGTTCAAGCGTCGCAAGGTCTGCCGCTTCACCGCCGCTGGCGTCGATCACATCGACTATAAGGATGTCGACACGCTGCGTGATTTCATCCAAGAGAATGGCAAGATCATCCCGGCTCGTTTGACCGGTACTAAGGCCAACTACCAGCGTCAGCTCGACACCGCCATCAAGCGTGCGCGCTTCCTGGCTCTGTTGCCGTACACCGACAACCACAACTGATCGAGAGACCGCCATGCAAATCATCCTGCTTGAAAAAGTCGTCAATGTGGGTAACCTCGGCGAAGTCGTTCGCGTCAAAGACGGTTATGCCCGCAATTTCCTGATCCCCCAGAAAAAAGCACGTCGTGCCACGGCTGTCGCTCTGAAAGAATTTGAAGCTCGCCGCGCTGAGCTGGAAAAGATTCAGGCCGAGAAGCTGGTCGCCGCTCAAGGCGTGGGCGAGCGTCTGTCGGATTTCCAACTGAGCATCAAACAGAAAGCCGGTATCGACGGCCGTCTGTTCGGTTCGGTCACCAATGCCGATATCGCCGATGCCCTGCGCAAAGCCGGTTTCGATAGCGTCGAGAAGTCGCAGATCCGTCTGCCTAACGGTGCGTTGAAGGCCGTGGGCGAGTACGCCGTGTCCGTCGCACTGCACCCCGATGTCGTTTCCGACATCACCGTGCAAGTCGAGGGCGACCTGGCCTAATCCCCAGGTGGCTGCTCGAGAGCCGGCAGGTCGCTAGCCGACCAGCCGGCTTTTTCTATTGTGGCGCGAGCCACGCGCGTGGGCGAAATCAAGTCATGTCACAAGAACCGCCGGTCCCTCATGTTCAGCCGCCCGCCGGTCTGGATGCCTGGTTGGATGCATTGGATCCGACACGCGAGCCATCGGTCCGCCTAGCCGATCTGAATGGCGTGAGTTTCGTGATCAAGCGCCGTCAGCCCTCGCTTGCGCGTGGCGTGAGCTACGTGTTGCGCTATCTTCGCGCCAGCGTGCTGGCGGCGTTCTGTCGTCTGCTCTTGGGCGAGTGGCCGTCGCCGCGTTCCCTGGTTCACAATGGTTTGCCCCACGAGGCCGCGCGCCTGCGTCGTCTGACCGAAGCCGGGTGTCGGGTGCCTGCCGTGTGGCGCTACCGGAGCGGCGAGTTAGTGTTGGAGTTCGTCGGCCAAGACATGCCCTATTTGTTGCGCGAGACCGATCCGGCAGGTCGTCAGGCGTTGATCGATGAGATCGCCACTGATCTGGCAGCGTTTCACGCGGGCGGGCACTGGCATGGCGGTGCGCAGGTGCGTAACCTGACCCGTCGCGACGAGTGCATCTGGCGCTTGGATTTCGAAGAAAACATCGGTGCCACCTTATCACTGTCTTTGGCACAAGCCTACGATGTCTACCAATGTCTATCGTCGATAGTGGTCTTGCGTCATGTCCCCGCCAACGAGTCGGCTGCCTTGGCCGATCGCTTGTTGCACGCCTACCTGGCGCAGAATAACGATCCCGCGCTGCGGCGATCGTTGACGCGTGTGGCCCGGGTGCTCGACCGCGCAGCGTGGTTGATGTTGCCGCTGCGCTGGGTGCCGGGGCGCGACGTGCAGGGTTTCTTCCGAGTCGCTCGCAGCCTCCGGTTACTATTGTCCTCATGACCGCTACCCCCGACCAGCAGCTCGACTATCTTCGAGTGCCACCTCATTCCGTCGAAGCAGAGCAATCTGTTTTAGGCGGTTTGTTGCTCGATAACAATGCCTGGGACCGTCTGACCGACATCTTGCAGGAAGACGATTTCTATCGCCACGATCACCGGCTGATCTGGTCCCATATCGCTCGGCTGGTTAATCTGGCGCGCCCCGCTGACGTCATCACGGTCAACGAGTCCTTGGCCAGCGCCGCCAAGAGCGAAGAGGTAGGCGGTTTGGCCTATCTGAACGCGCTGGCGCACAATACGCCGTCAGCGGCCAACATCCGCCGCTATGCCGAAATCGTTCGCGAGCGTTCGATGCTGCGCAAGCTGGTGTCGATTGCTGACGAAATTTCGGCGGCTGCGTTCAATCCCCAAGGCAAGGAAGCGCGACAACTGCTGGACGAGGCCGAGTCGCGCGTGTTTCAGATCGCGCAGGAAGGCGCACGCGGTGCCGCCGGATTCAAGGAAATTCAGCCCTTGCTGACCCAGGTGGTCGAGCGTATCGACGAGCTGTATCACCGCGATAGCGATTCGGATGTCACCGGCGTGCCTACCGGTTTTGCCGATCTGGACAAAATGACATCCGGCCTGCAGCCGGGCGATTTGGTCATCGTGGCGGGTCGTCCATCGATGGGCAAGACCTCGTTCTCCATGAACATCGGCGAGCATGTCGCTATCGAGCAAGGTTTGCCGGTAGCGGTGTTCTCGATGGAAATGGGTGCAGTGCAATTGGCCATGCGTATGCTGGGGTCGGTGGGGATGCTCGATCAGCATCGCATGCGAACCGGCAAACTACTGGCCGACGACTGGCCCCGGGTCACGCATGCGGTTCAACTCATGCAGGACGCCCAGGTTTACATCGACGAGACGCCAGCGCTGACCGCCATGGATCTGCGTGCCCGTGCACGGCGTCTGGCCCGTCAGTGCGGGCAGCTCGGCCTGATCATCATTGACTATATTCAGTTGATGTCGGGCAGTGGCGGCGAGAACCGGGCAACTGAAATTTCGGAAATCAGCCGCTCGCTAAAGAGTCTGGCAAAAGAGCTGAACTGCCCCTTGATCGCGCTGTCGCAGCTGAACCGAAGCCTGGAACAACGCCCGAACAAGCGGCCCGTGATGAGCGATTTGCGCGAGTCGGGCGCTATCGAGCAGGACGCCGACGTGATTTTGTTCATTTACCGCGACGAGGTCTACAACCCCGATTCGCCAGACAAGGGCAGTGCCGAGATCATCATCGGCAAGCAGCGTAACGGCCCGATCGGCTCGGTACGCCTGACCTTCCAAGGCATGAGCACCCGATTCCTGAATTACACGGCCGGACAGCAGTATTGAGATACTGCGCCCGACGTTTGTGACCGACATTTGTGCCTGATGTTCGCGCCGGATGCGAATCGAGCCTGCCGCATATTCTGCGGCAGCCTAGGAAATCAGAACTCGCTACCCCGACGAAGAGGGCGCTATCTCGCAGGGCACGCTCAGGCTTCTTCGTGGGACTCTAACGGACGGCGCGCATAGCGGCTGGCCAGGTAGGCGCACACCATCAATTGAATCTGATGGAACAGCATGATCGGCAGCACGATCGTGCCCACTGCACTGCCTGCGAACAACACCTGTGCCATCGGCACGCCAGTCGCCAGGCTCTTTTTCGAACCGGCAAACAGTAGCGTGATCTGATCGGCAGTGTTGAAGCGGAAAAGCTTGCCCAACAGCATCGACACGCCCAGCGCAAGCGCCAGTACGACGATGCAGCACACTACCAGGCCGAACAGCGCGCCCAAGGGCGTGCTGGTCCACAGCCCTTCGTTGACTGCCTGCGAAAACGCCGTATAGACCACCAACAAGATCGAGCCTTGATCGACGTACTTCAGCACGGGCTTGTGGCGGGCCACCCAGGCACCGATCCAGCGGCGCATGATCTGGCCCAGCACGAAGGGCAGCAGCAATTGCGTCATGATCTTCAGCACGGCATCGAACGATACCGGTGCGGCGCCGGCGTTTGCGATCACCGTTCCTACCAGCAGCGGCGTCACGAAGATGCCTAGCAGGCTGGATACCGATGCGCTGCATACCGCCGCGGGTACGTTGCCGCGCGCGATCGAGGTGAAGGCGATGGCCGACTGAACGGTGGCGGGCAGGCAGCACAAAAACATGACCCCGACATACAGCTCTGGCGTCACCAGTGGCATCAGCAGCGGTTGCAGTGCCAGCCCGATCAACGGGAACAGGATGAAGGTCACGCTGAAGATGGTGCCGTGTAGACGCCAGTGCGTCATGCCCGCGATAATGGCTTCACGCGACAGCCGTGCGCCATGCAGAAAAAACAACAGGCCGACGGCAATGTTTGTGATCCAACCGAAGGTCACCAGGCCAACGCCGTAGGCGGGGACGATGCTGGCGATCGCAACGACGGTCAAGAGCAGGAGAATGAAGGTGTCAGGTAGAAAGCGAAGCAGGCGTTTCATCGGAAGCGAAGACGGGCAAGAGCAAAGAGGGCATGCGCAACAAGGGCGAAGGCCATACGAAAAGCCGGCGCGATGCCGGGCGAACCCGGATTGTAGTCCGGCGAGCTTACTTCTGGTTGGTTTCGATCCGAAGAGTTGGGCCGATCGAGACAGTCGAGCACGCTAGACCGGATGCGCGCTCATTCGACAGGCCAGCACGAAGGCGGCATGTAAGGACCCCGGGTCGGCGAGGCCCTGCCCGGCGATATCGAACGCCGTGCCGTGATCGACACTGGTGCGTACGAAGGGCAGGCCCACCGTCACGTTTACGCCCTCGTCGACGCCCAGATACTTGACCGGTATCAAGCCTTGATCGTGATACTGGGCCACCACGATGTCGAATTCGCCGCGCCGCGCTCGCATGAAAATGGTGTCGCCCGGCCAGGGGCCGCTGGCGTCGAACCCAAGTGCGCGTGCCTGTTCGATGGCGGGAGCGATGATGCCGATCTCTTCCCGGCCGAATTTGCCGTTCTCGCCAGCGTGCGGATTCAAGCCTGCTACAGCAATCCGCGGATGCACGATGCCCATCTGGCGACAGGCACGATCGGCCAGGCGAATGGCGGTCAATTCGGCATTCAAGGTGATGGCTGAGGGCACATCGGCCAGCGGTATGTGAATGGTCACCAACAGCACACGCAGTTCGGCGTTGGCCAGCATCATGGCGAAATCGGCAGTTTGGCTGCGCTCGGCCAGAATCTCGGTATGACCCGGGAAATCCAAGCCGGCTTCATGCATGGCCGCTTTGTTCAGCGGCGCGGTGACGATAGCGCGCAGTTGCCCGGCGCGTGCGTGGTCGATCGCCGCCAGCACGGCGTCGTAGGCGGCTTGTCCAGCGCGCGCATCGACCTGCCCCCAGGGCAGACCGGTCAGGTCGGCACCGGTCGCGATGACCTCGACGATACCCGGCTCACCCGTGGCGGCTGAAGGCCCGACAATCGTGCGAACCTGGACGGGTATGCCCAGCAGGCGGGCGACCTCGGCCAACCGGCCAGGGTCGCCATAGACCACGGCCGGAGCAGGCAAGCCTTGCGCGATGCACTTCAGGACGATTTCCGGTCCGATGCCGGCCGCATCGCCCAAGGTGATGCCAACGGGCAGCACGCTCAAAGGACATCTCCGGCGTAATCGGCCAGACGCGAGCGCTCGCCGCGTTGCAAGGTAATGTGACCGGAGTGTGGCCAGCCCTTGAAACGATCGACTACGAAGGTCAAGCCCGAACTCCCCTCGGTCAGATAGGGCGTGTCGATCTGGGCAATGTTGCCCAGGCAGACCACCTTGGTGCCAGGGCCGGCACGCGTGACCAGCGTCTTCATTTGTTTGGGCGTGAGGTTCTGCGCTTCGTCCACGATCAGATACTTGTTCAGGAACGTCCGGCCACGCATGAAGTTCAAGGACTTGACCTTGATCCGCGAGCGAATCAAATCCATGGTGGCCGCGCGGCCCCAATCATTGCCGCCTTCGCCGTCGCCCAGATTCAGCACGTCCAGGTTGTCTTCCAGCGCGCCCATCCACGGCATCATCTTTTCTTCTTCGGTGCCCGGCAGGAAACCGATGTCCTCACCGACCGGTACGGTCACGCGGGTCATGATGATTTCGGTGTAGCGCTTGGTTTCCAGCACTTGCGTCAGACCGGCGGCCAGTGCCAGCAGCGTCTTGCCGGTTCCCGCCTGACCTAGCAGCGAGACGAAATCGCAATCCGGGTTCATCAGCAGATTCATCGCGAAATTCTGTTCGCGGTTGCGTGCGGTGATGCCCCAGACGTTGTTCTTGCCATGGGTATAGTCGCGCAGCGTGGCCAGCACGGCGGTCTTGCCGTTGACCTCGCGCACCTGCGCATGCAGCGGCATCTGGCCGTCGAGGAACACGAACTGGTTCACCACGAATTGGCTACACAAGGGGCCACGGATCCGATAGAACGTGGTGCCGCCTTGTTGCCACGACTCGATGTCTTTGCCGTGCTTGTTCCAGAAGTCTTCCGGCAATTGGGTGATGCCGGAATACAGCAGGTCGGAATCTTCCAGGACGTGGTCGTTGAAATAATCTTCCGCCGCCATGCCCAGTGCGCGGGCCTTCAAGCGCATGTTGATGTCTTTGGACACCAGCACGACGTCACGCTTGGGATAGAGATCTTGCAGTGCCTGCACCACGCCCAGAATCTGATTGTCCGCCTTGCCCATGGGCAGGTCGGCAGGCAGGGTGCTGTGAATGGCATTGGTCTGGAAGAACAGGCGGCCCTGAGCGTCGCGGTTGCCCAGCTTGGCCAGCGGCAAACCGTCGTCCAGATCGGCTTCTTCGGCCACCAGCGCGTCCAGCGAGCGGCTGACCTGACGGGCGTTGCGCGCGACCTCCGACATTCCTTTCTTCTGATGGTCGAGTTCTTCCAACGTCATCATGGGCAGATAGACGTCGTGCTCTTCGAATCGGAACAGGCTGGAGGGGTCGTGCAGCAGTACGTTGGTATCCAGCACGAACAGCTTTTGGGTTTGTGTGCCTTTACGTGCGGGGCGGCTGGGCGACTCGATGGTGGCCGAGCCTGCTTTACGCGAGGCGGTGCGCTTGGGCGCCGCCGTTGCGGCTGCCAGGCCGGCGGTTCGCGATTCGGGTGCCGACACCTGTCGGGCAACGGGCGTCATCGAGGCGGGCGCGGCGTCGGCGAGTGCGCCGGTGGATGCCGCAGTAGCGGCCCGTTTGCGACCGCGAGCAGCGGTCGGGCTGGCGCCGGCGGCCAAACCGGCCAGCTCGGGCTGAACGGGATCGGGCTGCTCCGCCACGGCTTTGCGACCCGACGGGCGTCGGGCGGCGGGTTCATCGGTTTGCTGCGAGTCGAGCGTCAGGGTTTCGCCGCTGGGGAAGTTCAGGATGGCTGCGGGACGGGTGGGCAACTTGGGAAGCGGCATAAGGTCACTCTCGTTGATGGGCCGGCTGACTTCGCCTGTTTACAGAGGGATGAAACGTGCAACCGACTCAGCCGATGCTGGCGGCCGCTTGCAGCACTTCTTTGGCGTGTCCGGGCACACGCAGGCCGCGCCACTCCTGAACCAGCACGCCATAGGCGTCGATCAGGAAGGTGCTGCGCTCGATGCCACGGACTTGTTTGCCGTACATGTTCTTTTGCTTCATGACGCCGTACAAATTGCAGACGCGTTCATCGGGATCGGAGATAAGGGGAAAGGGCAGCTTGTACTTCGTCTTGAAGGTGTCGTGCGATTTCAGGGTGTCGCGCGAAATCCCGATCACCACGGCGCCTGCCTCCAAAAATTCGGCATGCAGGTCGCGGAAATCCTGGCTCTCGGTGGTGCAACCCGGCGTATTGTCCTTCGGGTAGAAATACAAGACGACCGCGCGGCCACGGCACTGGGCCAGGTCGATCGGGCCGATCGTGCTGTCGGCGGTGAATTCGGGGGCAGGTTTGCCGATGCGGGTAGGGGTCATTCAGGGGCTCCGGCCATGGGCATGAGGGCGACGACCACGCGTCGGCCCTCGGACATCAGAATGTTGTAGGTGCGAGCCGCCGCCTGGGTGTCCATGGTTTCGACACCGATGCCTACCCGGGTCAGTGGGGCGAAGACGGCAGGATGCAAAAAGTGCTGGCGCGATCCGGTACCCAAAATCAGTACTTCGGGCGAGTCGGGGCTGGCAATATCGCCCGTCGGCCCGTCGGTTGCGTCCAGAAAAGCCATGGGATCGACGGGGGCGGCGATCAGGCTGGCTGGGCTGCGTAGCGTGGCGGTTGTGACTTCGGCCATCGTGCGTACCGGCCAGGGGTGGATGGCCCCTTCGGGACCAAACCAGACGGCGTGCGCGTAACGCACCAGGTTTACTTCGATATAGTCGTCGCCATAGGCGGTAACCGTGTTCAATGCGGAGGAAGGGTCCGAATGCAGCTTCAATCATGACTCCGTCGTTGTTGATCCGATAATAGCGCAACGCGCGGCTTGCGCGTATGACGATTGCCCTACTTCCTTGTACGGCATTTGCCGGGGGCGGCGGCTTGCGCTAGATTAACGAGTTTGCTGCCGATACCGCGCCTGGGGCGCTTTGGGATGAGTCATGAGAAAGTTCTCGCGCATTGAACGGCTGCCGCCGTATGTCTTCAACATAACCGGTGAGTTGAAGATGGCCGCCCGGCGGCGTGGCGAGGACATCATCGATATGTCCATGGGCAATCCCGATGGCGCAACCCCGCCGCACATCGTCGATAAGCTGGTGGAAGTGGCCACGCGCGATGACACGCACGGTTATTCGGTCTCCAAGGGTATTCCGCGCCTGCGCAAGGCGATTTGCGACTGGTACCAACGTCGTTACGCGGTCACGCTGGATCCCGATAGCGAAGCCATCGTCACCATCGGCTCCAAGGAGGGCCTGGCGCACCTGATGCTGGCTACGCTGGACCAGGGCGACACGGTGCTGGTGCCCAACCCCAGCTATCCCATTCATATTTATGGCGCGGTAATTGCCGGCGCCAATATTCGTTCGGTTCGCATGACTCCCGGCGTCGATTTCTTCGAAGAACTCGAACGCGCCGTACGCGAATCGATTCCGAAGCCGAAGATGATGATTCTGGGCTTTCCCAGCAATCCGACGGCGCAATGCGTCGATATGTCGTTCTTCGAGCGCGTGGTCGCTCTGGCCAAAGAACACGACATCCTGGTGGTACACGATCTGGCCTACGCCGACATCACCTTCGATGGCTATGTCGCGCCGTCCATCATGCAAGTCGAGGGTGCGCGTGATATTGCCGTCGAGTTCTTCACCATGAGCAAGAGCTACAACATGGCCGGCTGGCGTATCGGCTTCATGGTGGGCAATGCCGAATTGGTGAATGCTTTGGCTCGTATCAAGAGCTATCACGACTACGGCACGTTCACGCCGATCCAGGTGGCGGCCATCGAAGCGCTGAACGGTCCGCAAGACGGCGTCGATGCCGTCGTCGCCCAGTACAAGGCGCGGCGCGATGTGTTGGTGCGCGGCTTGCACGAGGCGGGCTGGATGGTCGATATCCCCAAGGCGTCGATGTACATCTGGGCCAGGATTCCCGAGCCGTATCTGGCGCAAGGATCCTTGGAGTTCGCCAAGCGTCTGCTGGCCGAGGCCAAAGTGGCCGTCTCGCCGGGTATCGGCTTTGGCGAATACGGCGACGAGTATGTCCGTTTCGCCTTGATCGAAAACGAGCAACGCACCCGCCAGGCGGTGCGCGGCATTAAGGAAATGTTCCGCAAGGACGGTATCTTTAAATGAACGCAGTGAAAGTGGGTCTGTTGGGGTCGGGTGTCGTCGGTGGCGGCACCTGGAACGTCCTGGCGCGAAACGCGTCTGAAATCGCCCGCCGTGCAGGGCGCAGCATCGAGATCACCCATGTGGGTGCCCGTGACGTCGAGCGTGCACGGGCTCGCGTGGGCGCATCGGTGCGAATTTCGCAGGATTTGCGGGCAGTGGTGCAAGACGCGGAAATCGATATCGTGGTCGAACTGATCGGCGGTATTTCGCCGGCGCGTGAACTGGTGCTGGAAGCCATCGCCAACGGCAAGCATGTGGTCACCGCCAATAAGGCCTTGCTGGCCAAACATGGCAACGAGATATTCGCCGCAGCGTCCGAGCGCGGCGTGATGGTGGCCTTCGAGGCCGCAGTGGCCGGTGGTATTCCCATCATCAAGGCGATTCGCGAAGGCCTCACGGCCAATCGCATTCAGTGGCTGGCGGGCATCATCAACGGCACCACCAATTTCATTCTGTCGGAAATGCGTGCGCGGGGCCTGCCCTTTGATCGCGCCTTGGCCGATGCGCAGGGACTGGGGTATGCCGAAGCCGATCCCAGCTTCGATATCGAAGGCGTCGACGCCGCGCATAAACTGACGCTGCTGGCATCGCTGGCCTTCGGCGTGCCGGTGCAGTTCGACCGTTGTTACATCGAAGGCATCAGCCAACTCGCTCAGGAAGACATCGCTCACGCCGAGCGCCTGGGCTATCGTATCAAACTGTTGGGCATCACCCGCCGCCGCCCCGATGGCATCGAGTTGCGTGTGCATCCGACGCTGATTCCGTCCGAGCGCCTGCTGGCCAACGTCGAAGGTGCCATGAATGCGGTGCTGGTCTCGGGCGACGCCGTAGGCCCGACCTTGTATTACGGTCAGGGCGCAGGCGAAGAGCCCACCGCTTCGGCCGTGGTGGCCGACCTGGTCGATGTGACCCGACTGCATACGGCCGACCCGCACAACCGGGTGCCGCACTTGGCTTTCCAGCCCGATGCAATGGCCGACACCGTCATCCTGCCGATGGCCCAGGTGCGCAGTGCCTACTATCTGCGCGTCACCGTGGAAGATCGTCCGGGTGTGTTGGCCGATCTGGCGCGTCTGTTGGCCGAGCAGCGAATTTCCATCGGCTCGATGTTGCAGCAGCCGCAGGGCGAGGCGCGTGCCGAGATCATTTTCCTGACGCATGAAGCCATCGAAGGCGATGTCGATCGTGCGATCGCCTTGACCGAAGCCTTGCCGTTTGTGTGTTCCAAAGTTACCCGCCTGCGTATGGAAAGCCTGTCATGAAATACATTTCGACCCGTGGCGGCATGACGCCTCAACCGTTCTCCGACATCCTGCTCGAAGGATTGGCGCCCGACGGCGGTTTGACCCTGCCCGAGCAATTGCCCCAGGTGACAACCGACATGTTGGAGCGTTGGCGCACACTGTCGTACCCGGCACTGGCGGCCGAGGTGCTGGGATTGTTCGCGACCGATATCGACACGGAAGATCTGCGCGAATTGACGCGCCGCGCCTATTCGTCCGAGTCGTTCGGCGGGCAGGACGAAATCGTTCCGCTCAAGCCGCTAAATGACGGTCTGACGCTATTGGGCTTGTCCGAAGGCCCGACGCTGGCCTTCAAAGACATGGCCATGCAGTTTTTGGGACAAGTGTTCGAGTATGTCCTGACGCGTCGCGACGCCACCTTGAATATCGTCGGTGCGACTTCCGGCGATACCGGGTCGGCAGCCGAGTACGCCTTGCGCGGCAAGCGCGGGATATCCGTCTTCATGCTCTCGCCACAAGGCCGCATGAGCGCGTTCCAGCGTGCGCAGATGTATTCCTTACAAGACGCCAATATCCATAACCTGGCGGTTGATGGCGTGTTCGACGAGTGCCAGGACATCGTCAAGGCTTTGTCGGTCGACCTGGCGTTCAAAACGGGATTCCGCTTAGGCGCAGTCAATTCGATCAACTGGGCGCGCATTGCCGCGCAGGTGGTGTATTACTTTCACGGCTGGTTGCGCGCGACCGCCGCGCCGGGCCAGGAAGTGTCGTTTGCCGTGCCCTCGGGCAATTTCGGCAACATCTTGTCCGGGCACATTGCTCGTCAGATGGGCTTGCCGATTCGTCGTCTGGTCTTGGCCACCAACGAAAACAATGTGTTGGAAGAGTTCTTCCGCACTGGCGTGTATCGTCCGCGACCGGCGGCACAAACCTACGCGACGTCCAGCCCGTCGATGGACATCTCTCGGGCCTCGAATTTCGAGCGCTTCGTGTTCGACTTCGTGGGTCGCGATCCCAAACGTGTCGCCGCGCTTTGGGACGAGGTCGCGCGTAGCGGTCAGTTCGATCTGTCGGCCGAGCGCGGACGATTCGAATCAGAGTTCGGCTTTGTCTGCGGCGTCAGCACGCACGCCGACCGAATCGCCACGATCCAGGCGGTGCATACCGCTACCGGTCGCGTCATCGATCCGCACACGGCCGATGGCGTGAAAGTCGCGCGCGAATATGTCGAAGAGGGGGTGCCGATGCTGGTGCTGGAGACGGCGTTGCCAGCGAAGTTTTCCGAGGTGATCGAAGAGGCCTTGGGCCAACCTGCACCCGTGCCGGCCTCGCTGGTCGGACTGGAATCCCGACCGCAGCGGGTGCAGGCGTTGCCGTGCGACGTACAGGCCGTGCGGCGCTACATCGAGACGCACGCCGCCGATTGATTTGTCGGTATGGGGCGCTAGAATCACTCATGATGATTGCGTCCCGTTCTACCGAAAACGCCGCCCTTATCGCCGATAACGTGCGCAAGCGCTATGGCGAGAAAGTTGTTGTTGACGGCTTGACCTTCTCAATCGCCCGTGGCGAATGCTACGGCCTGCTGGGTCCCAACGGTGCCGGCAAGACCACCACGCTGCGTACGCTGTTGGGCCTGACGCCCTATGACAGCGGCAAAATCCGTGTGCTCGAACACCCCATTCCGCATGCGGCCCGCCAGGCACGAATGCGCATCGGCGTGGTGCCGCAGATGGATAATCTCGATCCCGATTTCACCGTATCCGAGAATCTGTGGGTGTTTGGCCGATACTTCGGCATGTCCACCGCGCAGGCCCGCGCACGAGTGCCCGAGCTGCTGGCCTTCGCTACGCTGGAGTCTAAGGCCGATGCACGTATCGGCGAATTGTCCGGGGGCATGAAGCGTCGCCTGACATTAGCGCGCGCCATGATCAACGACCCCGATCTCATCATCATGGACGAGCCCACAACCGGGCTCGATCCGCAGGCACGTCATCTGATCTGGGAGCGTTTGAAAGCGCTGCTCGCACGCGGCAAGACCATCTTGCTCACGACCCATTTCATGGATGAGGCCGAACGCTTGTGCCATCGCCTGGGGCTGCTGGATCAGGGTCGTTTGATGGCCGAGGGCACGCCTCGCGCGTTGATCGACGCGCACGTCGAGCCGCAAGTCTTGGAGGTGTATGGCGACGGTTTGGTCCAGTGGTTGAGTCGACATCGCGATTCGGTGCATGCGCGTATCGAGGTCAGCGGCGAAACGGCCTTTTGTTATACCGAAGATGCCACGCCGCTGTTGGCCGACATCCAAGGCCGCGACGATCTGCGTTATCTGCATCGGCCCGCCAACCTCGAAGATCTGTTTTTGCGTCTGACCGGGCGCGGTATGCGGGAGGGCACATGAGCGGTGTGTCGCGAGCCTGGCCTCGTCTGGGATGGGGAAGTGTGGCGGTGTTCCGCCGTAACTTTCTGATGTGGCGCAAGACCGCGCTGACTACGGTGCTGGGCGATGTGCTCGATCCAATGATCGCGTTGCTGGCCTTGGGTTTCGGACTGGGCGCCCTGTTACCCAGCATCGAAGGCGTGCCCTACATCACGTTTCTGGCCGCCGGATCGATTTGCATCGGTACCGTCTACGGCGCGACTTTCGAGGCGACCTACAACGCTTTCTCGCGCTTGCAGATTCAGCGGACTTGGGACGCCATGCTGAATACGCCGCTGTCTTTGGATGACGTGGTATGGGCGGAAATTCTTTGGGCGCAAGCCAAGGCGCTGAAAAGCGGCTTATCGATCGTGCTGGTCGTGTTGCTGTTCGACGTGTCTCGGGCGGCGACGCTGATATGGGTTCCGCTGGTGTTGGTGCTGGTGGCGTTGACATTCGCTGCCTTGGGCATGATCGTATGCGCGTTGGCGAAGGGTTACGATTTCTTTATGTACTACTTCACGCTGGGCATCACGCCCATGGTGTTTTTATCCGGCACGTTTTTCCCGGCCGATCAGTTGCCACCCATGTTGGTGGCCGTCATGAAGTGGTTTCCGTTGTCGCCAGCGGTCGAGTTGGTGCGACCGCTGGTGCTGGGACGGGTGCCTGGCGAACCGTGGGCAGACGTGCTGCAATTGACACTGACCGCCACGCTGGCAATCTGGGTGAGTGCTGTGCTGATGCGCCGTCGCCTGTTGCGCTGATACTGGAGACGGCTATCAAACCCGTCGATCGACCCGTATCGATTGGCCGAATTCTCAGCCTGGACGCACCTTGAACAAACGTGCCGCCTGCCTGCCGCTGCGAACTGCTCCTTCGAGTACACCGGGATAGCCGGTATCGGTCCAGTCGCCTGCCAGCGCCAGCCGCGGCCACGGCGTGCGGTTCGCGGGCCGGGCTAGGCCCGGCACTGCCGCGAACGTTGCGCGTTTTTCGATGAAAAGCTCACTGGCAGTCACCTCCGGCAAGGGCAGGCGGCGAGGCGCTTGTTCGCGTAATTGTTCGATCAGCTGTTTTACCGTTTGATCGCGATCGCGTTCGCTCAAGCCTTGAGCCGCGCTGACGACGATCGCCAGCTCGCCGCCATTGCTTTGATCCAGCATACGCGTTCGATCGAACACCCATTGCCCGTCATGACCGCGAGCGGGATCTTCGCGCAACATCATCATCGGCATGGGCAGCCGATAGGGTTGCGCCAGCCGCAAGACCAGGGTAGCGATCGGCATGTAGTCGAACGCCTGCAATTGCTTGAGCAAACCCGCAGCCGAGGGCGTGCGCGCATACGGGTCGAGCAGCCTAGCCGCTGCCGATGGTGGAATGGCCAAGACCGCTGCATCGAATTCTTCGCCGTTCAAGACGACGGTGTCGTCGCCCCAGTGCAAAGTGCGAACGGTGCTGCCATAACGCATCCGGACCTGCCGGGCTGCGGCGTCGGGCCAGACTGCCGATAGATCGGTGCGAGGCAAGAGCAGGTCGCTGGCCTCGCGTGTCGTGCTCAGGCTGTCGCGCAATACCCGCGCATAAAGCTGTGCGCTTGCCATGGCGATAGGCGTATTCAATGCCGCTAGACAGAGCGGCGACCACAACGCGCCGA
The DNA here is from genome assembly GCA_945903445.1 of Bordetella parapertussis. Taxonomy (GTDB): domain Bacteria; phylum Pseudomonadota; class Gammaproteobacteria; order Burkholderiales; family Burkholderiaceae_B; genus Schauerella. The sequence continues at coordinate 24,629 of CAMDNZ010000015.1, forward strand.
TCAGGCTCTGCGGCTGGCGTAAGTCCGTAAGCCATGCGGCGACGGTCAAGTCAGTCGGGATCGTGTCGATGACCAGTTTGCGCACGTGCATCATCAGACGGGTCGCTGCCCACCGATCGGCAGCCGTCAGGCCGCGCGCGGTCAGCAGCGCCCACATGGTATGAAAGGGGGCTGGCCAGCGCGGCGCACGCAAAGTGACCGCGCCGTCGAAGGCACCCCATTGCAAGGGCAAGCGCCACAGCATTCGATCGACGTCGCGATCCAGCTGACGCATCAGCGCCAGCGTCTCGGTGTAGGCACCGAGCAGGATGTGTTGGCCGTTGTCCAGCGGTGTGCCCCAGGTCAGACGGGCCACCCGCCGTGCGCGTCCGCCCGGCGTATGGGCCGCTTCGAACACCGACACCTCATGACCATAGGCTTTGAGGTCTACGGCAGCGGCAAGTCCCGCCCAGCCCGCACCGACGACCGCCAGTTTCATTGGGCCAACCGCTGCACGAAACCGCGGCCGCCGCCGACCCAGATCCGCCAGGCCAGAAGCAGCTTGCGCAAGGGTGTCAGCGAAATCCGTTGATGCAGCACCTGCCACTGATCGCGCTCGATCTCGTCGAGCAGTGCGTAGTAGATCGCCGCCATCATCAGGCCCGGCCGTTGCGCGCGGCGGTCCACTTCAGGCAGCAGTTGCACGGCCTCGCGATACAACGCCCGCGCCCGTTCGGTCTGAAAGCGCATCAGCGCGACGAATCGATCGGAGTAGGTGCCGTCGATGATCTCGTTGGCACGGACATCGAACTGCTGCATCTCGTTGACCGGAAGGTAGATACGGCCGCGTCGCGCATCGTCGCCGATGTCGCGGATGATGTTCGTCATCTGGAAGGCCAAGCCCAGCTTCTCGGCGTATTCGAGTGTCTTCGGGTCGGTATAACCGAACACCCCGGCAGACAATTCACCCACTACGCCGGCGGCGTGCCAACAGTACTTGCGTAGACCGGGCCAGTCCAGATAGCGGGTCTGGTCGAGATCCATTTGCATGCCGTCGATGACGGCATGCAGCCGTTCGGCCGTGATGCCGCAGGGCGCTAGATGCGGCGCCAGTGCACGCATGACGGGATGCTCGCCTTGCCCTGCGAACAACTGATCGACCTGCGTGCGCCACCAGGCCAGTTTCACGCGCGCCAGCGACGGGTCGGTGGCCTCGTCCACCACGTCGTCCACTTCGCGGCAGAAGGCATACAACGCGGTAATGGCGCGGCGTCGCTCGGGCGGCAGAAACAGAAAGGAATAGTAAAAGCTGGACCCGCTCTTGGCGGCTTTTTCCTGGCAGTATTCGTCAGGTGTCATATCGAAAGGCGGCTCGCCAAAATATCGTGAACCAATCGGCTTTGCCCAATATCGGGCGGTTCATAAAAACATCGAAGCGGGCCGCCTCGATGCGTTCCAGAATACGCAGCCCGCCAAGTACGACCAGCCGCAATTCGAAACCGGCGCGCCCGGGAATACGACGCGCCAGCGGAGCGCCAAAGTGTAGCAGTGCGCGAGTTCGCTGGATTTCAAACTGCATCAACGCTCTCCATCGCGGCGTCAAGCGACGCGCATCGATGTCCGATTCGGTCACGCCAAACCGATCCATATCTTCTTGCGGCAGGTACACACGGCCCTTGCGCCAGTCGATCTGTACGTCCTGCCACATGTTCACCAGTTGCAAGCCGGTACAGATGGCATCCGATTGCTCCAGGTTTTCCGGTGTGGCGGCACGATAAAGATGCAACATCAGGCGTCCAACCGGATTGGCGGAGCGGCTGGCGTAGTCCAGCAGATCCTTGTAGTGGGAGTAGCGTGTCTGTATGACGTCTTGCTCAAATGCGGACAACAGATCGAAAAACGCGGTGATGGGCAGTTGGTGCTGCCGGATGGTCGCGGCTAAGGGATCGAAAATGGGCGCAAGCTCTGGCATTGCCGGGCCGAACCGATGGTGCTCTGCACCGATGCGGTGCAGTTCGGAGCGATAGTTGCCCAGGTGCGCCAAGCGTACGGCGTTGGTGGCCTGGCCCTCGTCGGCGATATCGTCGGCCGAGCGGGCAAAGCGGTAGATGTCGGTCACCGCTCCGCGCAGGCGCGCCGGGAGCAAGATAGAGGCGACAGGAAAGTTCTCGTAGTGATCGACGGCCATTGAGTGTCAGCGTGCAGCTTGGATCGGCGTTGACATTTTCAACTATTTTTGGCCCTGCGTCTCTCGCTTGTGCCGGGACACTCGGGTTAGACTTGCGCCAACACGAACGACACGCATCATGCCCCGTCCAATATCCGTAGATATCTCCGCCAGCGCACTCGCCCATAATTTGGCAACGGTGCGCGCTCGTCTGGACGCGACCGCAGCCGCCACCGGGGCACGTCCGCCGTCTATCTGGGCAGTAGTCAAAGCCAATGCATACGGCCACGGCATCGAATGTGCCGTCAGTGCGTTCGCGGCCGCTCAAGGCTTGGCAATGTTGGATTTTGCCGAAGCCGTGCGCTGCCGCGAGGCAGGGTGGGTCGGTCCCATCCTGATGCTGGAAGGATTTTTCGAGCTCGCCGATATCGAGTTGCTCGATCGCTATCACCTGACCACGTCCATCCACAACGATGGGCAGTTGGCCATGCTGGAGCGTGCCCGCGTCGGTCGTCGTATCGACGCCTTCGTCAAAATGAACACTGGGATGAACCGGCTGGGATTTTCGCCCCAAGCCTACCGCCAGGCATTCGTACGCGCTCAGGCGCTGTCGGCCCGAGGCGTGTTGGGCCATGTCGGCAAGATGACTCATTTCGCCAACGCCGACGGCATCCAGGGCGTGGCCGGTCAGATGGCGATATTCGATGCCGAGGTCGCCGGCTTGCCCGGTCCCGTATCGGTATGCAATTCGGCGGCCACCCTGCGTTATGCCGAAGTGGCCCTGGTGCGTGACGATCAACCGCGCTGGGTGCGCCCCGGTATTTGCCTGTACGGCGATTCGCCGTTCGATGAGCAGCCCGCCTCTGATTTCGATTTGCGTCCGGCCATGACACTGCGTTCGCGCATCATCGCCGTTCAGGACGTGACCGCGGGTGGCGCAATTGGCTACGGTAGTCGGTTTTCCGCCAGCGCGCCGATGCGAATCGGCGTCGTGGCCTGCGGCTATGCCGACGGCTATCCGCGTCATGCCGCCGACGGCACCCCTATCACCGTAGCGGGCCGCCCCACCCAATTGATCGGTCGAGTATCCATGGACATGTTGATGGTCGATCTGACGCCGGTGCCCGATGCCGACATCAATTCGCCCGTCGTGCTGTGGGGCGAGGGCGGCCCACCGGTCGGCGAGGTGGCGCGCCATAGCGGTACCATAGGCTATGAATTGCTGTGTGCGGTTGCCCCCCGTGTGCCCCGTCGCGATGTGTAGGAGTTCCCCATGAAAGACAAATGCGTGCTGGTCACCGGTGCGACAAAAGGCATTGGCTGGGCACTCAGCCAGCGGCTGGCCGATCAGGGTTGCCATGTGGTGGGTATTGCCCGTCATACCGACGATCTCGATTTTCCCGGCTATTTGTTTGCGTGCGACCTGTTGGATGCAGGTCGCACGGCAGACGTGCTGTATAAGATTCGCGAGCGATTTTCGATTGATGCCGTCGTCAACAACGTCGGCAGTGTGATACCCGAGCCCTTGGGCGAAGTGAATCTGGCTTCGCTCTACAACGTCATGGATCTGAATGTGCGAGTGGCTGTACAGGTCACCCAGGCCTTCATCGACTCGATGAAGGAGCGTGGCGAGGGCCGTATCGTCAACGTCAGCAGTCGTGCGATTCACGGTGCCTACGAGCGCAGCAGCTACGCCGCGGCCAAAAGTGCGCTGGTGGGATTGACGCGGGCTTGGGCACTCGAATTGGCCGAATTCGGTGTGACGGTCAACGCCGTCGCCCCCGGCCCCATCGAAACCGAATTGTTCCGTCGGAGTCGCCCCATCGGCAGCGAAGCCGAGAAGCGGGCTTTGGCCTCGGTGCCGCTCAAGCGCTTGGGCACACCGGCCGATGTGGCCGCTGCCATTGCCTTTTTGTTGTCGGACGAAGCGGGATTCATCACCGGCCAGGTGTTGGGTGTGGATGGCGGCGGCAGTCTGGGCGGACGGGCCTGAGCCCTAAGATGGCCAAGATACGCACCGTTTACGTCTGCAGCGAATGCGGCGGTTCCAGTCCTAAATGGCAGGGCCAGTGTCCGCACTGCGACGCCTGGAACACCCTGGAAGAGTCGGTCGAAGCACCGGCTGGCGCCAGCACCCACCGGTTCGCTTCCCTGGCCGGTTCGGCGCCGGTACAAAATCTCGCCAAAATCGAAGCGCGCGAAACGCCTCGCCAACCCACGGGCATCGACGAGTTCGACCGGGTGCTGGGCGGCGGCTTGGTACCGGGCGCCGTCGTTCTGATCGGCGGCGATCCCGGTATTGGCAAATCCACGCTTCTGTTGCAAGCGCTGGCCTCGCTATCCGAAAGCACCCCGGTGTTGTACGTCACTGGCGAAGAATCGGCCGAGCAGGTGGCCTTGCGCGCCCGTCGCTTAGGGCTAAGCGGTGACCGTATCGATCTGCTGGCCGAGATTCGGCTGGAGTCCATCCAGGCCGCCTTAGCGCAGGTCAAGCCCAAGGTGGCCGTGGTCGATTCCATTCAGACCTTGTACAGCGGCCAATTGACCGCCGCGCCCGGTTCGGTCTCGCAGGTGCGTGAATGTGCCGCACAGCTGACCCGTCTGGCCAAGCAAACCGGCATCACCATCGTGATGATCGGCCACGTCACCAAGGACGGTACGTTGGCAGGGCCGCGCGTGCTGGAGCACATCGTCGATACCGTCCTGTATTTCGAGGGCGATACGCATTCGTCGTTCCGATTGGTGCGCGCGTTCAAGAATCGATACGGCGCGGTCAACGAGTTGGGCGTGTTCGCCATGACCGACCGAGGCTTGCGCGGCGTCGCGAACCCCTCGGCGCTGTTTCTGTCGCAGCACGATCGCCACGTGGCCGGGGCCTGCGTCATGGCTACCCAAGAGGGATCGCGGCCGCTATTGGTCGAAATTCAGGCATTAGTCGATCAGACCCATGCACCCAATCCCAAACGGCTGACCGTAGGTGTCGAAGGTAATCGATTGGCCATGTTGCTGGCGGTCCTGCACCGTCACGCAGGCGTCGCCACCTACGACCAGGACGTGTTCGTCAACGCGGTCGGTGGGGTTCGCATCGGCGAACCGGCGGCCGACCTGCCGGTGTTGTTGTCCATCATGTCGTCGCTGCGCGACCGTCCTTTGCCACGCGGATTGGTGGCGTTCGGCGAGATTGGACTGGCAGGCGAGATTCGGCCCGCCCCGCGTGGCCAGGAACGTTTGCGCGAGGCTGCCAAGCTGGGTTTTAGCGTGGCGCTGATTCCAAAGGCCAATGCGCCGCGACAACCCATCGAGGGCCTGGAGATCTGGGCGGTCGATCGGTTGGAAGACGCCTTGCAAAAACTCCAGTAGGCCACGATGCTCGTGCTCATCACTTTGGGCTGTTTCGCCGCGGGCGCAGTGATCGGCCTGTTGGGTGGTCTGTTGGGTATCGGCGGTGGCCTGATCGCCATTCCCGCCATGGCGCTGATATTGGGCATGCCTCAGCAACTGGCGCAGGGAACTGCGCTGATTCTGATTCTGCCCACCGTGTTGATGGCGGTGCGCAAATACAATCAGAATGCGCGGATCGACTGGCGGGTCGCTGCGGCGGGTGCGACCACCGCGGTCTGCTTCACGTTCCTGGGCGCGCATCTGGCCTTGGGCGCTGATTCGGTCGTCTTGCGCCGCAGCTTCGCCGGTTTTCTACTGGTAGTCGGCTTGTTCTACACCTGGCAAACTTACAACATGCGTGCGGCCCGCAAGTTGGCCGGCGTGGGACACGAGCGTCAGGCTCCGCGTCTGTCGCCTCCGATAGGCGCGGCCATCGGTTGCGCTGCTGGCTTGCTGGGGGGATTCTTCGGGGTCGGTGGGGCGATCCTGGTGGTGCCCTTAATGACGACCTACTTCAAATACACGCAGACCACCGCCCAGGCGCTGGCGCTTACGATGATCATCCCCGGTTCGACTATCGCGCTGGCTACCTATACGTGGGCCGGACAAGCCGATTGGAGCGTGGGAGTGCCTTTGGCGCTGGGAAGTGTGTTATGCGTCTCGCAAGGCGTACGGCTGGCGTTGCGATTGCCAGAACGACGGCTACGCGCCTGCTTCGCGGCCATGGTGTTCGCCACTGTGTTGCTGATGCTTGTTTAGGCGCGCCGCGCGTTCGAGCGGAACTTATCCGCATTGGCACAGGCTAAGATACCTGTTGCTCATCGATGCCCGCCGTTCGCGGGATTTGTACGGATCTGCCATGCGCCCTGATGCTGTTCGCTCGTCTTCGACTCGCCCGCCCGCTGGATGGCGCCTGGGCTTGGCCATGTTGTGGCGTGACGCGCGTGCCGGTGAGTTGCGCCTGCTGGTGCTCGGATTGATCATTGCCGTCGCGGCGGTGACCAGCGTCGGCTTTCTGGCCGACCGTGTCGGCCGGGCGCTCGAGCGCGATGCCGGCCAGATGATGGGCGCCGACCTCAAGATCGACGGCGATCGCGCGCCTGCGGCTCAATATACGCAAGAAGCCCAGAAACGTGGCTTGAGCGCCATCACGACAGTGCAGTTTCCTTCCATGGCCAGCGCTGGCGATGCCTCGCAGTTGGTTTCGTTGAAAGCGGTGCCGGAGGGCTACCCCTTACGAGGCACCTTGCGCAGTGCCGACCGGCCGGTAGGCGGCACGATCGAGGAGGGTGGCATGCCCGCGCCCGGAACGGTCTGGGTCGATGCTCAGCTGCTAGGTATGTTGAACATCGGCATGGGCGATGTCGTGCAACTGGGCGATATCGACCTCACGGTCACCCGCGTGGTCACCTATGAGCCGGATCGTGGCATGCAGTTCGTCAACGTGGCACCACGCGCGTTGATCAACAGTACCGATTTGCCCGCGACCAACTTGTTAGGCCCGGGGGCTCGACTCGACTACCACTTCCTGCTGGCGGGACCGCCCGAGGCGATCGGCGACTACGCCAATTGGGTCGCACCTCGCCTGGCCAGGGGCGAACGCCTGGACACCTTAGAGACGTCACGGCCCGAAGTGCGTCGCGCACTCGACCGGGCGCAACGGTTTCTAGCCTTGGTCGCCTTGTTAGCAGTGTTGATTTCGGCGGTGGCGGTGGCGCTCTCGGCGCGCCGCTTCATGCTGCGCCATCGCGATGGCATGGCAGTCATGCGTTGTCTGGGGGCCAGCCAGGCGCAAATCACGCGCATGCTGCTGGCCGAGTTCGCCGTTATCGGCCTGCTCGCATCGATGGTCGGTGCCTTGATCGGGCTGGGGGTGCATAGCCTGTTGATTCAAGCGCTGGATGGTTTGATCGAAACCGCCTTGCCCGCGCCGCGACCCATATCGGCTGTGCAGGGTGTGGCAGTGGGCTTGTGGCTGTTGTTCGGTTTCGCGATGCCTTCGGTGGCGCGCTTGCGCGATGTGCCGCCGGCCAGCGTGCTGCGCCGGGACGATCCGCCTTTGGCCATGCGTAGTCTGGCCGGATATGGGGTTGGTGCGCTGGGCTTTGCCGCCATCATCTGGTGGTTTGCGGGCGACGCTCGTCTGGGTGCGACGGTGGCGGCAGGGTTTTTGGGGGCATTTGCTTTGTTCGCGCTGGCGGGATGGGCCTGTCTGGCGCTATTGGGCCGCTTGCGTCCCCGCCTGGGCGGGTCGCCCGCACTGCGCTTTGCGCTGGCGGGTTTGGTGCGCCGGCGTGCGGCAACGCTGACCCAACTATGCGCGCTGGCGGTGGGACTGATGGCCTTGCTGCTATTGACGATGACGCGTACCGATCTGGTCGATGGCTGGCAACGCACGCTGCCACCCGATGCGCCCAATCGTTTCCTGATCAATATTCAACCCGAACAGCGCGACGCAGTGGCCGATATGCTGACTCAAGCCGGCGTTCGGCAAGCCATGTTGGCACCCAACATTCGCGGCCGCTTGATCGAACGCAACGGCCAGCCCATCAAGGCCAGCCAGTACGAGAATCCGCGCGCTCAGCGCATGGTGAATCGAGAGTTCAATCTGTCCTACGCCCAGACCATTCCCGATTACAACCGCATCGTCACGGGGCGTCCCTTGAATCCCGCCGCCATGGAAATGTCGCTGGAGGCCGACTTTGCCAACACATTGGGTTTGAATGTGGGCGATGCATTGACTTTCGATGTCGCCGGTCAGCCCGTTACCGTCACCATCACCAGTACCCGGGCCGTGGCCTGGGATACGTTTCGAGTCAATTTTTTCGCCATTCTCAGTCCGGCGGCCCTGGTCGACAGCCCGCAGACTTTCCTGACTTCGTTTCACTTGCCCGAGGGGCAGGGCGCATTGCTGCCCAAGCTGGTTCAGGCTTTCCCCAACATCACGGTATTCGATGTCGATGCCATTTTGAATCAATTGCAAAGCGTGCTCGATCAGGTGGTAGGTGCGGTGCAGTTGTTGTTTGGTTTCGCTTTGGCGGCCGGTCTGTTGGTGTTGGGCGCGGCGTTGACGGCCACGCGCGACGAACGGGTGCGCGAGGCCGCGGTGCTGCGCGCACTAGGTGCGACGCGCTCGCAACTCGCGCGGGCGCAGCGTTTGGAATTGTTGGCCCTGGGCGGCTTGGCCGGTTTGCTGGCCGCGGGCGGGGCGCAGTTGATTGCTTTGGCGCTGTCGCGTTTCGTTTTCGACTTCGCCATCACGCTGGGTCTGTGGCCGTGGGTGGTGGGTGCCGCGATCGGTATGGTGGGGGCCTGGGCGGGCGGTGCGCTGGCCTTGCGAGGCGTGTTGCGTACGCCGCCCCTGGTGACCCTGCGCGAGGCTCGATAAATGGTCTTCGTTCCCCCATCTCAAATGGAGCCGTATCTCGGTGAAATCGACATCACGCGAACCTTGTTCGATCAGATCGGTGGCGAACCCGTGATTCGCCAGATCGTCGAGCGTTTCTACGATCTGATGGATATCGATACCGACCTGGCCGCGCTGCGTCAGGCCCATGGCCCCAGCCTCGATCAGGCCCGCGAGCGCTTGTTCTTGTTCTTATGCGGCTACCTGGGTGGCCCCGACCATTACGTCCAGCAGTTTGGGCATCCGCGCCTGAGGGCTCGCCATCTGCCGTTTGCGATCGGCGAGGCCGAGCGCGATCAGTGGGTGATCTGCATGGGCCGCGCGATGCAGGACCTGAACGTCGCGCCGGCATTGGCCGACCGACTGCTGCACGCTTTCTACGGCACCGCCGATTGGATGCGCAACCGTGCAGGCTGACACGACACAGCAGATCGACTGGGCAGATTCGCCCCGGGGCGCCATGTTGATGGCCTCGGAGCGAGGGGTGCCTGCCGGCCCACAGGCGCTCGATCCGCTCGCCTACGGCGAGCGTGCTACTTTGGTGACCCGAGGGGGACGGCAGGCTGCCTGGTTCGTCGTAGGAGAGTTCGGTGCCGGTGTGTTGCGTCACTATCGTCGCGGTGGGCTGGTCGCGCGCATCAGCCGCGATGCCTATATCTGGCGGGGCGCCGAGGCGACCCGAAGTTTTGCCGAGTTCCGCATCATGACTCGCCTGCATGCCTCGGGATTGCGGGTGCCGCAGCCGCTGGCTGCTGCGTATTGGCGTCATGGCCCGTTCTATCGGGCCGCGTTGCTCACTCAGCGTATCCCCGGCGCACGTCCTTTGGCCGATCTGCTGGAACGCGCGCCCTTGCCGCAGGTGGCGCAAGCCATCTGCGCGATGCACCGGGCAGGCGTCTGGCACGCCGATCTGAACGCCTATAACATTCTGGTCGACGATTCGGGGTGCGTCTGGCTGATCGATTTCGACCGAGCAACATTTGGCCGCTTGGATGGCGCCGGCCGAGAGGCAAATTTGCAACGTCTGGCGCGCTCGCTCAGAAAGGTCAGTGGCGAGACAGGGCAGGCAGCCGCTCGCACTGTGATCGATCACTATCGACACGTCTGCGCACAGTGAAATAACTGGTCTTGGGCAAAAACGTCCCGGTGCGTGCCCCCCGAAGGAGCAAAGGCTTTATTATTTTGCCTTTCGCCCAACAATGATGGTTTGACACAGGGGACCACCATGAAAAATACGTTCGCACGCGCGCTTCTGGGCGCGGTGGCTTTAAGCGTCGCTGGCACGAGCGCCGCGCAGCAGCAGGTCGTCAATATCTACAACTGGGCTGAGTACGTCGCCCCCGAGACGCTGCCGGGATTCGAAAACGCCACCGGCATCAAGCCGCGCTACGACATCTACGACACCAACGACATCCTGCAAGCCCGGCTGTTGGCCGGCAAGTCGGGTTATGACATTGTCGTGCCCTCGTCGCACTATGCCTCGCGTCAGATCGAGGCCGGCATGTTTCAGAAGCTCGATAAGTCAAAGATCCCAAACATCAAGCATCTGGATCCGGCCATCATGGCCTTGCTCGAACCGATCGACCCGGGCAATCAGTACGCCATCCCCTGGGGCTACGGTACTAACGGCCTGGGCTACAACGTCACCCGGGCCCAAGCGATCATGGGCAAAGAGGTCGATCTCGGCAACTGGGACATGCTCTTCAACCCCCAGAACGCCGCCAAGTTCAAAGACTGCGGGATTTCCGTGCTGGACGAGGCGGCGCAGGTCTTCCCTGCGGCGCTGGCCTATATCGGCAAGAACCCGAACAGCGACAAAATCGAAGATTACAAAGCGGCCTTCGAGGTTTTGAAAAAAATTCGTCCGTACATCCGCCAGTTCAGTTCGTCCGGTTATATCGACGAGTTGGCCACCGGTGAGTTGTGCATGGTCTATGGTTTTTCGGGCGACGTTATGATTTCGCGAGCGCGCGCCAAGGAAGCCAAGAAGGATTACGAGATCAACTACTTCATCCCTAAGGGGGGCGCACCCGCCTGGTTCGATTTGATGTTGATCCCCAAGGACGCGCCCAACGCGGCGAATGCTCATACGTTCATCAATTACATCGAGACGCCGGAAGTTCACGCGGCCATCACCAACAAAATGTTCTACCCCAACGCCAACAAGGACGCACGTCAATTCGTCGCGCCTGCGATTGCCGACAATCCGATGATTTATCCGACCGCCGCTGTCACCAAAAGCCTGTACGTGATTCAAGCGCAACCCCTGCCGCTGCAGCGTCAGATGACGCGCATGTGGAACGAACTGAAGTCGGGGCGTTGAGCACTATGATCGATAGTCGTTACGGGGTCCCGCACACGACCGACCCTGACGAATTCGTACGAGTCGCCGATGTCGTCAAGATTTTTGGCGATGTCGTGGCCGTTCGCTCGGTGAATCTCAGCGTTCGGCGTAATGAAATCTTCGCGCTACTGGGCAGTTCGGGCTGCGGCAAATCGACGCTGCTGCGCATGCTGGCGGGTTTCGAAGAGGTCACCTCGGGCCAGATCGTGCTCGACGGCGAAGACATCACCGCCATCCCGCCGCACCGTCGACCGGTGAATATGATGTTTCGGTCGTACGCGCTGTTTCCGCACATGACGGTACAGGCCAACGTTGCGTTTGGTCTGAAGCAAGAAGGTGTCGATGCGGCCGAAATTCACGACCGTGTGTTCGAGGCATTGGACCTGGTGCAGATGGCGGGTTATTCGCGGCGTAAGCCGCATCAGTTATCGGGTGGCCAGCAACAGCGTGTCGCGTTGGCGCGCTCCTTGGTCAAGCGGCCCAAGTTGCTGCTGCTCGACGAGCCGATGTCGGCGCTGGACAAGCAGATCCGTCAGAAGACGCAGATCGAGCTGGTGCGTATTCTTGAACAAGTGGGCGTGACCTGCATCATGGTCACTCACGATCAGGAAGAGGCGATGACTATGGCGCACCGCTTGGCCGTCATGACCGAAGGCCAGATCGTGCAGATGGGCACGCCGCAGGAAGTCTATGCTTTTCCGCGTTCGCGCTTCGTGGCGGGCTTTATCGGATCGACCAATCTGTTCACAGGCACCATTGTGATCGACGAACCCGATAGAGTGGCCATCGAGTGCGACGAACTCAGCCGTCCGCTTGTCGTCAGCCACGGCGTGAGCGAACCCATCGGCATGGAAGTTCATGTATCCATCCGTCCCGAGCACGTGGTGGTGTCGCGCGACATGCCTGAAACAGAGGAAAACTGGGCGCACGGTCGGGTCAGCCACATGGCCTGGTTGGGCAGCTACGCGCTCTATCAGATTCGTCTGGACGCAGGCAAGGTAATCGAGGCCAGCGTACCCAGCCGTATCCTGGCCACCTTGGATGCGCCCGGTATCGAAGACGAGGTCTACGTCAGCTGGGATGCCGATAGCGCAACGGTGCTGGCATCATGATCCGCGTACCGGTCGCACGGTTTCTACCATCCATGCGTACGCTGGCCATCGTGCCACCGTTTCTCTGGCTGGCGCTGTTTCTGCTGGTGCCGTTTTTGATGGTCCTGAAGATCAGCCTCGCGGACCTGAATTTTGGCTCGCCGCCCTACACGCCACTGTTGACCTTCCAAGAGGGGGCTACCCAGCTCACGTTGCACACCCAGGGCTATGCCCGGTTGTTCAGCGACAGCCTGTACGTCGCCACCTATCTGAACTCGGTCAAAATGGCCTTGGTCACTACGTTCTGGTGCGTGGTCATCGGCTATCCGATGGCCTATTACATCGCCCGTTCGTCACCGCGGATTCGGACGCTGCTGATGCTGGCCGTGATCTTGCCGTTCTGGACCTCGCAACTGCTGCGCGTCTACGCATGGGTCGGCATTTTGCGCAGCGATGGTTTACTCAATAAGACGCTGATCGGGTTGGGTTTGATCTCGCAGCCGCTCGAGATCTATCGGACCGACGTGGCGGTCTATATTGGCATGATCTACGCCTATCTGCCGTTCTTCATTTTGCCCTTGTATGCCAATCTGGTGAAGATGGATTTGCGCCTGCTCGAAGCGGCATACGACTTGGGCGCCAGACCCTGGCAAGCGTTCTGGCAAGTGACCGTGCCGTTGTCGCGCCCGGGCGTGATCGCGGGTGCCATGCTGGTGTTCATTCCCAGCGTCGGCGAATATGTCATCCCCGAGCTGTTGGGCGGGGCCGACACGCTGATGATGGGTCGCGTCATGTGGGGCGAATTTTTCACTAATGCCGACTGGCCCATGGCCGCTGCCGTGACCTGCGTTATGGTGTTGCTGCTGTTGGTGCCTTTGGCCCTGTTCCAATATAACCAGATGAAGCAGATCCAGGCCGGTCGGGAGGGCGCATGAAAGGGCCCGACAAACGCGTGAAATGGCTGTCCTTGGGCTTGGGATTTTTATTTCTGTATGCGCCCATCGTCAGCCTGATGGTGTTCTCGTTCAATTCGTCGCCGCTGGTGACCTCGTGGTCGGGATTCTCGTTGCGGTGGTATGAGGCGCTGTTCAAGGACGAAGTGCTGCTGCGTGCGGCATGGCTGTCTTTTCAGATCGCCGGTCTGACCGCCACTGCGGCCGTCGTCATCGGCACCTGGGTCGGATATGTATTGGCGCGCATGGGCCGTTTCCGGGGTTTCGCCGTTTACGTCGGCATGATCAGTGCACCGCTGGTCATTCCCGAAGTGGTGTTAGGCATCTCTTTGCTCATCCTGTTCATCGAAATGCGCAGCACGCTGGGTTGGCCGACTGATAACGGCATGTTCACGATCTGGGTCGGGCACACCACTCTGTGCATGGCCTATGTGGCGGTCATCATTCAGTCGCGCATCCGCGACCTCGACCGCTCGCTGGAAGAAGCGGCACTCGACCTGGGCGCATCGCCGTTGCGCGTCTTCTTCTCGATCACACTGCCGCTTATCGCGCCTGCGCTAGCGGCAGGTTGGTTGCTGGCGTTCACCCTGTCTTTAGACGACGTGGTGCTGGCGTCTTTTCTGTCGGGACCGGGGTTCTCGACCCTGCCCATGGAAGTGTTCTCGCGAGTGCGCTTAGGCTTGCGTCCCGAAGTCAACGCACTGGCTACTTTGTTCATTTTGGCGGTGGGGATGTGCGTGATTGTCGCGCATCGCCTCGTATGGCGTAAGGAGACGGCATGACTGGTTTGACCCTGTTTGGTTTGAAGCAATGCAGCACCTGCGTCAAAGCGTCGAAGTGGCTGACCGAACACGACGTGCCGCATGCTTTCATCGACTATCGTGCCCAACCCGTCGCCCGCACCATACTCAAACAATGGGCGGGTCGCCTGGGCGGCTGGGAAAAACTGGTCAACCGAGCGTCGATGACTTGGCGCAATCTGGACGAGTCGCGCAAGTCGCCCAGCGGCGACGACGACTGGCTGGCACTCATCGCCGAATTCCCGGCCCTGGTGCGCCGGCCGGTGGCGGTTTCGCCCGATGGCGAAATCAGCGTCGGGTTCAATGAAAAGCGCTTCGTCGAGCGATTCGTTTCATCGGACTGATGGCGCCCGTCATCGATCCGGGTTTTTACGAGTGCGATGCCCTCAGGCTCGCGCAGCGTCTGTTGGGAAAGGTGCTGCGCCGACGATGGCAGGGTCACTGGCTGGCGGCCCGCATCATTGAAACCGAAGCCTATACGCTGCTCGACAAGGGCAGTCACGCTTCACTGGGTTTCACTCACGCGCGACGTGCCTTGTTCATGGGAGGCGGCACGCTCTATATGTATTATGCGCGGGGTGGCGATTCCTTGAACATCGGCGCGGCGGGCGAGGGCAACGCCGTGCTGATCAAATCGGCCTACCCGTGGCAGGACACGCAATCGGGCCCCGAGGCGCTGGCGCTCATGCAGGCGCTTAACCTGGATGCCGCCGGACTGCCTCGTTCGGTCGAAAAACTGTGTGCGGGACAGACGTTGCTATGTCGGGCCTTGGCCTTGAAGGTGTCAGAGTGGAACGCCGGCCGGTTCGATCCGACGCAGTTCTACCTGGATGACGTGGGCACGGTATTGCCGCAGATTATCCAGACGACGCGCCTGGGCATTTCGGCCGACCGCGATGCGCATCTGCCGTGGCGTTTCGTCGACCCAGCCTACGCGCGCTATTGCACTCTTAATCCTTTGCGACGCGGGCAAATATCCTCTGAACACTATTGCTACGTCGATAACGCAGGTTAGCCCGTTTCGCTGGAAAACACAGGGAGTAAGTCGCTATCGAATTTCAATCGTCATCGAAAGTCTGTAGCACAGGCAGGATATATTGCGCGAGATATGCGCGCTCCGACATTGTCGTGATATTGGCGGGGTGCATCTGTCGGCGGAGGGTGACGCCAGGGCCGACAGAGCGTTCAAGTCGCCAGGTCCTGACAGTGTGCATTCTAAGTTGAATGTCAATAACGGCGAAATTCCACCCACCAAGATGTAAAACCGTAAATCCTCAATAAAGTCTTGGTCACGCGTACCAGGGTAGGCGTTGCGTAAATAAAAAGTTCCATTTTGCAAAATGTGCGGGCGTATTTCGATACCTTGTTGAGGATTAAATCCAACCACGTATGAGATGGAATGCGGAAATACCTGGGTACGTCTCATCCAGGAAAGCTCAATTTTTTCCGCTGCTTGGGATACAGACTCATATGATAGATTACTCCGTCTTATTGAACGGATGGTGACGGGTAATGGATACCAATATGCATCTCCTGCAATGGCGTATACATAAACTGGAATAGAACGCTCCCTCGACACTGTCAATGCCACCCCGGCTGCGGCGCCGAACCTCGAAAATGCGACTAGAAAGGCTGCATTACCCAATCGGTCGTGCCGTGGTGGCGTACCGGCAAGGAAGGTTTGGATGTGATCGGATAGTTCGGATTCGGGGAAACCTAGTTCGAGCGCTTCGCCTGGAGGAACCAGTGAGACCATATAAACGTTGTTTTCGACGGGATAGGGTTGACGCCGATCCCGTTGGTCTGGAGGCGCGTTGGCGGCGCCTGCTGCTGTGCAGATTAACACCGCAACCACTGCGATCAATTTTTTTAAATACGGCAATGCGATCTCCGGTGATTTTTCTAGTATTCATTTTATGGCTGCGACAACACCGCCGGTTCTTCAGCGAGCAATTCGGTAGTTGGTTCGCTTCGCTCGCGTAGCGGGAGAAAATATCGTCCAAGTAATGCTATATCGATAATGAAAGTTAACCTGCGTCGCTCAAAAGTACAGTCAGAGAGTCGCTACTGATTTTTAATCGTCATCGAAGGCCGTTAATAGAGGCAGGGTATATCGTGCGATATATGTGCTTTCCGGCATTGTCTTGATATTGGCGGGGTTGCATCTGTCGGTAGAGGTTGATGCCAGGGCCGACCTAGTGCTCGAGTAACTTGGACCTGAGACAGGGCACGCTAAGTTGAATGTCAGTAGAGACGGGTCTGTGAGTCTTACGACGTTAAGCTGTAGATCAGGGTAATATGTTTGGGAACGCGTACCTGGGTAGGCTTGGTTTTCATACAAATTTCCATTTCGCAAATTGTGTGCGCGTATTTCTACAGTTTGTCGATGATTGAATCCGACCACATACGAAATAAGATCCGGGTATATCCGGATTCGTCTCATCCAAGTGAGGTCTACGGTTTGCGCTGCTTCAGCTAGTAGTGCACTAGCCCGGCTACGCCTCATTGCATTGGCTGTGGTGGAAATTCGATACCAATAGGCATCTCCTGCAATGGCGTACACATAAGCAGGAACAGAACGCTCCGTCGACAATAACCATGCCAATCCGGCCGCGGCGCCGAACCTTGAGAACGCAACTTGAAAAGCAGCAATATTCGATGCGTCACGCTCTGGCACACCGGCAAGAAAGGTTTGGACGTGATCGGGTAATTCGGATTCGGGAAAACCTTGTTTAAGCGCTACTTCTGGAGGAACCAGTGAGACCATATAGACGTTATTCTGCACGGGATAGGGTTGACGCTGATCCCGTTCGTCAGAAGACGCGTTGTCGGCGGCTGCTGCTGCCGTACAGACCAATACGGTGAGCAATGCAATCATTTTTCTCAAACACGGCATTGCAATCTCCAGCAATTGTCCCGGTATCTATTCTATGGCTGCGTCGCCGTCACCGATTCTCTATCGCGGCCTTGGTAATAGTTGGTTCGTTTTGCTCGTTCGCGCGATGCGGGGCAGTGATTCCCAATCGCCGCTACGAGATCGATAATGCGGGTTAGCCCGCGTCGCGTGGCCTTATTTTGCGAGTAGTCCGCTTTGATCGAATCCTTGAGCGTGTTGGGGCCTTCAGGGCTTCCCCTGTTGTTGATTGGCACCGTGCTGGTTCTAGCCGTTGGCTTCGTCTATCTGGCCTTGCGCGCTCGGGCTGCGCGTGACCGCGATGCCTTGGTCGATGCCGTCGAACGGCTAGAGCGTGGCCTGCGCGCCGACATGGCACGTGATGGGCAGGCGGCTCGCATGGAAGGCGCGCAGTCGCTGGCTCAGTTTTCTCATGCTTTCAACAGCCAGATGCAAGGCATGTTGCAGCTTAACGATAGCCGCATGAGCGACTTACGCCACGTGCTGGATCAGCGCCTGCGAGCTTTGCAAGACGACAACGGGCAGCGTTTGGAGGCCATGCGACACACGGTGGACGAGCGTTTGCACGCCACGCTCGAACAGCGTCTGGGCGAATCCTTCAAACTGGTGTCCGACCGCCTCGAAGCGGTTCACAAGGGTTTGGGTGAGATGCAATCTTTGGCTGCTGGTGTCGGTGATCTCAAACGCGTACTGGTCAATGTCAAGTCGCGTGGTACATGGGGTGAGGTTCAACTTGCACGGCTCATCGAGGACGTGATGGCGCCGGGCCAGTATGCCGCGCAAGTCAAACCCATTCCGGGCAGCGATGCGGTGGTGGAGTTCGCTTTGCGTCTGCCGGGGCGCGATGCCGATCGTCCGGTCTGGCTGCCTATCGACGCGAAGTTTCCGAAAGAAGAGTACGAGCGCCTGGGCGACGCGCAAGACGCGGGCGATGCGGTGGCCGCTCGCGCAGCTGCGGCCGCGTTGGCGCGGGCGATCGAGGTGCAGGCTCGCATGATCGCCAACAAATACGTCGCTCCGCCGCATACCACCGATTTTGCCATCATGTTTTTGCCGACCGAGGGACTGTATGCCGAAGTGCTGCGCCAGCCTGGCCTGCTCGATCGCCTGCAATCCCTACGTGTCAACGTGGCCGGTCCTGCCAATCTGGCCGCCATGTTGAATAGCTTGCAAATGGGTTTTCGCACCTTGGCCATCGAACAGCGATCCTCCGAGGTGTGGCAGGTGTTGCGGGCAGTCAAAACCGAGTTTGGCCGATTCGGCGAATCGCTGGCGGCGGTCAAGAAAACGCTGGATACGGCCAGCACCAAATTGGGCAAGACGGAAGTTCGTACTCGCGCGATGTTGCGCAATTTGAAGGCCGTCGAGACTTTGCCCGACGGCGTCCCGCCTGTTGGCCTTGCGGTCGCCGACGATTTTTCCGACGAGGCTCCGACAGACGGGTTCGGCGTGTCTGCGGATGACTCGGATACTCAGGACACGATGCGCGGCTTCCAAGAAAAACGCCAAGAGTGATCTGCTAAAGTGCAGTATTACTTACGATCTTCTGTTTGGCTGCCATGCTGACTCAAAACGAACTCAAACAACAAGCTGCCGACGCCGCGCTCGAATTAGTCGAAACAGTGCTCGGGTCAGATGTCGTGATTGGCGTGGGCACAGGCTCCACCGCCGATTTGTTCATCGACGGACTGGCGCGTTTTAAAGGTCGCTTTCGAGGGGCTGCCGCCAGTTCCGAACGCAGTGCGAGTCGCCTGCGCGATCATGGTATCGAGGTGCTCGATTTGAACGACGTCGTTACGATGCCGATCTACGTCGATGGTGCAGACGAAATCAACGATCGCCTACACATGGTGAAAGGGGGGGGCGGCGCACTTACCCGCGAAAAAATCGTCGCCTCGGTAGCGCAGCAGTTCGTGTGCATTGCCGACGAATCGAAGCTGGTGGGCACTTTGGGCGCGTTTCCCTTACCCGTCGAAGTCATTCCCATGGCGCAAGCTGCGGTTGCGCGCTACCTAGATGGATTGGGTGGAAAAACCACGTTGCGCGCCGATTTCGTGACAGACAACAGCAACATCATCCTGGACGTCGCTGGTCTGTCCATTGACGACCCTGCTGGTTTGGAGACGCGTATCAACAACATTCCCGGTGTCGTCACCTGCGGCTTGTTTGCGCTGAGCGGTGCCGATATCGCGCTGCTGGCGACGCAAGAGGGTATACGCCGCTTGCAGGCTAAAAGGACTGCTTCATAATACTGTCACATAGTATTCATATGCTATCGGCTAATCTCGCGCGCCCACAGGCGTCGCATCCGTACTGACAGGAACCCGGCATGAGCGAACATACCAATAAGCAGTTTGATTCCGAACTCGAAAACGTCCGGTCCGATTTCCTGCGCATGGGCGGCTTGGTCGAAGCCATGATCGGCGCTTCCATCGACGCTCTGATCGAAGGCGATACCCAGCTGGTCGACAAGGTGCGTGAGCACGAAAAGGCCGTTAACGCTTTGGAAGTAGCGATCGACGAGCGTATCACCAACGTGTTGGCACGGCACCAACCTACTGCAGTCGATCTGCGTCTGGTGCTGTCGGTGTCCAAGATGCTGACCGACATGGAGCGTTCGGGTGACGAAGCCGAGAAAATCGCCGTGACCGCTCGCCGTATTCACGAAAGCGAGGCGCGCTATCTGCCCATCGTCGAGTTGCGTCACATGACCGACAACGTCTTGGCCATGCTGCGCAACGCGCTGGACGCCTTTGCCCGCCTCGATCCTATCCAGGCAGCGCAAGTCGTCCGCAGCGATAAAGAAGTCGACAAGGAGTGGAAAGCCACCCTGCGTCACCTGATCACCTACATGATCGAAGATCCGCGCACCATCTCGAAGGCGATCGATCTGATTTTTATCGCTCGTGCGATCGAGCGAATCGGCGACCACGCCAAGAACATGGCCGAACGGGTGATCTACCTGGTACACGGTGCCGACGTTCGCCACACTGGTGTGAAAAACACCGAGCGTTTGGCGCGCGGCGCCGAGTCGGAGCTGCCGATCGAGTAAGTGAATCGTGTAGTGATAAAAAAACCACCGCAAGGTGGTTTTTTTATCACTGTGCTGGCGCGAGGTTTCAATTGCCATTAGCATCGAACAGCATGGGTAGCATTAGGTGCGCGGCATATTGGCTTTCCGATAGCTTTTTTATATCGGAAGCATTGCAGTTGTGGGTTGCATTCAATACCGATGCGGTGATAAAAAGCCGCAGCCATCCGATATCGCACTCAGTGTTAAATGCGATCAGACGTGGCATGCTCCCCCTCACAACATGCAGGCCTCTATCTGGAATGTATCTCTGTTCGCTCGTAGGCGGATACGATCTTCCAGGGTGTAAATATCCGTTGGCGGGGTTGTTCCACCATAGCATCCCGCCCTGTCCGTAAATATATTCAATTGAATACGATATCTGATTCGGTGTAATCGATCTGCGTCGTATCGTTAAATTTCGGTCATCAGCCTCTTCGGCAATTAATCCGTAAGCCAGGTTGCGGGTAATGGCTCGAATCGTCACGCTTGCGTCATACCATTCGGAATTTCCAGCTATGGCATATAAATAAATAGGCGCTGCGCCTGATCTTTGCCTGACCGCTTCGACCGCCGTGTCGAAATTCGAGAACGCAAGGTAGAATGCGGGCCTACCCGATGGATCAAATGTGGGTGGCGTGCCAGAAATAAAGTTTTGGACGTTATCGCTCAGAGCGGACTGAGGAAAGCCTGTTATAAAAGCGTGGTCTGGTGGTATTCCCGACAACAAATAGACATTGTCTTGAAGTTCGATTGGAGGGAGGGCTTGAGCGCCTTGTGCAGGGATACATGCGAGCGCGATGATCACTGCAAGCTTGATTTTTACGTAAGGCATGGTTGTCCCTTGTGATTTATTTAAATCTCAGTGTACGACTGCGATAACGCGGCTGTTTTTAGTTTTCGCACAAGTAACGATTGGTTTGTTGGGAAAGTCGATTATTGTTTTAATCCGTGCTACGTTCAATCTGCGTCTTCCGCGTTTGCTGCAAATTCGATTGAATACGAACATCGTATCGTGAGATGGCTGCGCGCCTGGCTGAGGCCGTCTGCCGATGGCATGTGCGTCGCTGTGATTGGATTTGGCCGCCGTTTCGCCTCGGGATTGTTCGACGATGTGCGAAGAAAAAATAGCTGGTGCTCTCCTTGTCCCGCAGAGCACGCTCGCAGATTAAACGTCAAGTGAATTAAAACAGTCCTCGGCGAGCTCAAAAAAGCCGATTGTTACCCTGCGGTCGACCAAAAGTAGCGGCTCTATCGTAGTCGTACACTTGAGTTTTAATCTATCAAAGGGGACGATCATGTCTCACATAACGTTCAATATTGCATTGATCATCGCGATCCTATGGACCACAGTACCGGGCGCTCAGGCGCAGCCGCCAGTTATACTGCAAGACAACGTTTATTTGCTGTCGGGGATACCGCCAAGCCAAGCGCTCGCGCAGGGTTTTCCTCAATCCGCTCTGAGCGATAATGTCCAGGATTTTATTACTGGCACGCCGCCTACATTCGATCCACGGGGTAGGCCCGCGTTTTACCTTGCGTTCTCGAATTTCCAAACTGCTGTCGAAGCAGTTAGGCAGAGGTCTAGGTCTGAGCCTATTTATCTATATGCTATAGCCGGAGATTTCGAATGGTACGCCGCAGACATGACAATTCGTGCTATTGCAAACAGCTTAGCCTACAGGTTAATTGCTCGCGAGGCGAACCAACTAAATTTAAGATTACGACGCGAATTGATTGAGCCAGATCGTATATCGTATTCGATTGAATATATTTTCGGGCGAGGCGTTAGGCTATGGGTAAACAATCCAACCAATGGATATTTGCATCCGGGAAGAATATATCCCCCCACGAATGAACAGAGATATATTCCGAGCAGGGGCCTACATGTCGTGAGAGGAAGCGAGCAACGTTTAATCGCATTTAATACGGAATGCAACATGGTAGGGCTGCATTTGTTAAGTGCGGCATTGGTATCGATAAAACCTGAGAACTGCAATGCTTTCAATATAAAGACGGTATCGGAAAATGAATATGTCGCATACCGAATTCTACCCGCGTTGTTCGATACTGCCGACGATTAAAGCATCGCGCTAGCGCATTGCGAAAAAAATCCACACCTTCCAGTATTTTTTCATCGTACCCAAGGGTCTGAACGCGGCATTACACCGAACTCAGGCCCTTTTATATGAACTCGATGTGACCTTCATAGCAGTATGTGTATTGTCGCCTCTGACGTACGTAGGCTGCGTAAATAAACTGTTTGAGTCCGCCAGTGGATCGACAGTAAGAACACCGAAAAGGGTAGTGCGATGTGCTGCGTTGGCCATCATTCAAATGCAAGCGGTCTCAGCCGCTGACTCTCCTCAAAATTTACTTCATATTGTATCGACGCGAGGCTTGGGATTTGTGGTGAGCGGAGGGTTTCCTGCGCCGACTCTTAGTGACAATATTTCGCATTGGATTTTCGAGGCAAGGCCAAGAAAGGACGCTTCCTGAGTAGAAACATATCAACCGGCGTACAGAAATATCGACATTGCCATCGACTTGGCGCGTTAACTCTCCACTGAAAATAGGGGGGGGCAGCTAATTTATGTATACACTATTTCAGTTCATTATCGTTGGTATGGTGCAGAAGAAACCGTTACGTATTTTTCAGAAACCCATCCATCACTTAATCAACAGCAAAGAGTGGCTTATTTAAATGTCGCAACCGTGATGTGACAGTGTGAGATGTGGATTGGCCGAGAACGTATCCTGAGCTTAGAAATCCAAGCTTACCGAGTGTGCGAAAACGGAGAGAGATACGATTTTCATATTCCACCCGATGTCAGGCCGGGCGAGTTCCGGAGCGATGGCGCCCAGATTTACCAGCCCATGGATTCGATGGATTTTTACTTCGATACGATTTATGTGGGGCAAAAAAAGTCTGCCTGATGCGGTAAATCCAAATTTTAGGCCACTACTTAGATTTTATCTATCGGTCCATATGGGAAAAAATATTTGGATTCGTGTGGAAAATTCATAACCAAAAAATCAAGGCCATTCAACGCCAGCGGGTTATTGCCGGTTATGTTTGGCAATGACTATTTGCCGTGCCATCTGCTGGTGCAGCATCGAAGAGGATCACTTTGATTTTCATCTCCCGAGTGGTCGAGCGCAGCGCCGATCATGAATCCCCAATCTCAAAAAATTAGGCGAAATTCCGTGCGCGGTATATTTATCTTCCGTTATCTTGGTGATATCGACGGGATCGTAGTGATCGGCTGCGGTCGAAGCTGACGCAGCTCCACGATACCGTGGCGTGACGCCACGGCGTTCATTGTGCTTCTGCCGTTTGGCCGATCAACTGAATTGCGGTATTACTACCGTTTACCGTCTGGATGATGTCATCGGCTCGATACCACTACGCATTGCTGCCAAGAGCATACAGATCAATGGATCTGAAACGTCCCGTTCGCCCACACGCTTGCGCCAGTCGCTGATTGGTGAATAATACGCGATCAGGCCGTAGGCGGCACGTAGCCGTGCGCTTCGACACTACCGTCTTCGAACAGAAAGCGTTCCATTTGCTGTTGCAGGTACTTGCGTGCCCGAGCGTCGGCCAAGTTCAAACGATTTTCGTTGACCAGACGGGTTTGCACGCTTTTCCACTCCTCCCAGGCTTCTTTAGAAATTTCACGCCAGATGCGCGCGCCTACATCGCCAGGGTAAGGAGGATAGTCGAGCCCTTCGGCTTCGCGTTTGAGTCGGACACAGTTAACGTTTCGAGGCATGGTGAGCAGCGATCAATACATAAAAACTTAGTGTAGCGTGTTTGGCGGTCAGTATGAAGGAAAAAATCTGTGAATGATACCTTTACTGATTTAAAGGCCATTTGTAAGTTTTCGCCAGGTTGCTTGGCTCGAGCATCGCCGCCTAAATACACTAAGCAATCATGTTTGTTAGGAGGTTATTATGCGCAAAGTCAGAATTTTTGTTGGGATAATGGCTTTGTTCGCTATTATCCAAATGCAAGTGGTTCGTGCTGACGGCTCATCCCAAAATTTACTTTACATTGTATCGGCGCGCTCTTTGGGTCTGGTAATTAACGCAGGTTTTCCAGCGCCGACTTTGAACGATAATCTTAGTTATTGGATTTTTGGGAATGGGCAAAGAGCAGATAATAATGGAGTGGAGCAATACTATTCTGCATTCAGGGATGGCAATATTGCTAGCAATGTTGCACGCATGGCGTCAGTCGCCGTAGGTGAACAACCGATCTATGTCTATACCATCGCAGCCAATTGGAATTGGTATAATGCAGGAGACACCGTCTGGACTTTTATCGATAATCATCCCTCCTTTACTCCTCAGGAGCGTCTAGCTCATCAAAATGCGGCGAATAATATGTATCGGAACGATATGTGGATAAGTCGTAGTCGAATCTTGAATTCGAAGGTTTCGGCCTATCGAGTATATGCAGAGGGTGTTCAAACGCTTGAGCGCGTTCGATTTTCTCCCGGGGCTGGGGAATTTCGGCACTCGGGCGCCCAAATTTATTATCCAATTGACTCGCTGTCCCATGTGATAAATAGAATTTATACGACTGAAAGTGGCCAGATTCTTCTCGGATATCCGCATTGTGGGGGGGCGCCATGGCGGGGGTATTTATTAACGCAGAGCAGCGACGCGCCTTCAAATTCATGCGTGCCATTAATCGCCCGTACGCTGAGTCAATTTAATGCCTACCACTTGCTACCAATTTTATTCAATTAGCGATAATTTCAATGCCCCATTTGTCGGGAATTCTTTTAGACTTTCGCCGGATTCTCAGGCTTGATTCACCTAAGGTAAAGGGAAAAAAAGGGCCTTCGGCCTTGCGCTTCAAATAAACACTGTCGACGGTTTCGGGACATGATGGCCTGCAATTAAAAGGGTAAACGGCCCAAGAATCGCGGTTCGAATTGACGCGTTACAAACGCTTGATAAAAACGTGGCTATTGCGCGAGCGGTTGTAGCTGGCTTGCTTTTCCTTGGGCAAGTCGGTTACGCCGCCTTGAACAAAACCGCGTTTGACAAACCAGTGCGACGTGCGCGTAGTCAGCGCAAATAGCCGTTTTACACCCAGACTGCGTGCTTTGGACTCCATGTGGCGCAACAAGAGATCGCCTTCGCCGCTGCTTTGCCACTCGGGGTGAACGATCAGGCAAGCCAATTCGGCCATCTGACTTTCGTTGTATGGATAAAGGGCGGCACAACCGTAAATGATGCCGTCGTGCTCCAGTACGGTAAAGCGCTCGACATCGCGTTCGATGACGCTGCGGCCACGCGGCACCAGGGTGCCATCGGCTTCCAGCGGCTCGATCAAGCTCAGGATGGCGCCGACGTCGTCCTGTGTGGCGGGACGCAAGTCATCCAGCGTGTCTTCGACCACCATGGTGCCCACGCCATCGTGGGTGAAGATTTCCAACAGCACGCCGCCATCCAGCGAAAACGGCACCATGTGGGCACGGGCCACGCCGCGTTTCACAGCCAGCGAGGCATAGCGTAGGAAAAACGCGGTGTCTTCATCGAGGTCGTCGCCGCTCAACAGCCGATCGGCATCGGCGCGAGCCAGCTCGGTGTCGATCGAGCCGTCGGCATTGCGCACGCCTTCGGTGGCCGATAGGAAAATCAGTTTCTCGGCACGCAAGGCAACCGCGACGTTAGTGGCCAGCTCTTCCATCGACAAATTAAACGCGTCGCCGGTGGGCGAGAAGCCCAGCGGGGAGAGCAGCACGATCGAATCGTGTTGCAACACGAATTTAAGCGCCTCGGTTTCGATCTTGCGAACGTGACCGGTGTGCTTGAAGTCGACGCCATCGATCACGCCTGCTGGACGGGCGGTGACGAAGTTGCCCGACAACACGCGCATGTGCGAGTGCGACATGGGCGTATTAGGCAAGCCTTGACTGAACGCCGCTTCGATATCGAGGCGAATTTCACCCGCGGCTTCTTTGGCGCACTCCAGGGCGGCGGCGTCGGTTGGCGACATGCCGCGGCCGAACTGCTGGCTGTAGCCTTTCAGTTGTAGCTGTTCGTTGACCTGGGGACGTGAGCCATGCACCAGCACCAAGCGGATACCCAGCGACGATAGCAGCGAAATATCCTGGATCAATGTATTGAGCGAACCCGCCTGAACCAACTCGCCGCCAAATCCGATGACAAAAGTCTTGCCTCGGAACGCGTGGACATAGGGCGCGACTTCGCGAAACCATCGCACGAATTGCGG
Organism: Bordetella parapertussis; assembly: GCA_945903445.1. Classification (GTDB taxonomy): domain Bacteria; phylum Pseudomonadota; class Gammaproteobacteria; order Burkholderiales; family Burkholderiaceae_B; genus Schauerella. The sequence goes on from CAMDNZ010000015.1 coordinate 50,987, forward strand.
GGCGGCGAACTCAGGCGCTTCCAGCGCGGAAAAGGTCTCTGGCGGGTCAGCGTCGAGCATGATGAATTGGGCCGTCCTATAGAAGTTTGAGGGGATTTTATAATGTCGGGCTAACTGGATGGAATCAATGTCAGAAATTAACGGTGCGGCCTCGGCCAAACCTCCTCGCGCACCACGCGTGCCCGGCCCCGATGCGCGCCTCTCGCGTGCAACGCCCGAACGCACGATCGGCCCCATCGGCTATCCTGAAGACCTGCCTGTCAGCGCCAGACGCGACGAGATTGCGCGCGCCATCGCCGCGCATCAGGTCGTGATCGTCAGCGGCGAAACCGGCTCGGGCAAGACCACTCAATTGCCCAAAATCTGTCTTGAGCTGGGGCGAGGCCGTATCCGTATGATCGGTCATACCCAGCCACGGCGGCTGGCGGCAACATCGGTCGCCAAACGCGTCGCGCAAGAGCTGGGGGCCGAAACCGGCGGTTTGGTGGGTTATCAGGTGCGGTTTAACGACCGCAGCGGTCGCGACACGGCCATCAAGCTCATGACCGATGGCATTTTGCTGGCCGAGTCGCAGCGCGATCCCTTACTTAAGCGCTACGACACCATCATCATCGACGAAGCGCACGAGCGCAGTCTGAATATCGACTTTTTGCTGGGTTATCTGCGTCAGTTGCTGCCGCGCCGGCCCGATTTGAAAGTCATCATCACCTCGGCCACGATCGACAGCGATCGGTTTGCCCGGCATTTCGCCGATGCGCAGGGCCGCGCGGCGCCGGTAATCGAGGTGTCCGGTCGCCTGTATCCGGTCGAGCTGCGTTATCGACCGATTCTGCGGGATCTGCCTGACGACGAGGCCGCCAAGTCCGCTCGAGTCCCCCGCGAACGCTCGGCGGGCGACGAAGAGCGCGATCTGATCGATGCCATCGTCGAAGCCGCCGATGAATGCGCTCGTTCCGGCCCGGGCGATATTCTGGTTTTTCTACCAGGGGAGCGGGAGATTCGCGAGTCGGCCGAAGCCTTGCGCAAACGCCATCCGCCTGGTGTCGAGGTGCTGCCCTTGTATGCCCGGCTGTCTCAGGCCGAACAGGAAAGCATCTTTCGGCCGGCTAGCCGGGCGCGTCGCATTGTTTTGGCCACCAACGTAGCCGAGACGTCTCTCACCGTTCCCGGCATTCGATACGTCATCGATTCGGGTTTGGCTCGCGTCAAACGCTACTCCTGGCGCAATAAGGTCGAGCAGTTGCGCATCGAGCCAGTCAGTCAGGCCTCGGCCAATCAGCGCGCGGGGCGCTGCGGCCGGATCGGGCCAGGCATCTGCATCCGCTTGTACGACGAAGCCGACTATAAAGCGCGGGCCGCATTCACCGAGCCCGAAGTGTTGCGGGCGTCTCTGGCCTCGGTCATCCTGCGCATGAAGGCATTGCGACTGGACGACATCGACAAGTTTCCCTTCGTCGAGCCGCCGCCGGGACGGGCCATTGCCGACGGTTATCACCTGCTGCAAGAGTTGGGTGCCATCGACACCGAGGACGATGACACGGGCAACACCCGTTATGGCCTGACGCCGCTGGGCAGCGAACTGGCCCGGCTGCCCGTGGACCCGCGTATTGGTCGAATGATTTTGGCCGCGCGTGACCAGCAGTGTCTGGCCGAAATGCTGATCATCGCTGCGGCACTGTCGACGCAAGACCCGCGCGATCGCCCCATGGATGCCCGCGAGGCTGCCGAAAACGCCCATGCCAAATTCACCGACGACAAGTCGGAATTTTTGTCCTATGTAAAGCTGTGGCGCTGGTACGAGGATCAAGTCGCACACAAGGAGTCGCAACGCAAGCTGGTCGCGCTCTTGCGCCAGAACTTTCTGTCGCCCGTGCGGCTGCGCGAATGGCACGATGTACATAGCCAGCTGGCCGCGCTGGTAGGCGAGCAAGGCTGGCGGGTGAACGCCTCGGATGCCACCTTCGAACAGCTGCACATGGCGCTGTTGGCGGGTTTGTTAGGCAACATCGGCAGTAAATCTGAAGAAGGCAGTGTCTATCAGGGCGCGTGTGAAATTCGCTTTCACATCCATCCAGGCTCGCGCATGGCCAAGAAGGCAGGCCGTTGGATCGTGGCCGGCGAATTGGTCGAAACCACTCGCTTATACGCACGGTGTGTGGCCCGGATCGAACCCATCTGGTTGGAACGTGCTGCGGCCCATCTGATCAAAAAACAGTGGTCCGATCCTCGGTGGGAGAAGAAAGCCGGGCAGGTCGTGGCCAACGAGCGCGGCACCTTGTATGGCCTGGCGCTCTATTCCGGACGACGTATCTATTACGGCCGCATCAACGTTCAGCACGCGCGCGAACTGTTCATCCGTCAGGCCTTGGTGACCGGTGAAATCGACACCAAGCTGTCTTTCGTCGCGCACAACCGCAAGCTCATTTCTCAAATCGAGAAGTTGGAGCATCAAACTCGCCGCCCCGATATCCTGGTCGACGATGCGCTGATCTACGCGTTCTATGACAAGCAATTGCCAGCCGATATGTCGCAAACCGCAAGCTTGGAACGATGGGTGCGCGGTCTGTCGACAGAGCAGGCAGAGGCATTGATGCTGCGTCGTGACGATTTGATGCGGCACGAAGCGGCTGGCGTTACCACTGACGTGTTTCCCAAACGCATCGACATCAACGGCGTGCATATGGCCTTGGATTACCATTTCGAGCCGGGTTCGGTGCGCGATGGCGTCACGCTGTCCGTGCCCTTGTTCGCGTTGAACACGGTGGATGCCGCTCGCATGGAATGGCTGGTGCCGGGCATGCTGAAAGAAAAGGCATTGCTGGCCTTGAAATCTTTGCCGCAAAAGTTGCGTCGCCATTGCGTGCCCTTGCCCGACTATGCTGCGGGCTTTTTCGACCGTTGGTTCGATCGCTTGGACAACCCAAAGATGGGGCTGGTCGACGCCCTCATTGCCGATATGTGGGAACAGGTCAAGGTGCGTCCGCAAGCGGCCGATTTCAAACTGGAAACCTTGGCAGCCCATTTGTTCATGAACTTCCGGGTGGTGGACGAGCACGGGCGAATGCTGGCCGCAGGCCGTAATCTGGCCCAACTCAAGGCGGAGTACGGTCGGCAGGCGCAAGCCGACTTTCAGCAGATGGCGGCCCGCGACACGAACGTCACCCAGGCGCTTTCCAGCGAGAACCTGACCGACTGGAGCTTCGGTGCCTTGCCCGAGCTGCTGGAGATTCGCCGCAAAGGCGGGTCGGTGGTGGGGTATCCCGCATTGGTCGATCGGCAGACGCATGCCGATCTGGATGTCTATGATGATCCGATCGAGGCGCGCCGCCACCATCAGCGCGGCTTGCTGCGTCTGTTCAAACTGGGTTTGCGCGAGCAGGTCAAGTTTTTGGAAAAGAACCTGAACGACCTGACCAAGATGGGCATGTTGTACATGCCATTGGGCACGCAAGAAGCATTGCGCGACCAGATCATCGATGCGGCCTTGGCGCGGGCGTGTCTGGCCGAGCCCTGGCCGGTGGATCAAACCAGCTTCGAAGCCCGCAAACTGGAGGGCAAGACGCGACTGGGTCTTCTGGCGCAGGAGGTGGGGCGGCTTACCTTGGGCATTCTGACCGAATGGACGGGTCTGCAGCGCAAGCTGCGCGACGCCAAGCAGTTAGGAGAGACGGCGGCCGATATTCAAGCGCAATGGTCGTCCTTGATGTCAGCGACGTTTGTGCGTGAAACGCCTTATGCCGCGCTGTCGAACTTTCAGCGTTATTTGAAGGCGTCGGTGGCACGGCTGGACAAAGCGCGTACCGATCCGGGGCGGGACGCGCGCCTGATGGCGGAGATGGCACCTTTGCTGGTGCAGTACCGGCGCGCCCGTTCGGCATTGAAAGGCGCGCCCGACCCCGCGTTGGACAAATTTCACTGGCTCTTGCAAGAGCTTCGAGTGGCCTTGTTTGCGCAAGAGCTGCGCACGCCTATGCCGGTCTCGGTCAAACGATTGCAAAAAACGTGGGCGTCGATGGCGCGTTGATCGGCGTGAGGGCGTTTGCCTAATACGCCAGCATTCAAGGCAAAAACTTTGCCGAAGTGCTCGTAAATCCGAAGGGATTCTCGATTTGTATCGGTGCGATGCCAGTAGCATGGTCATGCCTTCAATGATCAATGCATTACTTTGGAGCGTTCAAAATGAGTGTTTTATCGATGCTATCGGCGACAAAAATATTAACCGGAACTTTGCTTAGGATCTTAATCGGAACATTAGCTGGAACCTTAATGGTCGCTAGTTCAGCCATGGCAAATAGAGAGTTGACGGAGCATTGTCCTAGAATGGCTGGGGACAGCGCTTCGAAAACTACGCGATTCGTTCAAGTGATCGACGACGTAGAAGACTATAGAGCATGGTTCGTAGCGGAAGACGGGACTTGTCCAGCCCATGCGAGCGGACCGCCAAGTTATGCGAACATGGCTTGCCTCGTGGGCTCACCTGTGCGCGTGATATCGCAAATTTATGGCGCAGTGCAACGAATATCCCTGGCGCTGTCAGGATATCCGCCATTAGATTGCGAGCTATATAACGGAAAGGGCCCGATGGTAGAGGGGCGTCTAACTGCAGTCATTCATGATCAATGGTGGCATAATCAGACCGGAACGCTTCGGTTTGTTTTCTCCCGCCCTGATAATACCGGTCACATGCCCTTGTGTGTACATATGAAGGGCCAACGAGACCGTGAAAAACGCGCTCCACAAGCTTTCTTACTCGGCCTCCCTGTCAAGCTAAGTACCAATGGCATCGATTGGGAAAGTGACGAGTTTCTTGTATTGACCAAAATAAGCTTGGTGCATTTTGCAACCATGATTTATTCATACGATACATGATCGGAAGGCTTTGGAGAAAAAACGCGGTGTTTTATAACTGTTTTAGGGTGTTTGGGGGTTGCTGACTGTTATTGCTCCCGTTGCGGCGTTCAATGTAAAGGCAATAATGCAAGAGGATCGTCTAGCGCTTCGAGACAAAGTTTATATTCAGGGGCGACTAACTCAAGGCATTGAGTACGATAATTGGAACGATATGTGGTTTTTGTTCGAGACGCTTGACGGCGACGACAGGTATTGCGTAACCGCGGAAAAAATAGGGGGGCGCAAGGTCGCGCTGAAACGGCGTATTTGCTGCGATTACCGATAAAAATAACGACCAACTCGGATGGGGTGATTATCAATATGATAAATTGACTCGTCTACAGCACCAGAAACAAAACGACCGCCAAGACGATCAGCCCGATCTTCGTCGCTTTGTAGGCGGTTCGGTTGGCCGCCTTAAATTTTTTACGTTTCTGGTCGATCACCCAATGGGCGTGCGTGAGTTTGTTGATCGCGCCGGTCTTGTCGCCGGCATTGTTAGGCGAGGCCGCCGCCGACATCACTGCGCGACCGAACCAGCGATTAAACGCTTCGGCCCAACGCCATTTCAGCGGACGTTCGACATCGCAGAACAAAATGATGCGGTTGGCCGACGTATGGTTGTAGGCTTCGTGTATGTAAGTCTCGTCGAACACGGTATCTTCGCCGTCCCGCCAGCTATAAACCTGCCCATCGACGATGATGTGGCAGCCGGCGTCGTTAGGTGTAGCCAGGCCCAGGTGATAGCGCAGCGAGCCTGCAAAGGGATCGCGATGGGGATTTAACTTACCGCCCGGCGGCAGCTCGGCGAACATGGCCGCCTTCACGCTGGGTATGCTGTTCAGAAGTGCCACCGTCTTGGGACATAACTCCTCGGCCGAAGGGTGGCGCGCGTCATACCACTTCAGATAAAAACGCTTCCAGCCGTATTTGAAAAATGAATTGAAGCCGATGTCGTTGTGCTTCTCTGCGGCTTTGATCTGTTGCAAACGCGCCAGGGCCAAGGCTTCGTCACGTATGGTTTCCCAGTTCTCTTGCAGCACGTTCAAACCTTCGACCTCGCGAGTCGAGATGAACGGTGTGGTGGGCACGCGCGAGCTCAGGACCATGAACGCGTTGACCGGTGCCAACAGCGCCGAGTGGTCCAAAAATTGGCGAGCCAGCGGCAGGCGGACGCGGCCCCGAAAGTGGGCGAACAGGATCGAAGCGATCCACAGGCCTACGATGATCCATTTCATGATTTGAGTCTGAGGGGTCCAACTAGGGACTCCCATGTTACACAAATGTGGCGGGCGCTGCCGCTACAATCCCGTGATGTCTCCGTTGCCTGTTTCCCCCCCGCCTTTTGTCCATTTGCGTGTCCATTCCGAGTTCTCGGTAGTGGACGGTACCGTTCGCATCGGCGAACTCGTCAAGCGCGTGGCTGCCTTGTCGCAGCCTGCGGTCGCCCTGACCGACCTCAGCAACGTGTTCGGCCTGATCAAGTTCTACAAAAGTGCTCGGGGCAAAGGCGTCAAGCCGATAGCGGGTTGCGACATCTGGATTACCAACGACGATGACCGCGATAAACCCCACCGATTATTACTTCTGGTGCGCGACTCGCATGGCTACCTTCGTCTGTGCGAATTATTGACGCAGGCGTGGCTGACTAATCAGCACGCCGGCCGTGCCGAGTTGCGGCGCGAATGGCTGACGCAAGTATCAGGCTTGCTGGCCTTGTCGGGCGGCCGCGGCGGCGATGTCGGCCAGGCGCTCGAGGCCGGCAATCCGATGGCCGCACGCGCCTTGGCTGCGCAATGGGCGGCCGTGTTCCCGGGGGCCTATTACATCGAACTCACTCGGGCGGGGGCCGACGGCGACGAAGCGTATACCCAAGCCGCCATGCGCCTGGCTGCCGACTGCGGTTTGCCGGTGGTCGCTACCCACCCGGTGCAGTTTCTGGCCGAAAGCGATTTTCAAGCGCACGAGGCGCGGGTGTGTATCGCCCAGGGCGAGATTCTGGCCGACCCCCGCCGTACTCGCCGATTCACCAAAGAGCAGTATTTGCTGAGTTCCGACGAGATGGCGCGCCGTTTCGTCGACGTGCCCCAAGCCCTGGCGAATTCGGTCGAAATCGCCAAGCGTTGCAATTTGACGATGGTGTTGGGCAAACCGCAGCTGCCCGATTTCCCCACGCCAGACGGCGTCACGCTCGACCAGCACCTGATCGACTTGTCGCAAGTCGGACTGGAAAAGCGCATGGTGCAGCTGTTCGCCGATCCTGCCGAGCGGGCCAGCCGTATGGCCGAATATCAGGCCCGTCTGGATCTCGAATGCAAGACCATCATTCAGATGGGCTTTCCGGGCTACTTCCTGATCGTGCAGGACTTCATCAACTGGGGTAAAGAAAACGGTGTTCCGGTGGGACCGGGGCGCGGGTCCGGTGCCGGCTCGCTGGTCGCCTACGCTTTGGGCATTACCGATCTCGATCCTATTCGCTACGACTTGCTGTTCGAGCGATTCTTGAATCCGGAGCGGGTATCGATGCCCGATTTCGATATCGACTTCTGCCAGGACAACCGCGAACGCGTCATCGATTATGTCAAGCTCAAGTATGGTCGCGAGGCCGTCAGCCAGATCGCCACCTTTGGCACCTTAGGCGCGAAAGCCGTGGTGCGAGATGCCGGTCGCGTGCTGGACATGCCTTATTCGATGTGCGATCAGTTGTCTAAGTTGATCCCGTTCAATCCGGCCGACCCGTGGTCGCTCGAACGCACGCTGAAAGACGAACCTGCTTTCAAAGAACGTTACGACAACGAAGAGGAAGTACGCGCGCTGGTCGATCTGGCGCAGCCGCTTGAAGGTTTGACTCGCAACATCGGCATGCACGCCGGGGGGGTGCTGATCGCGCCGGGCAAGCTGACCGATTTCTGCCCGTTGTATTGCCAGCCTGGCCAGGAAAACAGTGCTGTTTCGCAGTACGACAAGGACGACGTCGAAGCCGCCGGTCTGGTGAAGTTCGACTTTTTGGGTCTGCGCAACCTGACTATTCTCGATTGGGCGGTGCGCTATGTTCAGCGCTTCAATCCGACCAAGCACGACTTCGACGTCATGGCCTTGGGCTTGGACGATCCCACCGCCTACAAGATTCTGTGCGACGGCAACACCACTGCGGTGTTCCAGCTTGAGTCGCGCGGCATGAAAGAGCTGCTCAAGAAGCTCAAGCCCAGCAACTTCGAAGACATCATCGCCATGTTGGCCCTGTATCGTCCGGGGCCGCTGGAATCCGGCATGGTCGACGATTTCGTCAATCGCAAGCACGGCCGGGCTGAAGTCGACTACTTCCACCCTGATCTGGAAGGTACGCTGAAAAGCACCTACGGCGTGATCGTCTATCAAGAACAGGTGATGCTGATCTCGCAGATCATCGGCGGCTACTCACTGGGTGGCGCCGATTTGCTGCGTCGAGCCATGGGCAAGAAAAAGCCCGAAGAAATGGCCAAGCATCGCGAATTGTTCGAGCAGGGGGCTATCAAGAAAGACTACGACCCGAAGCTCGCGGTCAAACTGTTCGACCTGATGGAGAAGTTCGCAGGCTACGGCTTTAACAAATCGCACTCGGCCGCCTACGCCTTGATCGCCTATCACACCGCTTGGTTGAAAGCGCATCATCCGACTGAGTTTCTGGCCGCTACGCTGTCTTCCGATATGGACGACACCGACAAGGTTCAGACCTTCTGGCGCGACGCGCTGGAGAACGGCATCACGGTATTGCCGCCGGACGTCAACCATTCGGGCTATCGCTTCGAGCCGGTCGCCGACCGTCACACCGAAAAAGGCTTGCCGCCGCGCACCATGCGCTATGGTCTTGGTGCAGTCAAAGGCACGGGCCAAGGCGCGGTCGAAGACATCGTCCGGGCCCGTGAGGCCGGTGGTGCGTTCACCGATCTATTCGATTTTTGCCGCAGAGTCGGCAAGCAGCAGGTCAATCGTCGAACGATTGAGGCTTTGATTCGTGCCGGTGCGTTCGACAGCATTACCGATAACCGGGCGGCCTTGCTCGCCTCGGTGCCTACTGCCATGGAAGGGGCCGAGCAGGCTGCCCGCAACGCCAACCAATGCTCGCTGTTCGGCGACGACACCAGCGAATTGGTGTCGATAGAATTGTCCAAAGTTGCCCCGTGGAACTTGCACACCCGACTGACCGAAGAGAAGTCGGCACTCGGGTATTACTTCGGCGGTCACTTGTTCGATTTCTGGCGCGATGAGGTCCGTCGTATCGTGCCCTCGCCGCTGGTTCGACTCGAACCTTCGCGCGATCTTCAATGGATGACGGGCGTGCTGTCCAGCTCGCGTGTGTTGATGACCCGGCGCGGCAAGATGATGTTTGCGGTGTTGGATGACGGCACGGCACAGATCGAAGTGTCGGTTTTTGCCGAACTAATCGAGAAGCACCGAACGCGCCTTGGAACGGATCAACTGGTCATCATCCAGGGCAAAGTCAGTAACGACGAGTACTCGGGGGGCATGCGTATCGTCGCCGACGATATCTATGATTTGCAGTTGGCTCGCGAGGCCCGCGCCCGGGCATTGCGTATTCGTTTGAACGGCAATGCGGAGCCGGGTAAGTTGCGTCAGATGCTCAACCCGTATCGTGCCGAACCCGAAAACGGTATTGTCGGCACGCCGGTCGAAATTGCCTATACGCGCGGCAACTTCGAGTGTTTGATTCGCTTGGGCGAGAACTGGCGAGTGCGGATGGCCGATACGCTCTTGAATCAGCTGAACGACTGGACTGAACCTAATGGTGTCGAGGTGCTGTATTGAACGTTTCGATTAATGCCGGTGCGCCTGACGCTAACACGACCGCACCCGTTACGGGCAGCACCAGCACAGGTACAAGTATAAACACAAGCCCGGGCACGCTTAGTGCAAGCGATAGTCATTTGCTCGATGCCGCTTTGCATCTATCGGTCATCATCATCGTCAAGAACGAAGCACGTCATATCGAGGCCTGCCTCGATTCGGTGGCGTTTGCCGATGAGTGGGTGGTCGTCGATAGCGGCAGCACCGACGATACCGTCGAACGTGCCGAGCGCTGGGGCGCACGCGTCGTGACCTACCCGGATTGGCCCGGTTTCGGCCCTCAAAAGAATCGGGCGCTGGATCTGGCGCAGGGCGAGTGGGTGTTGTCGATCGACGCCGACGAGCGTGTGACGCCGGCGTTGGCTGCCGAAATCCGCGCGGTACTGGCCGCGCCCCAATTGGATGCGTACGACATCCCGCGGTTGTCTTGGTTTTGCGGCAAACCCATTCGTCACAGCGGCTGGTGGCCCGATTACGTCTTACGCTTGTTTCGCCGCAAGAGCGGCCGATTCACCGACGCCACCGTGCATGAACGCGTGTTGGTGCCAGGAGAAGTCGGTCAACTGCAAGCGCATTTCGAGCACGCTGCCTACGACACCCTCGATGCCTTGTTGGTCAAGATCAATCGCTATTCGACCGATGCCGCGCTCGCCATGCATCAGCGCGGTAAGCGCAGCGGTGTCGCGGGTGTGCTGGGTCATGCGTTCTGGACTTTCATTCGCCTCTACATTATTCGGCGAGGTTTTCTGGATGGGCGTCACGGCTTAGTGTTGGCAGTCGCAGCCTCGGCCGGTAGTTTCTTTCGCTACGCCAAGCTGATGTTCTTGAACTCGCGTAAGCCTTGAGTAGATTCAGTCGTTTATGCGAATTCTCTATACCAACTTTCATCGCGGACCTGCGCTCAATGGCCACGTGACCTATGTCATGGGTTTGGCGCGCGTCTTGGCTGCACGGCACCACATCGTGGTTGCATCGCCGGCCGGTAGCGGTCTGTTGCGCCAGGCGGAGGCCGAGCCAGGCATCGTCGCAGTGGCTCAGTCTTTCCCGAACCGGATTTTTCAGATTTTCGGCGCGGTACGCCAGCTTCGCCGCCTCATTCGGCGCGAGCACATCGAGATTATCCATGTGAATGGTTCAGGCGACCATCGTCTGGCTATCCTGGCGTGCCTCGGCTTGCGGCCTGCGCCGCGCATCGTCTACACCAAGCACAACGACTTGCCTGTCTCGCCCTGGACGGCACGATTGCGTATCTGGGGCGGCACCCATTATGTGATTGGCGTATGCGAATCGGTACGGGCCGCGTTGGCGCAAACCCCTTATGCGCGCGTGCCGCTAACGGGTATTCCGAATGGGGTAGACACTGCGTATTTCGATCGCGGTAACTTTCTGGCACAACCCGGCGCGCAGACCGAAGTCAGCGCATGGCGACGAGCGTGGGCACAGGACAGTGCCATCCCGGTTGGCGGTGCTCACGCCGAAGCTGATGTCGATGCAATAACGCAGGTCGATTCAGATGTTGAAGCGGGTGCCCATGCCGCGCCGATCGATTCCTATGCAGGCGCGCAGGCCGGCATGGATTCGGGCATTGCTGCACATGGCGACACAGACGCTGCTGCGGCTATTTTTGTGTTGGGCAGTCAGGCGGGAACTGCCGACTACAAAGGCTGGATGGACATGGTCGAAGCGGTGGCACGCCTGGACGAGCCGCTTCGTTCGCACGTCCGTATCGTATTGGCGGGCGCCTTGCCCAGTCGCGAGCAACGTGACGCCGTCATTCGATTGGGCATCGCCCATCTGGTCCATTTCACGGGCCCCTTGGAAGACGTGCGATCTTTCGTGGCTGCGCTGGACGTCGGGTTCGTATTGTCGTGGCGCGAGACGATTTCTTTCGCGTGTCGCGAAATGATGGCCATGGGGGTGCCGGTCATCGTGTCCGACCACGGCGGGTTGCCGGAAAATATTCATGCTGGAGTAGATGGCTGGATCGTCGCTTGTCGCGATATCGATGCGATTGTCGAATGCCTGCGCAAGCTGGCTGACCAGTCTGAAGACATTACCCGTGTGGCCGATGCGGCACGGGCGCGGGCGCAATCCGATTTCGGGCTCGCGCCCTACGTCGCAGCAACCGAGCGGGTCTACTATCGAGCCGTGGCGCGTTCCCACGGCTAAACTGGCGCGTTTCCATGGCTAAGCCAATTCCTCTTCTGATGTACCACCAGATTGCCGAACCGCCCGGGCGAGGTAATCCCTATCGAGGCTTATGCGTCGCGCCCGAGCGCTTCGCTCGTCAAATGCACGTGCTGGCGCGTTTGGGCTGGACCGGGTTGTCGATAGACGCGTTGCTGCCCTACTTGAGGGGCGAGCGCCAGGGTAAGGTGTTTGGCATTACTTTCGACGATGCTTATACCAACGTGCATACGCATGCTTTGCCGGTGCTGCAAACTTTGGGGTTTAAGGCGACCACCTATGTCGTGGCAGGCAAGCTGGGCGGCTCTAACGATTGGGACCATAGTCTGGGTATCGCTGCCAGCCGCCTGATGGATGTCGCAGCCTTACGTGAGTGGCTGGCCGCGGGGCAGGAAATTGGTTCCCATACCTACGATCATCTCAAGCTCGATAGTCTGTCTGCAAAAGAGGTGAGGCATCAACTGGTAGCGTCTCGACAAACGCTGGAAGATCGGTTCGGCAGGTCCGTATCGGGGTTTTGTTATCCCTACGGCGGATGGCGAGCGGATTTGAGCGAGGCGGTGGCTCGGGCGGGCTATGTTCACGCCACCACCACGCGTCATGGTCGCGCGCGAGTGGGGGCCGATTTGCTGGCTCTGCCGCGTGTGCACATCACTGCCGACACCGGAACATGGGGATTGCTCAAGCGGGTCTATACGGGCTATGAAGACCGGCGCGGCGCGGCCAAACTGCGGCGTGAGGTATCTCGTACTCAGCCGGACGGTATGGCAGATCGAACGTAGTGTGCTCGGAGGATCGCAGTCAGCATGAGCGATGGCGCGGTGCAAGACTATTAACAGCGAACGATTTGGCGGATCACTGTTGGCGACCTGCAATTCCAAGTCTACGATTTTTGCGGTCAGACCAAAGCCGATGTGCTCAATTTTGGGGCTGTGAGACGTTCGAGCTCGCCCAGCCACGCAATAGCGTGGGTGCGATCGTTGCCACACATCTCGATGGACGCTTTTAGACCGCCACAAAATGCGGGACGTTCCGGTTGCCCGAACACCCGACATAAATTGGCATCGTCCAACTGCACGCAGCGGACACCCGCTGGTTTGCCATCGGGCATGCCGGGCAAGGGACTGGTTATCGACGGCGCAATACAACAGGCGCCGCAGCCAAGACGACACGACGGTGTTGTCATTAAATCCAGCCTCGTACCCAATACAGCAGGATCGCTGCGTACTCCTTGATGATGGAACGACTGGCGTCCAAGGCGCGCTCGTTGGGTACCCAAGCGGGTACTGAACCATCGTCGGGCAGCACGATCTGACGCGGTACGGCGGCCGGCGTCGCCGTCACCCCCTGCTTGCGAAACACGGCCATGGCGCGCGGCATATGCACCGCAGAAGTCACCACCAGTACCGAACCGATCCCATGGGATTTCAGCACGTCCCGACTCAGCGCGGCATTCTCGTACGTGCTGCGGCTGGCGTTCTCCAGAATCAACGCGGATTCGGGCACGCCCAATTGACGAATCGCGTGCGCCATGCCGCGCGCCTCGCTGACGTCGCCTTCCAATGCGCCGCCACTGAGCACGACCTTCGGTGCGCGTCCTGCTAGATAAAGTTCGCCCGCCCGATCGACCCGGGTCATCGCAGTGTGACGGTCGTAGGGCTCGAACCAGTTCGCGCGTGCGTTTGCAGTGTTGCCGCCTAGCACGACAATTGCATCGGCTTGGGTGGCCTGAGCGGGCGGCGGATTCGGATAATAGGTCTCCAACTTCCCCCCCAGCCAGACCGACGTGACGGGTAGCGACCAGGCCACCAGCCAAGCTGCGCCGACCAACATCACCACCCCGCCGGTCTTGCGCAATCGAAGGATAACCAACACCGCGCCGATCGCCACGAGTGTCAGGCACAGATTCAAGGGGATGATCAAATTGGAGAGAAATTCGGTCATAAGGCGTTCAGTCAGGGCGTTCAGTCTTGCGGGTGGAAATGTCAAATGCGGTTTCGACCACGTCTGTTACCGCAGGCCACTGGCCGTTCTCACCCAGGCAGTGGGCGTCGGGCGACCATGGCCCGGTACGGGCGGGCGAAGTCACGCCGAACAAGGTGAGTTGCCGGGCACCTGCTGCTGCGGCCAAATGCGAGACCCCGGAATCATTACACACTACAAGCCGCGCGGCTTGTGTCAACGCGGCAAACGCTCCGAGCGGCAACGGCGGCAAGGCGCGCGCACCGGGTGCATGTCGGCGTGCTTGATCGGCTTCAGAAGGGGGCACGCAATACGCCACAGCCAAGCCATGGTGCTCGAGCCGATTGGTCAGCTCGGCGAAATGCGGCCATACCTTTACTTTGCCTTTGTGCAAACCGGTCGCAGTGGGCGCGAGCAACACAAACGGCCGATCTGCCAAGCCAGCTTCTTCCAGGACGTGCCGCGCCTGTGCCCGCGCTTGATCGGTCAAACGCAGGTTCAGGCGTTCGGCCGGCCGATCGGCCAGAGCCTGTCCGCCCCAGGCGTTCACAGCCAGGCACCCCAACCGGTACCAGGATTCGACCGCATGCATGGGCGTCGAAGGCTTGTCGAACGGCCAACGCAGCAACGCGCTCCGTCCATCGTCGCGCCATCCGGCGCTCGCCACGCCAGCGAAACGAAATACGGCCGCGCTAGACAAGGAGTCCGGCAGCAGCAGGCCCGGTGAGTGTCGATCGTAACGCGATCGATGCCGAGCTACCGTCGCGCGGTCGGTCCATACCCGCCCGGACATCGGTAAAAAGCTCCGTATTGGCATACCGGCCAGAAGGTCGGCAGCCCAACGGCGAGCACACACATGCAGTCCGATGCCTGCGGCGTCCAGCGCGGCTAACAGGGGTAGTGACATGCAGACATCGCCGATCCAATTCGGCAGTCTGATATAGAGGGCGGCAGGTGAGGGCATAAACCACAAGGGTGGGGGAAGCGAGAGAAGAATACCAAAACTGTCGGACCGGGGTTGAGGGCGACGGTACAATCAGTGCCAGAACATTATGGACAATCGAGTGAGCAAACAAACCAATTCTGCCCAGCGGATTGCTTCGGCGACAGCCGATCCAGTTCGCAACGATCTCTGGGCTCGCGTCTACGCCCGCGTGGGATCGCACTGGAGGGGTCTGATCGTCGCAGTGATATTGATGGCCGGTGCAGCGGCGACGCAGCCCACTTTGGCCGTCATGATGAAGCCTTTGTTGGACGACGGTTTTGCGGGGGCCAAACCGCACTATCTTTGGCTATTGCCTTTGTCCGTGGTCGGTCTGATTACGCTGAGAGGGGTATGCAACTTTTTTAGCGACTATTTATTGTCGTGGGTGGCCAACAACGTTCTATTGGGAATGCGGCGCGACATGTTCGAGCGGCTGTTGGGCATGCCCGACAGCGAGTTCAAGCAGGGCGACTCGGGCCGTTTGCGAAATCGCTTCACTATTGACGCAGGCAACGTCACCGGTCTGGCAACCGAGGTCTTGACCGTTCTGGTGCGTGAGACTTTGGTCGTTATCGCACTGATCTGCGTGTTGTTGTATATGTCGTGGGTACTGACCCTGATCGTGCTGGTCATGCTGCCGGTGTCCACCGGCATCGCTCGCATTTTCTCGCGCCGCTTGCGCCGTATCAACCGCGACACTATCAACATGAATGCCGAGTTGACTCGCGTTCTGGGCGAAGGCATCGATGGCCAGCGCGTCATCAAGCTGTTCGACGGCTACGAATACGAGCGTGGCCGCTTCGACTATGTCAATAGCCGTCTGCGTCGTTATGCCATGCGTACGGCCACCGCCGACGCGGCGCTCACGCCACTCACGCAGATCTGCATCGCCATTTCGGTCGCTGTCGTCATTGCCGTGGCACTGGGGCAAGCCAATAGCAATGCGCTCACCCCCGGCGGATTCGCCGCCTTTATGGCGGCTTTGGCGCAACTGTTCGATCCTATCAAACGTTTGACCAATGTCACGGCCAAGATGCAGCGCATGATGGTTGCAGCCGAAAGCGTCTTCACGCTCATCGATCAGCCTACCGAAGACGATCGTGGCACCAAACGGTTGCCACAGCCCATTCGCGGCAAGGTCGAATTCCGTCATGTGCACCATCGTTTTCGCGATGCCGACCGGGACACCCTGGACGACATCAACGTCGTGGTCGAACCGGGCCAGACCGTGGCGCTGGTGGGACGGTCCGGCAGCGGCAAGACAACCTTGGTCAACATGCTGCCACGCTTCGTCCAGGCCAGCTCGGGTCAGATTCTGGTGGACGACCACGACATCTGCGATTTGCCCTTGCTAGACCTGCGTGCCCATTTGTCCCTGGTGAGCCAGGACGTCGTGCTGTTCGACGACACCATTGCGGCGAACGTGGGCTACGGTGCTTTGGGCAGTGCCAGCGACAGCCAAGTGCGCGATGCGCTGGCAGCGGCCAACCTGACCGATTTCGTCGATAGCTTGCCTCATGGCATTCACACCATCGTGGGAGAGAACGCCGCGCGTCTATCGGGTGGTCAACGTCAACGCTTGGCGATCGCTCGCGCCCTCATCAAAAATGCACCCATTCTGATTCTGGACGAGGCCACCTCGGCCTTGGACAACGAATCCGAGCGTCAGGTGCAGGCTTCGCTCGAACGCCTGATGAAGGGGCGCACGACCCTAGTCATTGCGCACCGTTTGTCCACTGTGCAGAACGCCGATCGCATTCTGGTGCTGGACGCCGGGAAAATTGTCGAAAACGGCAGTCACGAGGATCTCCTGGCGGCCGATGGACTGTACGCCTCGCTATATCGGATGCAGTTCCGCGAAACGTGATTACGCCAGCCGCCTACACCAGAATGATGTCGTATTGTTCCTGGGTGTAGTGCGGCTCGACTTCTAGGCTGATCTGTTTGGTCACGAAGTCGCCCAGCATGGCCAGATGTTGGCTTTCTTCTTCCAGGAACAGATCCACAACCTGCTGCGAGGCCAGGATCCGAAACTCACGTGGGTTGAACTGGCGCGCCTCGCGCAGTATTTCACGCAAGATTTCATAGCACACGCTGCGCGCAGTGCGTACGTGGCCGCGTGATTCGCACACTGGGCAGGATTCGCACAGTTGGTGTGCCAGCGAGTCGCGCGTCCGTTTGCGCGTCATTTCCACCAAGCCAAGCTGAGTGAACCCGTTGACCGTCACTCGGGTGCGATCGCGAGCCAGTGCTTTCTTCAATTCGGCTAACACCAGCTCGCGATGCTCGGTGTTCTCCATGTCGATGAAGTCCAAAATGACGATCCCGCCCAGATTGCGCAAGCGAAGCTGGCGTGAGATCGCTTGAGCCGCCTCGAGGTTGGTCTTGAAGATGGTGTCGTCGAAATTGCGGCCACCGACGAATCCGCCGGTGTTGACGTCCACCGTCGTTAACGCCTCGGTCTGATCGATGATCAAATAGCCACCGGACTTGAGATCGACGCGGCGTGATAGGGCTCGTTTGATCTCGTCATCGACGCCAGCGGTGTCGAACAGTGGGCGATCGCCGCTGTAGTGCGTAATGCGATCGGTCAGCGCAGGCGTATAGCGTTGCGCCCAAGCGATGAGCTCGGCCGTTACTTTACGCGAATCTACCCGGATCGTGCCTGTCTGGGGGCCAGCCATGTCGCGCAGGACGCGCTGCGCCAGGGTGAGGTCGCGGTGCAGCACCGAGCCGGGTGGCAACTGCCGAGCGGCCGCCTGGATGGCATGCCACGACTTACGCAAATACGCGAGATCGGCGGTCAGTTCGTCGTCGGTTGCGCCTTCGGCCTGGGTGCGAACGATCACGCCGCCTTTCTCGTCGGCCGGCATTAGTTTTTGGAGTCGTTGGCGCAAGGACTGGCGTTCGTGTTCGTCATCGATGCGTTGCGACACGCCGATATGCGGGTCATGCGGCAGATACACCAGCATTCTTCCGGCGATGCTGATCTGAGTCGAGAGTCGGGCGCCTTTGGTGCCCAGTGGATCCTTGATGATTTGCACCATCAGGGTTTGGCCCTCGAACAGCATTTTCTCGATGGGCGTGGGGGTGAGGCCCTGACTTCGTTCGTTGCGGTTCTCGCGCAAGTCAGCGATATGTATGAAGGCGGCCCGCTCGAGGCCAACTTCGACGAATGCGCTTTGCATGCCAGGAAGGACGCGCACCACCTTGCCCAGACAGATGTTGCCCACATGGCCGAGCTGAATGCTGCGCTCGACGTGCAGTTCCTGAACTGCGCCCTGCTCGGTAATGGCCACTCGGGTTTCGAAGGGGGTGACATTGATCAGAATGTCTTCCGCAGGCCGCCCCTGGCTCGAACTTGGCTGGGTAGGCAGCGTAGCCGAGGGTGATGAGGGAATCTCGGCCGCCGGTGTGGCGATGACGAGGGCAGGGGCCTGCGTGGATATCGAGGCGTTCTTTTGAGTCATAGTCTGGGGTCGGGCCGCAGGAAGTAGAGGCTTGCTTAGTCAGGCAAGCGAGCCCCTATCTTAATAGGTGTCGGAATGGTTGGGGCGCGGCGCGTGACAGCGAGGGGTTTCTAGCATGTGTGGGGCTTGACGACAGAGTACGTCCTGCCACAGGCTGCATCCTAAAGGACGATCTGCTTTCCAAGGCGTGGAAGGGCGCTTTGAAAAATACAGGGGCGCTTTCTAGTGAGGGGAGTACTGCGTGGCCTGTTTCTTGATGTAGATGGCCTCTACTTATAGATAGCGAGTAGACAGTAGATTGTGAGGCGAATGGTCGATAGCAGGGTAGCCGCCAGCGCATAGCGCATAGCGCATAGAGCATAGAGCATAGAGCAGAGAACGGCTAAAAGGCAGTAAAGCAATGCAAGCCCATGGTCGCAAGCAGAGTCCCGCCGGTTTTCAGCTCTTTTTTAAAATATTCATGCCAATCGCTTGCAAAGGCGAAATTTGTTGTGCTATAGTTTCCGACTCGGTTGACGCAACACAAAAACAACCCGGTGCAGCAGACGTTGCCGGGGTTTGAGTGGAAGGCAAGGCTTTCA
>CAMDNZ010000016.1 GCA_945903445.1 Bordetella parapertussis
CCATCATGGTCAACATCTGTGGCGGGTCCACGACAGGAACGTCCGCCTGCATGCCCGCACGCGGCGCCAGCGTCGCGCGCGCATAACCCGAGCGGTCCATGGCCTGCGAGAAAATGGTGTAGGCCCGGCTGTCGGACGGCTCGACGATAACGTCGTAGGTTTCCGCCACGGCGATCCGGAACTCGTCGACTTCCACCGATCTGACAGGCAGTCCGTCTGCGGCAACGACTTTCATTTTCAGTCCAGGGATCCGAACGTCGAAGTAGGTCATCGCCGACCCGTTGATGAACCGGAGACGAACTTTTTCGCCAGGCCGAAAAATCCCCGTCCAATTGCCGGCCGGCGACGTTCCGTTAGTTAAGAACGTATACGTGGCACCGGATACATCGGCAAGGTCGGCGTTGCTCATCCGCATCCGCTGCCACATCAGACGTTCGCTCAATGCCTGCTTCCAACCCACCTTCTTCGCATCGTCCCTCAGGCTTTGCACAGAGGGTTGAATGGCGTTGTAGTAATCGGGCCTTGCCTTCAGCTTGCGAAAGACGCTCATCGGATCTTCGTCGGTCCAATCCGAAAGCAGCACGACGTGGTCCCGATCTACCCTGACTGCATCGTCCAGCTTGGGCTCGATGACGATTGCGCCGTACAGCCCGACTTGCTCCTGGAAACCGGAATGACTGTGATACCAGTATGTTCCGCTTTGACGCACCTCGAATCGGTAGGTAAAAGTTTCGCCCGGCCGAATACCTGCAAAACTAAGACCGGGCACACCATCCATGCCGCTCGGCAGAAGAATGCCGTGCCAATGAATCGACGTGTCTTCTTTCAACCGATTGGTCACTCTCAGGATCACTGTCTCGCCTTCTCGCCAATGCAGCGTAGGTGCGGGAAGCGTGCCATTGACAGTGATGGCCATGCGTGGCGCCCCCGTCAGATTGACGAGTGTTTCCGAAATCACCAAGTCGAACTCGTTGCCCGAAAGCGTGGCACCTTGTGGCCTATTGAGTGCTGCCCATGCGGATGCGTGCCATCCGCTCAGGCCAGCGAGCGCAACGCTGGCGGAAACGCCCTGAACGAAGCGGCGGCGTTGATTCGAAAGAGCGGCTGCCATCGTGATTCTCCAACTTAGACATGTAGACTGGCTGCCAATATAGGCGTCCGCATCCCACACCCCGCTGTCAGAGAAATTACGTTTTCGACATGTGCGTCGATGGCCCGATAGAAAAGCCCACCTCGGTGCCACCGCCATCGGACGTCGCGAACACCGCGCCGCCATGCATGCGTGCGATCGCGGCAACGATCGCCAAGCCAAGCCCGTGTCCCGACGCTCTGCCGCTGCGAGCCCCGTCCGCTCGAAAAAAACGATCGAATATCCGTGGCAACGAGTCCGGATCTATCCGCTCCCCAAGATTGCGCACTCTGAACTCGCCCTTGCCATCCTCGGCATCGCAGTAAATATCGATGCGCCCGCCAACTGGACTCGCCTTGATTGCATTACTCAACAGATTGGCCAGGGCCCGACGCAGCAATCGGGAATTCGCCTGGGCCGTGCCGCCGCCATGAACCTCGACAGACAGTCCGGCCTCTTCAAGCGCCGCGTCGTAGTACTCGGCCACGTGGAGGGCAACGTCCAGGAGCGGGACATTATGCTGACCTTGAGCAACTTCTCCACCGTCGGCGCGCGCGAGAAACAGCATATCGTTGACGAGCACTTTCAGGCCGTGCAGTTCCTCCAGGTTGGATTCGAGAAGACTCTTCAATTCTTCGACGGACCGGGCGGATAAAAGTGTCACCTCGGTGCCACTTATCAGGGTAGCCAATGGGGTTCTCAACTCGTGGGCTACGTCGGCGTTGAACCCTTCCATCTGCTGATAGGCCGCTTGCAATCGATCCAGTGTTTTATTGAAGGTATGGGTAAATTCGAACAACTCCCGGTCGACGCCTGCCTCGGGAAGCCGTAGCGCCAAGTTGTCCGGCCCAATACATGAAGCCTGATCGGATAGCCGTCGTATCGGCGTTAAAGACCGCCGGACGGCCCAGGCCGACAGGACAACAGTTATTGCTACCCACACTGCGCTGATAAGAATCAGTGCTGTCGCAAACGTGTACAGGAAATGGCCGCTCTGCCGGACGTTCATGGCGACTATCAGATCGGCACCTTCGAGAGCCGGACTGACGAGCCGTGACCGTAAACCTCGCATATGCCAACCATCCCGAGTCTTCAGCAGCACCTCTCCGTTGTCTAGTTGGCGTAGCGTTCGGGGAGCTTCGCTACCGTAAAAGCTCTCTCCATCGCGGCCCAGAATCCATACCCGCATAGCGGACTCGCTCACCAGAAGGGTGTCCAGGTTGTCCCGCAACTGCTCGACCTCCGATGGCGCATTTAGCATATCGATCAAATGCTCGATCAACACCGACTTGCCTGCGACCTCGATCATCTCCTGCTGCTGAACTTGACGTTTGAGCGCCCAGAACAATGTATAGCCTGCGATGCAGGACACGACGAAGGCGATCACGCCTAACAACAGCGTCAAGCGAATTTCGATGGACGACAGGCGAGCGGATTTCACGGCTCTCTAGCTTCAAGGACGTAACCCATGCCCCGAACGGTGTGAAGCAACGGTCTGTCGAAAGAGTCGTCGATCTTCGCTCGAAGTCGGCGGACGGCAACCTCGATGACGTTCGTGTCGCTATCGAAGTTCATGTCCCAGACTTGCTCTGCGATCACCGTACGAGACAATACGGAGCCTTGTCGGCGCAACAGCAAGGCGAGCAGCGAAAACTCTTTCGCCGTCAGCGCGATTCGCTTGCCCGCCCGACACGCCTTGCGTCGAGCCAGATCCAACTCCAGGTCATCCAGCTGCAAGAGGGTGGATTCCTGGCCTCGGCTTCGGCCTCGACGCAATAACGCCTGTATCCGAGCAAGTAATTCCGAAAACGCGAACGGCTTGACGAGATAATCGTCGGCTCCGCTTTCGAGCCCCCGTACCCGATCCTCCACCTTGTCACGGGCAGTCAACATGAGGACGGGCGTGTGCTTGATGCAGCGCAGGTCGGCCAGAATGCCAAACCCGTCCATGCCGGGCAGCATCGCGTCCAACACGATCAGGTCGTAGCTGCCCTCTAGCGCGGCATGCTTGCCGTCGATCCCGTTTAGTGAAATGTCGACAACGAAGTTGTGCTCGGTCAAACCCTTTTGAAGATACCTGGCGAGCTTTTGCTCGTCTTCGATGATGAGTACTCGCATAGATTCGCCTCGATATCCTTGCATAACTGTCATCAACCCGTCCGGTTCTTGTCAGTACCACCTACGTAGCGTTCAGCCTATGGATCAGCTATTCAGTTGAACCGCCAACCCATAGGACTCGTCGATGCGTACTGAGAAACCCCTTACTTCGCTCATTGCAATAGCAGCCCTCCTGGCGCCTGCCATCGCCGCTGCGGCCAATACTGCGAACCCTGGCCGCGACGGCAGCAGGGCCCCAATGCATTATGCATACCCCTCACATACCGGGCTGCAGGCTTCTCGAGAGCGGGTGATCGACGAACTGCGCGAGGCAAAAGCGGTGGGCCTCATCGTCCATGGAGAGCAAGGCTATCCCCCGGAGACGCCGACGGCGATGTTCAAAACCCGCGAAGAAGTTCGAACAGAGCTGGAGGCCGCGAAAGCCGCCGGTTTAATGTCCTTCGGTGAACTCGGCTACCCGCCAGGAACGTCTGGCTGAACGGCGAGTGGACGCCGCTCCCCTGGAGGAATGAGGGTCTCTTGGTCGCGACAGGGCGCGCCGATCTGAAGCGTGCCATCTTGCATGTATGGCGCGCCGTCAGGTCTTATGAGATAGAAAACCTCATGCAGGTATTGCTCGCCGTTTTGCACGAAGCAACGAAATGCGGTGTTCGGCGGAAAAGCGGCCCTGATGTCGTCGAACATGGCACGGCCACCGATCCACGCATTGAATGTGGACGTGTCATAAGTCACGACCTTTCTGAGTTCGACGATGGCGTTGAAGTAATCGGCTTCGGTCTTACCTGAACAGGTCCCATGCTTGTTCCATTCGTGTTCGAGCATGCCGCGCGGGTCGACGGCCACTAGCTCAGACAGTTCTCGGCGGCTCATCATGCTTTCCAGCGAGTCGTCACGCGTTTCATTCGCGGAACCCGGCAAGCCGACCGGCACGGCGTTGCAAAAGGCAGGGTGACGATTGGTCTTGGTGCGAGTGCTGTTGTTATACGGCCAGATACCGTGGGTGAGAAACTTGGCCGGCGGATGCTCGCAGCCTGCCGCTTGCGGCTTTAGCCGACAAAAGCTGGGCTGCCATGTCACGGCATAAACCCAATATTGAAAACCCGCGTCGCTAGGGGTGATTTCTTCGTTGGCGTCCAAGGCTTGCGCGGTGCTGCATATCGACGCCAGAGCCAGTGCCGCGATTCGGTGCGATATGTACATTGGCCTGCTCCGACAAGAATTGGACGACGCCTACCTTGTAAAGATCCACCGAGTTAGCGTCCGTCAATAGCTTATGTTGCTGGCGACCACTCCTCAATAAGACAAATACGGTTTTTAGGAAATGTCGGCATGCTTTGAGCTGGCTGGTTACCGTGCGCCTGGATCGCGCTGCGCCCTCAACCGGCCCATCCGCAATAATTCCGTCTGAAGACTTCAATCAAAATTAACGCTATTATGGACAAAAAACATTATTTTTGTCCATAATAAAAAACATGCCTAGCAAACCGCCCATTGTCTTTCCTCAAGAATTGCGTCTGCTAGCCGCACTAGGTGAGCGGTTGCGACTTGCCCGTAGAAGGCGAAAGTTGAGCAATGCGGCAGTAGCGCAACGTGCAGGAATTTCAAGAACGACTCTCTACAAGGTGGAGGCGGGCGACCCTGGCGCCACGCTAGGGTCATACATCCGGGTCCTGGCCGTACTCGGCCTCGAAGGCGATCTTCGACACCTTGCTGCCGACGACAGGGTGGGCCGCAAGTTGCAGGACTTGGCCCTGGAACCGCAACCGGTCGCAAAACGCCGTACGGCCAGTCGCGTACCAGCGTCAGACCATGAGAAATCCCCATGAGCGATTCGAACAACGTCCTGGAGGTCTGGCTGGATGGCGGCCTTAGTCCCGCACGACCCGTGGGCACACTTCCCATGATCGGGGCCAGATCCGTTTCCGCTACGAACGCGACTGGCTTAGCGATCCTCGCGCTTTTGCGCTGGATCCAGACCTATCCCTCGACGAACACCCGTTCTTTCCGAAGCCAGAGCTAGGAAACTTCGGCATTTTCCTGGACTCCTCGCCAGATCGCTGGGGCCAAACGCTCATGAAGCGCCGCGAGGCACTGCAAGCCAAGGACGACAAACGACCGCCCCGTAGTCTTTACGCATGGGATTTCCTCATCGGCGTGCAGGACCAGACCCGTCAAGGCGCACTACGGTTTCGTCGGCCAGGCACAGCGATCTTTCTTGGCGACGAAAAGATGGCCGCCCCCCCGGTGACGAGCTTGTGCGAGCTGGAGGCCGTCGCTTACCGACTCAGCAGCCGACACACCGACGACCTCGATGCCCTGCGCAAATGGTTGTCTGTTCTCGTCGCGCCAGGCGCCTCTCTCGGTGGGGCGCGGCCAAAGGCCAATTTCACCGAGACTGACGGCACACTCTGGATGGCCAAATTTCCTGCTCGGGATGACGATAGAGATGTTGGAGCTTGGGAGTACGTCGTTCACCAACTCGCTCGACAAGCCGGCGTAGAGGTGCCGCCAGCAAAGCTCATCAAACTCAATAACGACTTTCACAGCTTTTGCATGCAGCGGTTTGATCGCGCGAACGGCGAGCGACGCTTCTACGCCTCGGCAATGACGCTGTTGCGCAAGACACAAAGCGAAGGGACGAGCTATCTGGAACTGGCCCAGTTCATTCGGTCCCAAGGCGATGCAGAACATGTGGATGCAGATCTCGTGCAGCTGTTTCGGCGAGTCGCATTCAATGTAGCGGTCGGCAACCGCGATGCCCACCTGCGCAATCATGGCTTCGTGCTCGGCAAGGCGGGGTGGCGCTTGGCACCCGCGCTCGACGTCAACCCGAACATCGACAAAGCGGAGCATGTCTTGAACATCGACGATGTCGATAACCGGCCTGACCTGAGGACGGTATTGGATACTGCGGCGTTCTACGGGCTCCGGGACGAGCATGCGCGGCGACTAGTAAATGAGATGGTTTGGCTGTCAGCTCATGGAAAAAGCACGCTCGCAAGACGCGTATCGCTGTTGCGGATATCGAGTTGACGGCCGGAGCGTTTGGAGCACTCGAAGAATTTCGAGACTAAAACGACTTCACGCTATGGCGTCGTGGGTGGCGCAATTGATGCGTACCAAAAATTCGGAAATTTAGTAAAAAATATTTGATTTTTACTAAATAAAGAATCGAATTTGGCGGTGTTGAACCCTGGTCATCGTCAAGGGATTTAGATGAACAATAAAGAGCTTGTCGCAGGAGTTGGACTGGATCTTCTCCACCGAGGAATTGGATGATGACGGTTTTGAGACACCATGGATGCGGCTTGAAGAAAACCCGCTCTCGGCTCTCATTTATTCAATCTATAAATCGCTAAATAACGTCTACGGGCTCTTCGCAGCCTACGTCGAACCGATCCTATATGACGATGAGCTAAACCTGATGGAGACGCCCGCGTTGAACATTGATGCGGGTCTGATGGCGCTTGCAGTTTGCAAAGTTAATGTACATGAGCAATTAGCTCCTAACGCCAAAGAGTTTAATGGCGTGACCACCCGTGAGTACGCAGAATGGCTCACCATCGTCAAAGACAAGGCATTCCGCGCTGGAGTTCCCCTCCGCGCGGAGCTGCTGGATTTGGTGTACCCCGATGTCTATATGAACGAATTGCTTGTGGGGATGCGTGCCATTCATCAGGTCTTACCCGCGATCATGGAGAAATTGGGAATTGATGATTTCGAACTGGATTCGTCGGAGCTACGAATCAGATAAATCCGAATTGATTACTTCATGGAGCGGGTGAAGGGAATCGAACCCTCGTATGAAGCTTGGGAAGCTGCCGTTCTACCATTGAACTACACCCGCGCAGGCGCCGTGCCACAGCCTGCAACGGATCCAGGCTGCACGAAGCGGTATTATAACGCCCCGCCATGGCCCGATTCGCCGGCCGAATTACAATACCCGCATGAACACCACGCCTCCTACTCACGGCCATATCCGCAGCTTCGTGCACCGCCGCGGCCACATCACGCAAGGCCAACTTGCCGCCCTGGACACCCTGATGGGTAAATGGTCCATCGGCTACGCGCCCCGCACGCTCGATCTGAACGAAGCCTTTGGCCGCCAGGCCCCGACCATTCTCGAGATCGGTTTCGGCATGGGCGAGACCACCGAGAAGATCGCCCAGTCGCGTCCCGAGGACAACTTCCTGGGCGTCGAAGTGTTCAACGCGGGCGTCGGCTCCCTGCTTCGTCGGGTCGAAGATAGCCAGCTCGATAACGTTCGCATCATTCAGCACGATGCCGTCGAAGTCGTGCGCGACATGATCCTGCCGGACACCCTGGCGGGCGTCCATGTGTACTTCCCCGATCCGTGGCCCAAGAAGCGTCACCACAAGCGCCGCCTCTTGCAAACCCCGTTCGTGCAACTGCTGGCCAGCCGCCTGGCACCGGGCGGTTACATACACTGCGCCACCGACTGGGAGGAGTATGGCGGACAGATGCTGGAAGTGTTGAGCGCCGAACCCCTGCTGGCCAATACCGCCGACGGTTACGCGCCGCGTCCCGACTACCGCCCGCTGACCAAGTTCGAGAACCGCGGCATTCGCCTGGGTCACGGCGTGTGGGATCTGATATTCAAGCGGGTCGCCTGATCGGCCCCGCACAAGGACCGACCATGCACATCACATTGAACGGCGAAGCACTTATGGCCACAAAAGGCGCCACCGTGCTCGCGCTGCTGGAAGAATTGGGTTATGCGGGCAAACGCGTAGCGGTCGAACGCAACGGCGCGATTGTCCCGAAAAGTCAGCATGCGAGCACCCCACTGGCCGACCACGACAAGCTGGAAATCGTCGTGGCCGTAGGCGGCGGCTGATCGACTATTCGACCGAATCGGGCGGCTGCCGAGCCGTCCGATGATGTGATCGAACGCTATAACGCTCGAGCGAGCGTCGTGACACCCCGATAGCCGCCCTCGCTTCGATCTAGCGTTTGCCGAAACGCGCCAGGTTCTTCATGCCACCCATGGCGCGCATCATCTTCTGCATGCCGCCCTTTTGCATGACCTTCATCATGCCCTGCATCTGCTCGAACTGATTCAGCAGACGATTCACCTCTTGCACGTGTACACCCGCACCCGCTGCGATACGACGCTTGCGCGACGCCTTGATCAGTTCGGGTTTGGCCCGTTCGCCCGGCGTCATCGAGTTCAGAATGCCTTCGGTGCGACGCATTTGCTTCTCGGCCTGACCGCCCTGCATCTGACCCGCCGCAGCCTGAAACTGTGCCGGCAGCTTTTCCATCAGCGCATTCATGTCGCCCATCTTCTTGACCTGACCCAGCTGATCGCGGAAGTCGTTCAAGTCGAACTTGTTGCCCGTCTTGATCTTCGAGGCCAGCTTTTCGGCTTCGGCGATGTCGATATTCTGCTGTGCCTGCTCGACCAGCGACACGATGTCGCCCATGCCCAGCACACGTTGCGCCATCCGGTCGGCATGGAACGGCTCCAAGCCGTCCAGCTTTTCGGACACGCCGACGAACTTCAGCGGCTTGCCCGTCACGTGACGCACCGACAGCGCCGCGCCACCGCGCGAATCGCCATCCAGCTTGGTCAGTACCACGCCTGTCAGAGGCAGCGCATCGGCGAAGGCACGCGCGGTATTCACCGCGTCCTGACCCTGCATGGCGTCGACCACGAACAGCGTCTCGACCGGCTTGACCAGATCGTGCAGCGCTCGAATCTCCTGCATCATCGCTTCGTCGATACCCAGACGGCCGGCGGTATCCAGAATCAATACGTCGAAGTGATGACGGCGGGCGTGATCGACTGCGGCACGGGCGATGTCCAGCGGTTTCTGGCTGGCATCCGAGGGAAAGAATTCGGCCCCGACCTGAGCGGCCACGGTCTTCAACTGCTCGACGGCCGCAGGGCGATAGACGTCGGCACTGACCACCAGCACCTTCTTTTTGCCCGTCTTGCGGCCATTGGCCACGTGATTGCCTTGAAGCAGCCAACGCGCCAGCTTACCGGTGGTGGTCGTCTTGCCCGCACCTTGCAAACCGGCCATCAGGATGACGGCGGGCGGCTGCACGGCCAGTGACAGTTCGCTGGCGGCGGCACCCAGATCGCCGCCCATCAGCGCGGTCAGTTCGCGATTGACCACGCCCACCAGGGCCTGGCCGGGCTTGAGGCTGCCGACGACCTCTTCGCCCATCGCCTTTTCTTTGACGCGGGCCACGAAATCGCGCACGACGGGAAGCGAAACGTCGGCCTCCAGCAGCGCCATACGCACTTCGCGCAGCATCTCCTGCGTATTGGCTTCGGTCAGGCGCGCTTCGCCGCGGATCGTCTTGACGACCCGCGACAGGCGTTGCGTTAAGTTATCGAGCATGAGAGGCGTTTCCGCTTAAACTAATCGATCGGAACGTGGCCGGTGCGCCTGATACAGGCATGCCGCTGCGGCCTCATCCCGGCCCTGCGCACAGGCGCGGGCCAACGATACGGTGGTTAATGTCTTCAGGCATTGTATTTCACGGCGCGGCAGCAGTCGTCTACGCCCTGCTGGCCGCGCTACTTTGGTCGCGCCTGGCCCGCGGCGAGACGCTTGCGCGCAGCCGCGTATCGCAAGGCGGCCTGCTGGGCGCGCTGGTGCTGCACGGCATCGGCCTGCGTTTCGGGATGGTGCCGGATGGCAATCTGTTCGTCGGCTGGTCGCTGGCACTGTCGGCCGCCGTTTGGCTGGGGTTATTGGTATTCTGGATCGAAAGCCTGCTGGTGCGCTTGGATGGCCTGCAACTGCTATTGCTACCCGCTGCGATGGTGGCAGCCGGTTTGGCAGCATTGTCGCCCGACGGCCAAGTCGTCGCCCATGGCGAAAGCCCGCTGTTGCGAACCCATCTGTTGTTGGCCTTGGCGGCTTATGGGCTAATGACGGTAGCCGCCCTGCAAGCGCTGCTAATGGCGCTGTTGGATCGTCGCCTGCATCGGCCGGTCGAAAACCCAGGCGAACGCAGCATCATCGGTCGGGTACTCGACGCGCAACCACCCTTGCTGGTACAAGAACGGCTGTTGTTCCGCGTGATCTGGATCGGCTTCGCGACCCTGACCTTGGCAGTTGGCACCGGGTCTATCACGTCGATGTCGCTGACGGGCAAAGTGCTGCCCATGGATCACAAAACGGTATTCACACTGTTGTCCTGGCTGACCTTCGGTGTCTTGCTTATCGGACGCCATGTTCGAGGCTGGCGCGGTCAGGTCGCCTTACGCTGGACCCTGACCGGCTTCGGTTTTCTGCTGCTGGCCTATACGGGCACGCGGTTCGTTCTTGAAGTGATTTTGCACCGGAGTTGATGTGGGCAAGGTGTTGTTTTGGGTAGTCGTGGTCATCGTTGTGCTCACGGCTATGCGGGTGATCGCCAGCCGCAGTTCGGCACGCAAGCAATCGCAGGCAGCGGCGCCGCGCTCCAAACCGGGGCCAGGGCGCAAAGCCAACGATCGCGACGCGCAGGCGCGGGCCGCCCGCGCCAATACACCTGCCGGCTCGGAGCCGATGGTGCGCTGCGCGCATTGCCATATTCATTTGCCGCGATCGGATGCATTGCTGATCGACGGCCGTACGTGGTGCAGCCAAGGCCACGCTTTATTAGGAGTTCGCGATTGACGAAAAAACGCCAGCACACTCTGACCCTGTCCCTGGACCGCCGAGGTTGGTTGGTTCCCTATCCAGGCATCGTGCTCGCGCCTTCGCCCAACGCCGACGACCGCCCCGCCGACACGCAAATCTCGCTGCTGGTCGTCCATAACATCAGCCTGCCACCTGGCGAGTTTGGCGGATCGTACATTACCGCGCTGTTCCAGAATCGCATCCGCGAGACCGACCATCCCTGGTTCGTCAATCTTCGGGATTTGAAAGTGTCGGCGCATTTCCTGGTGCGTCGCGACGGCTCGGTCGTGCAATACGTCAGCACCGATCGTCGGGCGTGGCACGCAGGCGTATCACGTTTCAACAGCCGCGAACGGTGCAACGATTTCTCTATCGGGATCGAAGTCGAAGGCACCGACACTCAGCCCTACGACGACCGGCAATACGCCACGGTGGCGCGCCTGTCGAACGTGCTGGCCCATCGATATCCGCTGATTGCCGTACGTGGGCACGAGGACATCGCCCCAGGCCGCAAGACAGACCCGGGCCCCACCTTCGAATGGCGGCGTCTGGCGACATCGGGCGCCTGGCCGCTGAGAGCGCTGCCGAGGCGGTGATGCAACGCCGGGCCGCGCGCCTGGCACAGGCTGGTCAAAGCGGCGCTATGGGCCCACGCGGCACCCAGCGCCGACCTTACTCTTCTTCAAATCCTTCACCGTCGGTCGCAAGCTTCCACGCCCCCGGAACAGTCACTCTGACGCGCAACAGCCGGTTATGCACGTGGCTATACAAGACCGTCACGCTGTGATCGGGCCGATGCCACACCGCAATACCCTCTGCGCCATCGTCGGCTTGATAGGCGGGAGGCTCAACCATCTTCTGCATGAGCGTGTCGGGGCTGTCGTCAAATGCCAGATCGGCGGGCAACTCGCCCTGCCAACCTGCCGACTCGGCATCACGATTGCTGTGAAAGGCGACACTGCGTAATTTGCGTCGAGCCTTGGCACCGGTGTAGCAAGCCGTCACGCCATACGAATCGGTCAAATCCAGTTCGCCGTCTTCGTCGGCCATGGCGACGCTCTCGTCGTCCCAGCCTTGCGGCCACAGTGTCCCGAACGCTTCGCCGCGCAACGACGTGCCGAACGCCTGGACGATGGTGGCCAGTGTGGGGGCCGTCACTTCGGTGTCCCGCGCGATATCGCCGGGCACCATCAGACAGGCGACTCGATCGACGCTTTGCCCGTCCTCGTGGTAGACCACATTCAGACGATAGCCCTGCACATCCCATGTGTCGGTAACATAGGAGCGTCGGTGGACCTCGGCAGATTTGAGTTTTTCGCGCACCTGATCGCGCGTGTCGGCGAACGTGATGCCGAACGGCAAGCTACCCATGTGAGGCGCGATGTCGTCAATGCCCGAGTAAAAATACGCCTGAGTCAACACCAACGGACCATCGCCCCATCGATAGGCTGGCGCGCCGCTTTGCCAAGCCTCATCGGCAAAACCCAGCTCGATGCCACATTGACGTGCCATGATCCAGTCGTGAAAGCTGAAAGCTTCCCAGGAAGGCAGCACCGGACGACTCGTCGTGTCCAGCGTCTTGAAAAGCGCCTCCATCCGCACATCGGCGGCGGGCAGGCCAAACAGGGCAACGACTTCTTCGGCGTTCAATTCCAGATTTCCTCAATGCATATCCGCAGGCACAGGCAACTACGGCGAAACGACCCTCGGACAGTCGATTCGAACCTGGAAGAATACGCGATAGGGGTCTGCGGCGCAGCGGGATCGGTTTCGTAACTTGCTTCCAATATGCGAATGGGTGGAGTGTCCGCTGGAATCCAAGTGCGATGCGTCGGTGTGAGCGCCAGTGCGCCGCCGGGTGAGCTGCCGAGTGTAGCCTGCACCGCGACCTGGCTATTCCTATGGAAGCCAGGCTGCGGTGCAGCCGAGGGACAACACCGCCAAACGGCGATGCCGCTATTCGGCTTGCGTCCGAGCGAATCGATGGCCGGTTGGCCTGACCCGTCGGATCACTTGCTTTAGCTTTTCAGCAGCAGGCTGTTCATGCGCTTGACGAATGCAGCCGGGTCGGCGACTTGCGCGCCTTCGGCCAACATCGCCTGATCCAACAGCAAAGCCGCCCAGTCCTTGAACGACTCGTCGGACGTGGCGTCAATGCGTTTGACCAAAGCGTGATCGGGGTTGATTTCGAGAATCGGCTTGACCACCGGTGCTTCCTGGCCAGCTGCTTTCAACATGCGCAGCAATTGCGGGCTCAAGTCGTCGTCACCCACCACCACGCACGCCGGAGAATCCACCAGACGCAAGGTCACGCGCACTTCTTTGACCTGATCGCCCAAGGCGGTCGTCAGGCGCTCGACCAGCGGCTTGAACTGCTCGGCCACTTCGGTCTGCCGCTTTTTCTCTTCTTCGTCTGCCAGTTGGTCCAGATCCAGACCGCCCTTGGACACCGATTGCAGCGCCTTGCCTTCGAACTCACGCAGATGCGACAGCATCCACTCGTCGACACGCTCCCACAACAGCAGGACTTCGATGCCTTTTTTGCGGAACACTTCCAAATGCGGCGAGTTGGCCGCAGCGCCGAAGCTTTCTGCCGACGCGTAGTAAATCTTGTCCTGGCCTTCCTTCATGCGACCCAAGTAGTCGGCCAACGACACGGTTTGCGCCTGTTCGCCGGTATGCGTGCTGGCGAAACGCAGCAACTTGCCGATGCGAGCGAGGTTGCTCGGATCTTCGCCGGTGCCTTCTTTCAGGACTTGGCCGAACTCGGTCCAGAACGTTGCGTATTCTTCCCGCTTGTTCTCGGCCAAGTCCTCCAGCAAGGACAGGATGCGTTTGGCCGAGCCTTCACGGATCGCCCGAACGTCGCGGCTTTCTTGCAGGATTTCACGCGACACGTTCAGCGGCAGATCGGCAGAGTCGATCACGCCGCGCACGAAGCGCAGGTAAGACGGCAGCAGTTGTTCGGCTTCGTCCATGATGAACACGCGCTTCACATACAGCTTCACGCCACGACGGCCATCGCGATCCCACAGATCCATCGGCGCGCGTTTGGGCACGAACAGCAGTTGCGTGTATTCGCTACGGCCTTCGACACGGTTGTGCGTCCATGCCAAGGGGGCGTCGAAGTCGTGCGTGATGTGCTTGTAGAACTCTTCGTATTGCTCGTCGCTCACTTCCGACTTGCTGCGGGTCCACAAGGCGCTGGCCTGATTGACGGTTTCCCACTCGCCCTCTTTCTTGACCTGCTCGCCTTTCTCTTCGTCCCACTCTTCCTTGGCCATTTGAATGGGCAGGGAGATGTGATCGGAATAGCGGCGCAACACGTCGCGCAGTTTCCAGGTGTTCAGGAATTCGTCTTCGTCGGCACGCAAGTGCAAGGTCACGTCGGTGCCGCGCTCGGCTTTCTCGACGGTGGCGATGTTGAATTCGCCCTGGCCGTCGGATACCCATTGAACGCCCTCGGCGGCGGATGCACCCGCACGGCGGCTGCGCACGGTGACCTTATCGGCCACGATGAACGACGAATAAAAGCCCACGCCGAATTGACCGATTAGTTGAGCGTCTTTTTGCTTGTCGCCGGTCAGCTTGGAGAAAAACTCGCGGGTGCCCGAGCGCGCGATGGTGCCCAGGTTGGCGATGGCTTCGTCACGCGACAGGCCGATGCCGTTATCGGAAATAGTGATGGTGCGCGCTTCTTTATCGAAGGAAACGCGCAGACCCAGGTCGGCACCGCCTTCCAGCAGTTCGGGGTTGTCGATGGCTTCGAAGCGCAGTTTGTCGCAAGCGTCAGATGCGTTCGACACGAGCTCGCGCAGGAAGATTTCCTTGTTGCTGTAGAGCGAGTGGATCATCAGGTGCAGCAGCTGCTTCACCTCGGCCTGGAAGCCCAGGGTTTCGCCGGCGGCGGACGTCGTCGTGGAGTCGGTTTGGCTCATGGTATGTCTAGGAGTCGGTTGATGGATGCATGCAAGTATGGGGGCACTAGCTAAAATTTCAAGACGCGCTATAATTGCCGACTTCACTGAGTGCTGACGGTGGCGGTTTGTTCGAGGGTTATGCCTTGCAAGCCGCGATGACACGGTTGGCTCATCCCAATGCCCGGGTGGTGAAATTGGTAGACGCAGGGGACTCAAAATCCCCCGCCGCAAGGCGTGCCGGTTCGATTCCGGCCCCGGGCACCATCGGAATATCATAGAAAACGTTCTGGCTTAGTGTCTCGTACCTATGGGAACGCCGAGTTTCTCGTACCTATGGGGACGCCGCAGCAATTATCAAAACGCTGAAGCCTTTATGCACGCCATCACGGCTGTTGCAGTAAGAATGGCGACAAGTCCGCAAACCAGCTTCGTCATCATCTCGCCGGCAGAATTTTCTGAACGCATTTCGACGGGCCCAAGCAATTAGCCAACATTATCAAGATCAAGCAACTTGGCCGCAAAGCGCGTGGACGATCAGAGGGGCGCCGGTGTCTTGACCAGGCAAACCCAGCCCAGGTTAAGCGGCTGATGCAAATGGCTTAATGACTCGCTTGACCATCCCGCTATGCCGTAGGCAATTCAGCACATTGAACCGGCTTGGCTTTCACGCAGGCCGTGTGGTTAACACCAGTTCTTAGGCTCGAATTCTAAAGGGGTTGTTCTCAGCATATGCTTTATTCGGACCCGCGCGCGTCTCGCATCGATGACCGTCAAGTGCTGCGGCATGGGTTACAGCCGGTCTGAACGCAGATGTCATAGTGCCTGAATATACACCCTGCTTCCGGCAGCAAAAAACGGAACAGAGGTTGAAGTTGTTCCACTTAATCGGCATCTATGCCATTTGTAAAGATGACGGTAAACGAACCCACGGCAGGTATTCATCCACTCGACAAGAATCGTGACCCGATCGGCGTTGCCCAAGTCCAACGCCTGGCCGCTAAGGTAGCGGCCCATTATGGTGGCGAGCTCATGCAAATGAGGCGAGCCAATGGATATTCGAACGCAACGTGGGTCGGTAACAACATTGCCGTGCGAATCGCGCACACACCCGTCGCCATGGCACGCGAGGTTGCGCTCATACGCGCGCTTCCACGAGAGGTCGGGCACCCCGAGATCCTTGGCGAGGGCACTAGCGAAGGTCATGGCTGGATCGTAAGTGCAGAGCTCAGCGGCCAGAACCTCCACGAAGCATGGCCGACGTTAGCGCCTGCGCAGCGGGAAGCGGCAATCCGTCAGCTATGGGCTCGAGTCCAAATCGTACACGATGCAAGCCCGTCTCTCAGGGCACTTGTTGCACCCCATGGAGGATATGTACCGGCGACACCTGCCGCTGCCTGCGCAGCGGCGAGCCGCGCCAAAATTAAGCTAGGACTGTCCAGCGCCCAGCAGTCGCGGCTCGAGCACATTGTCGAGGGTTACTTCCAGGCTGCACCTTTAGTAGAGCAAATCGTCAACCATGGCGACCTCGCGCTGATGAACGCCTTGTGGGACGGAGAGGTCAATGCTCTGTTGGACTTTGAGTTTGCCGTGCTCGGTCCAGTCGAGATCGACCTGTGTCGGCTGGTCTGCGAGGCCCGCCTATCTGATGAAGGTTACTGCATTGACTCGGCGGCCGGCAATGCTGCGATTGAAATTGCTGCCCGCCATATGGATCCGATTCATGGGCGTGCGCTTATCCATGGTGCTGCGATTTTCGATCAACTCCGTGACTTTGATATTTGGACGGCCGATGGGCATGTCGAGGACTGGCGGCCGTGCCGTCTGCTTGTTGAACTGCTAAACGCCGACGGCGGCTATCTCGCCCCCCTGCTCGAGTAACCGGCGCTTTGTCATACCCCACATAATCTGCTCTGCTGTTTTTAGCGCGATGCCTACAACGGCGAACGTAGGCGAGTCTCCCCAAAGGCTATGTCGACTTTTGTAGCGAGCTGATAGCAAAAATGCCGGTTCTGCATCGCCACCGCGAAGGGCTTAAGATTGCTTTGCCCACAGCCCGCAAGCTTCCCGATAAGCTTATTGCGTCGGTACTTAATAGAGCGGGCCACAAGCCGCCAATTTCATCTCGAGCATTAGGGTTAAATTCCTGGCCTACCGGAATGCTTCATGATCAAGAAGTCAATAAGATTCTGGACATTGAGGGGTGCAATGAGCCTGTCGTTTTTTTCTTAGGTGCTGGCTCCGGAAACTCAACCCCTGTAAGGCGTGACCTGCTTTCGATTTCCGCCGCTAACAACCTCAAAAAATCGAGCGCGGCACGAGTATTAGGCGGAAATTACCGCTCAACAGGCATCCCTATCTAACATTTTTTAGCCTGACAGGCTACGCCTCGCTAGTTAATTTGCGCCTTGCGAATGCATTGTCCGAATGGATAGACATCACTTTGGTCTACATCCTGCTCATTGGTCACTTCGACACCACACCCTTCCAGCTTGGTCTCGCATCTGCATTTCTGTGGATACCCATGCTTGTATTCGGCCCAGTCGCAGGAAGGCTATCGGATCGTTGGCCAGTCCAACGAATGATATATATGGGCACCGCTGTAAAGATCGTGGCCACCGTAGCCCTTTTCTGGGCGCCACGATTGAACTATTTCTCGTCGCTGTACTGCTTCCGTACAACCAGCTACCTAGGCGCGACATCATTACCGCTTGCCGTCCGCCAAATCGTTCCCATCACCTTCTAGCGGATCACTCGCGCCTCACAATTACAGTGGATCAAGGCACCCTTTTGATCGCACCATGGTGGCCGTTGCACTTGCGGTCCTGCCACAACCACAGCATGGTTTTTTCCTATCGATGCTATTGGCTTGCACAACACTAGTTTCTATATCGTCACTAAGTAAAGCAGTCAAAACTCAAGTAACAACCATGACGTCGTGCAAGAACACATCAGAAACAAAAGCGACTGGCTTACCCACGTGGCGTCTCATAGCGGCGTCGCTCCGGCTCGCATTGCCATTTTGGGTCGCGGCGGCGTCCGCATTTACGATTGGCTCCTTAGATCCTCTCATTCCATTGATGCTGAAGTCGCTTCCTGATGTGCACAGGCTAACGGATTGGTGATGGGGGTGATCGCTGTAGGAGTCCTAACGCATTTCGCTTTGCGCGAGTCGAATCGATCAATTCAAACTTGAAGGCTCGAAACGATCTCCGGTGAGTTCGTAGCGCTCGTCGGCACGGCCTACTCCCCTGTATTCCCCGCTCTAACCACTTTCTCACGTACGGCTCTCTCTTCATTCGCTGTAACAGCCAACGATGCAGCACCCTTTTTGACTCGCAAAACTCTACACTGTAGAATAATTACATCTACAGCGTAGAAATACAAGTTACCGTGCGCCACACCGCGCAGAACGCAGTGTTCACCGTTACTAGCACCAGTCAGGCAAGCCCTGCATTGCCGCAGTGGATTCGCCCGCTCACGGGTAAAACAAGAGAGCCATGCATCATGAAACTGAATAAGCCAACATTTCTAGATCACGCGCCCATCGCCGACACCAAACTCAATTCGGATGCCAACACCTGGAACTGGCGTCGAAATCATGCCTTTGAAGGACAGGCACCCGCCAACTTCT
Source organism: Bordetella parapertussis (assembly GCA_945903445.1). Taxonomy (GTDB): domain Bacteria; phylum Pseudomonadota; class Gammaproteobacteria; order Burkholderiales; family Burkholderiaceae_B; genus Schauerella. The sequence continues at coordinate 18,445 of CAMDNZ010000016.1, forward strand.
ACGAAGCCTCCCTATCGGCTTGGCCTGCCTTCCCACAGCAGCAAAACGACATTTCATGCGATGTATTGGTAGTGGGCGCCGGCCTGCTCGGCTCATCCGCAGCCTTGCACCTCGCGGAAGCGGGGGTAGACGTCGTGCTGATCGACAAAGGAAGTGTCGGCGCGGGAGCATCCGGTCGCAACGGCGGCCAACTCACCCCTGGTCTGGCGCGCTGGGAAGCCTCCGATATGCTGGCCAACCTGCCCGTTGACGAAGCACACAGGCTGTGGCGATTTGCGTCCATTGAATCGATGGAGCTGATCGATCAAATCGCAGAACGCTACGGGCTAGATCTCGACCTGAAGCGCGGCCACATCACCGCTGCGGTACATCCTGGCCACATGAGCGCCCTACTGGCGGGCACCGATGCGCGGCGTCGGCTTGGCGACGCGAGCGCCAGTGTCGTGGGACAGTTCGAACTGAGCGCTTATATCCGTTCGGACATTTATTACGGCGGAATCATCGATCGGACCGGCGGCCAACTCCATCCGCTCGCGCTGCTGCGCGGCCTGATCTATGCCTTCATCCAACAAGGCGGCGGCGTCCACGAAAACAGCGAAGCCCTCGATATGGAAAAACATTCGGATCGGATCGTGGTCAGAACCTCTCGCGGCACGATCACCGCCCGCAAGGGTGCAATTTTGGCGGTCCATCACTCGACCTTCAATTTTCTATCTAGCGTCACATCGACCACCGTCCCCTTCTTCACCTACGTCGGGGTCACCGCGCCGTTGTCCGAAGACATTGGCGAGTTCCTGCCTGCCGATATGCCGGTCTATGATACGCAGTACCAAATCGACTATTACCGCGCTGTCAGAGGAAATCGCCTGCTCTTTGGTGGACAAGGTACAGGAACCTCCTGGTCGCCAGAGCGAATCAATGACTATTTTGTCGACCGAATAAAAACTGTGTTCCCGCAAATGACGGATCCGGAGCTGGAGTTTTCATGGAGCGGCATCAGCGACCTCACGCTAAACGGCGCGACCGACTGCCGCAAGGCGGGCGATCAAACACCCGTGTACATGGCGCATGGGTGGAGCGGTCACGGCGTAGCGCAGACGGTGCGAATCGGAAAAGCAATTAGCGATGATTTACTAGGTCACCACGACGACTTCGCCATGCTCACCCAGATCGCGCATATCGAAATTCCTTTGGGTCGGCAGCTGTCGCCCGTGGCGATTCCCATTGTCAAAGCTGCTTTCGGCGCGATCGGAACAGTGAACCCCGGAAGGCTGATTTCTTTTTAGTCTCGCTGGGCCAGGGAAAGCCGCCCCCTTAAGAAAGGAACGAGGGCAGGTTTCCCCGGAGTAAAGATGACCTTATCACTATGTCATGCTTTAGCTTGACGTTTCGATTGCATAAAGGAGTACGAGATGACGCATACAAACCTGTATTTAGTAGGTGTCGTTCTTGCCAGCGCGTTTGGCGTGGCTAGTGCTCAAGCCCCGGCAGCTACTCATGTACATGGCGCGGCGGATAAGGCTCAACCGTCTGTAAGCACCGACTCCAATCGGCGCGTGCCCGACACCCTTGCCACGACGGCTTATCGGCAAGCCGCAGCCGAGATGCACAGCGGCATGGACTTCGACTACACCAACGATGCCGATATCGACTTCATGACAGGCATGATCGCTCACCATGAAGGTGCCATTGCCATGGCGAAAATCGGCTTGGCGCACGGGCGCGATCCGGTGGTGCGCAAGCTCTCGGAGGACATCATTGCGGCGCAAGCCGATGAAATCCGGTTAATGCGCGAATGGCTGGCTAAGCGCGGGCATTAGTCCTGATTACCAAAGCAGCACACATCTTCTCCCAAATTGGCCTGACATCGGTGAGCGCATGTTCGATACTGCGACCATACTTAGTCCGGCCTTTTTGTGAGAACGTGGTGAATCGTATTTGGTTCTCTCGGAGTTGTGGGGTGTCTGCCGCGCCAATGCTGTTTGCTGCGCCTACAGAATTCAGTCGTGCCGCAGCCAGGGTCATACAAGACGAATATGCAAGTAGCGGCGTGAGCCTGCCTGGCCCGGCACAACGTTCCAATCACAATCTCTCTAAATTTCGGTAAACACTTGTGGGACACGTTACGGCGCGGCCCCTGTCATCTGGCCACCCAACCAAAGCGGGCGCTCATTTAACCCAACGATTGCAAACATCCATAGCCAAAACCAGCAAATAGAAACGTTCGAATGACATTTAGCGCCGCGAAACATTCGCTTAAGGAAATTGCACCCACGCCTCGCAAACTAGGGTTCGTCTCACACCGACCCAAATTGAGAATGATCGTAGCCAATGGGCCGTGATCCCATCACTGATCACACTGCTCTGACGGCACCCGATGCAGTTGTCGCGTCAGCGTCCCCCCCGCCCAGGCTACTGCTCGAATTTGCTCACGCGAGCGTGTGCCGAACCACACCGCTATCCGCCCCGGGCCCCGTTGGCCCTGTCGGCCGCTGCACTCCAGATATGAACGGCAGCGTAAGCACGATAAGGCCGCCACGCTTCGGCGCGCAGGCGCTGATCTACCGGTTTGATCAGCTTGGGGTCGCGCGCAAGCATCCCCTGCATCAGCACCAAATCGGTCGCAGGCCAGGCATCGGCCTCACGCCACGCGCGCATGGCCACGTATTCGACAGTCCACGGACCAATACCTGGCATAGCAAGCAAGGCGGCACGGGCCGCAACCAGATCGGCTGCGATGCCTGCACCGTTGGGCACATCCGTGCGGCCCACATCCAAAAGCAAATCGCCTTGGGCCACCGCGTGTGCTAGGCCCTGCAAAGCCGCTACCCGCTTACCAGGCATACCGATATGAGACAGATCGGCGCAGGCCAATTGCGCAGGCGTTGGGAACCGCCAACCCGGATCGGCGTCCGCTCGAATCATTCCAGGCGTCCCCACGCCCAGCTCCAATGGCAAGTCGCCCGCTACCGGTGCGCCAGCATTGTCAGCAGCACTTAAGGGCTCGCCCGCTCGCGCCACCAATCGCCCCATGATCGTGGTGGCCGCCTTGACGCTCACCTGCTGGCCCACGATGGTACGAACCACCAGTTCGAAAGCCGACCACGTTCCCGGTACGCGCAAGCCGGCAGCACCTTGCCGCAATTCGCCCATCCACGGGTCGCTGGCGAACACTGCCGAGATCGCCGCAGAATCGGCATTCAAATCGAACATGCACCTCAAGCGCCCCACCATGGCATCGATATGAACGCTGGCCGGACCCTCCACACGGGCAACGAGCACCGCCCGCTCGGGATGAGGCCACACCGTCAACATGCCATGGTCACCTGCCCATTCGATAGCGCGCCGATAGCACCCGTCTTCGACCGTCTCCACTCCGGCCGTCGCCCGCCCTGCAAAAAACCGCAGCAGTCGAGGCCAATCCAGCGGCGGCGTGAACGGCAATTCGATCTGAGCGCTGCGGCCCAGTCGTCCCGACGCCCCACCCGCCGCATCGACACCCCCAGGCGAGACACGCTTCATCACACCGTCCTGAATCGCTCGGCAAGGAAGATCCCCCCCAGCACGCAAGCCAGCGCCGCGCCGTGATAAAGCGTGAACGGTTCGTTCAAAATCATCACCGACAACATCGCTCCGAACACAGGCACCAGATTGATAAACACACCCGCCCGGCTGGGTCCGATCAGTGCAACGCCCCGCATGAACGACATCTGCGCCACGAAGGACGGCCCCAATCCCACGAACGCCAGCACCAGCCATCCTTGCAGATCGGGCATTTGGCTACGACCTAGACTCATCTCGGCCAACCACAATGGAATACCTGTCAGCGCCCCCACCAGCGCCAGCGCGGCAAAGAACACAATGCCGGGCATGTCGGGCCTGCGTGGCAAGGCCAGCGCATAGCCTGCATACATCACGCAAGCCAGCAGCACGAACACATCGCCGATGTTGAACGACAGCGTCAGCAATCGACTCCACTCGCCTTGAGTCGCGATGGTCAAAATGCCCACCAGCGTCAGCGCGACTCCCACCATCATCCACCCATTGGCGCGCTTGCCCTGAAACAGGAACGCACCGATCAGCACAAACACGGGAATCGAACCCTGAATGATGCTCAGGTTAATGGACGAGGTATGCAACGCGGCCAAGTACACCAACGCACCGAAGCCCGCCAGGCCGAAAGCCCCCATGGCGGCAACCAACCGCCAATGCGGCAATAGCGTGCGGGCGTGAACCAGCAGCTCGCGTCGTGCCACTAAAAACAATGCAACGAAACACACGACCCATCGCAAGCAATTCAATGTCATGGGCGAGACGTGACCGATGGCGAGACGCGCGGCCACCATATTGCCCGCCCAACACAAGGCAGCAGCAGCCAACAACGCGTAGGCACGAGAAGACGATGATGCAGCAGTAGACACGGGAACAATCTTATTCGTCTTTAACGGTAGCCAATGTACTCCGCAGTGCATGACATTGTCTTTAAGGATCCCTCGTCACGCACCGTCTCAGTGAATTTACCTGCACCGTATTGATCCCTAAAAACCCGTGCCCAGCGGGGCTTTGCACGCATTCGTGCAAGACACAAAATCGCCTTAAAAAGCCCTTGCATGTGGTCTGTGACACTTGCAGAATCGACTCGAGCCGGACGTTTTTGCCGGCTGCGCAGTATCGGTTTTTGAAGTTCCTTAATCGAAGTCAGCTTCGCATCAAGAGGATCACACCGCATGCGTTCACGTTCGTTTCTCTCTCTTCTGCCGGCCTGCCGCCGTGCGCTTTCCCTGAGCCTCCTGGCTGCATCGCTTGCCACCGTCAGTCTGCATTCGCCCGCTGTTCGCGCAGCCGAACCGCGTACGCTCACTGCGGTGATGCATTCACCGATTCGCATCCTCGATCCGATCATCACCACCGCGCATATCGTGCGCAATCACGGCTACATGATCTATGACACGCTGTTGTCGATGGATTCGAAGTACCAACCGCAGCCTCAGATGGCCGAGTACAAGGTCTCGCCCGATGGCATGACCTACACCTTTACTTTGCGCGAAGGCTTGATCTGGCACGACGGCAAGCCCGTCACCTCGGAAGACTGCATTGCCTCGCTCAAGCGCTGGGCGGCTCGTGATGCGGGCGGTCAGATGCTGATGGATCGGACCGCCAGTTTGACTGCCGTCGATGCCCGCAGCTTCACGCTGACGCTCAAGGCACCATTTGCCGATGTGCTGGAGACGATCGCCAAGCCCTCGGCCGTAGTGGCCTTCATGATGCCCGCCCGTGTGGCCGCCACACCGCCTTCGGAAGCGATCAAGGAGAACATCGGCTCGGGACCGTTCCGCTTCGCTCAAGCCGAATACGTGCCGGGCGTCAAAACGGTTTACGAGAAGTTCGCGGCGTATGTGCCGCGCAAAGAGCCTGCCGACTTTCTTTCCGGTGGCAAGGTGGTAAACGTCGATCGCGTCGAATGGGTGACCATGCCCGATGCGCAGACCGCCGTCAGCGCCTTGTCCTCTGGCGAGATCGACTACATCGAATCGCCGCCCCTGGACTTGTTGCCTATCTTGCAAGCCAACGACGAGATCAATATCAGCGTGCTCAACGAGCTGGGCAGCCAGACGATGGGGCGCTTGAACTTCCTGCATCCGCCGTTCGACAATTTGAAAGTCCGCCAGGCAGCCATGCTGGCGCTCAATCAGGAGGCTTTCCTGCAGGCGTTCATCGGCAACGCCGATTACTTCACCGTCTGCGGGTCGATGTACGGTTGCGGTGTCCCTTACGAGAGCGCCGCAGGCACCCCGGAGGCGCTGCTCAAAGCAGGCGATCCGGCACGCGCTCAGGCACTGCTGAAGGAGGCCGGTTACGACGGCAAGCCTATCGTGTTGATGCACCCTACCGATGTCAGCACGGTCAGTACTCAACCGGTGGTCGCTGCGCAATTGCTGCGTAAAGCGGGTTTCACGGTCGACTTGCAGCCCATGGATTGGCAGACGCTGGTCAGCCGACGCGCTAACCCCGCCGCACCCAGCGCGGGCGGTTGGAACATGTTCTTCACCAACTGGGTCATCCCCGAGGTGTGGACGCCCCTGGTCAATCCCATGATCAACGGTCGCGGCAAGGACGGCTGGTTCGGATGGCCGACCGACCCGGAGCTGGAAACCTTGCGCAACACCTTCACCACCGCCAACACACCTGAGGCGCGTAAAACAGCCGCTGCTGCCGTGCATAAGCGGGCCATGGAAAACATAATTTACATTCCCTTGGGGTCTTACAAGATCCCCACCGCCACCCGCAAGACCGTCTCCGGTCTGGTGAAGTCGCCCGCGCCGGTGTTCTGGAATATCAAGCTGGCCAAAGACTGATCGTCCCACCCCGCAGCGGCGCGGCCCACACGGCGCGCTGCTGCCTCTCGTGCGAGATTCACCCATGTCCGCCTATTTCCTGCGGCGCATACTGGCCGCCATTCCCGTCATGGGCGTGGTCGCGGTATTCGTCTTTCTCCTCTTACGTCTGACGCCTGGCGACCCCGCAGCCATCATCGCGGGCGACATGGCCACCGCCGAGCAACTCGCGAAGATTCGCGCCGCCCTGGGCTTGGATCAGCCGCTGCTCACGCAGTTTTTCAGCTGGATCGGACGCCTGCTGCAAGGCGATTTCGGCGTGTCGCTGATCTCGCAAACGCCGGTGACCACGCTGATCGCCCAGCGGCTCGAACCGACGCTCAGTCTCGCCGTGCTGACCGCCATTCTCGCCGTGCTGATCGCCGTGCCGATCGGCGTACTGGCCGCCTGGAAGCATCAGAGCTGGATCGACAACGTGGTGATGTCGATGTCGGTGCTGGGGTTCTCCATTCCCGTCTTCGTGATCGGCTACATCCTGGTGCAGATTTTCGCGATCGAATTGAAATGGCTGCCGGTGCAGGGCTACCGCAGTTGGAGCAACGGCATATGGCCCTTTCTCCAACGCGCGATCCTCCCGGCGCTGACGCTGTCGTCGATCTACATCGCCCTGATCGCCCGGATGACGCGCGCCAGCCTGCTGAACGTGCTGGGCGAGGATTATGTGCGTACCGCACGCGCCAAGGGCCTGAGCGAAACACTGGTGCTGTTCCGCCATGCCTTACGCAATGCCGCTGTGCCGATTCTGACCGTCATCGGCACAGGTTTCGCGCTGCTGATTTCCGGTGTGGTCGTGACCGAAAGCGTCTTCAACATTCCCGGGCTTGGACGGCTGACCGTCGATGCCATCCTGGCCCGCGACTATCCCGTCATTCAGGGCCTGATTCTCGTGACCAGCGGCGTCTACGTGCTGATCAATCTGGTCATCGACCTGTCCTACAGCGCCTTGGACCCCAGGATCCGCTACTGATGAGTGCCACGCCTATGACTGCATCTTCAGCTACCGCGCCCGCCGCGCGCTTGTCCCTCAACACCGGCTGGCTGGGCTGCCTGCGCCCCGCCCCGCTGATCGCCTTGGCGGTCGTCCTCTTACTCATCGCCATGGCGATTTTGGCCCCCTGGCTGGCACCACACGATCCGCTACAGATGACGCCTTCGCAACGCTTGAAGGCGCCTAGCGGAACCTACCTGCTGGGCACCGATGCCTTCGGCCGCGATCTGCTCTCACGCGTCATGCATGGCGCCAGGATCTCCCTTCTGGCGGGCCTTGGTGTCGCCGTCGCCAGTATCGCCATCGGCCTGCCGCTGGGCCTGATGTCGGGATTCTTCCGAACCTTGGATGCGGTGATGATGCGCATCATGGATGGTCTGATGGCCATTCCCAGTGTTCTGCTGGCCATCGCCGTCGTATCGCTGACAGGCGCCAGCCTGACCAGCCTGATCGTTGCCATCACCTTGCCGGAAGTGCCCCGAGTCGTTCGGCTGGTACGCTCGGTGGTGTTGTCGGCACGGGAAGAGCTTTATGTGGAAGCGGCCATTTCGCTGGGTAGCAGCTTGCCCCGCATTCTGCGTCGTCATTTACTGCCCAACACGCTCGCGCCCCTGATCGTTCAAGGCACCTATATTTGCGCATCGGCCATCCTGACCGAAGCCATCCTGTCGTTCCTGGGCGCAGGCATCGGCACCGAAATTCCGTCCTGGGGCAACATCATCGCCGAGGGACGGATGTACTTCCAACTCAAGCCCGCCTTGATTTTCTGGCCCGGGCTAGTGCTGTCGGCATGCGTGCTGGCGATCAACCTGCTGGGTGACGCCGCGCGCGACATGCTGGATCCCAAACTCAGACAACGCGGAGGTCACTGATGGTCGAGCATTCTGTTCTGCGTATCGACGATCTGCATGTCTCAGCCGGACGCGGCGCCGACGCACCCGCCATCCTCAAAGGGATTTCGCTGTCGATTGCCGCAGGCGAAACCCTGTGTCTGGTGGGCGAAAGCGGCTCTGGCAAATCGGTCACCTCGCTGGCGACGATGGGTCTTCTACCGAAGAACATTCTGGTGCCGAAATCGGGCCGCATTTTGCTCGAAGGCCAAGACATCCTGACCCGTACCGAGCGCCAGATCAAAGCGCTACGCGCCAATCGCATGGCCATGATCTTTCAAGAGCCGATGACGGCCCTGAATCCGGTCATGCCAGTGGGCCGCCAGATCGAAGAGGTTTTGCAGGCCCATACCCGTCTGGGCGCCAGCGAGCGTCGCAAGAAGGTTCTGGACATGCTGGACCAGGTTCATCTGCCGGAGATCGAACGGGTCTACCGCTCGTTTCCGCATCAGTTATCGGGCGGCCAGCGTCAGCGCATCATGATTGCCATGGCCTTGGTGCTGCAACCCAAATTGCTGATCGCCGACGAACCCACCACCGCACTGGACGTCACCACCCAGAAGGAGATCCTGCGGCTTATAGAGGAGTTACAGACTCAACACGGCACGTCGGTGTTGTTCATCACCCATGACATGGGCGTCGTGGCCGATATCGCCGATCGCGTGTGCGTCATGCATCACGGGAACATCGTCGAAACCGCGGCGATCGACGATCTGTTACGCACCCCCAAGACCGACTACACACGAAAACTGCTCAGTGCCGTGCCCAGTTTGATCGCACGTCCGGCTCGTCCCGAACGCAGCGCCGAGATCGTGCTCGAAGCCATCGAGCTGAACAAAACGTATGGTGTCCGAGGTTGGCGAAAGAAAGCCCCGACGCCGGCGGCTACCGACGTCAACTTCACGCTCAAGCGCGGACGCACGCTAGGCATCGTGGGCGAGAGCGGATCGGGAAAATCGACGGTTGCCCGCTGCGTCATGCGCCTGATCGATCCGACCTCTGGCGGTATCCGCGTCAAGGGCTATGACATCTCGGATCTCCAACGACCCGCGCTGCAAGCGCACCGCAAGCGGATTCAAATCATTTTTCAAGACCCCTACCGGTCGCTGAACCCCCGTATCACCGTGGGCGAGAGCATCAGCGAAGGCCCCACCAACTTTGGCGTCGCACCATCGGCTGCCCTGGCCCGAGCGTCAGAGCTACTTGCGTTGGTCGGCCTGCCGCCCGATGCCATCGACCGCTACCCCCATCAGTTCTCGGGCGGACAACGTCAGCGTATCGCCATCGCCCGCGCATTGGCGATGGAGCCCGACGTGTTGGTGGCCGACGAAGCGGTATCGGCACTGGACGTTTCGGTGCAAGCGCAGGTGTTGGCGCTTCTGGACGATCTACAGCAGCGCCTGGGTATCGCCTTGCTGTTCATCACCCACGATCTACGCGTGGCGGCTCAAATATGCGACGATGTGGCGGTGATGCAGCATGGTCGCGTTGTCGAAGCAGGCCCCGCGCAGGCCGTGCTGATGCAGCCACAGATGCCCTACACCCGGACTCTGATCGAAGCCGCGCCGGGGCGGCACTGGGATTTCGCCAACTTCCGGCCATTGGCTCACGCCGCTTGATCCCTTGCCTGACCATCTGCCTGGCCGCCGTTTTGGCCGTGGGCTTTCGACCCCGAATAAGGAGCCGTGAATGTCGACGTATCGCATTGCTGTGGGTGGTTTTTTACATGAGACCAACACCTTCGCCCCCACCAAGGCGGATTACGCCGCATTCGACGGCGGCGGGGGTCGTCCGATGTTGCGCGGGGCCGAACTGCTCGACGCCTTGGAAGGCACCAATAATGGCATAAGCGGCTTCATCAGTTCGCCCGAAGCGGCCGCTTGGCAGATCGCACCCACCCTGTCTTGCCTTGCCAGTCCTTCTGCTCATGTAACCGCCGACGCCTTCGAACGCATCACCACCGAGCTGATCGAACGCTTGGCCCAGGCCCATGTAGAAGCCCCCTTAGATGGGATCTATCTGAATTTGCACGGCGCGATGTGCGTCGAGACCTACGACGACGGCGAAGGCGAATTGCTGCGACGCGTGCGAGCCCGTTTGGGCACCGACATTCCGATCGTCGTCAGCCTCGACTTACACGCCAACGTCACCGCCGAGATGATGGCTCACGCCGATGCCTTGCTGGGCTATCGCACCTATCCCCACGTGGACATGGCAGAAACGGGCGCCCGCTGCGCGACCTACCTTGCACGCATCGTCGGTACCAACCGTCGCGATGCCAAAGCCATGCGCCGCATCGACTATCTGATTCCTATCGTGTGGCAGTACACCGGCATCGAGCCCTGTCGAAGCCTTTACGCGCGACACGATTCAATGGAGCAGGCCGGTCTGCCCTCTATTTCGTTTTTCACAGGATTTCCGGCGGCCGACTTCCCCGGCTGTGCCCCCACAGTGATCGCCTACGCGCCCACGCAGATCGAAGCGGACGCCGCTGCCGATACATTGGCCGCTCAGGTCAACGCCTGCGAATCGGCGTTTGCCGGACGCGTGTGGGAACCCGATGAGGCAGTGTTGGAAGCCATGCGGCTGGCCACGACCGCCAGCAAGCCCGTCGTACTGGCCGACACCCAGGACAACCCCGGTGCCGGTGGCGACTCGAACACCACCGGCATGTTGCGCGCGCTTGTGCGCAACGATGCCCAGAACGCTGCCTTGGGTAATCTGGTAGACCCTGTGAGTGCTCGAGCGGCGCACTTGGCCGGTGTCGGTGCCACTGTGCGCTTGGCGCTCGGTGGCACGTCGGGCGTCCTGGGCGACAGTCCGTTCGAGGCCGATTGGCTGATCGAATCGCTGACCGATGGTAAATTCGTCGCGAGTGGTCCGTTCTATGGCGGCGCCCACCTCGATCTTGGCCCAAGCGCCTGCCTGCGCTTGGGTGGCGTGCGCGTGGTGTTGACCTCACGTAAATCGCAGATGGCCGACCAGCAGATGTTCAGGCAGGTGGGTATAGAGCCTCGCGATCAAGCCATCCTGGTCAACAAGAGTTCGGTCCATTTTCGGGCCGACTTCGCACCCATCGCTCACGCCATCCTGATCTGCAAATCGCCTGGCCCCATGCCGGTCGATCCCGCCGTGTTGCCTTGGACTCGATTGGCGCCAGGCGTGCGTCTATCGCCACGCGCCAATCCGGCCACACCTGTCACGCCCGACATATAAGTGCCAGCGCCCGATCCGGCAGATGCCTCTACTTCTACGTCTACCCCTGCATCTACGCCTACCCTCGCCTTGGCCCGACGCCTGCCTCGCTTCTTACCTTACCCGAACGCACTCCGTCTGACCGCCTCATCATTTCAACGCTTTTTTCTTGGATGATCCGACATGCCCACGCTTGCCCGCATCGAAAGCTATACCGAAGACCTCAAAGCCATTCGCTGGGACATTCATGCGAATCCGGAAATCGGATTCGAAGAAGTTCGTACCAGCGACATCGTGGCCGAGCTATTGACGGGCTGGGGCATCGAGGTTCATCGCAAAATAGGCAAGACAGGCGTGATCGGTATTCTGGAAGGTCAGCATGGCCCCGGGCGCAGCATAGGCTTGCGCGCCGACATGGACGCCCTCCCCATGGACGAAACGGCCGACGTGCCCTACAAATCGACCGTGCCGGGCAAGTTTCATGGGTGTGGACACGACGGGCATACGACGATGTTGTTGGGCGCCGCGCGCTATCTGGCCGAGACGCGCGACTTCGCGGGACGTGTCGTGTTCATCTTCCAACCCGCCGAAGAAGGCTTGGGCGGCGCCCGAGCCATGCTGGCCGACAAACTGTTCGAGCGTTTTCCCTGCGACGAAATCTATGGCCTGCACAACTCGCCCCACCTGGATCCGGGCAAGATCGTCGTGCGCCCCGGACCGTCGATGGCGGGTGCCGATTTCTTCGACATCGTCATCAAAGGCCATGGCAGTCACGGCGCGGTGCCGCAAGCCTAGAAAGACCCCATCATCGTGGCCAATGCACTGGTGGCCGCCCTGCAAACCGTCGTCAGCCGCAACACCAGCCCGTTGGATTCGGCAGTGCTGTCGGTCACGCAGATCCACGCTGGGTCAGCCTACAACGTGATCCCGCAGGTCGCGACACTCGCGGGCACCATCCGCACGTTCTCGCCGGAGGTGGGCGAACTGATAGGCACACGCATGCGAACCATCGCAGCTGGCGTGGCAGCCAGTTTCGCCGTCGAGATCGAGGTCGATATCCGCAACATTTTCGACGTGCTGGTCAATCACGAGAAAGAAACGACAGTCCTGCAGCAGGCCGCGTTCGAGATCGTGGGCGAAGAAAACGTATCCATCATGAAGAACCCCGTCATGGGCAGCGAAGACTTTGCCGACATGCTGCGAGTCGTACCGGGCTCGTATTGCTGGGTCGGTCACAGTGGCACCTTGCCCCTGCATAACCCCGGCTTCGTGCTGGGCGACGACATCCTGCCAGTGGGGGCCAGCCTGCTTGCCCGGGTGATCGAACGACAACTGGCTGCCTGATCGAACCCGAGCGTCCTGCTGCGCGGTAGGTGACAATACGTCATTGCCGCTCACTAGGATTTGCACCATGCCCGCCACGCTCGCCCCCCTCAATGCCCTCATACAGGAACTGACGCACGGACAAACCACTGCCGCGCACTGTGCCCAGGCGGCATTGGACCGGGCCGACGACCCGGCAGGCGAAGGCGCACGAGTCTTTACCCATCGCGATTCAGAACAGACCATGGCCGCCGCCGAAGCCAGCGATATGCTGCGTGGGGCGGGACTTGCGCGCTCGCCGCTGGAAGGCATTCCGATCTCGGTAAAGGATTTGTTCGACGTCGAAGGACAGATCACTCGTGCCGGTTCGGTGGTCTTGAACGACGCGGCACCGGCGCGTCGTCACGCACCCGTCATCAAGCGCCTGCTGGATGCCGGTGCCGTCATCGTAGGTCGCACCAACATGACCGAGTTCGCCTATAGCGGCTTAGGACTCAATCCGCACTATGGCACGCCGCGCAATCCATGGGACCGCACAACAGCTCGTATTTCGGGCGGGTCGTCCTCGGGTGCCGCCGTGTCGGTCAGCGATGGCATGGCGGCCGCAGGCATCGGCTCTGACACCGGTGGATCGGTTCGGATTCCCGCCGCCTTATGTGGCCTGACCGGATTCAAACCCACTGCTAAGCGCGTACCTCTGGCAGGCGTATTGCCCCTGTCCCACAGTCTGGACTCCATTGGCGCGATTGCGCCCAGCGTCGCCTGCTGTGCACTGCTCGACAGCGTGATGGCAGGCGCGGCCACCGACATGCCAACGGCGGCGGCCCTGGCCGGCCTTCGTTTGCTAGTGCCGACAAGCGTCGTGTTGAACGATATGGATGCCACCGTCGAGGCCGCATTCGAAGCTGCACTGGCAAAGCTAACGGCCGGCGGGGCCCGAATCGACCGACTGCCCATTGCTGCCTTCGAGCGACTAGGCGCGATGCAAGGCCGCGCCAGCTTCACCGCCACCGAAGCCTACGCATGGCATCGCGATCTGATCGCCCGCCACGCCGATCGCTACGACCCCCGCGTGGCGTCTCGGATCCAGCGCGGCGCTACCCAGTTGGCGGCCGACTACGTCGATCTGGTGGCCACCCGGCAGGCGTGGATCGACGAAGTAGAACAAGGGGTCGCAGGCTACGACGCCATGCTGATGCCGACCGTCCCCGTGATCGCACCCGCCATCGCACCGTTGGTCGAATCCGATGAAGCCTACTACGCCATGAACGCGCTCATCCTGCGCAACCCGACCTTCATCAACATGCTGGACGGTTGTGCGCTGTCGGTGCCGTGCCATGCCCCGGGTGGTGCGCCGGTCGGTCTGTCGATCGCTGGGCTGCGAGGCACGGACAAATGCATACTGGGCATCGGCCTGAGCGTGGAAACAGCGATACGACACTCGACTTGAGCAAGCCGCGTAAACACGCGAAAAGCGGTAAGCGATAGGCGGTGAAAGTACCCAAAAGGCGAGATGCTAAGGTAGAAGGAACACCGGCTTCTTGGAGTATGTCCATGTCTGGCTTTCCTGTTTCCCGTCGCCCGATGCGTACCGCCATCACCAGCGCGGCACTACTGCTGTCCTCGGCGGCCTGGGCCGACGGCCCGTTTCCTGGCAACTTGAACGAAGCCGACCAGCAGGCGTTCGATGCCCACGACCTACGGCTAGAGCAGATGGTCGATCACGTCCGCGCACACGCCAACGGCGTCGATGGCAAGGCGCTGGACGGTGCGATACGGCCAGCGGTCGCAGCGCTACCCGCCGAAAAAATGCTTGGCAAATGGCGTTGCCGTTCGATTCAACTGAGCGACACCGACGACTTACCGATCGTGGTCTATCGCGATTTTCAGTGTCAGATCACAGACGATGGCGCGGGCTTGCAATTGACCAAACTGACCGGCTCGCAGCGTCCGGCAGGCACGCTCTACGATCTGGGTGGGGACCGTCTGGGCTTTGCCGGTGCGCTGGCGCTAGGCGACGAACCAAAAGCGCCGCGCTATGGTCAGCAGGCCGACCGCAATCAGGTCGGCTACCTCGTGCCAATGTCAGCCCGGCATATGCGCCTGGAACTACAGCAAGCCAGTCGCCCCGGCGCGTTCGAAGTACTCGAACTACGCCGCTGAGCGATCGAAGCGACGCCAAAATAAACGGCCCCCGGAAGTTGGCACGTCGGCCAGCATTCCAGGGGCCGTTTAGCGCACTGCCCTCATTCCAGTTTTCCGCGATCAGAAGCTCCAGCGAATGTTGATCATCCCTGCGTGATCGCGACTGCCCTTGCCGAACTGACCGGCATACGACGCGCCGATACGAGTGTTGGGCGTAATCGCCACGTCGGCACCGAACTCGGTCACGAAGGCATTCTTGGCCACCGGCGTACCGGCGACGGTGAACTCCTGGCTGCCTTGGAACTGCAAGCGCGACTTCGGATCGACGTCGCCAAACGCGTGACGCCAGCCACCCGAGATGAAGGCCCCGACCGGGCGACCCTGCACCTCCCATTCGCCACGCGCCCGCAAGCCCGCCGTGGTCGTGGTGACTTGCTGATTGGCGCTGTCGCCATTGACCGCAGCCGACCCGCCCTTTTCGGCGAAACCGCGCATGCGCTGGTCGATCCATGCGGCACCGACGAACGGCTCCAGGCTGAGCTTCGCGCTGACCGGGAACTCGTAACCCACCTCACCAAAGATCTGCGTCGTGCTGGCCCGGCGATCGGCTTCCAGTTTCTGGTTTGCCTGATTGACCGTCACGCGGCGCTTGGTGTCCAGCTCATGCCACGAATACGCGGCACCCGCCTTGACGTTCAGCGCACGGGCATCGCCCATCGGGATGGCACGCCCGCCATAGACCGAGACGCTCCAGCTTTGCGTTTCGGCCGACGCATTGCGGTCGTCCTGCCAGATCTTGCCGTCGGTATAGCCCAAGGCACCACCCACGCGCCAGCCGTTGCGAACGGCCACGTCGCCGCCCACCATCACGCCACCCAGATGCTGACGGTAGCTGCCGACGTTGTTGTTGCCGTCCTGGCGCTGCCAGTTGCCGATGATCTCGGCCCAGGCAGCGGTATCGCAGTTGCCTGCGTCGTACGGACGATTGACGCCCGCCTGACCGCTGGCATAACGGTCGCCTCGCATGCAGCTTTGCAGGTGACGCAGCGGGATGTCGCGAGCCGAGGCGCTGTTGCGCACCAAGGCCGAGGACAAGCCCGCATGGCTGTCGCCAGACAATTGCTTTAACGCTTCGGCCACCGTGTCGGCACTCTGACCCATGATGTGCTCGTACAGATCCGAGCCTGCCGGCATGGTGGAGATCGCCTCGCCGGTCGATCCCTGGTTAGGCGTTTCGCCTGCATCCGGAATGCTCGTGGCATTACGTTGCAGGGCCAGCGTCACCGAGTCGGACGAGTAGGCCAAGCTGCTGGTGAAGAACGCCAGATTGGGCAGATTCACGCTGTCGAAAGTGCCGTTGACGGCACCCGCCCGAAGAATCGGGTAGGCATTGCCGCCGTTGTAGACAAAGCCATTGGCGGCCTGCAGGCTGCCCGCCAGATTGGCGGTGCCCGTCACCGTGATGGGAGCCATGTTCGAGTCGCGCAAAGACACGTTCAGCGCTGAACCTGGCTGGCTGACGTAGTTGCCGCTGACGGTGAAGTTCAAGCCGGGTGCCGAGGCTGCCGAGATTGTCCCGGCATTGTCGATTCCCGTCACCGAACCGCCCCCCAGCAGCACGGCACCGGCCGCGATAGTGACCGTCGAACCCAGCGTGGCACCGGTCGTGCCATCGCCCAACAGCAGTGACCCCTCGCGCAAATCGACTCCGCCCGATATCGGTTGGTTGCCGGTCAGTTGCAGCGTACCCAAGCCGTCCTTGCGCACACCGCCCGCACCGCTCAGGGTGCCAGCGAACTGACCGTCTTGCGCTTGGACGAACCGAACTGTCGTGCCTGTCTGCGTACCAATGGCAGCTTTCAAGCTGTTGGTGTTTCCGGCCAGCGTACCACCCGCCACCGAGGTTCCACCCGTATAGCTGTTAGTTCCTGTCAAGACCAAGGTGCCCGCGCCTTGTTTGGTGAAGGCACCGGAACCCGTCAGGTTGTCGTCCACGGTGAAGGTGTTGGCGGCATCGACGACTTCGATACCGCCGCCTGCGTTACCCAGTGCGATGGCTCGATCGGTCGAGTTGAACGCGGTGCCACCGATACTCAACACGCCGCCAGCCAAGCTGATGTTCCCGTCTGCCGCACCCAGTGCCGCGTCGCTGTTCACGCGCAGCGCACCGCCGCTGATGGTCGTTCCCCCTGCATAGGTGTTGACGCCGTTGAGTGCCAAGACGCCGCCGTCTTGCTTGTCCAGGCCGCCTGCGCCGGTAATAGGCGTATCGATCGTGGCGGTCGCGCCCTGATCGACCCGGAAGGGCGTGGCCGCGTTGGCGATCGTGAGTGCACTGCCCTGACCCGGGGTCAGGGTATAGCCATCGGCCAGGAACTGGATGCCGGTGATCGCCTGATTGCCATTTACCGTTACGGCGCCGCCCGTCGTCGAGAAGACGGCGAACCGATCGTCCCACTCCAACGTTCGAGTACCCGTAGCGTCGGTCCAGTTTGTGGCCGTACCCCACGTGCCGGTTCCTCCAGCGATCGTGCCGTCGGCCGTGGTTTTGCCGCCGTTCCAGAAGCGCACTTCGTCGGCCGTGCTTTGAACGACCAGGTTCACCTCGCCGGGCTGGTTCTGCAGCGTCAGATTCTCGCCGTCGAAACCGGCGGGCAAACTGCCGTATGCCAAACCGTTGTCGGTCAGCGCACCGCCGAAGCGGAACAGACGGAACACGCCGATACGGAAACCACCCGCATCGTTAACGTTGAGCACACCGTCCAAGGTCAGATCGCCTGCCACCGTCACCGCCGAAGTTGCCGAGCCCGGCGCCCCCAAGCCGAAGTCCAACTGTGTGCTGTCGCCCAGGTTCAAGTCGCCGTTTATGGTGATGTTGTCGCTTGGTGTGCCTGCTGCCAGGCGGCCCGCCGGATCGACCGTCACGTCGCCGGTAATCGAACCCGAACCGCCCAACGTTGCATTGGGGTCGATCGTCAACGATGCGGTAGACAAGCTGCCATCGACCTGCAAGCGACCCGCAGCCACCACAGTCACATCTTCGATCGCATGAGTGCCCGCCAAGATCAGTTCGCCAGCGCCCCGTTTGATCAATGTGCCTCGACCCGTCAGATTGCCCGAGAACGTACCGTCTACTGCTTGATCGAAGATCAGTTCGCCATGGTTGACCACGTTGCCCGGCAAGGCTGCCGCGCTCGCCACCAATGTGCCCGACTGGATTTCCGTGCCACCGGTGTAGCTGTTGACTCCGCCCAAAGTCAGCGCGCCAGCCCCCGTCTTGATCAAACTGCCCGCGCCATCAACGTTGCCGGCCAGCCTTAGATCCTGGGCACTCGCCACGGTCAACGCATCGTTGAGCGTGAGGGCGTTTTGCAGGCTGAGGGCCGACAGATTAGCGAGTGTCGATGGGCCACCGACGATCAAGGTCCCGCCACCCAGGGAGGAGGCGTTACCGACTTGCAAGGTACCGGCGTTCAAACGCGTCCCACCTGCGTAGCCGTTGGCTTGCAGCAGTGCGAGCGTACCCGCACCAACCTTAGTCAACGCGCCGTCGCCGACGACGGCGTTCGCACTCGCCAAGCTCAGCGTGTGAGCCGCGTCGGCCACGTCCAGCGTGCCGCCTGCCGCACCCAAGGCGACAGTACGCGGCAAGGAAGCGAGATCGGTACCCGTGACTTGCAAACTGCCGCCGTTAAGCGCGACGCCGGTACCCGCCGCACCCAGGTTGGCGTCTTGCGACACGCTCAAGGTTCCGCCGTTGACGGCAGTGCCCCCTGCGTATGCATTGACACCCGTCAATACCAATGTGCCGCCGTCGAGTTTGGTCAGACTGCCCACGCCATTGATGGGCGCACCGATGGTAGCTTGCGCCCCGTTGGACACCCGGAACGGCGTGCCTGTTTGGGCGATTTGCAATGCGCCATTCGCGCCCGCCGACAAGGCATAACCGTCGGACAAGAATTGGATACCGGTGATCGTCTGTGGCCCCTCGACCACCACGTCGCCAGCTTGGCCAGCGAACACCGCATAGCGGCTATTCCAAGACTGCGTGGTCGCACCAGCGGCATTGGTCCAATTGGTGCCTGCTGCCGTCCAGCTGCCGTCGCCGCCTTCGAGCGTATTGTCGGCCACCGTCTTCGCGCCGTTCCAGAATTGAATCTCTCCCGGCGTCGATTCGACCACCAGATTGACAGCCCCCGGCAACAAGGTCTGCACTGCCAACAAGCCCGGGCCATAACCCGCCGGCAAACTGCCGATATCGATGGTGTTGTTGGCCAAAGCGCCGTCGTAGTCGAAGAGATGGTAGACGCCAGTGCCGAAGCCGCCTGCATCGGCCACATTGAGCACCCCGTCGAGTGTCAGATCGCCCGCCACGGTAATCGCAGTAGAGGCACTGCCGGGCGCACCCAACGAATAGTCCAACTGCGAGGTATTGGCCAGCGTGAGGTTGCCCGTCACGCTCAGGGCATTCGCGCCAGCGCCTGAGGTCAAGCGACCGCCGTCAGCCACTGCAACGCTGCCACCTACGGTGCCCGAACCGCCCAGGGTCGCGCCCGGCGCCACCGAGGTGGACGCCGTAGTCAAATTGCCCTCGACCCACAGCGTCCCGGCCTGTATCGTCGTCGCACCACTCAGTGTGCTGGTGCCCGTCAATGCCAAGCTGCCACCGCCCAGCTTGTCGAGCGCACCGGTACCCGTCAATGCGCCACCATAGCTGCCCGCCGTGGTTTGATCGAATGTCACCGTGCCGTTGTTCAGAATGTCGCCTTGTAGCGCGGCGCTGTTGCCCACCAAGCTGCCGTTCAAGACCTGCGTACCGCCAGTGTAGGCATTGGTGCCCGTCAGGGTCAGCGTGCCGCCGTCCTGTTTGATCAAGCCGCCAGCACCGGTGATGTTGCCCGCCAAGCCGACGTCCTGCGCGCCGGTCAAGCTAAGCGTGTCGCTCAATACGATGGCATTGCCCAGGGTAACGGCGTTCAAAGCCGTCAGGCGGGACGGCCCACTGACGGTCAGCTGGCCCGAGCCCAGGGCGGTGTTGCTGCCGACGGCCAGACCGCCAGCGTTGAGCGTGGTGCCTCCTGCGAAATTGTTGTCGGCGGTCAATGCGAGCGTGCCGGGGCCGCTCTTGATCAATCCACCCGCGCCAGTGAGGCTATTCGCGCCCGCCAGCGTCAGCGTGTGGCCGGCGTCGGCCAGCTCGATGGTGCCCCCTGCCTCGGCCAAAGTAATGACACGCGCCGTGCTGTCGTAATCGGTACCGGCGATGCGCAGCGCCCCGCCCGCTAGCGTGATACCCGTAGCGGCCGCCCCCAAGTTGGCGTCGTTCGACACCTCCAGCGTGCCGGCGTTCACGGTGGTGCCGCCGCCGTACGTGTTGGTGCCGTTCAGTACCAAGGTGCCCCTGTCTTGCAACATCGTCAGGCCGCCTGCACCGGTGATCGGCAGATTCAAGATGGCGCGAGCGCCATCGGCCACGCGAAACACCGTATTGGGTGCAGAGATGGCCAACTCGCCTGCGGCACCCGCAGCCAGTTGATAGCCATCGGACAGGAATTGCAGCCCGGTCAGGTTTTGCGTGCCCTCGACCGTCACTGTTCCACCCGCTGCGCCGAACACAGCAAAGCGGTCGTTCCAGCTTTGCGTTTCGGTGCCGGTGGCGTTGGTCCAGTTGGTTGCCCCTGCGCTCCAGGTTCCCGTGCCACCGCCGATCGTCCCGTCGGCCGTGGTTTTGGCACCGTTCCAGAAGCGGATGTCGCCCACCGTCGATTCGACCACCAGATTGACCGATTGGCCCAGGTTGGTTTGCAGATTGAAGTTATCCGAGGTGTAGCCTGCGGGCAGCGCGCCGAAATCCACGCCGTTGTCAGTCAATGCCCCACCGTAGGAGAGGAGCTGATAGACGCCGGTGCTCATGCCTCCCACATCGCTCACATTCAAAATACCGTCCAGTGTCAGGTCGCCGGCCACGGTGATCGCGGTATTGCCCGTGTTGGGTGCGCCCAGACCGATATCCAACTGCGAGGTTTGATTCAAGGCCAGCGTACCGTCGATGTTCAAACGATTGGTCACCGTGTCGGCGGCCAACCGACCACCGTTGGCGACCGTCACGTTGCCCGCCACCGTGCCTGCACCAGCCAGCGTGGCGCTATCGTTGACCGTCACGCTGGCGGTCGTCAGACTGCCGTCGACGCGCAGCACGCCACCGTTGACGGCTGTGGCCCCGCCCACCGTATTGCTGCCGGTCAGCGTCAAGCTGCCGCCGCCCTGCTTGGTCAACGTACCCGCGCCGCTCAATGCACCCGCATAGATGCCTGCTGCGGACTGGTCGAACACCAATGCACCGTTGTTGGCGATATTGCCTTGCAAGGATTGTGTGTTGCCCACCAGCGTGCCCGCCGCCACGATCGTACCGCCGGTGTAGTCGTTGACACCCGACAGCACCAGGGTGCCCGCCCCCGTTTTGGTGAATGCACCGTCGCCCGTGACTCTGCCCGACAGATCGAAAGTATGTGCGGCATTTTGAATCGCGATTGCGCCGCCCGAATTGGCGAGCGTGACGCCGCGAGCCGTACCGGTGTAGTTCGACCCCGCAATGCTCAATATCCCGCCGTTGGCCAAGCTCAGGCCTGCGGCCGCGTTACCCAGGTTGGCATCGGCCGACACCACCAGCGTGCCTGCACGTACCGCTGTTCCGCCGGTGTACGTGTTGGTGCCGTTCAGCACTAAGGTGCCGGTGTCCTGTTGCAGGCTGATGCCCCCAGCTCCGGTGATAGGCGCGTCGATGGTGGCTCGTGCACCGTTGGCCACCCGGAACACCGTGTCAGCGTTGGCGATGCTGATTGCGCCGGCCGCGCCTGCAGTCAACTGATAACCGTCGGCAAGGAACTGCAATCCGGTGACGGTTTGCGGTCCCGCGACGGTGACCGTCGCCCCCGTGCCGTCGAACACGGCGAAACGGCTGCCCCAGCTTTGACTTTGCGTACCCGTGGAATCGGTCCAATTAGTACCGGCCCCCCAGGTGCCGGCGCCGCCGGTGATGGTGCCGTCGGCCTGGGTCTTGTCGCCGTTCCAGAACTGGATTTCTCCCGGGGTCAACTCGACCAGCAGATTGACCGCGTTGGATTGAGTCTGAAGCGTGAGATTGTCCTGCGTAAAACTGCCCGGCAGATTGCCGTACACCAGGCCGTTGTCGGTCAAGCCGCCTGAGAAGGCAAACAGTCGATAGACGCCGGTGCCCATGCCGCCCGCATCGCTGACATTCAGTACCCCGTCCAGCGTCAAATCGCCGTTGACCGTGATGGCGTTGGTGGGGGTATTGGGTATGCCCAGACCCAAGTCGATTTGGGTTTGGTTGCTCAAGGCCAAGGAACCGTTGATATTCAATGGCGATAAGGGTGTTCCAGCAACCAGTGTCGAGAAATCGGCCATGTTGACATTGGCGTTCAATGCGCCCGATCCGCCCAGCGATGCGCCTTGCGCCACATCGATCTGGCTCGCGGTCAGCACGCCATCGACGACGAGGCCACCTTGTTCGATGTTTGCCGTGCCGCCGATGTTGGTCGTGCCGGTCAGTTGCAGATCGCCCGCGTTGCGCTTGACCAAACTGCCCGTACCGGAGATCGCTCCGGCGAACGTGCCATCGGTCGCCTGATCGAAGATCAAGGTGCCGTTATCGACGATGTTGCCGGTCAAGCTGGTGGTGTTGCCGATCAAGGTGCCGGCATTGATCGTCGTGCCACCCGTATAGCTATTGGGGCCCGTCATCGTCAAGGTGCCGCCGTTAAGTGCGACCGCGCCCCCCCCATTGACGCTGCCGGTGAAGATACCTGTGGCAGGATTGGTTTGGTTGAACGCGACCTGCGCACCGGAGGCCGTGGCGATGGTGCCTTGCAGACTGCCAGCGTCGCCCGCCAAGGTGCCCGCTTGCACCGATGTGCCGCCACCATAGGCGTTGGTGCCCGTCAGCGTCAACGTGTCGTTGCCGGTTTTCGTCAACCCGGCGTCGCCCGTGATGTTGCCCGCCAAGGTCAAGGGTTCGGTAGTCGTCGCCACGGTCAACGCGTCGTTCAACACGATGGCGTTGCCCAGCACCAAGGGGGTGCCGCCGACGTTAGCCGAGGTCAGTGTGGCCGGTCCACCAACAGTCAGTGTGCCTGTGCCCAGCGCGGCATTCGTGCCCGCCACAAGCGTACCGGCGTTCAAACCGATGCCACCCGTCAGCGCGCTGTTGTCGCCATTCAGGGTCAGGGTGGCCGGGCCTGCCTTGGTCAGCGAGCCGCCAGACACATTTCCCGTCAAGCTCAGATCGTTGGTGCCCGCGACGGTCAAACCGCCGCCGATGGTCACGGCATTCGCCAAGACAATGGGCACAGCGCCTGCCCCGGCCAGACTGTCCAAGGTCGTGCCTGCGGCGGTCGTCAAACCGCCCGTGCCCAAAGCGAGGTCGTTGCCGACCACCAGAGTGCCCGCGTTCAGCGCAGTACCGCCACCGTACGTGTTGGCATTGGTCAGCGTCAGCGTGCCGTTGCCCACTTTGCTCAGATTTCCCGGGCCCGATACCACACCGGCTAAGGTCATATCCTGATCGCTGCCCAAGCTGGCGTTCCCTTCCAGGGTCACCGCATTGTTCAGGCCGACGGCGTTCAGACTGCCCAGCCGGGTGCCGTCTGCCAGCACCACCGCCCCCGTACCCAAGGCGCTGTTGCCTCCCACCAACAAGGTGCCGGCGGTCACTTCGGTTCCACCTTGATAGCCATTGGTGCCGGTCAGCACCAAGGTGCCGACGCCGATCTTGTCCAGACGACCGTCACCCGTAATGGCACCGGTCAAGGTCAAGGTCGAATCCCGGGTGTCGAAAACGGACCCCACATCAGGAAGCAAAGGAGCCGGAGCAAGCGAAATGTTATTCGCTAGCGTTCGGTCGCCGAGCGAGACCAGAGTGGTGCCGCCCAAGATGTCCAATTTGCCGGTGCCCAAGGCACTGTCAGACCCCACCGCCAAGCTGCCTTCGATCAGCCCTGTACCGTTGTTATAGGTATTTGCACCGGTCAGAGTGAGGGTGTCGGTGCCGGACTTGACCAGATTGCCGTTCGCACCGCTGATGATGCCCGATAAAGTCAGGTCGCTAGAACCCCCAAGATTAGGCACCACGGTCACCGCCATAGAATCGACGATATCGATATCGTTGGTCAGACTGCCCTCGTCGTTGGCATAGAGGATGCCGCCGCCGGACACCGACACCGCGCCGGAGCCCAGCGCTTGCTCGCCCGATATCGCGACCGTGCCGCCTCTAAGTGCAGTACCCCCTGTATAGGTATTGCCACCCACCAAGGCCAGCACACCCCCGCCGGTCTTGGTCAGCGAGCCACCTCCGCTGATCTGGCCGGAGTAGTCGAGAACGATTTCGGGCGCAATATCGGGATCGGCCACGACATCGATCGTGCCATTGCCTGCCAGCACGATATTGCGCGAGGACGCCACGTTGTCTGCGACACGCAAAGTGCCATTGCCCAAAGTGATAGCGCCGGCGGCCGCACCCAGATTGGCGTCTTGGCTGACTTGCAGGATACCGGCATCGATCCGCGTGCCGCCCGTGTAGGTATTGACGCCCCCCAGGAGCAGCGTGCCGTCGTCGCGCTTGGCCAGCGTGGCGTCACCCCTGATGGGTGCGTTGATCGTCGTAGTCAGGCCGTTGTCGACTCGAATGGCCAGCAAGCCATCCGGATCGCCTATCGCGTTGATGGCACCGTCTGCGCCGGCGTTCAGCACATAGCCGTCGCCGCTAAAATGCAGACCCGCGACATCCTGCGCACCGACGATCGTGACGGTGGCCGGCGTCGCAGGCGTGCCTGGCCCTGCGGGCCGGGCGAAGACCGCGTACATATTGCCCCAGTTGTCGGCACTGGTACCCGTGATATTGGTGAAATTCGCGACAGCACTGTCCCATACGCCAGAGCCACCGGTAATCTGACCATCCGGATCGGGCACAGGCTCGTCTGGCCCGGGCGACTCACGCGGATCCCAGAACTGCAACTGCCCGGAAACGTCTTGGTTGACGATATTGACTTGACCGGCGATGGCCGTCTGAATGACGACATTGCCCCGGATGATGTTGCCAGGCAAGCTACCCAAGGCAAGCACGTTGTCAGTCAACGCGCCACCGTAGTTGAACAGGCGATACGAACCGACGCCCAAGCCCGAGGTATCGGACACGTTGACCGTGCCGTCCAATGTCAGATTGCCCGTCACATCGGCCAAAGCACCTGCGCCTGCGCCGCCGAACTGGGCATTGATGATCGAGCCGTTGCTCAGGGTCAGCGTACCGGCCGTGAACGGCCCGCGGCCTGCGTCCAAGGACAGGATGCCACCGTCGGCAATACTCGCGGCACCCACGACCGAGCCATTGCCCGACAAGGTCGCGCCGTTGGCCACGGCAACGGTGCTGCCGAACGCGCCATCCAACTGAACGCCGCCTTGATTGACGGCGATCAGACCCGTGTGAGCGCCGCCACCGGTCAGCGTCAGCGTACCGGTGCCGATCTTGGCGAAGGTACCGTCGCCACCCAGCGTGCCCGCGAAGATGCCATCGTCATTGCGCGCATAGGTCAGCGTTGTGCCACCACCCAGCAGATTCAACTGACCTGAGCCGGTCAACGACGCGATGCTCGCACTGTCAGTCAGGTTCAACGCGGCATTCGTATCGATGCGAACATTGCGGGCGTTAGCCAGGGTCTGACCGTTGTTGACCGTCAGGGCACCGGCACTCACGCCAATTTCGCCGGTCAGAGTATTGGCACCGGCCAGCGTCAAGGTACCCGCGCCCTGTTTGTCGAAATCGCCCGAGCCGGACAGCACGCCGCCGTATGCGTCGTCCACTGCTTGGTCGAACACGATTCGTGTGCCCGCAGCCGTCGATACGTTGTTAAGCAGGCTGGTGGTGCTACCCACGACCGTACCGCCCTCGATGGCAATGTCGCCTGCGAATGTGTTCGCGCCGGTCAACCGAAGGGTGCCGCTATTTTGCTTCACCAGGCCGCCTGCGCCACCGACGACGCCGCTCATCGTTAGCGTGTCGGCGGTCGAAACAATCAGATCACCGGCGAGGTTGACGTCGTTGCTCAGCGCCGCCTCACCCAGCGTGGCCAGTGTCCCGCCGTTGACGGTCACCGAACTCTCTGTAGCACCCAGGGCGCTGGTGCCGCCCACCCGAAGAATGCCACCGTTCAAGGTGGTTCCACCGGTATATGTGTTCGCTGCAGTGAGCACGGTTTCGCCCGCGTTCTTCACCACACCGCCAGCGCCTTCGATGATGCTGGTAAGCGTCATTGTCGGACCCGCGTCGAAGGTCAGTGCAGCGCCTGCGGTCAGATTGATGTCGTTGTTCAGCGTCAGCGCCTGAGTCGCGCCCAGGGTCGCCGCACCCGTCACGGCCAGTGCGCCGCTGCCCAACGACAAGCCATCGGAGATCCTCAGCGTGCCGGCGGCCAACGTGGTACCTGTGCCATAGCTGTTCGCGCCTTGCAGGATCAGCGTGCCGTCGCCCGCTTTGGTCAATCCCGCGCCACCGGAAATATCGCCCGATAGCGTGATCTCTTGTCCCGCCAACGCGTCGACCGTCAGGCCGTTATCCATCCGGATGTCGTTGGCCAAGGCGACCGTACCCGTCGATGCCAGCGTGCCTGCATTGCGCACGGCCAACGCACCGGTGCCCAAAGCGGTCGCCCCGCCCACCGTCAGGCGGCCGCCACTCAAGCTCGTTCCACCCAAGTAGGCGTTGTCGCCATTGAGCGTCACGTCGCCACCTGCCAAGGCCAGGGATCCGCCACCACTAATCGCACCATTTAAGGTGCTGGCTTGTCCCGATCCGACGGTCAATACGCCGTTCGTGGCGATGGCGTTATCCAAAGCTAGCGTGGCTTGCTGGCTGCTTAAGACCACGTTGCCATTGATTGTCAGCGTGCCAGTTCCCAACGAGCTGGCCGTGCCTGCTGCACTATTGACACCCAGTACCACGGCACCGCCATTGATCGTGGTGCCGCCCGTGTAGGTATTCGCGCCGGCTAGCGTCAGCGTCGCGCCGTCGGCACCGTTTTTGACCAAAGCACCATCGCCCGAGACGATTCCGCTCAAGGTCATATCGTCGTTTGCAGTCAACGTCAGCGTGTCGCCTAACACCACCGCGTTGCCCAAGCTGCGCGGGCCGGCCGCCGACGCCAGGGTCGCCGCGGCTTGGACATTCAGCGCGCCAGTTCCCAATGCCGTGTCACTGCCCGCGACCAAGGTACCGCCCGCCAGTCGGGTTCCGCCGGAGTAGGTGTTATCGCCCGTCAACGTCAGGGTACGCTGCGGGTTCACCAGTGCCAGCGAACCGGCTCCCGAAATGCCACCGCTGACGGTCAGATCGTTGACACTGGCCGCAGTCAGCTCACCGCCCAAGACGATGGCATTGGCGACAGTCAATGCCTGCGTCGCATCGAGGCGCGCGTCGCCGTCGACCGCCAGTGCGCTCACGCCCAAGGCGCCCGCGTTACCGAGGGTCAGCGAACCCGCATTCAACACGGTGCCGCCATGGGTGTTGGCTGTGGTCAGCAGCAGATTGCCACTGCCCGACTTGATTAGACGAGCAGGACCGCTGATCGTGCCATTGAGCGCCAACGCATTAATACCATCGACCGTCAGATCGCCGTTCAGTGCAATGGCATTGGCCAGGGCGCGGGCGTCGGTTGCGGCCAGCGTCGAGGCACCGGCCACGGTCAATGCGCCCGTACCCAAGGCCAGATCGTTGCCGACATTCAATGTGCCGGCGTTCAAAAGCGTGCCACCGCCGTAGGTGTTCGCGCCCGTCAAGGTCAACGTCTGCGCGCCGTTTTTCTGCAAGACGCCGCTCGGTCCGCTGATGATGCCGCCCAGCGTCAGGTCGGTATCGCCCGCCACTGTCAGCGTATTGCTACCGGCAATGGCGAGGGCATTGCTCAGGCCCAGATTGCCCGTCGCACCCAGCGTCGCGTTGCCCGTAACGTCCAACACACCCGTGCCTAGCGAACCGGCTTGGCCGGCACGCAATGTGCCCGCCGCCAGATTGACGCCACTCGCCAGATTGTTCGCGCCCGCCAACACCAAGGTGCCTGCGCCGGTCTTGGTCAACCGCCCCACCCCCGTCAGGTCTTGCGCCGCAGTGAATGTGTTCGCTGCCGACGCCACGTCGAAGCCACCTCCCACTCCGCCCCAGGTGATGTTGCGCGCGGTACTGCCGAAGCTCGTACCGGCAATTCGTAAGGTACCGCCGTTGAAGTTCAGCGCCCCGCCCGCTTGCCCCAGGCGATTGTCGGCGGCGACTTGCAACACGCCTTCGCTCAGCGTGGTGCCGCCGGCATAGGTGTTGTTGCCGCCTAGTATCAAGGTACCGGTGTCGCGCTTGTTCAAGCCACCTGCGCCCGCCAACGCGGCGTTGATCGTTGCCGTGTTGGTCGGATCGACCCGAATGATGGTGTTGGGTGCAGCCAGCGATAGCGCACCGGTACCCGCCAAGGTATAGCCGTCTGTGAAGAATTGCAGGCCGTTGATGTTTTGGGTGCCCACAACGGCGACCGTGCCACCCGCCGGTCCCGCAAAGACTCCGTTCACGTCCTGCCATGTCTGGGTTTGGGTACCCGCCTGATTGGTCCAGTTCGTACGACCGGCCTGCCACGTGCCGCTACCGCCCACGATGCTACCGTTGGCGACCAGCTGCGGACCATTCCAGAATTGCAGTCCGTCGGGGTTGGTGCCCTGGACGACAAGGTTCACCTGCGAATCGATCGACGTCTGCACTACGATCTGGCCCGGCAGAACGGTGTCGGGCACCACGCCAATGCTCAAACCATTGTCGACCAAGGTGCCACCGTACTGGAACAGGCGATAGACGCCGACACCGAAATCGCCGACATCGTAGACATTCAGATCGCCATCCAGCGTCACGTTGCCCGCCACATTCGCCAAGGCGGTGGTGCTGGGCGCCCCCAGGTAGGCGTTGACCTTGGCGTTTTCGGCCAAGCTCAGGCTGCCCATTCCCAAGGTCTGCCCGGTACGCAACTCCAGCACGGCGTCGTTGGCCAGGTTGACCACGCCGGCCAAGCTGCCGATACCCGACAATGCCGCGCCAGCGTTGACACCCACGTTGGCGCTTGCCAGCGTGCCATCGACCGTCAAACGCCCACCGTCGACAGTGATGCCGCCGGTATGATCGTTGGTGCCGCTCAAGGTGAGCGTGCCAATGCCGGTTTTGACGACAGTACCGCTACCCTGCAAGTTACCCGAGAAGATCGAGTCGTAATTGTTCGCACCCAGCGTAGCAGTGGCTTGTGCCGCCAATTCGACGGCGCCGGGCCCGGTCAGCGATCCGAACACTTCGCTGTCGGTCAGACGCAAGCGCGCATCGGCACCGACCGATACGGCAACGCTATCGGCCAAGGCGTTGCCGCCCACGGTTTCGAGCGTGCCGCGCACGATGTTCATGCCACCGGTGAAGGTGTTGTTGCCCGATAGGGTCAATGTGGAAGCGCCATCGAGCGTGACTGCACCGTTGCCGCTGATCGAACCGGCATAGGTGCCGGTCTGATTCTGTGTGAAGACGAGCGTACCGTTGTTGACCACGCTGGCACCCAGATTCGCGGCACCCGTGTTGACCGTACCGGCATTGATCGTGGTGTTGCCGTAGGCATTGACGCCTGCCAGCGTCAAATTGCCTACCCCGTTTTTGACCAGATCGCCCGCACCGGCGATCGTGCCGGCAAGCGTCAAGTCTTGTGTGCCGTCCAGCGTCAGGGTGCTGTTGAGCGCCACCGCATTGTTTAAGGTCGTAGCGACCAACGTATCTAGGCGAGCCGCACCGGCGACAGTCAAGGGGCCAGCGCTCAACGCGCTGGCATCGCCCAGCACTAGGCGACCTGCCGACAGCGTCGTGCCGCCATTAAAAGTGTTGGTGCCCGACAAGGTCAGCGTACCTCCGTCGGCCAGACGCAGGCCACCCGCACCGAGAATCGGACCGCTCAAGGTGAACGCATTGCCATTGGTAGCCACATCCAAACCGGCATTCAAGCGAATACCGTTGGCGACCGAGGTCGATGCGCCAGCGCCCAAAGTCGCCGCGCCGTCGACGACGAGCCAGCCCGCGCCCAAGGCGCCCGCTGTGCCCACCGTCAAGGCGCCGCCCAATAACTGGGTGCCGCCCGTAAACGTGTTGGCTGCGTTCAGCACAAGGTTGCCTGCGTCCTGCTTGATCACTTTGCCGGCGCCGCCGATCGCGCCGCCCAGTGCCAGCGTATTCGCGCCAGCGACGGTCAGATCTGCACCCAGACCGACGACATTGTTCAAAGCCACGTTGGTAGTGGCCGTCAGGGTGCTCGCGCCGCCGACTTGCAAACTGCCTGCGCCCAAAGCGGCATTCGATCCGACCGCTAAGGTGCCGCTGTTGAGCGTCACGCCGGCGCCGCCCGCTGCGGTGGCACCGAAGGTGTTGTTGCCCGCAAGCGTCAGCGTGCCCGTGCCGGTTTTCACAATAGCGCCAGCCGTGCCGGTCAAGGCACCGACCAATGCGAGGCTCTGGGCACCCGCGACGGTCAAGGCACCGTTCAGCAAGGCGGCGTTGTTCAGGGTGACGGCCGTGCCGCTCGACAGGCGCACGCCGTCGGCCGCAATCAACTGACCCGAGCCCAACGCGGTGTTCGACCCGACGCGCAACTCGCCTGCCGACAAGGTCGTGCCGCCGGTGTAGGTACTGTTGCCGGCCAAGGTCAGCACCCCAGTGCCTTGCTTGACCAATCGACCGCCACCGCTCAGGTTACCGGTCAATGTCAGGTCGTCGACGACCTGCGTCGTCAGCGCGTTGTTCAGCGTGATGTTGTTGGCGACGGTTAGAGGTCCACCCGTCGTCGCCAGGGACGACGCGCCACCGACGGTCAGCGCGCCGTTACCCAGCGCAGTGTTGTTGCCCAGTGTCAGCGTGCCTGCATTGAGCGTTGTGCCACCGCTGAAGGTGTTCGAGCCGGATAGGGTCAGTCCTGCTGCACCATTCTTGACCAGATTGCCCACACCTGAAATCGGCCCGGACAGGCCCAGCGCCTGTGTGCCTGGCAATGTCAGCGTTGCGCCCAAATTGACGGCATTGCCCAGCGTCGTGCCTGCGCTGCTACTTAAGAAAGCATTGCCCGTCACGTTCAGCGGCCCGGCACCCAATGCCGTAGCCGAGCCTGCCACCAAACTGCCACCCGAGAGCACCGTGCCACCGGTGTAGGTGTTGTTTCCAGTCAAAGTCAGCGTGTGCGTGCCCGACTTGGTGAGCGAACCCGTGCCGCCAACCGCGCCCGACATCGTGAAGCTGTTACCCGCGTTGGTGGTCAACCCGACACCGTTGAGCGCAACGGTATTCGCCAGATTTAGTCCCGAAACACCCGCTTGAATCGTGCCGCCATTGGCGGTCAGCAGGCCGGTGCCGAAGGTGTCGCTGGTGTTGAAGATCGCGACGCCGCCATTGAGCGTGGTGTTGGTGCTGGCGATCGGTCCACCTAGCAAAGTCCAGGTACCGCTGTTCAAGGCCAGATTCTGGAAGTTGATGTAGTTGGCGGCGTTGACAGTGCCCGCCCCCGATGCGCCGACGTCGCCATCGACGGCGTTGCGCAAGACCAGGGTGTTGGTACCGCCTGCGCCGCCATCGACCACACCGGCTGCCGCGAAACTCAGACCGGTACCGGTGGGACCGAGGATGGACACGCCGATGCCCGATCCCGCCGACACCGACGAGCCCACCACGTTGGTGAATGTATTGGCGCTGTTCACGCCCATGTGTACGCTGCCGGTGATCGCGCCGCGATTGATGAAGGTGTTGCCTGCCGAGGTCCCCAGGCCGACTCGACCCGTGATGGTCCCGGCGTTGCTGGCATTGACCCGCGCGCCGCCGTAGGCCGCGATGGTGGGCGAGTCGGACAGTACGCCGATGTTCAACAGCGCAGCACTGCCGATGACCCCGCTGGCGGCGTTATCGATGGTAATGGTGCCCCCCGAGCCGCTGCGCAGGTCCAGCGCCGCGCCGTCCAAGGCACCCAGTAGAGCGACGGAAACGAGTCCGGTGCCGGTGACCGTGCCACTGTTCTGAACGTTGACGGTACCCGACGCAGTCGTGCTGCCCATACGCACCGCAGTCGTGCCCACGCTGATCAAGCCCAGCAGGTTCGAGCTTATGGTGCCTTGGTTGTTCAAAGTGACGTTGGTGCCCCCCAGCGACACGGCGGGAGAAAGCAGCGGCAGCGCGCCAGCGGCTATTGTGCCGCCCGACCCCACTGTCACGGTCAGGCCATTGGTGTTGTTCAGCAGATTGGGCGACAAGGCCAGCGCAGGCGTGTTGCAGATTACCGATACGCCTGTCGTCGTACATGCCGCGAGCGCAGGCGCGGGCGCCATCGAAAACGCCCCCAGTACGACACCCGTCAGAGTCAACAAGGGGGTGCCCCCCACCACTTTCATACGACGTGACCAGCGTGCATCCATGGAGTACTCCAATCCAACGACTAGACCTGCATTGGCCTGCCCAACGAGTGTCGGCAGGTGGGGCTGCGGTACTTCAGCTTTTATAAGTTTTGTGCCAATTCAGAGCGTATAGGCTTCGCAATATTGAGCAATACTTCGCATAAGCACAAAATGAAATAAATAATTTCTCTGGCTATTACAGGGTGGTTCCTAGGAAATCGATATGCAATAAATCTACGTTCAGTTACGTTTGAGCCTGCGGCCAGTCGCCTAAATGTGAAGACTCGACCAAAGAGGAGAACATGGGTTTTCCCGACTTGAAACGGCCGAGAAAAAAGCGTCGCTCCACCAAAAAGCGACCACGAAAAAGCGCCTCGCACATGACTGTGCGAGGCGCTTCGTTTCGATCAGCGGGAGGAGAGAGCCGTACTTAGGGGGTTAGTACGAAGCGTGTGACGCACACCGCATCGACCGCGCTGCGTGAGAACAGCAGCGGGACATACCCACTGCGCGACCATTGTTGAGCCAGATCGGCATAATGGGGGCTGCCTGGATCGCCCGACTGACCCGGCGCGTTGATGGCCATGCTGTTATCCCACTCGCCGACATCTATCACCAGCCGAACGGTGGCACCGAACGTGGCTCGAAAATCGCTGGCCCGATACGCTGTGTTCATCACCGTGGAAACCGAACCGCCCAAGGGGTACGAGCCAGCATCCCACGACCGACGTGTCGCGGCATTTAGCCGCCCGACGGCATGTTCGAAATAACCGTGATGCAAAGCACCCCACGCCCAGCACGAAGTCGCCGACCCCAGGCGTTTCTGGCAGAACGCCCACGCACTCGCCAGCGTTCGATGCATGAACGCATCGCGCCCACCGAAGGCAGACTCACCTGTCGGGGGATCGAGCACATCGAGCAGCGTCGCCACGTCGCCGGGCTCCAACAAGGCGCGAATCGCGGTGCCCTTGGCGAAGTGGTCGAGCACACCGGGTCGCAAGAACTGGCTCCACCACACTTCGAACAAGGCCGCGGCCGCGCTGTCGGCGTCCAGTCGCGCGTCCCAATCGGCCAGTAGCGCTCTGGCAGAACAAATCGCGGCGACCGCTTCTGGATTTGTGTCGTTCGACACGTCATTGGGCAGACCACGCAACAAGGCGCAAAGTCGGTCGGCGGGCCGTGACCACGTGTCGCCTTGCAAGGCCATGGATCCTTCTACGGTGTGTTCGGCCGACGCGGCCAACACAGCCTCGACCCGTGCCGCCCTTGAGCCTTCGGCCCACTCGTAGCCCAGATGCACGTCACGCCACGCCTCGCCCGCAGGCAACTTGTTCTCGTTGGCGCTGGCCACGAACCCCCGCTGCGGGCTCAGGCTGACCGGCAGCGCCGACTGCGCATGAAACCCGCGCCATTCGTAGCGCCCATCGCCCGGTACCGGTAGCAGGCCATCCCAGTTATCGCGGCGCGGCCACTTTCCGGCGGGCTGCCAGGCGATGCGATCCTGCGTGTCGGCATAGACGTGGCTGACGCCCGGCACCGACCACTGCGCCAGCGCAGCACGATATGTGCCGATGTCTTGAGACGCCAGCACCGCCAAACTGTTGAAATAAGGTGCGCTGCCAGGCTCGGTCCAGACGGTACACACCGCATAAGCCAGTCGGCGTTCGCGGTCGATGAAGGTCACAGGACCATGACGCGTGAAGCGCAGTTCGCGAGGCTGCGCTGCGGCACCTCGAACCGCTACGACGGTCGTCTCGATACGCATGCGTTGCCAGTCGCCGCCATAGCGGTAACGCGTGTCGTCCTCGGGATGCAGTTCGTAGACCATCAGGTCTTCCTGGTCCATCATCAACAAGGTCAGGCCAAACGCAATCCGACCGTTGTGACCAATGCAAATGCCCGGCTGGCAAGGCTCTCCCGCGCCGATGGCCTGCACGCCCGGCGCATCCAGATGCACCAGGTAGCGCAAGGAAGGCAGCGGATAAGCACGATGCGGATCGCTTGCCAGAATGGGACGGCCAGAGGCGGTGCGACTGCCAGAGATGGCCCAGTTATTAGACCCTTCTGCATCGGCCTCCAGCGCGGCGGAAACCTCACCCGCAACATCAGGCACACGCCACCGATGTGCTTGCGTCACGCCGCAATCAAGCCGGTCTTGCGAGAACGTGACGGGCGCACACGCGAGCTTCATGACGTCCAGCGCGGCAGGTTCCAGAGCGGCAAGATCCAAGCCCGGAGCGACCTGCGGCACGCGTGCCGGCTCGATCGAGCGACGCAACAAATCGGTCTTGGCATCGGCATGTGCCATCACACGCGCACGCTTCAATTCGAAATCGACGTTGCGCATCATCGAATGGGTTCGAATTCGCACGACATCCTCCGCCGCCCATGGCGACGGCCAGGTGCCGAAGCGCACGAACTCGGGCGGCAGGCAGTCGGGATGCACCAACACATGCGCAACGTAGGCGTTGATGCCTTCGACGAACGCCTGTGCGATGGCCTGCGCATCGGGCGCCGTATAGGCGGCCCATTCCGCCGCCATGTCGCCGCGATACAGGAACAGTCGCGCAGCGCTATCCTGTTCGATGTAACCGGGTCCAAAATCCTCCGACAACAGACCCAGGCCACGCTTGCGCCATAGGTCGATTTGCCACAGCCGGTCACGCGCTGCGTTGAATCCCTGAACGCGATAAGCATCCAGTTTCGAACCAGCACGAATATGCGCGATACCCCAGGGATCCAAAAGAATCTCCGCTGGTCCATCCAGGGCGGGCAAGGAGAAAGAAGGGCCTGTTACGAACGTGGCAGTCGGGGCCGAAGCAGGAGTCATCGCGGGTTCACTCGATTGAAGGTCAGACATAAAGGCGTCGGTATATGTTGTTTGAGTATTGACCGCAAGGCCGCTCGCCATCACCATGCCAAGCTACCCAATAGGCCGCACTAACACTCATGAACGCTCATCCTTTGCATACCGACCACGACTGGCAACGCGACGACGGCTACGTGCTCAGCACGCGCCGCGGCCGTCTGGACATGGATTTCATTCATCACTATCTGTCGGTTCAATCGTATTGGTCGCAAGGCATATCGCGCGCACGCGTCGAACGTGCCGTCCAGCATTCGCTGCCGTTCGGCGTGTACGCGCCGTCGGGCGAACAAGCGGGCTTCGCTCGCTTGGTGACGGATTATTCGGTGTTCGGCTATCTGCGGGATGTCTTCGTGGTGGACGCACATCAAGGGCGCGGCTTGGCGCGCTGGATCGCTGCCGCGATGCAGACGCACCCTGCATTGGCCGACGTCGGTTCGTGGCTGCTGGCCACCCGCGACGCACACAGCGTCTATGCGCGCACCGGCTTTTCGCCGGTAGCGCACCCCGAGTGGTATATGCAGATTCGCAAATCGACCGATTGATCAGGCATCGACCCAGATGTGCTCGGCAAACCGGTAGCCCATCAACATTCCCGAGGGGTTGGAGGCCAAACCCCTGACCCGCGTGTTGAAGCCATCCAGAAAGCTGATGAACACCGGAATGACCACGCCGCAATGAGCGTGGATCAAGGTCTGCATGTCGCCATACATTTGCTTGCGGCGGCCATTGTCGGTCTCGCCTCTTGCGGCATCCAGTAACTGATCGAACTGCGTGTTCTGCCAGCCCGATTCGTTCCATGGCGCATTCGAGCGGAAGAACTGCGAGAACAGCATTTCCAGCGTCGGGCGCGGAATGATCGAACCGTACGACATCGGATGCTTCATCCAGTGGTTCGACCAATACCCGTCGTAAGGCACCCGGCGAACGTTCAGTTTCAAGCCGGCACGGTTGGCCGACTGTTGCAGCAGCAGCGCGTTATCCAGTGCGCCTTCGATATTAGGCGAGGTGACCAGATCGCCACCCGCACCGCTCAGGTTGGCACGCTTGATATGAAATGCCGCACGATCCGGATCGTAGGGACGCTGCGGCAAATCGGCCAAATAATACGGGTGCCACGGCGGCACGGGTTGATCGTTGGCGATCGTGCCATAACCTTCCAACACGGTCGTGCGCATGCGCTCACGGTTTTGCAGGTATTTGATAGCCTGCACAAAATCCGGGTTGTTTGTGGGCGCCACGTCTTGGCGCAAGATCAAATCGGTATAAAGACCAGACTTGGTTTCCAACACGTCATGGCGGCCGGTTGCGCGAATGCGCGGAATATCGCGCGGGCTGACCGTCAGTGCGATATCGAGATCGCCGGAAATCAATCCGTTGGTGCGCGCCACCTTGTCGGTCACCCCCATCAACTCGACTTCGTCGAGATAGGGCTGTCCCGGTTTCCAAAAGTTCTCGTTGCGCGTAGCGATAGTGTTGACGCCCGGCTTGAACGACTTCACTTTGAACGGGCCGGTGCCTGCGGGTGCCGAAAAATCGGTGGTGCCGTCGGGCACGATCAGGAAATGCGAAGTGGCCAACAGCGCGGGCAATTCGACGTTGGGCGACTTCAGCACTACCTGAACGTCGCGCTCGCCGCTGGCCGTCACCGAGTCGAACGAGTCGGCCGAGGCTTTGGCTTTCGATGCAGTGGCCGGATCTTTATGACGCATCAGCGAATACACCACATCTTGCGGCGTCAGCGATTTGCCATTGTGAAAGCTCACGCCCTGACGCAAGCGCAAGCTCCAGGTCTTGCCATCTTTCGTGTCCCAGGACTCGGCCAGCCCGGGTTGCGGCGCAAGCTTATCGTCCAGCTCGGTCAAGGCGCTGAAGATCAAAAACTGGCGCAGATAGTCGCCTGAATTCGTGCCCTTGGCAGGATCCAGCGTGTCGGACACAGACGAATTGGCCCCGGCGACACGAACTCGACCGCCCCGCTTGGGCGTTGCGGCATGCGCGGGTGCGCCGAACGTCAACAAGCCACTTGCCGCCAGCGTCAGGCCGGCCGCGCCAGCCATTTTCAAAAGATCGCGCCGACTGACCCGCGCGGGCGAGCCCGGCAGGTTTTTCGCTACATGCTTCATGGTCATTCCCCTTGTATGCGGTGCGTAGACTCGCCGCCCCAATGGCCGCGAGCACCGCCCCTTGTACGCCGGGCTTTACATCTCGCCCGGCTTGCCCAACTTCGTACCATCTACCAATCGCGAGTATTGATACGGCGTCGGATCGACGACCGGCTTGGCGCTGGTGGCCAGATCGGCCGCCAACACGCCCGCACCCGGTCCGATACCGAAGCCATGGCCGCTGAAACCCGCCGCCACGACCAAACCCGGGCAGTGATCGATCGGCGAGATCACCGGGATGATGTCCGGCGTGCTGTCGATCAACCCGCCCCACGCTTGCGCGACCTGCAATCCGGCCAAGGCCGGAAACTCGGTGCGTAGTGCATTGATGGCTTCGTCCACCATCGCCAGATCGGGGCGAGGATCGACCACGCGCACCATCTCGAATGGCGACACGCTATCGGCCTGCCATGAGTGCCACGCCTCGGGGCCGCGCCATGCCGACTCGCCCACACGGATACGCAGGTTCGGCAAACGACCCTTGAACGGCTTGTAGAACTTGGTGGCGTAACGAATCAGCTGCGGCGTGATTTCGATCCGGCCACGGCCCGCGATCGACAAGGTATAGGCGCCATCCTGGCGAGGCCGCGCGCAGAAGGTCGGTGTGTAGATCGGCTGGTTGAACGCTTGCGGACCGACCGTCGTACGCATGGCCGTGCCGTTGACCATGGCCAGGGGCAAATCGATGCCATGACGGCGGCAGAACAAGGACGTCCATGCGCCAGCGGCGATGACCACCCGGGTGGTTCGGATCTTGCCCCGCTCGGTCCAGACGCCGGCTACCTGGCCGTTGGTGATGTCCAGGCCGCGCACGGCGCATTGCTGATGCACGTAAGCACCCAGCTTGCGCGCCGCCGTGGCGATGGCCGGAGCGGCCAGCGAGGGTTCGGCATAGCCGTCGGTGGGCGAGGAAACGCCGCCCAGCCACGTCGTCTTACTTTCCGACAACATCGTTTTGGCCTGTGCGCCTGTGAGAATATCGCTGCGCACGCCAAACTCGCGCGCCTTCTTTTCCCAGGCTTCCCAGGTATCGATCTCCGACTGACGGGTGGTGGCATACACCAGACCACTGCGACGAAAACCCAGGTCTTCACCGGTTTCCTCGGCCAGCTTGTCCAGACGTTCGAGGCTGTGGATCACCAGAGGCAATTCACGCGGATCGCGGTTCTGCTGTCGGCACCAGCCCCAGTTACGACTCGACTGCTCGGCGCCAACAAAGCCTTTCTCCAGCAAGGCGACCGAAATGCCGCGGCGAGCCAGTTCGTAGGCGGTGGACACGCCGACGATACCGGCGCCGATGACGACCACGTCGACGGCTGCGGGAAACTCGGTGCTGTTCTGTACTGCTTGAACGGGCGCGGACATGCGAAACGACCTTTTCAATCTAAAGAGACAAGACATCGGCGCGAACCGACGCGTTAAGGAGGTAATGCAGTGCTCAGGCCAGCGCCTGCGACACGAGGGCATAGCGGATGGCGGTCGCGGCAGTAGGCGGTACGGAGCCGCGCGCCATCACCTTCACGGTATCCACGCGCGCCAGACCGGCAGCCGTCAGCGCCTCGCCCAGACCCGCCGCTTCGGGAATATCGATGCGCAAGAAGTCGTCCGCACGGGTAGTCAACCAGTGATGCACCAGCGCCCACGCCGACTCCGCATCGGGCGCGACCACCGGACCGATCACTTGACCGCGTCCGAAGCGACGCAGAACCGAAAAACCCGCCGGTTTGCCATCCGCTTCCAAGACGACCGTCTCGGCCTGTGCGAGCAAGGCGTCGATCAGCGCGCTACGGTCCATGCCCAGCGCGTGCCGATCCAGCGCGACCAGCGCGGCGCGATCGCTCGCCGTGTAAGCACGCAGACGCGCGTTGGCCGGGAGCACGGGGGCTGCGGGACGAGCGCCCGACTGAGCCGGCACGCCCTGATGCTGGTAGGCCTCGCCAGCGTGCTCGAAGCCTTGCAGCGCATAGACATTCGCGCCAGCAGGCGTGGCATGAAGCATGGCGCAGGGGGCATCGCTGCCAGCCAGTGCGTGCTCGACCAACAAGCTGCCGATGCGGCGACCGCGATGCGACGCGGCGACGATGATCAAGCCCAGCATCGTGCAATCGCCGTAATGCCATGTCATGGCCACGCCGACCATGACCTCGCCATCCATGACGGCTTCGCCTCGGCCCAGCGCGAACATGAATCGCCAGTCTTCCAGGCGATGCGGCCACTTGGCTTGTTGCGACAACGCCCAGGCTTGGGCCAGGTCGGCCTCGGTCAAGGGACGGTAGACCAACTCGCCAAGCTTGGTGGCAGCGGTATCAGGGTTTGACGACATGCGATGCTTGCTCCTTGCGACGGGCCTGGCTGGCGGCAATGCGCCCGCTGGCCGCTTCCAGCCAACCACGGCGCAATTCCGGCACCGAGTCGACCAACAGATTGGTGTAGGGGTGGCGCGGCTGCACCGTCAATTCGTCACGCCGGCATGCATCTACCTTATCGCCGCCGAACAGCACGGTGATGTCGTCGCACGTCGTCCGTACGGTGGAAATGTCGTGGCTGATGAACACATAGGACATGTTCAATTCGCGCCGCAACTCGACCAGCAGATCGAGAATCGCTGCCCCCACCACGGTATCCAAGGCCGAGGTCACCTCGTCGCAGATGATCAGGTCGGGCTCGGCTGCGAGGGCACGTGCCAGATTGATACGCTGCTTTTGTCCGCCCGACAGCTCTGCCGGCCGACGGCGGGCGATGTGGGCGGGCAGTTTGACCATGTCCAGCAAGCGCTTGACGCGAGCCGCAATCTCGGCGGGCGCGCAACGCTCGAACATTTTCAAAGGCCGAGCCAGAATATCGCCGATCTCGCGCGAGGGATTCAGCACAGTGTCCGCGTTCTGGAACACCAGCTGAATACGGCGGTAGTACTCGGGATCGCGCTCTCGCAAGGTGCCGCCCAGGGGTTTGCCTGCAAAGCGGAGGCTGCCTTTGGCCGGTCCGAGCAAACCGGCGATCACATAGGCCAGCGTCGATTTTCCCGAACCCGACTCGCCAATCACGCCCATAGTGGTGCCGCGCCGCACCGTCATGTCTATATCGTTCAGAATCTTGATGGCGGGCACGCCATTGGCATCGAGCTTGCCATAACCGGCCACCAGACCCTTAACTTGCAACAGAGGCTCTTGTACCTGAGCCTGAGCTTGATCGGCTACGGTCAATCGCGCCACGGGCGCTGCCGCCGCCATCAGACTACGGGTATAGGGGTGAGCCGGCGTTGCAATGATCTGATCGATCGCGCCCGCTTCCTGGATTTCACCATTCTTAAGCACCACGACTTCATCGGCCATCTGCGCGACGACAGCCAGATCGTGCGACACATATACCGCGCTGGTATTGCGATCCTGAATGGCGCGTTTGAACGCGCACAACACTTCGATTTGGGTGGTGACGTCCAAAGCCGTCGTGGGCTCGTCGAACACCACGACTTCCGGGTCGGCCATCAAGGCCATGGCAGCCATCAGGCGCTGCAATTGGCCGCCCGACACTTGGTGCGGGTAACGCCCGCCGATGGTATCGGGCGAGGGCAAGGCCAGTGCGCGAAACAGCTCGACGGCTTTCTTGCACGCCGCCTGGCGGCTCATCAGGCCGTACAGGCATACGCCCTCGACCACCTGATCCATGATGGTGCGCGATGGATTAAAAGACGCCGCAGCGCTTTGCGCCACGTAAGACACTTGGCGGCCGCGCACGTCGCGCAGTGTCGCGTCGTCGGCGTTCACCACATCGACGTTGCCCACTCGAACGTGGCCGCCGACGATGCGGCAGCCGCGCCGGGCATAGCCTAGCAAGGACAGCGCAACCGTGGTCTTGCCCGAGCCCGACTCGCCGATCAGGGCGACCACCTGACCGGCCTCCAACGAGAAATTGACGTTCTTAACGATGGGCACTTCGACGCCTGCGTCGGTGCGCGCCACCACGTTCAAGTCGATCACCTCAACCAGTCTGCGTGTCATGGGGTATCTCTGGGAACGTTGATCCGACGGCGTGAAGTCAGGCTATCGATGAACAGGTTGGCCCCGATGGTCAGCGTGGCGATGGCCAAGGCGGGCATGACGACGGCAGGCGCACCTTCGAACAGGCCCGACAGGTTCTCGCGCACCAGCGAGCCCCAGTCGGCATAAGGCGGTTGCACGCCCAGGCCCAGGAAACTCAAGCCGCTGAGCATCAGCACGATGTAGACGAAGCGCAAACCGAAATCGGCCAACATGGGATGAATCATGTTCGGCAGGATTTCGCGGCAAGCAATGTAGAAACTCCCTTCGCCGCGCAGCCGTGCCACCATGACGTACTCCATGGTATTCAGGTTGACGGCTTGGGCGCGAGCGATACGATAAGCCCCGGGCATGTAGGTAATGGCCGCGGTGAACACCAGAATCGGCAAGGATGACCCATACACGGCGATCATTAACAAGGCGAAAATCTTGCTGGGCGTGACCAACAGCGCATCGACGATCCGGCTGACGATTTCGTCGAACCATCGTCCGATCACCGAGGCCAACAAAGCGAGCAGCGTGCCCGACACACTGGCCAGCAGCGCAGCGGTCAGCGCCAGTCCAATGGAATACTTGGCACCGTGCAACACCCGACTGAGCATGTCTCGGCCCAGATAATCGGTGCCCATCGGATAGGCCGCCGTCATGGCGCCGAAGATATCGCCATCGGATAAGTCCTCCATGCCGAAAGGCGCGAGCCAGGTTCCGAAGATAGCGACGAGTATCCACGCCGCCGAAATCAGAAAGCCGATCTTGCCCGAGGTGGGAAGCGAGCGGAAGAACCGTCCGAGCGCGCTGGGATAGGAGAGCAGTCGGGTCATGGGTTGCGCAGTTTCGGGTTGAACACAATGGTGAAGATGTCCGCGATCAGCAGCAACAGCAGATAGCAGGTGCTGAAGAACAGCACGCAAAACTGCACGATGGGCAGATCGCGGTTACTCACCGCGTCGACCAGGGTGCTGGCCAGACCGGGATAAGAGAAAATCGCCTCGACGATGATCACGCCACCCAGCAGATAGGACAGGCTCAAGGCCATCGCGTTGGCGATCGGTCCAACCGCATTGGGCAGCGCATGACGCAGCACCACGCGAGTCGGTCGAACGCCCTTCAAATAAGCCATTTCGACATAAGCGGCATCCAGTTGGTTGATGAGCGCCGCCCGCGTCATCCGCGACATCTGGGCGATCACCACGCAACACAAGACCAACACCGGCAAGGTGTAGGCTTTGAAGAAACCCGCCAGGGTCGAGGTGTCGGCGCCAAACGACAGCGCCGGCACCCATTGCAGGTGTACTGCGAACAGCATCACAGCCAAGGTCGCCACCAGGAACTCCGGCACCGCCACGATCGACATCGTGGCAATACCTACCGTTCGATCCAACCGCGAACCCCGATACATCGCCGAGAAAATGCCCAAAAACAGCGCGATCGGCACCGACACGACCGTGGTCACAGCAGCCAGCATCAACGAGTTCGGAATACGTGTCGCCACCAGATCCTTGACCGGCATGCTGCTGGCGTAGGACGTTCCGAAGTCGCCGACCACCAAACCGCCCAACCACGTGAAGAACCGTAGAAAGGCAGGTTGGTCCAGGCCGAGCTGCTTGCGCAGGGCAGCCACAGTTTCAGGCGTCGCCGCCTGACCCAGGGCCATCTGCGCGGCATCGCCCGGCAGCAGGTTGGAGATGAAGAAGATCAGCGCGGAGACGATGAACAGCGTGATCAATCCCACGCCGATCCGTCGCCCGATCATTTTCAGGATGAGGCTGTTCATTAAGTACTCCCGCTTATCCCTCCAACCAGACGTGCTCGGCAAACCGATATCCCATCAGCATGCCCATCGGGTTGGATTCCAGACCTTTGACGCGCTTGTCATAGCCGTCGACGAAACTGCTGAACGCCGGTACGATCGTGCCGCAGTGTTCGGCGATGAGCGTTTGCATATCGCCATACATCTGTTTGCGCTTGCCCTCGTCGGTTTCACCGCGCGAGGCCACCAGCAGTTGATCGAACTTTTCGTTCTTCCAGCCCGACTCGTTCCACTGAGCGGTGGACAGGTAGAACTGCGAGAACAGCATGTCCAGCGTCGGGCGCGGATTGACCGAGCCGTACGACATGGGATGCTTCATCCAATGCTGCGACCAGTAGCCGTCGTACGGCACTCGCCGAACGTTCAGCTTTAAGCCGACCTGGTTGCCGCTTTG
>CAMDNZ010000017.1 GCA_945903445.1 Bordetella parapertussis
CATTGTCCAGCTGCTCGGCTAGCTTCAGCAGCCCTATCTTGTTTCGGATTACCTTATGATTCTGGGCCATGTTCATCTCTGACTTTTCCTTTCAGGGCTCTTGCCCTAGGTTAACGAAAATGTCAGATTAAGTTTTGACTAATACACCTAACGATTCGTCGGCAACGCCGCCGAACACGGCCGTGCCCCAAGGTGCAGCTACGCCGGCTCCGGTGCATTCGTCGCAGCCCAGCCCCAGCAGCACCACGCCTGTCGCGCCAATCTCGAAAGAACCGCGCGGTAATGCGCCCTCGAAGCTAGGCAATACCGAGTCGTCGCCCACGCAAGGTG
The DNA here is from genome assembly GCA_945903445.1 of Bordetella parapertussis. Lineage (GTDB taxonomy): Bacteria > Pseudomonadota > Gammaproteobacteria > Burkholderiales > Burkholderiaceae_B > Schauerella. The sequence goes on from CAMDNZ010000017.1 coordinate 331, forward strand.
GAGCTGCTCCTTATACCGGTCAGCGTCCTCAAAAATAATGAGTCCCTGGCATGATTCGCCTGTACGGCGATCATGTTGAAAGCGCCTCGATGGCTCGACCATCGAGGCGCTTTTTTTATGCCGATTTTTGGATTCCGGCAGTCAAGTTCAGTAGGCGCGGCGCAGTTCGGCGGGTGGTGTCTTCAATTGGCCGCGATATTTGGACACGGTTCGGCGTGCAACCATTACACCTTGCTCGCCCAGGAGACGGGCCAGGTCGACATCCGATAGCGGCTCGTGCGGGTCTTCGCCTTCGATCATCTCTTTGATCAAGGCACGCACGGCAGAGGCCGAACACGTGCCGCCGGTTTCTGTCGCCAGCTCGCGCGAGAAGAAATGCTTGAACTCGTAAATGCCTCGAGGCGTTTCCATGTACTTGTTACCCGTTGCGCGTGACACGGTCGACTCGTGGATGCCCAGCTCATCGGCGATCTCGCGCAGCATCAAAGGTCGCAAGGCCACTTCACCATACTCGAAGAACGTTTGCTGGCGCTCGACGATCGCCTCGGCGACCCGCTGGATCGTCGCATAACGTTGCTCGATATTACGAATCAACCAACGTGCTTCTTGCAGCTCTTGCGCCATAGGCGTGCGGTCGCCGCCTTTGCTGTTGCGGAACAGGGTGGGGTAGGTGCCGTGCAAACGGGCTCGCGGCATGGCTGCTCGATTGGCAGTCGCCACCCACTTACCGCGGATTTTTGCGACGATGACATCCGGAATCACATAGCGGGTGTCGTCTTTCGAAAAGCGCAGGCCGGGTTTGGGATCCAGTTGTTTGATCAAGGCGCAGGCCTGGCGCAGGGCGTCGGGGGAGCAGCCCAACGCACGCTCGATACCGACATAGTCGTGCTTGGCCAAGCGTGCCAACTCGGTGTTGACGATGACTTGTGCCAGCGGTTGGCCGGGCACCCGAGCATCCAGGGCTTGCAGCTGTAGGGCCAGGCACTCTTGCAGCGAGCGCGCGGCCAAACCTGGCGTATGAAGTTGCTGAACCAGCTTCAGTGCAGTGCTCCATTCGGCAGGATCGACCGGCGGGTGGAAGGCGTCGTCGTCGCCCAACTCGTCCAGGGAAGTCCGCAAATAGCCGTCTTCTTCCAATGCCTCGATGATGTAGATGGCCAACGCAATATCGCGCGACTCCAGGCGGTAGCTGCCCAGGTCTCGCAGCAAGCGCTCGCGCAGACTGGTCAGGCTGCGCGCCCACTGTCCAATGTCGGTGTCGCTGTCCGAACCGTTGGCGCGAGTCGTCGGGTAATCGCCCGAATAATTGTCGCCCTGATCGTAACCGGTGTCGTCACCCGAATCGTGGTCATCGTATTCGTTCGACGGGGTGGCGTTGTCATCGGCAGCACGTATCTCGTGCTCTTGTTCGTCACGGCCACTGCCTTCGTCAGAGGCCAAATGAGTATCGGAGACGCCACTGGCTTCGGCACCGCCCTCGGACTGGGTGTAGGCGTCGTCACTAACTTCATCCTCGATGTCGTCGCCGTCATCCAGAAAAGGATTGGTCGACAAGGCTTGTTGTACTTCCTGAGTGAATTCGAGCGCCGACATTTGAAGTAGTTTGACCCACTGCTGCAGGCGAGGCGTCAGACTGGTTTGCTGCTTGGCGCGTAAGTCGTAGGTCGCTTGGGCCACGTTGAATCTCCAGTAATGCTTTTTCGCTGTATGCGAAGAATAGGAGATATATAGCAAAATCTATGCCAACTTGGATTGTGCGGGCCACTATGACGTGTCAGCCTTGTACGCTGGTGCTGTAGCGCATTCGAGCGGCAAAGCGTTGTCGTATCAGGTTCGAAAATTGCTGCTCGAGATGGGTAGATATGGCATGGCGATTGTAATTCGCGCATGCCGGGCGCCGACTCACGCGTTTTGGTATTGATCGAGACGGTTGTAGAGCGTCTTCAGGCTGATTCCCAGTGTCTCAGCGGCACGTCGCTTGTCGCCATCGTGATGCGCCAAAGTTGCCATGATCAAATTGCGTTGCGCATCTGCGAGTTTTATGCCGACGTTCATGGCGAGCGCCCCGCCTTCATGGCTCGCATCCATGTTTTGGGCGTCTGGCAAGACGGACTTCCTACGCGATACCCGCTCTGGAATCTCGATCACATCGTCGGCCAGAATATATGCCCGGTGCACGGTATTCTTGAGCTCACGTACATTGCCCGGCCAGTCGTGACCTTGCAAGGTCAACATCGCCTGCTCGGAAAATATCTTCGATAGCTTCTCGCGTTCGTTGAGCTGGTCCAGAAAATATTGCGCCAGAAAAATCACGTCTTCGGCACGCCGCCTCAAAGGTGGCACATGCAGGGGCACCACCGCCAGCCGGTATAACAAATCTTCGCGAAAGCTGCCCTCACGAATCGCTTCGTAAGGATCGCGGTTGGTGGCGGCAATTACTCGCACGTCCACGTGCACCTCTTCCAATCCTCCGACTCGATGGAAGGCACCGCTTTCGAGTACCCTCAGCAGCTGCACCTGCATGTCGATCGGCATTTCCGTGACTTCGTCCAGGAAAATGGTACCGCCGCTCGCGTGTTCGAAATAGCCGATGTTTTGCGCATTAGCACCGGTAAAGCTGCCTTTTTCGTGGCCGAACAGCTCCGCCTCGATCAGCGAGGCCGGAATCGCCCCGCAATTGACGGGTACGAACGGTTGACCGTGACGTTTGCTGTATTCGTGAATGGCCCGCGCGACCAGTTCTTTGCCTGTACCGCTTTCACCGACGATCAACACACTCGCCGGTGTGGCCGCCACTTTCTCGATGTCTTGCGACAGTGCTCGCATCGACGGCGACGGTCCCAAGGCCAAACTCTTTTTCTCGGCCGCTACCGGCACCGCCGATTTTTTCGCGGCGCTGCGGCGTTTAGGCGGCAGGTTGAGGGTGGGTTCACTAGCTTCGCGGCGGGGCACGCGTAAGTCTCCATGCATAAAAAAGGCGGGCCAGACGGTTTTCAATCTGGCTGCAGGCGCGCTTGGCTTTGACGGCCAACGCGGTATCATCGTGCTAGTGTACTAATTACAATCGGTTGATTGGTAGGTGCCTTGCTTATTTGTCACGGCGTTTACCGAAGTTACTTTTTGTGTTGGTTTTCTCGCGGATTGTGGGGGTGTGTGTGCGCTACGCTACGCCGCTCTACTCGTGCCGACGACGACGTCGCACCCGTGGCATACCTTTGGGTTTTGAATAGATGCCTCATGTACTGATTATCGATGATGAACCTTGCGTTCGAGCCGTCCTGGCGGAGTTTGTGAAGGACGAGGGGTTTACCGTTGCTCAAGCGAACGACATTCGCGAAGCCAAGATTCAAATTCTTCGCCAGACGCCAGATCTGGTGCTGACCGATCTGCATTTGCCCGATGGCAATGGGATCGATCTTTTTCCCTTGCTCCAGTCAGCGCATACCGATGTCGTGTTCATCACTGGCCATGCCAGCGTCGATAGCGCAGTCGAGGCCCTGCGCTTGGGCGCGACCGACTATCTGGTCAAGCCTGTCAATTTGCAGCGCCTGGGCCTCGTGCTCAGCCGCATTCCCCGTCTGGGCGGCGCGTCTACCTGGGGTGTGCAGTTCGAGGCCGAAGGGCGCTTCGGCAAGATGCTGGGCAAGTCTGCGCCCATGCGCCAGTTATACGAGCGCATTCGCAAGGTCGCGCCGACGGAAGCGACCGTGCTGTTGATGGGCGAAAGTGGCACCGGTAAGGAGCTGGCCGCTCAAGCGATTCACGAATTGAGTGAGCGCAATAAAAAGCCGTTCTTGCCAGTCAACTGCGGTGCCATTTCGCCCAATCTGATCGAAAGCGAATTTTTCGGACACGAGCGCGGCAGTTTTACGGGGGCCGATCGCCAGCACAAGGGTTATTTCGAACGAGCCAGCGGCGGCACACTGTTCCTGGACGAAATCACCGAGATGCCGATCGACTTGCAAGTCAAGTTGTTGCGTGTGTTGGAGACGGGCCTGTTCATGCGGGTGGGTACCAACCGCGAGATTGCCAGCGATGTCCGTGTCGTGGCGGCGACTAACCGCGATCCGGAGGAGGCCGTAGCGGAAGGCAAGCTACGTGAAGATCTGTATCACCGTCTGAACGTGTTTCCCTTGGAGTTGCCCGCTTTGCGCGAGCGCGCCGATGACGTCTTGATGATCGCGGATCGTTTCTTGGAGGGGTTGAACAACGACCACGAGACCAAGAAAGTGTTCTCCGAAGAAACTCGCGCGGCCATGCTGTCGCACACTTGGCCGGGTAACGTGCGGGAGCTTAAGAATTACGTCCACCGCGTGTTCATCATGGCCGATGGTAATGCCATCAACGCGGGCTTGATCCCTCTGCAAACTGGTACGCCGCGCGCAAGTACCATGGTGGGTGCGGCGCATATCAGCGTGCCGATCGGTGTGCCTTTGGCCGATGCCGATCGCCGACTGATTTTCGCTACGCTGGAGCAGTGCGGCGGTGTGAAAAAGCGTGCGGCCGAAGTGTTGGGCATCAGCTTGAAGACGCTCTACAACCGTTTGGAAGAATACGCAGCCGCAGGCTTCGAACCTCGTCATGTCGGTAATGAGGCGCGCGCGACCCAGGACTGACAGGCACCGCGCTTGCTCGTCGATGCTCACTGGCCCGCGCTGCTGCGGGCGACTTCAGGGAGCCAAGATGAGCAAAGCAATCAAGGACGTGACGGTGGCCGTGCTGGCCGTCAATGGGTTCGAGCAATCGGAGTTGCAGGAGCCTATCGACGCCGTTCGTGCTGCGGGCGCGCGAGCTGTCGTAGTGTCGGCCAATAAGGATAGAATTCAGGGCATGCACCACGACAGGAAGGGCGATACCTTCGATGTCGATATCACGTTTGCCGAGGCCGATGCCGCGCACTTCGATGCGGTCGTGCTGCCGGGCGGCGTCGTCAATGCCGACGAGATTCGCATGCATCCTAAGGCAGTTGCATTCGTTCAAGCGATCGCCAGGGACAATAAACCGATTGCCGTGATTTGCCATGGGGCGTGGCTGTTGATTTCCGCCAATCTAGTCGAGGGCAAACGTCTGACCAGTTTTCCGTCTTTGAAGGATGATTTGAACAATGCAGGCGCCCGGTGGGAAGACGCCGAGGTGGTCGAAGACGGCTATTTGATCAGCAGTCGCAAGCCGGACGATTTGCCTGCGTTCAATCGCGCTTTGCTCGCCCGATTGGGACGCTAGTCGCGAACAAGGGCCTCGAAGCCCTCGTCCTATTTTCGATCCATCCGATCACAGTAGCTGTTCAGCCGCCATTGCCCACGGGGTCCGGGGCGCTATCGGACACGCCGGCTTCGTCGGCATCGACTGGCCGATCGGCGACGATGTCGCCAATGGGCACTTCGTCCTCCAGCGGATCAACGCCTGCTCGATCGCCCGTTCCGCGCGAGTCGCTGTCGCGTCCTCGATAGGCGGGCGGTACGTCACTACCGGAGTCGGAGGTGTCTCCCGGACCCAGGGAAGGGTTCTGAATGTCGATGTCCAGATTCTCGGCCATATCTGGGGTCATGAGGGGCGGCGCGGTTGTCGAGCGTGTCATATGAGTTTCCAGTGAAAGAGGTAGGCAACTGCGATTTGTTCGCATACCTCGTGCCGGTGTCGATTGGGTGCGTCACGCAGGTACGTGGGTAAGCTTCGCGAACGCCGATTGCCGATTTCGCCAGGAACATCGGTTGCTGGACGCTACGGACACATCGACTTTTCAAGGAACCCATATGCCGACGCAGATTCCTCCGTATGACGACAACCCGGACGACCAGAAACGTCATCCGGAAAACGACCGCAGCCCGGCCGTTGACGATGCGCCGCCCGATGAGCGCGATCCGATGTTGGAGCAGGAAGATTACAAGTTGCCGCCGATGGAGTCCCCGGCACCCATACGTGAGCCGCGCTTGCCGGGTGCATGATGAACCCGCGGACTTGGCCTATAGGCATGTGCGAATCGTCGTATGAGCTCAAACACGCGTTTTGCGTCGAGTTGATCGGGGCGATGACGATTCGTTGGCCTGCGGCATAAACGTGGTCCTGCGATAATTCACCTGGGCGCGCGGTATTTGTCGCCCCATGTCGAGAATCAGGAGAGTGGTGATGCAGGATGCGATTCGGATCGAGGGCGGCGATTGGGCAAGCCTGGGCAAGGATGCCTTTGTCGTTCGCAGAGAGGTGTTTGTGCTCGAGCAGGCTGTGCCGGAGGAGCTAGAGCGCGATGCGTTCGATGACACCAGCGTGCATGCCGTGGCCTATGACGAGTTGGGCTCACCGCTGGGGACGGGGCGCCTGCTTCCCGATGGCCATATCGGCAGGATGGCAGTAAGACGGCTGGCGCGCGGGCAGGGTGTGGGTGGTCGTATCTTAAGCTTTTTGGTGGATGCAGCTCGGCGAGCTGGCCACCAGAGCGTGGTGTTGAATGCTCAGTTTCATGCACAGGCGTTTTACCGAGCGCACGGTTTTGCCGCACACGGTCCAGTGTTCCAGGACGCAGGTATCGATCACGTAATGATGACTCGGCATTTGCGTTGAAGTCTTACCGATTGGCACAATAAAAAAAGCCCGCTTGAACGGGCTTTTCATCGACTGCTAAACGACGGCTTGCGTCATTTTCGGAATTTCTGGTGCCCAGGAGAGGACTCGAACCTCCACACCCGAAGGCACATGGACCTGAACCATGCGCGTCTACCAATTCCGCCATCTGGGCAATACATACTTAAAGCGTAAACCAGTAGTATTAGAATCGTAATTTTTCAGCATACACTGCTGCTTTAACGTCAACTACCCCGCCTCTACTACCACTTAACACCGCAGTTGCACTACTATTTCGGTCACTCGGTTCTATCTCTGACGTTTATCTGAGAAGTTGATCTCAGAAGTTGGTCCCTGAAGTCGATCCCCGAAGTCGATTCCCGAAGTTGATCTTTAAAGTTGATCTTAGGTCGATTTTTGATCTTCGATCTCGGATCAAAGATGAGCCGAGCCGGGCTCGCGAAAGACCAATATTGTAAATGGAAATCTAAGCTTTGGCAAAACGACCGAATAAAGAAGCGAACAACCGACAGCCGGCCGCGCCGTCCACCCCTCCCGATTTCGATCCCGATGTCCCTAGCCGCGAAGCGATGCTGACGGCATTGCGCGCTGAGGGCTCGCCACTGTCGCCGGACGAGTTGGCCGATCGCATGGGGGTGAATCGCGAAGCGACACGAGTGGGTTTCGATCGCCGTCTGGCCGCCATGGAGCGCGACGGACAGTTGATGCCGAACCGCAAGGGCGTGCTGCTACTGGCTAACAAACTGGATTTCATCGCGGGTAAGGTGCAAGGTCACCGCGATGGTTTCGGTTTCTTGTTGCGCGACGACGGTGGGCGAGATTTTTTCCTGTCGCCGCGAGAGATGCTAAAGGTCCTGCATGGCGACCGTGTATTGGTCAAGCCGTCGGGCGAATATCGGGGCAAGCCCGAAGCGACCATTGTCGAAGTGCTGGAGCGCCGCACGAACAAACTGGTGGGCCGTCTGCTGCACGAGCGTGGACTGTTCATCGTGGTGCCCGAAGATCAGCGTATCAAGCACGACATTTTGATTCCGCCCGCCGATATTAATGGCGCGCAGCACGGACAGGTCGTGACCGTCGATATCGTCGAGCAACCCACCCGTCACTCTCAGCCCCTGGGTCGTGTGGCCGAGGTGCTGGGCGAGATCGACGATCCGGGTATGGAAATCGAAATCGCGGTACGCAAGTTCGACGTGCCGGTCGAGTTCTCCGAGCGCGCGCGCAAGCAGGCCGACAAGCTGCCTGGCACCGTGCGCAAAAGCGATCTGTCCAAGCGAGTCGACCTGCGTGACGTGCCATTCATCACGATCGATGGCGAAGACGCCCGCGATTTCGACGATGCGGTGTATTGCGAAGCGGTCGATATAGGAACCAGCAGCCGCAAGCGGCCGGCGTGGCGTTTATTGGTGGCCATTGCCGACGTGAGTCATTACGTCCGACCCAACGATGCGTTGGATCAGGATGCCATCGAGCGCGGCACCAGTGTTTATTTCCCGCGTCGAGTGATTCCGATGTTGCCCGAGTCGCTGTCTAATGGCTTGTGTTCGCTCAATCCGGCGGTCGATCGATTGACGCTGGTGTGCGACATGGTGATCCCGCAAACCGGCGCGAAGGCGGGCACCGTCACCGCGTATCAGTTCTATAACGCCGTCATTCATTCGCACGCGCGCACCACTTACACCAGCGTCTGGAATGCGCTACAGCAGCCGACCGGCCCTGCGGCGCTCGCCATGGAGCATGTGCTGGCGCAAGTGCAGGATCTCTATGCGTTATTTCAATTGCTGGCGCAGGCACGCAAGCGTCGGGGCGCTATCGATTTCGATACGGTCGAAACCCGCATCGTGTGTAATGAGTTGGGACGTATTGAACAAATCGTGCCCACGACGCGTAACGATGCCCACCGCTTGATCGAAGAGTGCATGCTGGCGGCCAACGTTTGCGCGGCCGACTTCCTGGCGCGCAGTAAACACCCCGGCTTGTACCGGGTGCATGAAGGTCCGACGCCGGAGCGTCTTCAATCGTTGCGCGAGTTCTTGAAAGTCCAGGGCTTGTCCTTGGGCGGTGGCGACGATCCAAGTGCCAAGGATTATGGCGCGCTGTTAGAACAAGTGCAGGGCCGCCCCGATTTTCAACTGCTGCAAACCATGTGCTTGCGTTCGATGCAGCAAGCTATCTATGGTCCGGATAATGCCGGCCACTTTGGCCTGGCTTATCCAGCCTACACCCACTTCACTTCGCCCATTCGTCGCTATCCCGACCTGTTGACGCATCGCGCCATCAAGGCCTTGTTAGATGGCGAACGCTATGTGCCCGAGTTGGAAGAGTCGCCCATCGTGTTGGGGGCGACGGCCAAAGAGCGGGAGCATGCGGTGTGGGAGAAGCTGGGCTTGCTGTTGTCGGCACGCGAACGCCGTGCCGACGAGGCATCGCGCGATGTCGAAGCCTGGCTAAAGTGCTGGTTCGTGAAGGAGCGCGTGGGCGAAGACTTCAGTGGCACGGTCAGTGGCGTCACGACCTTCGGTGTATTCGTTACCTTAGATACCTTGCACGTCGAGGGCTTGGTGCACGTCTCCGAGCTGGGTGGCGAATATTTCCAATTCAACGAAGGCCTGCACGAGTTGCGTGGTGAGCGCACGGGCATGCGTTATCGCTTGACCGACAAGGTGCAGGTACAGGTGGCCCGGGTTGATCTGGAAGCGCGCCGCATCGAGTTCCGTCTCGTGGCAGGCACGGGTTTCGACGCGCTGCGAAAGGCCGCCGCACGTGGGCCCGACGATGCACCGCGGCGCGTCAAGCGTGCAGCCCCGGCCAAGCCGGATGCGTTGAAAGGAGAAACCGCCAGTCAGCGCCGTGCGCAAGCCAAGCGTGCCGCCAAGGCGCCCAAAGCGGCTAAGTCGACCAAATCGACCAAACGTGCGGCACCCGCTCGCAAGACCGGCGGTGCCCCGCGCACTCGTCGATAGGGCGATAGTCGATAGGCTATTGCCAGTAATCGGTATAGGTATCGGTAACCGGTTGGGCGATAGGCCATAGACGAGTGCAGGCGATCTGCCTGCACTCGTCTCATCGCGTTGGTCGCCATTGGCGTTCAGTATTGAAGTGCCGTTGGCGAGGGGCGACCCACGCGCACCGCCAAGTCCCCAAGCCTGTCCTTATTGCGCGGTCCCCAGCCGAAGGCGTTAACATGTTTGCCTGTCATTGCAATTTCGCATCCCGCCAAGGCTTACCGTTCTATGTCGTCTCCTCAAATACTCGCCGGTTTTCACGCTGTCGTGGCCCGGTTGCGCCATGCGCCCGATTCCATCAAGGAACTCTACGTCGAGGCTGCGCGCCGCGATAAGCGCATGTTGTCGCTGATGGAGCAGGCCACGAATGCCGGCGTGCGGGTCTTGCCCGTGGCCACCGACAGGCTCGATGGTTTGTCGCGCGGCAATCGTCATCAGGGCGTGGTTGCGCTGGCTTCCGAGCGTCAACTGGCCGTCAACCTCGATGACGTGCTGGACGTGACCGACGGCGTGCCCGTGCTGCTGATTCTCGATGGCGTGACCGACCCGCATAATTTGGGTGCCTGTCTGCGCTCGGCAGACGCGGCGGGGGTTCATGCCGTTATTGCGCCTAAAGATCGCGCGGTCGGATTGAATACGACGGTGCAGCGCGTGGCATGTGGTGCCGCCGACACCGTGCCCTACATTATGGTGACCAACCTTGCTCGAACCATGCGCGAGCTGAAAGACCGCGGCGTCTGGTTGGTGGGCACCGACGACGAGGCGACCGATACCTTGCACGCTGTCGATGCCCGTCGGCCCATGGCTTGGGTGATGGGTGCCGAAGGCGAGGGCATGCGTCGCCTGACGCGTGAAACCTGCGATCAACTGGTGCGTATTCCCATGGCGGGTGCGGTTGAAAGCCTGAATGTCAGCGTGGCCAGTGCAGTTTGCTTGTTCGAGACGGTACGCCAGCGCCTGGCCTGACTGCCCTCCTTTTCATTTTTCGACCGCGCGTAGTCACTATGACCAAAAACGGCTTTACGACCACTATTCTTCACGGCGATCGCCGCCATGCAGGTGCCGAGCACGGCGCGGTTCATAAACCCATGCATCCGTCGTCCGAGTACGCGTATGCCGACGCCCGCGAATTGGCGGCAGTGTTCCAAGGCAAGGCCGGCTATAGCTACGCACGGCAAGGCACGCCCACTACGACTGCGCTCGAAGCGAAAATCACCGCCATGGAGGGCGGGGCAGGGTCGGTCAGCTTCGCGACCGGTATGGCTGCGTTGTCGGCGATTTTCACGACGCTTCTGCGGCGCGGCGATCATTTGGTGTCGAGTCAATTCGTCTTCGGCAATACCAATAGCCTGTTGGCGACTTTGACTGAAATGGGTGTCGAAATATCGTTCGTCGATGCGACCGACGTAGCGCAGGTCGAGGCGGGGTGCCGACCCAATACCCGAATGGTGTTCGTCGAAACCATTGCCAACCCTGGCACGCAAGTCGCCGATTTGAGTGGCATCGGCACGCTATGTCAGGCGCGCAAGCTGGTCTATGTGATCGACAACACCTTGACCTCGCCTTATCTTTTTCAAGGCGCCACTGTCGGTGCCGCCTTGGTCATGAACTCGCTGTCGAAGTATGTGGGCGGCCATGGCAACGCACTTGGCGGCTCGGTGACCGACACCGGTTTATACGATTGGAGCGCATACCCGAACATTTTCGACGCCTATAAAAAGGGTGCCCCGACGACCTGGGGTTTGACCCAGGTCAAAAAAAAGGGCTTGCGCGATATGGGCGGGACTTTGGCCGCCGAACCCGCACACCGCATCGCAGTGGGTGCCGAGACGCTGGCGCTGCGTATGGAAAAGCACTGCAGCAACGCCCTGGCACTGGCGAGACTTCTGGCTGAACACGAGGGCGTCGCTCGGGTGCATTATCCCGGCTTAGCCTCGCATCCCAATCATGCACGGGCGCACGACTTGTTCGGCGCGCGCTTTGGCGGGCTGCTGGGTGTCGAGCTGCGTGAAGGCATCGACTGCTTTGAGTTCTTGAATCAGCTCGATGTCGTGGTGCTGGCCACGCATTTGGGCGATACCCGTACGCTGGCTTTGCCGGCAGCACACACGATTTATTACGAAATGGGACCGGCGCGTCGCAAAGAGATGGGGATCGCCGATAGCTTTCTTAGGGTATCCGTGGGTATTGAGGACGAATCCGATCTGTTGGGCGATTTTTCGCAAGCCTTGGAAGCTTGTTTGCGTTGATGCCATATCGATATGGCGCTTAAGCCAGCATTGGTGCGGCTTCACATGGTTTTTTCGCTTGACAGCGATATGTTGCACGGGCTTAATACACCCCTGCGTCGCTGCAGCCCCGCCTCGTCTCGAGGGGCGGGATTCCAGCGGCGCTAAATCTTAGTAGATGCTTTGCTCGCACATAGTTGAACAGGCTGAACATCCAGGGCGTCGCCGCGTATGTGCACGGCAACGCACCATGACACGATTCCATACCTTGTGAGGGGTAATCCTAAATGAACAAAACCGAACTGATCGACCACATCGCCGCTGAGGCCGACATCTCCAAAGCTGCCGCTGGCCGCTCGCTGGATGCCCTGTTTTCGGCTGTCAAAAAGACGCTGAAGAAAGGCAATACCGTGACCTTGGTGGGTTTTGGCACGTTCGCCGTGACTACCCGCGCAGCTCGCACCGGCCGCAATCCGCGCACCGGCGAAGCGATCAAGATCAAGAAGGCCAAAGTGCCGAAGTTCCGTCCGGGCAAGGCCCTGAAGGACGCAGTAAACTAAGTTGCGTTGCAAGGCGCGTCTCGTTAGAATACGCGCCTTGATTTACCGCACTGGTTGCGGGTGCTTAGCTCAGCTGGCAGAGCGGCGCCTTTACACGGCGTAGGTCACAGGTTCGACCCCTGTAGCACCCACCAAAAAACGACCGAAGTTAAGCTGGAATACAAAAGCCCGCAAACACGCGCGATGCGATGTTTCTGGGCTTTTTTGTTGTCGCACGCGCCGCGCTTCTGGGTACCTGTACACGCATTTATCTCGCAATGAGATTACTGGGCGCGAGGTCTTACATTCAGCACGATTGAGTCCTGCATTATCGATTTTGCAAACCGTCTAGATGGTTTGTTTTCGACGATGAATGTAACCTAACGAAGTAGCGACGGGAGCAGTTCTCATGAAAAATCAGGTCGAACAAGAGTTGGTGTATTACGGAACGAAAGCTGAAGGGGGCACCCCTTTGACGAAAGTGGACAACGCGTTGGCGATCGGTTTCGATCCTCGCATGTATTCGGGAGTCGGCGAACTCATCAAGACGCAAGAGTGGCCATGCGCATTGCGCGTCGTCGAGTCGGGCGAAAGCGGCGATTTCGGTGTCGTCGAGGCGGTAGAGAAGGGGGGGCAGGCCAAACTGCAAGCAGCCAAAGAGGCGCTGCGACGCGTGCCGGGGGTTCGCTTCGCAGCCAATGCCTTGGTTTACCCGAACAGTCGCACGGCCATTCATTACTCCGGCAAGCTTTTCGTGAAATTCACCGACGAGTGCGATGCGGACCGTTGTATGGAGGTGTTGAGGCAAGCGCAACTGGGCGATATCCAGAAAGTGAAGTATGCCGAGAACGCCTATACCGCGACCTGCAAAACGGCTGGGCGCGATGTGTTCGAAATCGCCCGCAATCTGATCGAGCGCGAAGACGTGACCTACTCGATTCCCGAGATCACGCAACACCGCGAGAGCAAATCCAGCGTCGTGTCGGCCAGGGTGATCCATCCGAAACAGTGGCATCTTCAAAGCACGGAGTATCGACCGGGCATACACATCGACGAGAGCGCCAACGTGATTGCCGCTCATGCACACTCCACCGGCCAAGGCGTGACCATTGCAGTGATCGACGATGGTGTCGATACAGATCACATCGAGTTTTCTTCCCCCGGTAAAGTGGTGGCACCGCTTGCGATAAAAATGGGTGTCTTCAGCGCCGACGCGCGGCCTACGAAGGTGAATGACTACCGCGTTGCGCTGCCCTCGCATGGCACCGCGGTCGCTGGCGTGGCATGCGCCGACGGGGTGCACGGTGCGTGCGGCGTTGCGCCGGATGCGAAGCTGATGCCGATCAACTACCTGAACGAGCCGATGGGTGGCTTCGGCGATGCCGAGATTTTTTATTGGGCAGCGTCCAAGGGGGCCGACGTTATTGTATGTTCATGGGGGCCGCCCGATGGCGTTTGGAACAATCCTGACGATCCCGACCATTTCGTGGAGCATCCCATCAGGCCTTATGTGAAGCTGGCGATCGAGTACGCCGTGAAAAAAGGGCGTGGCGGACGGGGATGCGCCATATTCTGGGCTGCGGGCAATGGCAACGAAAGCGTGGACCTCGATGGCTTGGCCTCGAATCCGGATGTTTTTGCCATCGCGGCGTGCAACGAATATGGCGAGCGCAGCCAGTACAGCGATTACGGCAAAGCCATTTTTTGCGCGTTTCCAAGCAACGATTACCAGCCTGAACTGCCGGGTCGGGATCGCGCGAAGATCATTCGGACCGCCGGTATCTGGACCACGCACATCTTAGATACTTACGACGCCAAAGTGTGGGTATTTCCAAAGTCGGAAGAGCTGCGCTTTCCCTATTACCCGGGCTTTGGCGGAACATCGAGCGCGACGCCAGGTGCGGCAGGCGTCGCCGCGCTCGTGCTCTCGATCGTGCCGTCGATCAGCCTGCTCGACCTGAGGCGGCTTTTGATCGCGGCATGCGATGTCATCGACGCCGATTCGAAAGAAGCCCCCTACGACCGCAACGGGCACAGCATCTATTACGGCGCAGGCCGAATCAACGCAGAGCGTGCCGTTCTATTGGCTAAATCGATGGCCGACCAGCTAGAGAGCAGGGCTGCGGCGGGATAGACCGCTAGACGCTGGGCAGGCTAACTGCCTGCGCTTAAGTCGCGAAGATCGACTCGATGCTGCGAATAATTCGCATTTCAGTTATCATGTCGGTCTTCGCTATTTGTCGAGCGCATCGCGGTTACATGCCCAGCAATAAGATAGGTTTGTCGTCAGGATCGAATGCTTCCGTTACGCTGCGCATCGCTGCAGGCGCTGCTGTTCTCGCTACGCACTTCGGGGCGGGCGCGTTGCTGTTCATGGCTTCGGAGACGAAGCCGCAGTTGCTCGAACAGGAAGCCATCATGGTCAGCGTGATCGAGGCGCCCGTAGCCGAGCAGGCAAAAGGCGAACCCTTGCCTGCCGAGCCGGTGGTCGAGACGCCACCCAAACCGTCCACGCCCGAACCGCCACCTCCCGAGCCGGAAGTCAAACCTCCTCCGCCCGAACCCGAACCCGAACCCAAGCCTCCACCGGAACCCACGCCTGCGCCCCCGCCCAAACCTAAGCCTGCGCCCGCGCCCAAACCGAAGCCTACGCCCAAGGTCGCCCCTGCACCAAATCCGACGCCCACACCGCCCACACCGCCCAAACTGGTCACGGGCGTCGACGACGGTGCGAAGCGTAACCAAGCGCCGCAAGTGGGGCCGAAAACGGATGAACCCATTACGCTGTCGTCAGTGGAGTATCGCGGTCAACGTCCGGTGCCGACTTATCCGCGTATGTCGCAACGGTTGCGCGAAGAGGGTACGACTATCGTCTTAGTCGAAATCGACACCGAAGGCAATGTCACGCGGGCGTCGATCAGCAAGTCTTCCGGTTTCGAGCGGCTCGATGAAGCAGCGCTCGAAGCTGCGCGCAAAGCGCGTTTCACACCCGCCAAGGTTGGCGGCGTGGCACGCTTTGCACGCGCTAACTTACCGTTCAATTTCGTTTTGAGGAACTGAAATGTCCTACTCCCTGATCAACGCGCTCGTCGTGGCCCAGGCGGCCCCCGTGTTGCCGGTGGCACCTGCGGCAAGCGCTGCCTCCGTGCCCCCGGCTGCTCCGGATATGGGCTTTATGCACTTCGTGGCGCAAAGCGACTCGGTCGGCAAGGCGCTGTTCGTCGCTCTGATCCTCATGTCGGCCGTCTCGTGGTATTTCATCTTCGTCAAGAGCGCGAGCAACTACCGCATGCGTCGTCGTTCGGCCGATTTTCTGAACAAGTTCTGGAACGCGAGTTCGCTGGCTCAGGTCGAAAACGAAATTCAGACGCACGGCGCGGGCGATCCCTTCTCGCATTTGGCCAGCCATGCCATCTATGCGCAGGCGCACCACGCGCAGTACGGCGCGACGCGTTTGGAAGAGGCGGGTTCGAACAACGAATTCGTTACTCGCACGATGCGCAAAGTCATCGATGAAGAGACGGCCAAGCTGGAAAACGGCCTGACCGCGTTGGCATCCATCGGTTCAACCGCACCGTTCGTCGGTTTGTTCGGCACGGTGTGGGGTGTGTATCACGCACTGGTCAACATTGGTATGGCCGATGGCGTCACCATCAACCGCATCGCCGGTCCGGTGGGCGAGGCGTTGATCATGACCGGCTTGGGTTTGGCCGTGGCCATTCCCGCCGTGTTGGCCTACAACACCTTCGTGCGCGGCAACCGGGTGTTTCTGTCGCGTCTGGACGCTTTCGCCCACGACCTGTACGCGTTCCTGTCTACCGGCCAGCAAGTCTCGCTGTCCGACGGCAAGGTGCGCGCCTTGCGCCGCAGCGCGCGCGGAGATCAGTAAATGGCTTTTGGCAGCTTCGACAATAAAAGCGGCAGCAGCAGTGCCGTCTCCGAAATCAATATGGTGCCGTTGATCGACGTGATGCTGGTGCTGCTGGTGATCTTCATCATTACGGCACCGTTGTTGGCGCATTCGATCAAGATCAATGTGCCGCAGGTCAGCGCCGAACAGATTCAGGAAGATCCTAAGGTCATCGACGTGGCCATCAACCAGGCCGGTGAGGTGTTCTACAACGAACAGCTGGTGGCCATAGATAGCCTGCAAGCGCGGTTCGCCGAGAACGCTGCGCTCAAGCCGCAGCCCGAGATTCGCATTCGTGCCGATCAAAGCACCCGCTACGAAGTGCTGGCTCAAGTGATGGCGTCGGCGCGTCGCGGCGGCATGCAGCGCATCGGCTTCGTGACCTCGCCTCAGCCGGGCGTACCGGCAGCGCCAGCGCCGAAGCCGGCCACGCCGTAAGCAGGGTGGGAATCCAGAGGATCATTCAGCCAGGATTAGGCTGAAAGCGCTAGAATCGGCGCATGCGAGTTCTCGTAATCGAAGATGACACCACGCTCGGCCATGCATTGGCCGAGTTTTTGACCGACCAGGGCTATGCCGTGGATTGGTTGACCGATGGCGAACGGGCCGAGGGCGCACTCGCCGCGTTGAGCTACGATTTGCTGCTGTTGGATCTGAATTTGCCGGGCAAGAGCGGCTTGGACGTATTGCGCGATTTACGGCAGGATGGCAACCAGATTCCCGTACTGGTTCTGACGGCCAGGGATGGTCTGGACGATCGGGTCGCCGGGCTGGATGCCGGGGCCGACGATTACGTCACCAAACCCTTCGATCTGCCTGAGCTGGCTGCTCGAATGCGCGTGTTTGCACGTCGTCGCAGCGGTCAGGCACAACCCCAAATCGAAGTCGGGCCGTTGATTTTTGACACCATTGGCCGCGAAGTTCGTGTCGATGGCCAGCGCTTGAATCTGTCGGTGCGTGAGCTGTCGGTGCTGGAGATGCTGATGGCGCGCGTGGGCCGAGTGGTGACCAAGCGGCAGATCGTGAATTCCTTGTCGGCCTGGGATGCCGATTTCAGCGAAAACGCAGTCGAGGTGTATGTCTATCGCTTGCGCAAACGCCTGGAAGGCACGGGTGCCGCCATTCAGACCGTGCGTGGCTTCGGGTATATGCTCGAAGTGAGCGCCGCTTGAACTCTGGCGGGCCGCCCCCTACTCGCCTCGCGCGAATTGCGGGGTCTTTGTCCCGCGGTTCGCTTAGCCGCTATCTGATCTTTCATCTGCTGCCAGCCATCTTGCTGCTGGTGCTGCTGGATCTGGCGGCGACCTGGGTGTTGACCCACAAACTGGATATCGAAACCTGGGTGCTGGAAGATTTTTTCTGGCTGATGGTGGGCGGCCAGATCGTGTTGGTGTTGTTATTTGCGTGGCTGGTGGTACACGGCGTTCACGCCGGCTTGCGATCGGTCAATCGCTTGGCCGACGATATACGCCAGCGTTCGATCGACGATATGCAGCCGCTCGATGTGGCCGGCGTGCCGACCGAGATTCGACCTTTGATCACGCATACCAACGATTTGCTGTTGCGGCTCGATGATGCCATCGCCGCCCAGCGGCGATTCGTCGGCCACGCCGCGCATCAATTGCGCACGCCTTTGGCGGGTTTGAAGCTGGAGTCGGAGTTGATGTTGGCACGACCCTTACCCGACGATGTGCGTGCCCGCGCCGAGCGTATCAAGGCCGCCAGCGATCGGATGATCCGTCTAGGACAGCAGTTACTGGTACTGGCGCGTGCCGATCCCAATGCGCGGCCGCAGGACAGTTTCGTCCGCATCGATTTGTGCGAATGGGTGCGGGTGTGCGGGGCCGAGTGGCTGGTGCGCGCGCGAGCCGGGCAGGTGGACATCGAGTTGTCCGCGCCCCACGAGCCTGTCTGGATCGACGGTGATCCCTTGTTGCTCGACGAGCTATTGGGAAATCTGATCGACAACGCGTTGAAATACGGCTCGCACCCAGGCCGGATCTGTTTGAATGTTGCACGTAATCCGCCGTCGTTGACGGTCGAAGACGATGGGCCGGGCATCGACCGGGCGCAACGCGCACGCGTGTTCGAAGCGTTTTATCGGGCGCCCGATGCCACCGTAGGCGGCTCGGGCTTGGGGCTGGCCATCGTGCGTGAGATCGCTCAGGCGCACGGTGCGTGGTGGCGATTGAGCAGTAAGCCCGAGTACGCCGGCACGCGTGTGACCGTCGTTTTTCCCGGGCCGCGCATCGGCGCACAACTCAGCCGGCCACGCCGGCGGATCGCGCTCTGATCGGGCCGCAAAACATCGGCCCGTACCCTGCGACTCAGAGCTTACCGAGCAGCAGAAATTCCATTAGCGCCTTTTGGACATGCAGTCGGTTTTCGGCTTCGTCCCACACCACGCTTTGCGGACCATCGATGACCTCGCCGCTCACCTCCTCGCCACGGTGGGCCGGCAAGCAGTGCATGAACAGTGCATCGGGCTGCGCCTGGGCCATCATGGGTGCGTTTACGCACCAGTCGGCAAAGGCTTTCAGCCGCGCTGCGTTCTCTTCTTCATAGCCCATGCTGGTCCAGACGTCGGTGGTCACCATGTCGGCACCGACACAGGCTTGCATGGGGTCGTCGAATTGTTCGAGCGTTTCGCTTGCGGCTTGCCCCAATCGCTGCGGATCCAGTGTGTAGCCTTGCGGTGCCGACACGTGCAGCTTAAAACCCAGCATTCGGGCGGCTTGCAGCCAGGTGTAAGCCATGTTGTTGGCATCGCCTACCCAGGCCACGGTCTTGCCCTGGATATCGCCGCGGTGTTCGATGAACGTGAAAATATCGGCCAGGATCTGGCAGGGATGAAATTCGTTGGTCAGGCCGTTGATAACCGGCACGCGCGAATGAGCGGCAAAGCGCTCGATACGGGTTTGTTCGAAGGTTCGAATCATGACGACATCGACCATGCGCGAGACCACGCGTGCCGTGTCTTCGATGGGTTCGGAACGGCCCAGTTGCGAATCGTTGGTGGTCAGATGAATGACCGAACCACCCAGTTGGTACATGCCGGCCTCGAACGACACGCGGGTACGGGTACTGGCTTTTTCAAACACCATTGCCAGGGTACGGTCGTGCAGCGTGTGATGCGGTTGATAGCGTTTGAACTTGTCTTTGATCACGCGTGCGCGGTCGAGCACATAGCGCAGCTCTTGCGGGGTCAGGTCGCTAAGTTGCAGGAAATGGCGAATCGGGCCGAGCGGTTGAGTAGGAGGCGTCATGATCGAGAAAACAAAGGAAAAAGCGCCGCTGCCGGTATGGGATTCGCTTGCAGACAAGGAGACGAGTCGATGCCAGGCAGGGCGGCGAAAACATCAATCATATACAATCCGCGGCGCGGGTCGCAGTTTTGTTCGGCCATGGACCGTGGGCTGCGCGGGAAGGGCGTTCAACCGGAATCGTATGACAAGTGGCGTTAAACAACTCATCATTCATGGCGTGACGCAAGAAGGCGCGCGTTTTCGTCCCAGTGATTGGGCCGAGCGGCTGGCAGGTGTGATGTCGCAGTTCCGACCGCCCGGGTCGGCACGCAGCCATCTGACGTATTCGCCATATGTCTTGCCACTTTTGGTGGACGGCGTTCGTGGGATCGTGGTCGACGAACGCTTGCGCGAACTCGAACCGCTGGCCTGGAAATTCGTGGTCGACTTCGCTCACGACAACAATCTCAAGACCGAAGTTCGCGAAGCCTGAGGCAAGGCGTGTCGCCCTGCTTCAGGCGATTTCGTGTTATTCCATTTGCATGTTGTTGGTCTTGATCACCTCGGTCCAACGCTTGACCTCTTCTTTCTGAAACGCCGAAAATTGCGCCGGCGTATTCCCCACCACCTCAAAGCCCATGCCTTGCAAGGCATCTCGAACTTTTTGAGTCTTCAGCGACTGTTGCAGCGCCGCCGACAGTTTTTCGACTACTTCCGGCGACGTTTTCTTTGGCACGGCAAAACCCTGCCACGAATACACCACCATGTCTTTGATACCAGCTTCGGCCATGGTTGGTACGTTAGGCAAATCGGTCGAACGCTTCTCGCCAGTGACGGCCAGGGCTTGCAGCTTACCGGCTTTGATGTGGTTCAACACGGCCCCCAGGTTCTGAAACGACACATCTACCTGGCCGCCAATCAGATCGGTGATCACCGCGCCACCCCCGCGATAGGGCACGTCTACGCCACTAGAGCCCGATTTCTGGCGGAACAGCACGGCTGACAGATGGTCCGAGGAGCCGGTGCCCGAACTGGCGTAGGACACTTTTCCCTCGTTTGCCTTGGCATGCGCGATCAGCGCCGCCACGTCTTTGGGTGCGAAGTTGGTCGAGGCCACCAAGACGTTCGGATTGCGCACCGCTTGAGTCAAATAGGTGAAGTCCTCGGTTGGGTTGTACGACAGGTTCTTGTAGAGCGCTTGATTGATCGAGAAGGTGCCGATCGATCCCACCATCATCGTGTAACCATCGGCCGGCGAACGGGCCAGTTGCTGGGCCGCGATCGCGCCGTTGGCGCCAGGCTTGTTTTCGACCACGAAGGTTTGGCCAAGCGCCGCGCCCGCTTCGGGGGTGATGGCGCGGGCCGTCACATCGGACGAGCCACCCGGTACGAAAGGAACGAGAACGGTGATGGGTTTGGTCGGAAAATCGGCCGAATGGGCCAATGCAAAAGTGCCGCTCAAGGCAATACCACACATCATGGCCCGGTAGGTCATGCGTCGCATACTTGTCTCCTCGCCCTTTTCTAGGTGGGCTGTTAGGTTGGGTTCACTGCGAAATCAGTATAGTTGTCGTATATCATATGTCAATACGTGGACGCCCCGAATCGATCCGGCGCAAAGCTTGTGTAGCGTGCACGAATCGCTTCTGTTGGGGGAAATCGCGGGTGCATCAATAGGGTGGCGCAGATGAAATTTCCACTTCCCAACCGATTCCGGCAGCGCATCCTGGCGCACGAGCGTCAGATCGGCTTGTGGATGGGCATGTCCCATCACATCACGGCCGAAATGGCCGGACTTGCGGGATTCGACTGGTTGATGTTGGATGGCGAGCACGCGCCAACCGACATTCCCATATTTTTGCAATTGCTTCAAGCGTTGCAGAACAGCGATAGCGCGATAGTGGGGCGGCCCAGCGCGAACGATCCGGTGCAAATCAAGCAGATGTTGGACATCGGGTTTTACAACCTGCTGATTCCATTTATCGAATCGGCCGAACAAGCCGAGCGGGCAGTGGCTGCCACGCGCTATCCGCCGCGCGGTATGCGTGGGGTATCTATGTCCCAGCGCAGCAATCTGTATGGCGTTCAGCCAGAATATCTGGAGACGATCAACGACAGCATCTGCGTGCTGCTGCAAATCGAGAATCAACGCGGCGTGGATGCAGTCGATGCGATTGCCGCAACGGATGGGGTGGACGGCATTTTCATCGGGCCGTCCGATCTGGCGGCTGCGCTAGGCCATCTGGGCAATCCGCAGCATCCTCTGGTGCAAGATGCCATTCGGCACATCGTCGATCGCACCCAGAAGCATGGCAAGGCGCTGGGGACATTGGCTCCTGTGAAGGCCGATGCGCAGCGTTATCTGGCGATGGGCATGCATTTCGTTGCGGTCGGGACCGACCTGGGCGTGTTTAGTAGCGCCATAAACGCTTTGCGCGATGCGTTCCGCTAGAAAACAAAGCCGACCGGAGGACGGCATAGTCGCCAGCACAGCTTCGGTGGTGAAGCAAACCAAACTGTCTAGAAAATAAAAAAACCCGCATAGCGGGTTTTTTTATTTTGCCGAATTGCAGCGCCACGGAAGCGGCGATGCGCTCATTTCTTCAGGCGATTGCCTTGATGGCGGCAGCCAGGCGGCTCTTATGGCGAGCAGCCTTGTTTTTATGAATGATGTTCTTGTCGGCAACGCGGTCGATCACGCTGGTCGCTTTGCGAAACACGTCACCGGCAGCAGCTTTATCACCAGCGGCGATGGCTTGGCGAACGCGCTTGATCGACGTGCGCAGCATTGAGCGCAGGCTGGAATTGTGCTTGTTGCGCTCAACCGATTGGCGAGCGCGCTTACGTGCTTGGGCAGTATTGGCCATTATGCGTCTGTCTCTGAAATGATGAATTCGGCAAAGTCTAGTAGTATAGCTCGTATTGCCAGCTTTGCAAGCTTCAAGCGGCTGTGACGTCCACGAAAGTCATCCACGGCGTCACTCGCCGCACGGTAATCGGCAATTGTTTGGCCAAAGCTTGCAGGCTGGCTTCGACGTGATCCAGGGCGAAACGACCCTGCACGTTCAGTCCGCCCGCGGCTGTGCTAACACGCAACACACCATCGTAGTAGGGGCGCAACGCGCTGATGACATGCATCAACGGGCGGCCCTTGGCTTCGATGACGCCACTTTGCCAGGCGGCATCGTCCAGCAGCTCGGGGCGCGGCGAATCCACCTGTCCTGCATCGAATCGAACGCCGTGGCCCGCTGCGACCGCCCGGGTGACGCCATGACGCGTTTTTACCCGTACTTCGTGTTCTTGGACGACCACCAGACTGCGTCCCGCTTCCTGACGAACCATGAATTGCGTGCCCAGCGCGCGTACCGTGCCTTGTTGGGTATGAACCATGAATGGGCGCTCGCGATCGCCGGCGACTTGCACCGACAGCGCGCCGGACAACAACTGAATGTCACGGCGTGTAGGGGTGAACTCGACATTGACTCGGCTACGCGCATCGAGCAACAAACGGCTGCCGTCGGCCAGTTCGAACTGACGCCGTTGGCCTGTGGCACTGGCCATGTCGGAGAAGAAGTTGTGCAGGGGATAGCGGGAATCGGCGATGACCAATCCAACACCCGCCACGGTTGCCAAGCCCAAGGTATTGGCCAGAAAGCGGCGACGCGACAAAACTGTCCGGCTGCGTGGCAAAGAAAAGCCAGGCGCGATGGGCAGGGGCGGTGCGACCTGCATCCCGGGGTAGTCGTCACCCAAACGGCCGAACATGTGGCCCACAGCGTTGGAAAGCGTCTCCCACGCACGTTCGTGTCGGGGGTCTGCCAGACGCCAGCGCTGGAATGCGTGTTGTTCGGTTTCCGACACTCGCCCCGAGCGCAACACCAGCAGCCAGCCGACGACTTGATCGGCAAGCGGCGAGGTGTCGTCCGGGAGGGGGCGAATATCGCTAAACATAGAAAGAGGATGCGTCAATCTGTTGATGCCAAATGGTAATGCTTTTTTACTACGGCCCGTATGTCACAGTCTAATGAATCCAGAAAGATCCATTTCATATGTAAAATTATTACAAAATCGTGGCGATATGGCAACAATCCGACTGGACGGCAGGAATTCTGGAAATTTAGGGCGTGGACGCATGAATCATTAGCGGTCGCATTCGCCCAGCGTCTATCGCTTATCGATACGATAGCTCATCGGGTGGTAGGCCGATCGGCTGCGACGATCGGAAAGGCTAGCGGGGGCGAATCAGATGGCGGCGGCGTAGCCCGCACAAGATCAGCATGCCAAAGTAAACCGCAGCGCTCGATGCGACGACCACCGCCAAGGTGGCGGCGCGCCGCCACGGTTGTGCGCCCAGGGCGTACCAATCCACTCGAAGCTCGACCGCCCACAGCAGGCCCGCTAAGGCAAGCAAAGCAGGCATCAGTCGCAGGACGAACATCCCCCAACCTGGGGAAAATGCGAATAAGCCGCGATACAGCAGGCCACCCAGCAAGAGCAGCGCATTGGCGCATGCACCGATCCCGATGGCCAGGGCCAGACCGGCGTGCGCAAGCAGTGGAACGAACACGAGGTTCAAGCATTGGGTCAGAATGAGCACGCCAATGGCGATCTTGACCGGCGTGCGAATGTCTTGTTTCGCATAGAAGCCTGGCGCGAGAATCTTGATCGACAGTAAGCCGACCAATCCAGCCGAGTAGGCCATGACGGCCAATTGAGTCTGACTGGCGTCGGCCGCGGTGAAAGCGCCGTAATTGAACAGTGTAGCCACCAGGCCATCGGCAAGCATGGCCATGCCTAGCGCTGCGGGCAGGCCCAGCAGCAGGGTCAGACGCAGACCCCAGTCGAGTAACCCGCTATAGGCCGTCTGATCGCCTTTGGCGTGCGCCGCCGACAGGGTCGGCAAGAGTACAGTGCCAAGCGCCACGCCCAACAGGGCGGTCGGAAACTCCATCAACCGATCGGCGTACGACAACCACGTCACGCTGCCCGGTGCCAGCCATGTGGCGATGTTGGTGTTGATGAGTAGCGACAACTGGGCGACCGAAACACCCAATGTGGCAGGGGCCATTTGACGCAACACGCGCTGCACCAACGGATCGCGCCATGCGCGGCGTATATCGAGTGAAGCGCGAGGGGCCAAACCCAGCTTCGCCAGGGCGACCCATTGCACTGCCAACTGGGCGATGCCTCCGGCCATGACGCCGACGGCCAGCGCATAGATGGGTGGATCGAAGTGCGGTGCCAACCAGATGCACCCACCAATCATAAAGAGATTAAGCAGAACCGGCGTGAACGCGGGCACGGCGAATTTGCGCCAGGTATTCAAAACGCCCGAGGCGAAGGCCACCAGCGACATGCAGACGATGTAGGGAAACATGGCGCGCGTCATCCACACTGCGGCATCGAATTGCGCCGAATGTTCGGCTTGGCGCATGCCGCTGGCCATGGCCGAGACGACCCAGGGGGCGGCCAGCACGCCAATCAGGGTAATGACCATCAGCGCGGAGGTCAGCACCAGGGCAATTCGATCAAGCAACTGGCGCACGGCCTGGTCGTCGTGATCGTTACGCGCCGCGCCCAGTATCGGTACGAACGCCTGCGAGAACGCGCCTTCGGCGAACAATCGGCGCAACAGGTTCGGAATGCGAAAAGCGACCCAGAAAGCGTCGGTCAGCGGACCGGCGCCGAAGGCACGGGCCACCAGAATGTCGCGAACCAGACCGGTCACGCGAGAAAGCAGGGTCAGGCTGCTGATGGTGGCAGCCGATCGAAAAAGCGTCATGGTGTTCAGTGTGTGCGGTGGCGGGTGAGGCTGCCACCGCAGAAAAGACTATTTGGGCGGCATGCGAATGGCGCCATCCAAACGAATGGTCTCGCCGTTGATCATTTCGTTGGTGACGATGCTGTGAACCAGCTTGGCGTAATCTTCGGGGCGGCCCAGGCGCGAAGGGAAGGGAATGCTGGCCGCCAACGAATCCTGAACGTCCTGCGGCATGCCAAAGACCATGGGTGTGCCGAATATGCCTGGCGCGATGGTCACGCATCGAATGCCGCTGCGCGCCAGATCGCGTGCGATGGGCAGCGTCATGCCAACCACGCCCGCCTTTGAGGCGGCATAGGCCGCTTGTCCGATCTGGCCGTCGAAGGCGGCCACCGACGCGGTATTGATCAACACGCCGCGCTCGCCGGTATCCAGCGGCGCATTGGTGCTCATGGCCTCAGCGGCCAGGCGCATCATGTTAAAACTGCCGATCAGGTTGACGGTAATGACCTTGGCGAACAGCCCGAGGTCGTGTGCGCCGTTTTTACCGACGATCTTGGCAGCCGGGGCAATGCCTGCGCAATTCACCAGTCCATAAAGCAGGCCAGTTCGTGTCGCGGCGGCAACCACCGCCCGGCCGTCGTCTTCCTGCGTTACATCGCAATGCACATAGGTTTGACCGCGTTCGGCCGCTAGGGTTCGGCCGGCTTCGTCTTGCACGTCGGCGATGACGACTCGGGCACCGTGATCGACCAGCATCTGCACCGTACCGGCACCCAGGCCGGACGCGCCGCCAGTGACGATGAAAACTTTATCCTTGATTTCCATGCAGGGAACCTCTTGAATGAAGTGACTATCGTTCGAGCAAGCGCACCCGTACTCGGGCGGGCGGTGCGTCGAGGTGCTTACGCGCTCAGGGCTTGTTTCAGACGAGCCGTGATTTCGTCGACCGAACCCACGCCGGAAATCTTCCGATAACGCGGAGCGGCGGCGTCCCGATTGGCCCAGTCGGCGTAATAGTCGACCAGCGGACGGGTTTGTTCGCGATACACCGACAGGCGATGGCGGACGGTTTCTTCGCGGTCGTCTTCGCGCTGAACCAGGGGTTCGCCCGTGACGTCGTCGCAGTCGGCCACTTTAGGCGGATTGAAGCGGACGTGGTAGCTGCGACCGCTGGCCGGATGCGTGCGGCGACCGCTCATTCGTTCGATGATGTCCTCTTCGGGCACTTCGATCTCGACCACGAAATCCAGGCCGATGCCGGCGTCCTTGAGCGCGTCGGCCTGCGGCAGCGTACGGGGAAAGCCGTCGAATAAATAACCGTTCTGACAGTCGGGCGCGGCCAGACGGTCGCGCACCAAGCCGATGATGAGCGCATCGGAGACCAGACGGCCAGCGGCCATGATTTCCTTCGCTTCCAGCCCTAGCGGGGTGCCGGCTTTGACGGCGGCGCGCAGCATGTCACCGGTCGAAATCTGCGGAATGTCGTACTGTTGGGTAAGGAATGTGGCTTGAGTGCCTTTGCCTGCGCCAGGGGGGCCGAGCAGGATTAAACGCATGGGTTCTCCAACGGGAAGATAGTCATTATGATAGGCGGATAGCGGCCGATTATGCCGCATGTGCCGTCTCTGCGGACGGGCACTGGAAACTTATAACCGATTTGCGAACAGGGCTTGCACGCGAGCCAGATCCGCCGGGGTGTCTACACCTGCGGCGGGGTGGCCTGCGATGCGATGGACGACGATAGGATGTCCATGTTCCAGCGCGCGGAGCTGCTCGAGCGCCTCGAATCGTTCGAGCACGCCTTGCGACAATTTTGGAAATTGGCGCAGGAAGCCGGCACGATAGGCGTACAGGCCGATGTGATGCAGAGCGGGCACGCCAGGGGCCAGTGTTTCAGGGGCTGCCGCCAAGGCATCGCGGGCCCAGGGAATCGGCGCACGCGAAAAATAGAGGGCACGTCCGGTGGCGTCGCACACGACTTTGACGGCATTCGAATTGAATAGCGTCGGGCCGTCGGCGACCGGAGCCGCACATGTCGCAATAGCGGCGTCGGGACGGGCCGCCAGACACTCGGCCACCGCATCGAGCAAGGCGGGGTCGGCCAGCGGTTCGTCGCCCTGAAGGTTGACGACGATTTGTTCGTCGGGCAAAGACAGCAGATCGACCACCTCGGCCAAGCGGTCGGTGCCTGTCGAGTGGTCGGCGCGCGTCATCAGCGCCTCGAAACCATGCGATTGGGCCGCGCTCACCACGCGCTGGTCATCGGTCGCGATATAGACGCGTTGCGCCCGCGAAGCGCGAGCCTGTTCTGCCGTGCGCACCACCATAGGTTTGCCGCCCAGATCGGCCAAGGGCTTATCGGGCAGGCGCGAGGAGGCCATGCGGGCGGGGATGACGACAATGTATTGCATCGAGCGTCAGGCGGCGTCTTGGCGCGAAGCCGGTACTGGCGTGGCTTCGCTTTCGAGCAGCACGGGTATCCCGTCGCGGATCGGGAAAGCCAGGCGCTCGGTACGCGAGATCAGAACGTTGTTGGCGCGGTCGTATTCGAGCGGGCCTTTGCTGATCGGGCAGACCAGAATGTCGAAGAGTCGGGTTTCCATGAGCGGATTTTAGTGCAAGTTCGGTCCAGCCATGACCCGGTCGGCGATCCGATCGACAAAATCGATGGGGACGAACCGGGGCGCGACCGGCACCTCCCAGAAACGCAAGTCGTCCAGGTGGCCGCATTTCACCGCGTCCTTGGCGGTTACCAACACCATATCGATAGTGGCGTCGAATGTTTCGCCACGCCAGTCGTGGTGGTCGGGCAGGGCACGCGTACCCGCCAGTTCAATGCCTGCGGCTTTCAGCATGTCGAAGAACCGCTCCGGTTGGCCAATGCCGGCGGCCGCCTGCACCCGGTGATGGTGCGACCGTGTGGCGATGGCGGCCAAAGACTGGCGCTGTCCAGTCGTCAATTGCACGGCGTCTTCAGGCGTCAGTCGCAAGGCGACGGCCAGTGGCGGATTCTTATGTGCCGATACAGGGCAGGCGTCGTGCGTGGTCTCGGCTTCCGAGTCGTCGGCGCGGGGGGATGGCACAGGCGCATGGGCGCCTAGATTGGTGATCACTACATCCACTTCGCTCAGGCGATCGGCGGGTTCGCGCAAGGGACCGGCAGGCATCATCAGGCCGTTACCGATGCCGCGCGTGTCCTGGACGACGATTTCGATGTCGCGAGCCAAGGCCAGATGTTGCAGCCCATCGTCGCTGATCAGCACATCGACCTCGGGATAGACCTGTCGGAGGGCTTGGGCGGCCTCGGCTCGGCGCGGATGTACCGCCATGGGGGCGCCGGTCTGGCGGGCGATGAGCGCCGGTTCGTCGCCGAAGCGCGTGGCGTCCAGGTTGCCCTGGCCCACCCGCGGTACCGGTCCGACTTCGACGCCATAGCCGCGACTCAGGATGCCGGGCGTCAAGCCCCGCGCGCGCAATCCTTCGACCAGCGCGATCACCACCGGTGTCTTGCCGGTGCCGCCGACGAACAGGTTCCCCACCACGATGACAGGAATGCCCGGGTGACACGCCATGCGTCGGCCCGACGAATAGGCCTTGCGCTGATGACGGACGAAGGCGGCGGCAAGTATCGACAGCGGCTTCATCATCCGGGCAAACCAGCCGCGGCGCAGCCATTGACGCATCAGCCAGTCGGCGGCAACCGTCCGTCCGCTCACAGGCCGCTCCGGGTAGCAAAGTCGATCTTCTCCAAGCCCGCGATGCGTGCGGCCTCCATGGCGTTGACCACGTATTGATGGCTGGCGCGCCCATCGGCGTTGATGGTCAAACTCGAACCTGGATGACGGGCCGCTGCGGCGCGCAGAGCGTAGGCCAGTATGTCCGGCGTATCGGCGTCGATCAGATCGCCATCCAGTGCGTAGCGACCGTCCTGGCTGATGGCCAGGATTGCACCAGGTGTGGCCGTTTCGGTCGAGGCCGCCTCGGGCAATACCACTTCCAGACGGCTGTAGCGGGTAAATGCGGTTGTGCTGGCCAGAAAAATCAGCATGACCAACAAAATGTCGATCAGGGGGATGACATTGATGTCCAGGCCGTGCTCGGCGTCGCGCCGCCGCCGAAAATTCATACGGCCACGCCCAGCCGACGTGCGCAGCGAGTAGCCGTGTTCTCCATCTCGAACAGCAGCGTGTCCACTCGAGTACGAAAACCTCGATGCGCGATCAACGCGGGAATGGCGATCAGGATGCCGAAGCCGGTGTTGTAGAGCGCAACCGAAATGCCGCTGGCCAGCGCAGCCGGGTCACCGGTGCTCGGCGCGTAGCTGCCGAATATCTCGATCATGCCGACCACCGTGCCGAAAAGACCCATCAAGGGGGCCGCTACGGCGATGGTGCCCAGTGCCTCGATGTGTTTGCTCAGTACGAACGCCACGCCGCGTCCGGCGTCCTCCACCGCTGCACGACATCGTTCGGCGCTGGCGCTTCGCTGACGAACGACTTCGCTCAGAATGACGCCCAGCGCAGAGTGGCGCGCCAGCTGTGTCAGGGCGTCTTCACTGACAGCTCGGCGCTCGACCATATCCACCACTTGGGCTTCCAGGCTGTCGGGCGCAACGCGCGGGCGTCGTAACGCCAGACTGCGCTCGACAATGAGCGCAAGAGCGGCGATGGAAGCGAACAGCAGGGGCCAGATGGGCCAACCGGCGTCGTGCAACAGGTTCAACATGGGGAAAGAGGCGGCGAGCGGCGAGTGCGTCGAGCTGGGACTTTACGGCGTTGGCCCGATCGTTGCAAGCCGGGGGACGGGCAAGGCAGGCGATCAAATGTTGCTCATGGAACCGCCAAAGGCCCAAATCAAGCCCTTCTCGGCTGCGGGGTGGCGAGTTCTCCACCGTTCGTGTGGATAAGTGAATTGTCCGGTTTCGGGCGCACCGGCCGTGCTCAAAATATGACATTTTGAAGACTTGGCATGCCATGGTATGGCGCCGATGAACAGTGCTGTCATCCACCTGAAAAATCCGTTGGCGGCCCCGGTTTTACACGCGCCTAGGTAAATTTACGCAAACCGCATACTGTCGGGCGGAGCAATAGCGGGTTGTGGATAATCCTGTGCAAAACTTGAGCGCCCAGTGTTGCCCTGGGGTTTCAACAACACGTCAGTCCATTAATTACATTAGCTCGAATTTAAATAAAGTTATTTATAATCAATGTGTTGAAACGAAATCACTGGCTTTCCAGGGTGATTTTTGAAAAAGCTACCGATGCGCTATGATCGCACCCCGCCATGTTTTCGCTGTGGACAGCCTCAGCCTCTGAGCCCCCATGACGCCTGAATTTCCGCTACCCGACGACGCCGTTACGCGGGACGTGCTGACAGTCAGCCAACTGAATGCCGCCGTTGCACAAGTCCTGCAAGAGACCTTCGGCCCTGCCTGGGTACGCGGCGAGGTGTCGAACTTTACGTGCGCGGCGTCTGGGCATTGGTATTTCACATTGAAGGATGCCGGTGCTGCAGTGCGTGTAGTGATGTTTCGCTCGCGTGCCCAGGCGGTCGGCTTCGTTCCTCGCGCGGGCGATCGGGTCGAGGTGCGGGCTCGTGCGTCGCTGTATGAAGCGCGGGGCGATTTTCAGTTGCAAGGCGAGGGCATGCGCCGGGCTGGGCTGGGCGATCTCTACGAGGCTTTTCTGCGTTTGAAAATGCAGTTGGAAGGCGAGGGCTTGTTCGAGGCCGAACGCAAGCGGGTGCCGCCGGCCTTGCCGCGCGCGATAGGTGTGGTTACATCGCGTCAAGCTGCTGCGCTACGTGACGTGTTGTCGGCGCTGGCCAGGCGTGCGCCTCAAGTGCCAATCATCGTCTATCCCGCACCCGTGCAAGGCCCCCAGGCCGCCGCCCAGCTGGCCCGAGCGGTGCAGCAGGCTGGCGAGCGCGGCGAGGTGGATGTGTTGTTGGTGGTGCGCGGGGGCGGCAGCATCGAAGATCTCTGGAGCTTTAACGAAGAGGTCTTGGCGCGGGCAATTGCCGCCAGTCCCATTCCTGTCATCAGCGGAGTCGGTCACGAGACCGATTTCACGATTGCCGAGTTCGTGGCCGATGTGCGGGCCCCGACACCGACTGCCGCAGCCGAACTGGCGTGTCTGTCGGTGCACGATTTACGGCGCCGCGTCGAGCGCGAGCGAACCGCGTTACAGCTGACCCAGCAACGCGTAATCGATCGGCTGGCACAAGCGCTGGATTACGCCAGCGTCCGGTTGATATCGCCGACTCAGCGGCTGACGCAGCGGCGCGCCGCACTCGATGCCACGACCCGCCGATTGGCGCAGGTGTTACCCACTTCCCTGGCCCGCGCTCGGCATCGACTGACTTTGGGTGAAGCGTCGTTGGCACATCGACGGCCCGATCCGCTGCGCCTGCGCGAGCGAGTGTCGATGCTGGCACGTCGCTTATCGCAGGCGGTGCGACATCAGACTGTGCGCCGTCACCAGCGTTGTGCCTTGCTGGCCGCCCGGTTAGCGGGACAGGATCCCGCCCAACCGCTGGCGCGTGGTTTCGCCATCGTGACCGATAGGCGAGGAGAGATCGTGCGCGATCCTGCCAGTCTGTTGACCGACCAACGCCTGAATATTCGACTGGCACGCGGCACCGCTCAGGTGCGCGTGGTGAAGGGCGAGTCGACACGATTGCCCGGCATGGAGCCGGACGATCCGGCTTGATCCGCTCAAGGCAGACCGTTGATGCGATTGCCCGCGACGATGCCGCGCTCGGCGAACCATCCCTGATTCATTTCCAAGGCATAACGTACGGCGCCTTTGGAGCAATGGGGCGTTTCGGTCTGGGGGGCCATATCGGCCAGGTTGGTGATGACGCCATCGTCGGCGATAAACGCGATGCTTAGGGGAATCAGCGTGTTGCGCATCCAGAAGCACTGTTGATCTGGCGCGTCGAAGACGAACAACATACCGTCGCTGGACGCCATCGCCGCGCGATTCATCAAGCCCGTGCGACGGGTGTCTTCCGAGTTGGCGACTTCGGCATGAATGATGTGAATGCCTGCCGATAGTTGTGCGCGTTGGGCAGTCGAGGTGTTGGCCTGAACGGCCATCGGCACAAACAGACCCAGGGTCAGGGCTGCGGCAGCCCGACGCAATACGGATAAACACAACAGGGACACGACTATAGCCTCGGCCAATCACTCATTAGAGAGTCGGAATATACCAGTGCAGCGCACGTAGTGCGTGATCACCTCCCCAGGGCGATTAGGGTTAGGGCAGATCGGTAATGTTGAGCGCCTGCTTGCCCTTTGGACCTTGGATGATGTCACAGGCTACCTTCTGGCCCTCTTTAAGGGTCTTGAAGCCTGTCATCTGTATGGACGAGAAATGAGCGAACAGGTCTTCGCCGCCACCATCGGGCGTAATGAAGCCGAATCCCTTGTCGTTGTTGAACCACTTCACCGTTCCGGTCACGCGAGTATCTTCAGGCGCGTCATGCGCGGATGCATCGTTCATCGAGCTGCCCCTTTCCAAGCAAGAAGGTGGCGAAAATCATGCACCCGATTATTTTCCGTCGTCAAGTTATGGTATTGCCTAGTAGGTCGGTTCAATCTGCTTACAGAATACGCCCGCTTGCTGCGTCAATTGTTAACATTACGCCAACCGAACGCCCGTAGAATACAGCCGCTATGAGTACCCGCACTGCCAATACCCCCGATCTGGTCACTGAACGAGAAGCTGCGCGCATCGCGCCGCCGCCGATGTATCAGGTCGTGCTGTTGAACGACGACTACACCCCCATGGAGTTCGTGGTGCTGGTGTTGAAGCGTTTTTTCGGTAAGGGCGAAGAAGAAGCGACACAGATCATGTTGCGGGTCCATCACGAAGGACGTGGGGTGTGCGGAATATTTCCGCGCGATCTCGCGGCAACGCGCATCGAGCAGGTTGCACAGTTCGCCCAGGCGCGCCAGCATCCGTTGCAATGCACGATGGAACCGGTTTAGACCGACCTCGCGCAACTCGCAACCGGCACACCGCAGCGCATCTGTTCGATCATCCTGCCCCGGGCGTCTTTGAACAGAGTCTAAGAGAGGGCAGGGATGGCCAAGGGAAAGGGGTTGGGGCTGACGCTGGTCGTTGCCGGGTTGGTCGCGAGCGCCGCTGCGCTGGGATGGTGGGCCGGGTCTTCATCGGGACATTCGTCCGATTCGAAGGTAAACGAAACGGCTGCCAGTGGCCAAGCCGCTATCTCGGCATCGACGGGCGATCACGCCGAGTTGCCTAAGCCGATCGCAGGCGATTCGCCACCCGCCGCTGACGCCCCATTTAAGCCCCTGCATTGCCAGGCGCGCCAGTTCAATGGCACTTTGGCTTTAGCGGTGACCTTCGGACAGCCCATCGATCGTAGCGCCGACCTCTTGAAATGGATCCGCGTTCAGGATGCGGGCCGACTAGATGACGAGAACGCCGATCCCGATAGGCCCGCCCAAGCCGTGGCCGCCAAGGCCGGGGAGTGGCCCGCGCGTCTGCGCGATGCCAGCCGCCCGGTCAACGGTAGCTGGGTGGTGGGCGAAGACGCTCGCACCGTCTACTTCCCCTATGTCGGTACGCTGCGTCGTTATGTCGTTCGATTCGATGCGGGCATCCCTGGGGCCAAAGGAAATACGGCTACGGCCGAGCTTGCCCATTGCGATGTGAAAACCGACGTCATGCCGCAGGCGTTCTACTTCGCCAGCCGGGGCGTGGTGCTGCCTGCCGGACAGAACGGCGGCTTGCCGGTCGCCACGGTCAATGTGGCCGAAGTGGACGTGCAGTTCCTGCGGGTCGATCCTGCGCAAGTCCCGCAGTTTTTCGATAAGACGCTGGGGCTGGGCAAGATCGAGCTTGACGATGACGCTGCTACTTCGAATGAAGACAGCGATGCCGATGCATCGGTAGACGACGAGTGGCAGTACGCCGATAACCGTGCCGTTCAAGGCCTGGTTGGGCTGTGGGACTTGGATCGTCTGCGTAAAGTGTCCAGGTCGGTGTTTCAAGGTCGGTTCGTCACCGCCGGCGCACCGGATCAGCGCAATGTGACGTTTTTGCCGGTCGAAGACATCGAAGCGCTACGAGCACCCGGCATCTACGTGGCCGTGATGTCGCAACCGGGTCGGTTCGCGTATGAGTCTCAGGTCACTTATTTCTACGTCAGCGACATCGGCCTGCACGCTCGCCGATATGCCGACTCGATCGATGCGTTCGCCGTGTCGCTGACCTCAGGCCAACCCCAGGACAACGTCGATATCTCGCTGGTCGACACTAATGGCAGAACGTTGGTGCAAGCCCGTGCCGATGCACAGGGCAGGGCGAGGTTTACCGATGTGCCGGCCGAAGCGCGCGTGCTGCGTGCCGTGCGCGGCAATGAGATGACGGTGCTCGCTTTGGGCGAACCGGCACTCGATCTGTCGGAGTTCGATGTCTCTGGTTTATCGCCATCCAAACGCAAGTTGTTCGCATACGCTGGGCGCAACCTGTATCGCCCCGGCGAGACGTTTACGGTGTCGGTCCTGGCGCGCGATCCGGATGGCCGCACGCCCGAACGTCTGGCACCGGTGACGGCGACGGTCAAGCGGGCCGACGGTCGAACCGTGTCCACCGCCTTGTGGACGCCGCATGCCAAAGCCCCCGGCTATACCGAACATGCACTCGCTTTGCCGGCCGATGCCCAGACGGGCGCTTGGCGACTCGAACTGCGTGCCGATCCCGGCCAACGTCAGCCCGACGCGGTGTGGCCGTTCCAGGTCGAAGAGTTTTTGCCCGAACGCATGAAACTGACGTTGTCGGCTCCCGATATCCCGCCCCAGCCGGGCCAGAAGTTGGATGTTGCGGTTCAAGGCGACTATTTGTATGGTGCGCCGGCAGCGGGCAACCGGTTGCTGGCGTCAGTGCAAACCCAGCGAGCGCGAGAAGCGCTGCCGCAAGCGTGGCCGGGCTTTATTTTTGGCGACGTGGACGATGACGACCGACGCAGCCGCCAAGAATTGGAAGACACGGAACTCGACGGGAGCGGACGTGCCAGTCTGGCGGTCGAACCCGATATCGATCGGGTGCGCTCGCCCATGCGGGTGCGCCTGTCCGCCAGCCTGCTGGAATCCGGCGGGCGGCCCGTCGTGCGTTCGCTCGAGCAGATCTGGTGGCCCGCCAAGACACTGCTGGCGGTTCGCCCGCAATTCGAACGCGATGTCGCCGCGCAAGGCAAACCCGCCGGCTTCGAGCTGATTCGTGTCGATCAGGCCGGCACGTTCCAGCCGCTGACCAAAGTCGACTGGCGACTTTATAAAGAGCAGCGTAATTATTACTGGCGCTACGACGATCAGCGCGGGTGGAATAGCGGCTTCACCGAGTCCGACGCGTTGCTCGAACAACGCGAGCTGGCATTAACCGAGCGCACCACGTTCACCGTGCCGGTAGACTGGGGCCGCTACCGTCTGGAAATCACCGACCCCCAAACAGGGGAGGTCTTGCGTTATCGCTTCTACGCCGGCTGGGATGCGCAGGATGCCGAAACGGTGGGCAATCGCCCCGACCGGGTGCAAATGAAGCTGGGCGGTGTGCCGGTCGAACCGGGGGCTAAGGTCGCGCTCACAGTGACGCCGCCGCACGACGGACGTGCCTTGATCTCGGTCGAGGGCAGCGAAATGTTGTGGTCGACCTGGGTAGACGTCAAGGCGACGGGTACCGAGGTGAGTATCCCCATCGATCCGGCCTGGCGTCGGCACGACCTGGATGTCTCGGCGGTGGTGTTTCGACCGGGCAGCGCAGGCGATCGGGTTACGCCTGCGCGGGCCGTTGGCTTGGTTTACGTACCAGTGGAAAGCGCCAAGCGCCGCCTGTCAGTCAATGTGCAGGCACCCGATAGTGTGCGCCCCGATACCACGGTGCAGGCACAGGTTCAGGTTCAGGCCGCCGATACCCCGGCTGGTGAGGCGGCATCCACTCAGGCTTATGTGACGATATCCGCGGTCGATGTCGGCATTTTGAACATCAACCAATACAAGACGCCGGACCCATTCGCGTTTTTCTTCGGCAAGCATCGCTATGGTCCCGAATTGCTGGACATGTACGGCAAGCTGATCGAGAAAATGGCCGGACGCAAAGGGCGCTTGCGTTGGGGCGGCGACGCCGATCGACGTGGCGACAGTCGCAGTCTGCCCAAGAAGGTCAAGCTGGTGGACGTGTTCTCGGGCTTGGTGGCATTGGATGCGCAGGGACGTGCGACGGTGCCGCTGGCGATTCCCGATTTCAACGGCAGTTTGCGGCTGATGGCCGTGGCCTTCGACGCTGCGCATTACGGTCATGCCGAGCGTGAGATGGTGGTGGCTGCACCGGTGGTGGCCGAGCTGAATACGCCCCGCTTCATGACCCCGGGCGACGAGGCCGCCATCGCTTTGGACGTGACTAATCTGAGCGGCGGGCCGCGTCGTATCGCGATCAACGTGCGTGCCGGTGCCCCGCTGACCATCTTGCAAGGGATGCGTACGATCGAGTTGGCCGATAAGCAACGCAGCATCCTGCGGTTCACCGCGACGGGCACGCCGGGCCAATATGGGTCGGCGCGAGTCGATGTCGATATTCAGGCAGAGCCCTTGAGCGGTGCGCCGGGCGAGACCTATCGAGTCACCCGCGACTCCATCTTGCAAGTGCAGTCGCCCTACGCACCGACACGACGCTCGGAGCAGGTCAGGCTGATGCCGGGCGAAGTTTTCGATGTGCCCGCCACCTGGACCGAGCGCTTGATGCCGTCCACCGTGACGCGTAGTGTGGCCGTGTCGTCGAAACTGCCCTTCGACGTACCGAAGCTGGTGCGTGACCTGTTGACCTATCCCTACGGTTGCACCGAGCAGACGATCAGCGCGGCCATGCCTTGGTTGCTGTTGAATGAAAACGATGCACGTGCTTACGCGCTAAAAGGCGATTTTGCGGGACAGCGCAGCGACCGGGTCGCAGGCGCCATCGGTCGACTGGCGGGCATGCGTAACGCCCAAGGCGCCTATTCGCTATGGGGCAGCAGTAGCGGATCGCGCGATGTCTGGTTGACGGCCTACGCCTACGGCTTCTTACTCG
The DNA here is from genome assembly GCA_945903445.1 of Bordetella parapertussis. Taxonomy (GTDB): domain Bacteria; phylum Pseudomonadota; class Gammaproteobacteria; order Burkholderiales; family Burkholderiaceae_B; genus Schauerella. Next base: position 37,696 of record CAMDNZ010000017.1, read on the forward strand.
ATGCGGCGGCCCATGGCCATACCGTGTCGGAGGATGAGCTGGGACGCACCCGCAACTGGTTGATTGCTCAATTGCAACGCGCGCCCGACGGCTTTGGCCAGTGGTCGCCCGCCTTGCGCCGTGCCGTGAAGGAGGGGCGTTTCGACTCGGATACGTCCGCCGTATTGCGTGAAGATCATCGCCGCTTTGCCGGATTGGCTGCCGCCGCCGAGGTGCTGGCACGCGAGAAGCAGGCGCCGCTGGCCAGCGTTCGAACCTTGTTCGACAAGTATGGCGATCGAGCCCGTTCGCCTTTGCCCCTGGCGCATCTGGCAGTGGCGTTCAAGCAGATGGGCGATTTGCCGCGCGCCCAAAAGGCAAGCGAATTGGCGATGACGCCGGGCTACGGTGTGGGCGGTGGCGACGACTGGATGGGCGACTATGGCAGTGCGACGCGCGATCTGGCGCTGACCTACTACTTGCTTTCGACCCACGACCTGCAAGCCGAACGCCGCGAGACCTTGCTGCCGCTGCTGGCTCAACGCCTGCGCGGGCGTCAGTATTTTTCGACACAAGAACAATTGGCGCTGATTTTCGCCGCCCGGGCAAGCCAGGCGAAGACCTCGGCTTGGCGAGCCGACATCGGTCCGGGTTTGGGCGCGGCACGGTCGATGGCGGGCGAGGACACGCAATTCGCATCGCTGCCGCCGGGCACCGGTCCCGCGCGTATCGTCAATACCGGCGAGGTGCCGGTCTTCGTCGCGTTCGACATTCAGGGAACCGACCGGCAGGCACCTGTTGCCAATCAACGCACTGCCACGATTGCGCGCAGCTGGTATCGACCCGACGGTCGTCGCTGGGATGGTGGCAGCTTGCGCACGGGCGACATCCTGGTGGTGCATCTGCGCGCCGATTCGCGCATTGCGATGCCCGATGCATTGATCATCGATCAGGTTCCTGCGGGTCTCGAAGTCGAGAACCTCAATCTGTCGCAAGGCCCGGACATGGCCGAATGGCGCATCGGCGGTAAGGTGGTCGCTCAGGCCATGCAGGATGGCCGGGTGATGCATACCGAGTTCCGCGACGATCGCTTCGTGGCGGCGGTGTCGCTGGGCCAGGGCGAGGTCGATGTGTTCTACCGCTTGAGAGTGGTCACGCCGGGCCGCTATATCGTGCCCGCAAGCATTGTCGAAGCGATGTATCGGCCCGAACTGCGCGCCGTCGGCGATGCCTGGGGGCCTATCGAAGTCCGCGACCGGGCGGCGGGTAAGCCCTGATGGGGGAGCGGTTGTCGATGTGGGGGCGGCCGGTCGTCACCGCCGCCCTCGTGGTGGCGGGTGTGGTCGGGGTCTGGCAGGTGGCCGACCGTTTGGACCCCTTACCGCCCATCGCTGTGGATGGCGCCCGCACGGTGGTGGCCCGGGACGGGACGCCGCTGCGGGCCTATCCCAGCCGGGATGGCGTATGGCGTTATCCGATCGGGCCGCAGGACGTGTCGCCGCATTATCGCGAGGCGCTCCTGGGGTACGAGGATCGTTGGTTCGACTGGCATCCGGGCGTCAATCCCGTGGCGCTGGCGCGCGCGGCCTGGCAGTGGGCGCAGGCCGGGCGTATCGTGTCGGGCGGCTCGACGCTGACGATGCAGGTGGCGCGGCTGATCGACCCTACGCTGAGCGGCCCGGCATCGCGCTCGATACCAACCAAGTTGCGGCAGATCTGGCGTGCCCTGCAACTGGAAGCGTATTACGACAAAGACGAAATTCTGGCGCTCTATATGACGTTTGCGCCCATGGGCGGCATTGTCGAGGGCGTCGAGATGGGGGCTCGCTTGTGGTTGGGGAAATCGGCCGCACACTTAAGTCCGGCCGAGGCCGCGCTGATGACAGCTTTGCCGCAGCAGCCTTCGCGTCTGCGTCCCGACCGTCATCCCGAGGCCGCCTCGCGGGCCCGCGATAAAATTATGGATCGGCTGGTGGCGCAGGGAACGTGGACCGCCGGGCAGGTCGCCGATGCGCGCATCGAGCCGGTCGGTGCGCCTCCCCTGGCTGGACGCTGGCTGGCGCCTTTGGCCGCCGAACGCGCGCGTCGCTGGCCGCAAGCCGGGTCTATTGTTACCACCACACTGGACGCCGACATCCAATCCACGGTCGAGAGCATGGTACTCGATCGCATCGGTCTGCTGCCGCCCAGTGTGTCTGCCGCCGTATTGGTGATGGACAACGACTCTTTGGAGGTAGTGGCTTATGTCGGATCGGCCGACTTCGCCGATGCGCGGCGTGCGGCGCACGTCGATATGGTGCAGGCAATATGCTCGCCCGGTTCGACGCTGAAACCCTTTTTGTACGCTCAAGCCCTGGACGCCGGACTGATTCATTCCGAAAGCCTGTTGATGGACGCGCCTTTGTCGTTCAACGGCTACTCGCCTGGAAACTTTCAGGCAGCGTTCGCCGGACCGGTCAGCGTGTCGCAAGCGCTACAACGCTCGCTGAACGTACCTGCCGTCGATTTGCTCGATCGGTTGGGGCCGTCGGCGTTCGCTGCACGGATGATGGCCGCTGGTGTGCCCTTGCGGCTGCCCGATGGGGCAACGCCAAATTTGAGCTTGATTTTGGGTGGAGGCGGCACCACATTGGAAGCATTGGTAGGCGCTTACCGTTCATTGGCCCGAGAGGGTCTGTCGGGCCAGCCGCGTCTGGACCCTGCTGCCCCGCGCGTCGAATCGCGCACGATGTCGGCGGGAGCGGCGTGGATCGTACGCGACATTTTGGAAGGGGGCGGACACCCCGACCGGCCGTTTACCGACGTCGGGCGCAGCGGTCGGCGTCTCGCCTGGAAGACGGGCACCAGTTTCGGGTTTCGCGACGCCTGGACGGTCGGTGTGACCGACACCTGGACGATCGGAGTCTGGATCGGGCGGCCTGATGGCACGCCCAATCCGGGTTTTTTGGGTGCGGGTATCGCCGCGCCCCTGGCCCAGGACGTGGCCTTGGCTTTGCCCGACCGCCCGGGCACCGTGCGTGCCAGGCCCGATTCGGTTCAGGCCGCGCATATCTGTTGGCCCTTGGGTGTCTTGTGGAATCCCGCCGCCCCCGAGCCCTGCCAAGAGCGTCGCAGCGCCTGGTTGCTGGAGGGGACGGCGCCGCCCACCTTCGCCAGCTATGCCCAAGCGGCTCGGACACCGCTGCGGTTGCGGGGGGCTGTGAATGGAGCGGTTCTGCGGCCCGTGCCGGGGGCGGCGACCATCGAGCTCAATCTGGATGTGCAGGACGCGGCAGGCGAAGTGTGGTGGTTGGTCAACGGCACGGTGGTCGGCAAGACTGACAGGCGCCAATCGTTTACATTGTCCTGGGCTCGTAACGGTTTGCAGACGGTCACCGCGATGGATCGGTATGGCCGTCACGATAGTGTGGATTTAGAAATCGCTGGCGTGCCGTGATGAACGGCATAGAATATGTTTGAAGGGCACTATTACAGGTGCCGGAATTTGTCGGATTACCCTGGTTGTCCGCTTCGTTGTTTCCCGGAGGAAGCGTGATCTCTCAAGAACTTGAAGTCAGCCTGCACATGGCCTTTGTCGAGGCGCGTTCCGCTCGGCACGAATTTATTACTGTCGAGCATTTGCTCTTGTCCTTGCTGGATAACGCGGCTGCCGTCGAAGTGCTGCGCGCGTGCGTGGTCGATATCGACGAGTTGCGCCGCAACTTGCGCCAGTTCGTCACCGAGAACACGCCCGTGATTCCTTCCGGCACCGAGGTCGATACGCAGCCGACCTTGGGTTTTCAGCGGGTCGTCCAACGCGCCATCATGCATGTGTCGGCAGGCGGAGCGAACAAAAAGCCTGTTACCGGTGCGAATGTTCTGGTCGCCATTTTTGGCGAGAAAGATTCGCATGCGGTCTATTATCTTCAGCAGCAAGGCGTGACCCGCCTCGATGTGGTCAATTTCATTTCCCACGGCATCAGCAAGCAGGGCGGGGCCGAATCGGCCAGCCAGGCTTCTTCGCCGCCGCCTTCCGGTGGCGAAGAATCGACCGAAGCGCGCCAGTCGCCATTGGATCAATTCGCCACCGATTTGAATGCCGCTGCGCTGTCGGGCCGGATCGATCCGCTGATCGGCCGCGAACAGGAAGTCGAGCGGGTCATTCAGGTACTGTGCCGCCGCCGCAAGAACAATCCCCTGCTGGTGGGCGAGGCAGGCGTCGGCAAGACGGCCATCGCCGAAGGTCTGGCCTGGCGCATCACGCGTGGTGAAGTGTCGGAGGTGTTGCAAACCGCTCAGGTCTATTCGCTGGATATGGGTTCCTTGTTGGCCGGCACCAAGTATCGGGGCGATTTCGAGCAACGCTTGAAGGGTGTGCTCAAACAATTACGCAGCAATCCCGACGCGGTGCTATTTATAGACGAAATCCATACCTTGATCGGTGCAGGCTCGGCCTCTGGCGGCACGCTGGACGCATCGAATCTGCTCAAACCTGCCTTATCGTCGGGCCAGTTGAAGTGCATTGGCGCGACTACGTACACCGAATTCCGCGGGGTCTTCGAAAAGGACCACGCTCTTTCGCGTCGTTTTCAAAAAATCGACGTGCCCGAACCGAGCATCGAGCAGACCGTTCAGATTCTGCGCGGTCTGAAAAGCCGCTTCGAGTCGCATCACAATGTGCGTTATTCGGCTGCTGCCTTGACTGCCGCCGCCGAATTGTCGGCCCGTCACATCACCGACCGGCATTTGCCGGACAAAGCCATCGACGTGATCGACGAGGCTGGCGCAGCCCAGCGGTTGTTGCCGCGCTCACGCCAGAAGAAGGTGATCGGTAAGGGCGACATCGAGAATATCGTCTCGAAGATCGCGCGTATTCCGCCGCAGTCGGTGTCCAGCGACGACCGCAGCCGCCTGGCCACGCTCGAACGCGATCTGGCCACTGTGGTGTTCGGTCAGAACGGAGCGATCGAAGCATTGGCCTCGGCGATCAAGATGGCGCGTTCGGGCCTGGGCAAACCGGAGCGGCCTATCGGCTCGTTCCTGTTCTCGGGGCCGACCGGGGTGGGCAAAACGGAAGTGGCGCGACAACTGGCGTTCACCCTGGGTGTCGAGCTGGTGCGTTTCGATATGTCCGAATACATGGAGCGTCACGCGGTGTCGCGTCTGATCGGCGCGCCGCCGGGATACGTCGGTTTCGACCAAGGCGGCTTACTGACCGAAGCGATCAACAAGCAACCGCACTGCGTGCTCTTGCTCGACGAGATCGAAAAAGCACATCCCGATATATTCAACATCCTGCTTCAGGTCATGGACCATGGTTCCCTGACCGACAACAACGGGCGCAAGACCGATTTCCGCAATGTCATCCTGGTGATGACTACCAACGCGGGCGCGGAAACCATGAGTCGACCGTCCATCGGGTTCACCAACTCGCGGGCAGCGGGCGACGAAATGGCCGAGATCAAGCGCCTGTTCTCGCCGGAATTCCGCAACCGCTTGGACGCGATGATTCCGTTCGCGCCCTTGGATCGCGACATCATCTTGCGCGTGGTGGACAAGTTCCTGATGCAGTTGGAGGATCAATTGCACGAGCGCCGGGTCGACGCGGTGTTCACCGACGCGTTGCGGGGCTATCTGGCCGCCAACGGTTTCGACCCCGCAATGGGCGCGCGTCCGATGCAGCGTCTGATCCAGGACACCATTCGCAAGGCGCTGGCCGACGAGCTGTTGTTCGGTAAGCTGGTCGATGGCGGTACGGTTACGGTCGATTTGGACGCCGACGACAAGGTGGTGTTGTCGTTCGGCGAAAAGAGCAAATCGCCGGCGCAACCTTCGAAAAAACCTGAAGCCGAGCTGATAGACGGATGACCGAGCAGGCGCAGCCGCTCGTGGCTTGCCACCATTGTGGCAACGTCTATGGTGGGCAAGAGCTCGAGCGCGGCGAGACGGCGAGCTGCACGCGCTGCGGTTCGGTGCTGTGGCGCTATAGCTCGCTTGGTGTTCATCACTGGCTGGCACTGGTCATCACCGCATTCATCGTGTTTTGCGCGGCCAATGTTTATCCGGTGGCCGACATGGCCGTGCAAGGTATGACGCGTTCGGCCACCTTGCTGGATTCGATCGCGGTCACGTGGCAGCAGAATCACGAAGTGGTGGCCGTCATGTCGGCCCTATCGGGGTTCGTGTTTCCATTGATGCAACTCGGCCTGCTGCTGTGGGTGTTGCTGCCGCTCAGTTTGAATTTTCGACCCTGGGGCTTTGCGATCGCGATGCGACTGTTGGGCGTTGTCAAACCCTGGTGCATGGTGCCGGTGTTTTTGTTGGGCGTGCTGGTGTCGGTGGTCAAGTTGGCCGGCATGGCGCGCGTCGCGCCGGGGTTAGGTCTGTTTGCGTTTGCATTTCTGACCGTCCTATTGACCATGTTCAGCCGCCTGCCACCTTCATCCTTGTGGCGTCATGCCGAGCGTCGTGGCATCGTGCCGACTCATGTGCCGGTATTAAGCGAAGACCAAGCTTTAGTGGGCTGTCATGTGTGCGGTCAGGTTCAGGCCGTCGATGGCGAAGAGTCCGACGAAGCGCTGCACCACTGCGTACGCTGCAACGCGGTCGTGCATCAGCGCAAGCCCCATCATGTGGCGCGCACCTGGGCGCTGATGATCGCGGCCATCGTCTGTTATTTCCCGGCTAACCTCTTGCCGGTCATGCGTATCCAGACCCTGCTGGGGACGACCGAGCACACCATTTTGGGTGGGGTGATCGAGCTGTGGAAGTCCGATTCTTTCGACATCGCCATTATTGTGTTCGTCGCCAGCGTGGTCGTGCCCATGTTCAAACTATTGGCCTTGGGCGTGTTGGTCATTGGGGTACAGCGGGAAAGCACGCACAAGCTGCGCGCTAGAACGCGGCTATATGAAGTCGTCGAATTCATCGGCCAATGGTCGATGTTAGATGTCTTCGTGGTGATCTTGCTCGCTGCGCTCGCAAACTTTAACGGCCTGATGCAAATTAGCGCGGGCACGGGGGCTGCGGCTTTCGGTGCGGTTGTAATATTCACGATGCTCGCGGCCATGAGTTTTGATCCGCGCAGGAGCTGGGATCACGTCGACGATCTCGACGAGGAACCTGCCGCTCGATCGACGTACCGACTGGCCCGCATGCCAGCGAGCTCTGCCTCATGATTACAAGGAAAATACGTAGTGGCTGCTACTCCCCCGTCCTCTGGCGACACCCCTGCGGCGCCGCCCAAGGTCTCGCGCCGTAAACACCGTATGTCCTGGATCTGGCTGGTGCCCATCATCGCGGCACTGGCGGCAGGTTCGCTGATTTTACGCACCTGGTTCGAGTCCGGCCCGCAGATCACCATCACTTTCGAATCGGCCGAGGGCTTGCAAGTGGGGCAGACCCAGTTGCGCTATAAGGAAGTCACCATCGGTACTGTGACGGGTCTGACTCTGAGCGAAGACCGTCGCAAGGTGATCGTGCGTGCCGACATCGACAAGAACGCAGCCAGCCTGGCCCAGAAAGAAACCAATTTCTGGGTGGTTCGCCCGCGCTTGGGCTTTACGGGCGTGAGCGGTTTGGGCACTTTGTTGTCCGGTGCCTATATCGGCGTGGACGCCCCAGAGGGCGAGCCGCAAACGCTGGGGGCGACCAAGACCGATTTCGTCGGCCTCGAACTGCCGCCTGAAGTGACCTACGACCGTCCGGGCCGCCGCTTTAGTTTGCGAGCGGATAGCCTGGGTTCGCTGGACGTCGGTTCGCCCATTTACTACCGCCAGATTCAAGTGGGCCGGGTCATTGGATTCGGCTTGGATGAGAGCGGCGAGCGCGTCAACGTGCAAATATTCGTCGATGCACCGCACGATCGCTTCGTGCATCGGGACACGCGATTCTGGAACGCCAGCGGCGTCGATTTCACCGTCAATGCCGAAGGTCTGAAGCTGCGTACTCAGTCTCTGGTGTCGGTCGCAGCTGGCGGCATCGCTTTCGACACTATTGACAAGAACACGCCACTGGCCGAAGCCAATCGCAGCTTCAATCTGTTCGACACCGAAACGGCCGCCAAAGCGCCTATCGATGGCGACGCGCATCGGATTCGCATGCGTTTCGACCAGTCCGTGCGCGGGTTGGCCGTTGGCGCACCGATCGATTTCAACGGCGTGAATCTGGGAGAAGTGACCAGCGTGGCTTTGGATTTCGACGGCGAAGCCCGTCGATTCTTCGCCAACGTCGAGGCCACGGTTTACCCGAGCCGCCTGGGACCGGTATACGACCGCATCGTCAAGAATGTAGAGGCGCGCGAAGACGGACGCGACCCTGGACGCATGCTGATGAAAGGCATGGTCGAGCATGGGCTGCGCGGGCAATTGCGCACGTCCAACCTGCTGACCGGGCGGATGTATATCGTGCTGGCGGTGTTCCCAAAAGCGAAGCCGGTTCAGTTCGACGAGAACAACGACCCGCTGATCGTGCCCACCATCCCGGGCAGCCTCGACCAGATGCAGCAGCAGATTTCGAACATCGTCGACAAGATCGACAAGATTCCGTTCGATCGCATCGGTCGTGACTTGAGCACCACGCTCGAGAGCATGAACCGTCTGATGGGCCGCCTGGAGAAAGACATCGCACCGGAAGCCAAGAAGGTCATGACCGAGGCCCGCAAGTCCTTGAACGAGCTGAACAATCTAGTTAGCCCTGACGGGTCGCTGCCGATGAATGCCGAGCGCAGTATGGAAGAACTGTCACGAGCGGCGCGCTCCTTGCGCAATCTGGCCGACTATTTGCAAACCAACCCCGACGCCCTGCTGCGAGGCCGTGGTGAAGACGTGATCCCCGGGGCTGGCCCGGTAAGGAACTGATCGAATGCGTATCCCTCGTCACTCAAGCGCCCTTGCGCTTTTGGCTACCCTGACGTTGGCGGGCTGCGCGGGGTCGCCCCCCGTGCGCTATTACACGCTGGTGTCGGCTGCGCAACCCGCGACTTCCACGACAGCAGCGGCCTTAGGCAGCATGCTCGAAGTCGCTCCCGTGGATGTACCTAGCCAGGTGGATCAGCCGCAGATGATGTTGCGCGATGCCGCCGGTAACGTGATGCCTCGTTACTCGGACCGCTGGACCTCGCCCCTGGCCGACGAAGTGCGTGCGGCCTTGTCCGATGGGCTGACGCGGCGTTTGGGCGTCATGGACGTTCGCGGCGTCAAGCCCGCCAGCGGCCAGCCGGTGTGGCGAGTTCAGGTGGATGTCCAGCGTTTCGACTCGATCGAGAACCAGGCTGCCGTGCTCGACGCGACATGGCGCTTGCGCGGCATCAACATGCCGCAAGCGCGTGCATCGGTATGTCGTACCCAGATTCGGATCGAGACGCGCGAGGCAGGCGTGCCTGGCCTCGCCATGGCTCATCAAGAAGCATTGCAGATTTTGTCCGAGGCGATTGCGGGGCGCTTGAGTGGCGCAGGGCAGGCGCCTGCCGGTGTGAGTCAGACCTGCCAGGCGTTGCCCAGCGCTTCGTTATAAAACCTAGCCCCAGGACACCGTTTAACGCTTTGTCCTAGAACCCGGGCGCTGCTTAACGCCTGCCTATCGTATTCAGGCGCAGCCTGTCATCTCCGTGTCGCTGGCCGTCGTGCCGTCGTAAAAAAGGCTGCGGCCTCCGATCCACATTGGACCTGGGTGCCGCAGCCAGCCCTGAATCTGTCCAGGCCGTCAGGCCAAAGAGGCATCCAACGTGATCTTGGCGTTCAAAACCTTCGACACGGGGCAGTTTTCCTTGGCTTTGTTGGCCGCGGCATCGAATCCCGCCTTGTCGGCACCTGGAACCTTGGCCACCGTTTTCAAGTGGATGGCCGTGATCGAAAAGCCGCCGTCGCCTTTCTCCAGCGACACTTCGGCGCTGGTCTCGATGCTGTCTGCTGTGAGATTGGCTTCGCTCAGAATCATCGATAACGCCATCGAAAAGCACCCGGCGTGCGCAGCACCGATCAGTTCCTCAGGGTTGGTGCCCACTTTGTCTTCGAAACGCGTGTTGAACCCGTAGGGTTGGGCAGACAGCGCGCCGCTCTGCGTCGAAATCGTGCCAGTGCCGCTCTTGAGGTCGCCCTTCCAGACTGCTGATGCGGATTTCTTGATGGCCATGTGCTGCTCCTTGTGTAGGTTGACTCGATTGGTCATCATAGACCCGCAAAACGTTTTTGTCGGTTGCAGCACAGTCTTATTATGTAGTCGCTCATGAAGACTTGTTAGAGCCTGTATGCGGGCTCAGGCACAATGTCGTGGGTTCGCGAAATTGCCGTTTTACACGAGGTTAACTATGACACGCTCCATTAAAAGCCTGGCGCTCGCCGTCGCACTCTGTTTTCCCTTGGCCGCTGGCGCCGACATCACGATCGGCGTGGATTTGTCCTCCACCGGCCCGGCCGCTGCGATCGGTATTCAGAGTCACAACGCCATCCGCTTGTGGCCCGATACGCTGGGCGGACAAAAAGCGCGCTATGTGGTGCTGGACGACGGCACCGACGTGAGTCGGGCGGTGCGCAATATGCGCAAGTTCACCTCGGAAGACCAAGTCGATGCCATCGTCGGTCCGAACATCACTGCCGCCGCCCTGGCGGGCCTGGATGTATTGCGCGAGACCAAGACGCCCATGGTGGCCTTGGCCGCTTCGGCCGTCATCGTCGAACCGCAATCGGACGAGAAACGCCAGTGGGCTTTCAAGATGCCGCAAAACGACGATCTGATGGCGCAAGCCTTGGTCGAACACATGGTGGCTGCGGGCGTGAAAACCGTGGCGTTCATCGGTTTCGGAGACTCCTACGGCGACAGTTGGAGAAAGGAATTCGGCAGAATTGCCGAGGGTAAGGTTCAGATCGTGGCCGACGAGCGATTCCAGCGTACCGATCCGTCCGTCATGGGGCAGGTATTGAAAGCGATGGCACCTAAACCGGATGCCGTGCTGATTGCCGGTTCCGGTACGCCCGCCGCATTGCCGCAAAAAACCCTGAGAGAGCGGGGCTATGCTGGTCCGATCTATCAAACTCACGGCATCGGCACCTTGGAGTTCTTGCAGGTGGGCGGCAAGGACGTCGAGGGCACTTTGTTTCCCACCGGCCCGGGCGTGGTGGCGCGGCAATTACCCGATAGCCATCCGGTCAAGTCGGTAGCCGTGGCGTTTGCCGATAAGTACGAGGCGCAGTACGGAGCCAATACCTTGACGCAGTTCGCGGGTGACGCTTATGGGGCCTATTTGCTGCTGGATTCGGCGGTCACGCGGGCCTTGCAGTCGGGGGCCAAGCCGGGCTCGGAGGCGTTTCGTGTGGCGCTGCGCGATGCCCTGCAATCGACTCAGGAATTGATCGTACCCAACGGCGTGTTGAACGTTACGCCCGAGAATCATCAGGGCTTCGACACGCGCTCGCGGGTAATGGGCACCATCAAGGATGGCAAGTTCACCTACGCCACGAAGTAATCGAGTAACAAATCTACGCAAGGTACGACCAAGCCCGTTCAGGCGAAACAGCCTGCAACTTAGTTCGTATTGAAATCATTTCGTGGCTTAGTATCTTTCCCTGATGTTACAGACAGAAGGGGAGATCATGGCGCCATGTCATGTCCATGCCATGCTGGCAGCGATTGCGCTAAGCGCGTCGCTGCTGGCGGGGTGCCAGGAATCCAGACCGTCTGCCGCTCAGGGTTCCACGCTGGAGACGGTCAAAGCGGCGGGCAAGATCCGCGTGGGTTACGCCAACGAAGCACCCTACGCTTTTTTACGCAGCGACGAAGACCGGGTTACGGGCGAAGCGGTGGAGACCGCTCGAGTCGTGCTCAAGCGGATGGGCATCGATCAGGTCGATGGGGTGCTGACCGAATTCGGCTCGTTGATCCCCGGCCTGCAAGCGGGCCGCTTCGACATTATCGCTGCGGGCATGTACGTCACTCCCGAGCGATGCAGGCAGGTTCAGTTTTCCGAACCCACCTACAGCGTGGGCGAAGGGTTTCTGGTGAAGGCCGGCAATCCGGAAAAACTGCATAGCTACGACGACATCATCGAGAATCCCGAGATCAAACTCGGCGTGGTGGTCGGCGCAATTCAGATCGACTATGCCCGCCAGCTGAAGATCCCCGACGAGCAGGTCGTCGTCTTCCCAGACGCCGTTAGTGCGTTGGCGGGCGTGCAGGCCGGTCGCGCCGACGTGTATGCCGCCACCGCCCTGACGGTGTCCGACCTGATGACCAAGACCACGCCCGACGATGGCTTGGAGCGAGCCGACCCATTTACTGATCCGGTCATTGGCGAGGCCGATGTTCGCGGCTATGGCGCGTTCGCGTTCCGCAATGCCGACGTCGAGTTTCGCGATGCATTCAATCGCGAACTGCGCGACTACATCGGTAGCGCCGACCATGCGCGTTTGGTCGAACCCTTCGGATTCACCGAAGAAGAACTGCCTCAGGGCGTCACCACCGAGAAACTCTGCGCCGGTTGACGGCGAACGGATGACTTCATGGATGATTATCTTTCGCTGCTGCCTGCGCTGTTGCGCGGCCTATGGACCACCGTGCAAATCACCGTCGGCGCGGCGCTATTGGCCGTGCTGCTGGCGATTGCCGCCGGGCTTGCCCGCATGTCGCGTCAACCCTGGGTGAGTTGGCCCGCGGCTGTCTACGTCGAGGTGTTTCGCGGCACCTCGGCGCTGGTGCAACTGTTCTGGTTTTTCTTCGTATTGCCGCTGTTCGGCTTGGATCTGCCCGCCATGGCGGTGGGCATTGGCGTGTTGGCGGCCAATGCGGGCGCCTATGGTGCCGAGGTGGTGCGTGGTGCGGTGCGTGGTGTCGCGGTTGGCCAGCACGAAGCGGCCACTGCGTTGAACATGGCGCCGGGCCAGATCGTGCGCCGTATCGTCTTACCGCAAGCCATACCGGCCATGCTGCCGCCCGCGGGCAACATCATGATCGAACTGTTGAAGAACACGGCCCTGGTGTCGCTGATCACCATCACCGATCTGACCTTCCGCGGACAACTCTTGCGTAGCGATACGCTGCGCACCACGGACATCTTCATCCTCGTGCTGCTGCTGTACTTCGCCGTGGCCGTGTTGATCACAGGCGGCGTGCGCCTGCTGGAACGGAGGTTCAAAGTCCGATGAATCCTATCTTCGATATCGGTTTTGCCTTCGATATTCTGCCCACCCTGAGCGAGGCATTGCTCATTACGGTGCAGGCCACGATACTGGGTATGTCGCTGGCCATCGTGTTGGGTCTGATCCTGGCGCTGTTGCGGCGCGCACGCTCGGAAGCGATTGCCGTGCCCACCGCCCTGTTCATCGAGTTCGTGCGCAGCACGCCTTTGTTGGTGCAGATGTATTTTCTGTTCTATGTGCTGCCCGTGACCGGGGTGCAGATGTCGCCGTTGGCCACCGGCGTTCTGGCTCTGGGTGTGCATTACGCCGCCTATTGTGCTGAAGTCTACCGGGCGGGCATCGAGGCGGTGCCGCGCGGTCAACTCGAAGCCGCACGTGCCCTGAACCTGTCGCCCTGGCGTACGCAGATCGGCGTGGTGTTGCCTCAGGCCATTCCGCCGGTCGTGCCCGCACTGGGTAATTATCTGGTGGCCATGTTCAAGGACACGCCTTTGTTGTCGGCGATCACGGTGGTCGAACTCTTGCAGCACAGCAAGATGATCGGTTCGACCACCTTCCGCTACACCGAGCCGTTGACGATGGTCGGCGTACTCTTCCTGCTGCTGAGCTTGATTGCCGCTTGGGGTGTGCGTCGGCTCGAGATCGGCTTACAACGCTTTGGAGGCAAACGATGAGTGCCAGTATTCACATCAAGAATCTGCGTAAAAGCTATGGCAATCTGGAGGTGCTGCGCGGCATCGACCTGGAGATTCCGGCAGGCCAGACAGTGGCGGTGATCGGACCGTCGGGATCGGGGAAATCGACGCTGCTGCGGATGCTGATGACCTTGGACAAACCCACTGATGGCGAGATTCTGATCGATGGCGAATCGATGTGGAACAACGAACAGGGCGTGGCGCAGCGCTCGAACTCGCCTCATGTGCGACAAGTGCGCGGCAAGATCGGTATGGTGTTCCAGCACTTTAATTTGTTCCCGCACAAAACGGCCTTGGGCAACGTGAGCGAGGCACCGATTCACGTCGAGGGCTTGTCGCGCGATCAGGCCGAGAAACGGGGGAAAGCGTATTTGGACATGGTGGGCCTGAGCGACAAGTTCGACGCGTACCCCGCGCAGCTGTCGGGCGGGCAGAAGCAACGGGTCGGGATCGCTCGAGCGCTCGCCATGCGCCCGGAGATCATGCTGCTCGACGAAGTGACTTCGGCCTTGGATCCGGAACTGGTGGGTGGGATCTTGCAGATCATTCGCGACCTGTCGGCCAAGCGCACCATGACCCTGATCATGGTGACTCACCAGATGAAATTCGCGGAAGTGGCTTCGGATCGAACGCTGTTCTTCGATCAAGGCAATATTGTCGAAGACGCCCAATCGACTGAACTGTTCGCGCATCCGAAGCAAGCGCGCACCCAGCAGTTTCTGCAATCGGTGATCGAAGCGGCTTGATGGGGGCGTCATCGATGGGGCCGTCATCGTCGCCCAGCCTGAAACCGCGCATGGCTGGGCTGCGCGTATGCCCGTCGTCCAGGTGAGCGTCAGTGCCCAGCCACTTCGATAGGCTTATTGTTTGCCCGTGCTGCCAAACCCGCCTGCGCCGCGCGTCGAAGTCTCGAAGCTGTCGACGATGTCGAAGCTCACTTGTTTGACCGGCACGATCACCAATTGCGCCAATCGCTCCATGGGATCGATGGTGAACGCTTGCTGACCCCGATTCCAGGTGGAAATCATCAACTCGCCTTGATAGTCGGCGTCGATCAGACCAACCAGATTGCCCAGCACGATGCCGTGCTTGTGGCCCAATCCCGAGCGCGGCAGGATCAGGGCGGCATAGCCCGGATCGGCGATGTGGATGGCCAAGCCCGTGCGAATCAGTTCAGTTTGCCCCGGTTGCAACACGAGAGGGGCGTCCAGGCAGGCGCGCAGGTCGAGACCTGCCGAACCGGCGGTGGCGTAAGCGGGCAATTGAGCGCGCATGCGCTCGTCGAGGATTTTTAAAGCGACGGAATTCATCGGAAGTATTCAGAGTTAGGTTTTTCGGGAAGAAACGGTGGTGAGCGGCGGCATAATGCCTTGGGGTGCGATCGCCTGGCGTCGCAAGCCCTTCGAAATACGAATCAGCACCACACCGAAGGCAATCAGGAAGAGCGCTGGAAAGAGTCCGGCGGAAATGTCCGAGCCTGCGAGAAGCGTTACGGCGGCCATCATCACGCCGCCGAAAACGATCACGTAGCCGATCATCGAGAAGAATAATCCAACCAGCCACTGAACGCTCAAAGCCACTGGATTTTGACCGGGATGCCGGTTGACGCGTTGCCACGCGGGCGCTTGCGGATCGGTCGGAAAGCTTGCCTGTGAGGACGAGGGCTCGGGCTGGCGGCCGAAGGTCATATCGTTCAAGGCCCCCGAAGAAGGGGCTTGCTGGGCACGTATTGCCTGTTGCTCGCGTTCGGCTCGCAGCATATCGCGGGTGTCTCGCGCTGCGTCGATATCCGCCGCGCCACCCAAGGGGTCGCTATCGCCGCTACCGTCGAAGCCATTGGGGACATCGGGTACATCGGCTTGCAGCGACTCTGTGGCATGCCGGCCTTTGCCCCGTGTCACGCGGCCCGGCTCACCATTAGTCAGCAACTCGACATAGCGGGCGAAATCGCCGTTTTTCGGTCCAGAATGAATACCCATGGCTGCTCCTTCGATAGCGTCGTGGGGCGTTGCGCCTAACGTCGCGCCTTGGCAGGCGCTTTACGTTTGCGAACGAAAGCGTAGGCGATGGCAATGCCGAAAATCACGGATGCCGCCGCGCCCACCATCATGCCGGTTTGCTGCATGTTCTCGCTGGCGCCCAGCGAGCGTGCAGCGAAATAACCCGGCGCGAGCAGCATGGGCACCCATAAGATAGCCGAGAGCACGTTGGCGATCTCGAATTTCAGATGATTCATCCGCATGATGCCCGCCACGGTTGGCACCGTGGACCGGATCGGGCCGAGGAATCGTCCGAGCAGAATCGAAAAAAAACCGTAACGACTGAAAAACAGCCTGGCACGTGCCACGCTGCGCCGATGAGTTTTCAAGGGCCAACGGTGTACCAAGGTGGGTCCTGCCAGTCGGCCGATCCAGTACGACACCGAGTCGCCCAATACCGCGCCGATAACCCCCCATGCCACGATGGACGCCGGGTTGAGCAAATCGTTGCCGGCCATGCCGCCCGCCATGAGCAGCAGCGCCGTGGCAGGTACGAAAAAGCCCACCACCAGCATTGATTCTGCGAATGTCAGCAGGCCTATGATAGGGCCAGCCCAGAACTGATTGTTTCGGATAAAAGTCTCAACAATCGAGATGTAGGCATCCATGCGTGTAAACCCGTATAAACAATGCGGTATCTTAACGCCTGTCCTTCGACCCCCACTCGTTCGAATCGTGCGAACGCCTTGCAAGACGCATGCAAGTGTAAGGGGCGTATCACCCAAGACCTGGATTGTATGGATTCGATTACACAAGCCGTTTTAGGCGCTGGCATCGCCGGTGCCGTCCTGGGCCCCAAACAGGGCCGTCGTGCCTTGCTGTATGGGGCGCTGTTGGGCACCCTGCCTGACCTGGATGTGTTGCAGTCCTATCCCGATCCGGTCTCGACCATGACCTTTCATCGGGGCTGGTCGCACTCGGTGTTCGTGCTGACTGCCGCCTCGCTGGCCTTGACCGGCGTCGTGCGCGCTGTATTTCCGAAGGCGCCGTATGGGGCCTTGAGATTGTTCCTGGCGATATGGCTGGTGCTGCTGACTCATCCGATCCTGGATGCGTTCACCTCGTATGGAACTCAGCTGTTCTGGCCCTTGGCGCGCACCCCTGAGAGTTGGTCCAGCATGTTCATCATCGACCCGATCTACACGGTTCCGATGCTGGTCGCGGTGATCGTGGCGGGCTGCTCCGGGATCGGCCCGAAAGCATGGCGGGGACTATGCTGGACGATGGGGTTTGGCTGCTTGTATCTGGCGTTCAGCCTGGGTGCGAAGCACATCAGCGAGGCCCGGGTGTGCGCTGCCTTGACCGCGCAAGGCGTGGCGATCGAACGCGTTTTCTCGACGCCCATGCCCTTGAATACCTTGCTGTGGCGGGTGGTGGTGGATACCGGCGATGGTCACTACGTCGAAGCCGTCAGCGGGCTGTTTGACCGCGCTGCGCCGCAAACGCTGCGTCAGCCCTTCAATCGCGAACTCGCCAAGGCGCTCGTCGATTCCCCACTGCACACTCGATTGAACTGGTTTACCGATGGCTGGCTGCGTTATGACCGCATCGGCAACGCCCTGGTGGTGACGGATCTGCGCATGGGCATGCCGGGCTTCTACACGTTCCGCTTCCGCATGGCCACCGAGCAGGCCGGACGCTGGCAGGCGATCACGCCGGTGCGCTGGTCCAGCGAGCGCGGCGACATGAACGTATTGAAGGGCATCCTGCGGCGCATCTTTGCCGACGAACCGCCCCTGCCTTTAGCAACGTGGGCGGCGAGTAACAGTCGGGTTCAAGCCCTGGACTAATGGCGATTTCGCTTAGCGGCGGCGAGCGCGATAACGCGTAGCGATTTCGCCGATCAGCCGCAAGGCAGCGTCGCGTTTGGTGGCGGCGGGCAGGGGGTGAGCGCCCGCCTCGTCGAACAGCACGAGTTCAGTGCTGTCGGCATCCATCACGTTCTGCGCGAGATTGCCCACTAACAGTGGCACCCCTTTGCGGCGGCGTTTCGCTTCGGCGTGCTCGGCCAGCTTCTCGGTCTCGGCTGCAAAACCGACACACCATGGGCCGTCGGCGAGCGCGGCGACCTCGGCCAGGATGTCGGGATTGGGCGCGAACGCGAGCGCAGGCGCGTCACCGCCGGCGTCTTTCTTGTGCTTGTGGGCACTGACATTGGTGACGTGCCAATCGGCTACTGCCGCGACGCCAATGAAAATATCGGCGTCGCCCGCGTGTTGCATGACGGCGCTGTGCATTTGGCGTGCGGTGTGGGCGGGCACGACGGTAGCGCCGCGCGGCAAGGGCAGGGCGGTCGGTCCGGTTACCAGGGTGACCGTCGCACCGGCCTCCACGGCGGCACGCGCCAGGGCGTAGCCCGTCTTGCCGCTGGATCGGTTGGTCAGCACGCGAACCGGATCGACGGGCTCGGAAGTCGGGCCAGCCGTCAGCAGGATACGCACGCCCTGTAGGGATTTCTCGGCTAATTCGGCCACGACATCGGCCAGGATGTCAGCGGGCTCTAGCATGCGTCCATCGCCCGTTTCGCCGCAGGCTTGATCGCCGCTGGCCGGTCCGAAAATCGCCACGCCGTCGGCGCGAAGCTGCGCGACATTGCGTTGGGTGGCTGGTTTTTCCCACATCTCGCGGTTCATGGCAGGCACCACCGCCATCGGGCAGGGACATGCCAGGCAGAGCGTCGACAACAGGTCGTCGGCCATGCCATGCGCCATCTTGGCCATGAAATCGGCGCTCGCCGGGGCGATCAAGACCAGATCGGCGCCGCGCGTTAAGTCGATGTGCGGCATGTTGTTGGCCACGCGGGCATCCCACGCATCGACGTACACCGTACGCCCCGACAAGGCTTGCAGGGTGACCGGGGTAATGAAGTGCGTGGCGGCTTCGGTCATCACCACGTCGACCTGCGCGCCTTGTTCGATCATGCGCCGCAGTAGCTCGGCGATCTTGTAGCAGGCAATGCCGCCCGTCAGCCCGAGAACGATGCGCTTATCGGCAAGATCGGCCATGGCGATTCCTTAACACTCAGTGAGCGGCTTTTTTGGCCTGACGGGCTCGCAACAACTCGTCCAGCACCAGCAATATGGCCCCGCACACGATGCCCGTGTCGGCCACGTTGAACGCCGGGTAATACCAATTGCGCCAATAGAACAGCAGGAAATCGACCACGTGACCGTAGATCAGGCGATCGATGACGTTGCCGACCGCGCCGCCCAGGATCAGGGCCAGCGCCAGACAAAAGCGCGGCTGTGCGGTGTGACGACGCAGCATCCACACGATGACGCCGGAAGCGATCGTGCCCAGGCCGACGAAAAACCAGCGCTGCCAGCCGTCTTCGGACGCCAGAAAGCTAAAGGCCGCGCCGCGGTTGTACATCAGCGTGAGGTCGAAGAACGGCAGCACGTTCACCCGTTCGCCATAGGCGAACTGGGTGTTGAAATACACTTTGGTGATTTGATCCAGGATCAACAGTACGAGGGCCAGACCCAGCCAGTGCCGGGCCGTGCGAAAAGGTGGGGCAGAGGTCGTCATCGATCAGGCCTTGCTACGTTGTTCACCGCTGCCGAACAGATTGCTCACGCATCGTCCGCAGATCTCGGGGTGGTCTGCATTCGCGCCCACGTCGGCACGCCAGTGCCAGCAACGGGCGCATTTCAGACGGTTGGTGGGCGTGATGTCCACACGCAGTTCGCCCGTGCCTTGCACGACTTGCGCCTGCGAGACGATCAGCACGAACTTCAGATCGTCGCCCAGCGACTGCAAAACCGCGTAGTCGTCGCCCGAGGCGTGCAGCACCACTTCGGCTTGCAAGGCCGCGCCGATCTTGCCTTCGGTCCGGACGTCTTCCAGACGCCGCATGACTTCGGCCCGCAGCGCGCGCAGACGATCCCAGCGGGCGACGAGCAGGTCGCCATCGGCCAGACCGGGCAATGGCTCGTAGACCGTGGTGAAAATGGTGTGATCGGGACGGCTGGCTCGGTCGGCATCCAGAATCTTCCAGGCTTCCTCTGCCGTGAACGACAGCACGGGCGCCATCAGCTTGACCAACGTGCGTGCGACGCGCAGAAGCGCCGTTTGCGCGCTGCGGCGGGCCAGACTGTCGGGCGCGCTGGTGTACAGACGGTCTTTCAGAATATCCAGATAGAACGCGCCAAGGTCTTCGGAACAGAAGCTTTGCAAGCGCGAGACGGCCGGATGGAAGTCGTAACGCTCGTAATGCGCACGGACTTCGTCCTGCATGCGTGCCGTCATCGACAGCGCATAGCGGTCGATGTCCAGCAGCGATTCGTCGGCCACCGTTTGAGTGGCGGCGTCGAAGTCGGCGACGTTGGCCAACAGGAAGCGCAGCGTGTTGCGGATGCGGCGATAGCTCTCCACCACGCGTTTCAGAATTTCGTCCGACAGCGACAACTCACCGGAGTAGTCGGTCGAGGCAACCCACAGACGCAGGATTTCGGCACCCAGCGAATCGGAAATCTTTTGCGGGCCAATGACGTTGCCCAGCGACTTGCTCATTTTCCGGCCTTGGCCATCGACCACGAAGCCGTGAGTGAGCAGGGCTTTGTAGGGCGGCTGGCCGAACAGCATGCAGCCCGTCAGCAAGGACGAATGGAACCAGCCACGATGCTGATCCGAGCCTTCCAGGTAGAGGTCGGCCGGCCATGCCAGCCCTGCGCCATGCGAGCCGCCACTGGCCGGGCCTGTGCCGTCGTCGCGGCCGCCCAGCACGGTGTAGTGCGTGGTGCCGGAGTCGAACCAGACGTCCAGCGTGTCGCGGTTCTTTTCGTAGACTTCGGCGTCTGCGCCTAACAACTCGCTGGGGTCCAGTTTCTGCCAAGCCTCAATCCCGTCGCGCTCGATGCGCTGAGCGACTTGTTCGATGAGCGCAGGCGTATCGGGATGAAGCTCCCCGGTTTCCTTGTGAACGAAGAAGGCCATCGGCACGCCCCACTGGCGCTGGCGCGACAGCGTCCAGTCGGGCCGATTGGCGATCATGGCATGCAGACGGGCACGTCCCCAGGCGGGATAGAAGGCGGTTTGCTCGATGCCGGCCAGGGCCGTTTCGCGCAGGCTTGGTCCACCGTCCGCAGGCACCACATCCATACCGGCGAACCATTGGCTGGTCGCACGGTAGATGATGGGTGTTTTGTGGCGCCAGCAGTGCATGTAGCTGTGGGTATGCTGCTCGACCTTGATCAAGGTGCCTGCGGCGTCCAAGGCTTCGACGATCTTCGGGTTGGCTTCCCAGATGCTCAGGCCACCGAACAACGGCAAGGTGCTGGCGTAACGCCCGTCGCCCATTACCGGATTGATCATTTCGTCGTCGGTCACGCCGTGACTGCGGCAGGAGATGAAATCCTCCACGCCATAAGCCGGGGCCGAGTGAACCACGCCCGTGCCGGCGTCCAGCGACACGTAGTCGGCCAGGTACATCG
>CAMDNZ010000018.1 GCA_945903445.1 Bordetella parapertussis
CAGAAACCTAGTTTCGAAAAACCCAAACGACTACCGAGTGCACCCGCCCACCGCCACTCTCCTACCCCAACTCATCAAGTCCATAGCGAGCCTACAGACACTTGTCGAACGTGAACCCGAGATACTAAGCAGCAGAGCCAAACACATACTTAAACTGTGCAATCAATTTGTTCTCAAGCCGCATTCGACAAAAGAGATAACACATGCGCTTTGATATCGGAATATTCATCAATCGATATACCTGGCTAACACTGGCATGTATCGTCAGCCAACAAGCGCTAGTCGCATCCGGCACCTATTTTTTGACTCGACTAATGCAATCATTTCAAACCAGCGCACCATTTCAATCCTGGTTATATGCGTACTGTTTTGTCATGTTGATTCCCTACATCCCTGGCAGTTTGAGTTACATTTAATTGCAACGCTGGACCAACGAAGTTCACACCCGCTATGTGATGCATGCATTAATCACAATGCAGGGCTGGCGAGGAAAACGTACCGACCAGAATCGACAATCTTTCACCCAGACAATGGTAGGAAAGCAAGCACTCACTTTAATCACAGAAGCACTGAACTTCAGCCACGGATTTGCCGATTTTCTAGCCAGCAGCCTTTTTAACGTGGTGGTCATGGCAATACTGCTGCCTGGCGACCTGGCTATTGGCTATGCCATTAGCATGGCGGCATGCACAGTGACGCTTCTACTGCTTAGGCGGCCGGTGGAAAGGCTGGCAATCGAGCAAGAACGCCATCAAATCGACCTTGCAACGCATTTGACCAACGCATGGGACAACACAACGATCGGCAATGCTCACAATCACGCGTGTTGGTTGGCAGGCCACAAAGAAAATGGAGCACGCTACTACCGGGCTGCGATTCGTTTGGAAGCAACACAAGCAGCGGGCAACATTCTCTGTTGGCCGCATTAATGCTGTTACCCAGCATCTATCTGATTATTTCAACACTGAACGAACCCAGCTTGATGCCCGCGGTGGGCGCCGCCTTGATAGCGAACCTAACTCGAATATTTCGCGTTTTAAGCGGCATGACTGCCGTGGTCAATCAGGCCATCGCGTGCGGCGCAGTCATGGCGCGGGCACGCGTATTGTTCGACGGGTGGCCCACGCGACAGGAAGACCACACGCTCGAAACCACCCATAAACTGGCCTCGGCATTGACGATCAACGGTGAACCCGTAAGTGCCCTGCACGATGCAATGGCACTTCTATCGATGCGAAGCGTAGGTCGATACACGATCCGTGCCCCCAACGGCGCAGGCAAAACAAGCTTCATGAAGGCGCTGAAGTTCAAGCTAGGCGACCGTGGGTTTTACCTGCCCGCTCATACGCAAGGGCTAGCTTGGGAGGCAGACTTGAACGGCTTATCGACTGGACAACGAATGGTCAGTCACTTAGAAGAAATTAAAACGCTGCCGGATGTCACCCACATCCTGCTGGACGAATGGGACGCGAATCTCGACGACCAAAACACCGCGCTGTTCGACCGACAGTTGGATGCCACGTCTAAGACGAAGGTGATTGTCGAGGTTCGCCATTAGTTCATTAAGGAAAGCGATGAACGACCGCTATAATCGTTTTTTACTACCCCACTGCCGATGCGATTGCTAGTATCGGCCACGCAAACAAAAAGGGCCAGCCTTACGCTGACCCTGGATGCCGCTTAAATCATCGATCAAGCAGTGAATTCGATTAAGCAGTGAATTCTTTGGTGGGCGGTACAAGTTTCGAACTTGTGACCCCTGCCGTGTGAAGGCAGTGCTCTACCACTGAGCTAACCGCCCAAAGAGAAAAAGATTCTAGCACGCACATTTCAGCGACGTCAACCTGACGCCGGTGTTTGCTCGAGCACGGGATCGTATTGGCGCCACACTGCCGCACCAGCTGCTTTGTCCAGATCGGCCAGATACGAGGCATGTGCGGCCAACTCATCAGCGCTGGCCGACTGCACGCGCAGCACAGCGGGATTGAACCCACCCAGCACGCTTACCCCCGTCGCCGGGCCGGCGTTGGCATCGTCCAGGTCCATCATCAAACCTTCCTGGCCACGCGTCATGGCCAGCCAGACTTCGGCCAGCAACTGCGAGTCCAACAAGGCCCCGTGCAAAGTCCGGTGGGCATTTGAAATGCCATAGCGATCGCACAGCGCATCCAGGGAATTGCGCTTGCCCGGATGCAGCGTGCGCGCCTCCATCAACGAGTCGGTAATCGTGCACAAGCCAGACAGCGGCCCCTTACCCACCCGGGCGAGCTCGGCATCCAAAAACTTCACGTCAAAAGACGCGTTATGGATGATCAGTTCGGCCCCGGTCACGAACGCCAGAAACTCGTCGGCGATCTGCTCGAACCGTGGCTTGTCCGACAAAAACTCGGTGGTCAAGCCATGCACCGCCAACGCCTCGGGGTCGCTATCGCGATCCGCATTCAAATACATATGCAGGTTGCGACCGCTGGTCGCACGGCCCAGTAATTCGACACAGCCAATTTCGACGATCCGGTGACCCTGATGCGGGTCCAGGCCGGTTGTTTCAGTATCCAGAATAATTTGACGCATAGCAGCCTTAGCAGCGGTCGCGCTTGGCAATCAGCGTGTAGGCGACCGGGACGACATACAAAGTCAACAGTGTACCCAGTGTCAGCCCCCCTACCAGCACCCAGCCGATCTGACTGCGCGATTCGGCCCCAGCACCGGTGGCCAGTGCCAGCGGCACCACCCCCAGCACCATCGCGCCCGTAGTCATCAGAATGGGGCGTAAACGTTGCTCGGCGGCTTCGCAGACCGCATCCCTTTTGTTGCGACCCTGGTCACGTAGCTGATTGGCAAATTCGACGATCAAAATGCCGTGCTTGGTGATCAGGCCCACCAAAGTAATCAAGCCGATCTGGCTGTAGATAGACAGCGTGCCGCCCGAGGCCCACAGCGCCAACATGGCGCCGGCCATCGACAGCGGCACCGACATCATGATGATCAGCGGATGCCGCCAACTTTCGAATTGCGCAGCCAACACCAAGTAAATGAAGGCCAGCGCCATGGTGAAAATCAGATAAATGCTGCCCGACGTATTGCGAAACTCGCGCGACTGCCCATCGACATCAGTCACGACCGTATTGGGTAGAACTTCTGACGCAACGGTTTGCATATGGCTCAACACCTGCCCCAAGCCATAGCCCGGTGCCACCGCCGCCTCGACTTTCACGGCACGCAGCCGATTGAAGTGATTCAGCGATTGCGGCGACACGCCCTCCTCCACGGTCAGCAAATTATCCAACTGCACCATGCTGCCATCGCGTGCCCGCACGTAGATATCGCTGATGTCGGCCGTATTGGCCCGGTCACCCGGCGCAACTTGTACGATCACGTCATACTGCTCGCCTTCGTCCTTGTAGCGCGTCACCTGCCGACCGCCCAACATGGTTTCCAAGGTCCGCCCCACCGTGTCGACATCGGCACCCACAGCGGCAACGCGCTCGCGATCCAAACGCACCCGAAGCTCAGGCGTGTTCAATCGCAAGTCGGTATCCAGGTTCACTAGCCCAGGATAATCGCGCAAGGCGCCGACGAACGTGTCGACCAGTTTGGCCAGCTCGGGATACGGCGCCTGGCTCATGATCACGAATTCGACTGGCTTCGAGCGCGAACTCTGGCCCAGCGACGCCGGATTGTTGGCCACTGCACGAATACCCGGCACGGACGCGAACAACGGACGCAAGGACTCGGCAATTTCTTGCTGAGTCCGACTTCGCTCTTCCCATGGTTTCAGGCGCAGGATTGCAGTACCGTCGGTAACGGTGGGTTGACCCACGGTGAGCTGCGTACCAGCAGCCTCTTCGATCTTGTCGTAGAAGCGCTGAATCTGCTGCATATTCTCGTCGGTGTACGCGGGCGTCGAACCTTCGGGCGCCGAGATGATGCCGAACACCACGCCACGATCCTCCACGGGTGCTAACTCGCTTTGCACGACGGCAAACAGTACGCCACCGCCCACGGCCACCACGCCCGCCAGAATCAATACGCCGGCCCGCCAGCGCAATGCCGTGCCCAGGCTTCGGCGATACCCAGAACCCAGGGCGTTGAGCCAGCGCTCGATCATTACATAGGCGCGATGATGATTGGGCTGGTGGCGCAACAAGACGCTGCACATCATGGGCGTCAGCGTCAACGCGACAAAACCCGACACCACCACAGCGCCCGCCAGTGCCAGCGCAAACTCGATGAACAAGCGGCCGGTGCGCCCGGTGGCAAACGCCAAGGGTGCATAAACAGTCACCAGCGTGAGTGTCATGGCCACGACGGCAAACCCGATCTCGCGCGAACCTTGCATGGCCGCTTCACGCCGCGGCATGCCGTTTTCGATATGCCGATAGACGTTTTCCAGAACGACGATGGCGTCGTCTACCACCAAACCGATGGCCAACACCATCGCCAACAATGTCAGCGTATTGATCGAAAAACCGAACAAATACATCAGCCCGCAGGCCCCCACGAGCGAGAAAGGAATCGTGACGATGGGAATAATGCTGGCGCGCACATTGCGCAGAAAAAAGAAAATCACCAGCACCACCAGCACGATGGCTTCGACGATAGTGGTGAACACCGCATCGATCGAACGCTCGATGAATACCGAAGTGTCGTAGGCGATGGTCAGCTTCATGCCAGCCGGTAAAGACGGGTTGATGAGATCGATTTCCTTACGTGCGGCAAGCGACAAGTCCAGCGGGTTGGCCGTGGATTGTTTGGTGATGCCGATGTTGATGGCGGGCTTGCCATTGAAGCGCGACAGGATGCGTTCGGTACTAGGCGCGATAGCGACTGTGGCCACATCGCGCATACGTACCGGATAGCCATCGACTCGCGCCAGAACGATGTTTTCGAATTGCGCGGGCGTTTGTAGATCGGTGGACGAAACCACGGTGAACTCGCGTGCCCTCGACTCGATTCGTCCGGCAGGAATCTCGACGTTCTGACGGGTCAGCGCCGTCTCGACGTCCTGAACCGTCAAGCTAAACGCTGCCAGTTTGTCGCGATCGACATACATCCGCATCGAGGGCAGCCGTTCGCCATACACCCGCACCTCGGCAGCCCCCGGCAGCACCGACAATCGCGTCTTGATATAGCGCTGGATGTAATCGGAGGTTTGCACCACGGAATACTCGCCCGATTCGACAGCGATGTTGATCACCGCCTGTGTATCGGCCTCGACCTTGGAGATAATGGGTTCATCGACCTCGTCGGGCAAAAAGCGCCGGGCCCGGGATACTTTGTCGCGCACATCGGCGGCGGCCGCTTCCGGATCGCGGTCGAGGTTGAACTTGATGTTGATCAGGCTGCGCTCGGAGCGGCTGCGCGAGGTCATCACATCGACGCCCTCGATACCGGCCAGCTGATCTTCCAGCGGTTTGGTGACTTGCGACTCGATCACCTCGGGCGAGGCACCGCGATAGGTCGTATCCACCGATACGATAGGCACGTCGATGCGCGGATACTCGCGCACGGTCAGCCGCGAATAAGAAATCAAGCCGATCAGCACGATGATCAGCGACAGCACGGTGGCGAACACCGGGCGATTGATACAAGTCTCGGAAATACGCATGGATTGCCGTCAGACGCCGGGCGCCAGCGGCTCGACCGGCCCGCCGTCAATCACGCGCTGCAAGCCGGACACCACCACTCGGTCGCCGTCGGCCAGACCTTTCACGATTTCGACCTGACCGTCGCGCCGCTCGCCGATATTCACTTGAACCCGATGGGCCACGCCGTCGACCACGCGAAACACATACTGAGTCTCGCCCGACGGCGCGAGCGCTGCCTCCGGCACTAACAAGGCCGGTTCGGAACTGAACACCAACTGCACCCGTACGAACATGCCGGCGCGTAACTGCCCATCGGCATTACCGACCGTTGCACGCAACAGAACCGATCGCCCCCCCGCATCGACCACCGGACTGACGGCATAGACCTTGCCCGTGCGCTCGGCACCGCCTAGCGCATCGACGCGCAAGCTCAAGCCTTGGCCGACCGCCAGACGAGGCAAATACATCTCCGGCACGCGAAAATCCACTTTGAGCGGATCGACAGCCACCAGCGGTGCAATATCCTGACCCGCATTGACGTAATCGCCGACGGACACGGCGCGCAAACCCACCATGCCATCGAATGGCGCGCGAATCGTCATCTTGTCCAAGCGGGCCTGCGCCAACGCCGCGTTCGCCTGCTGCGCCTGCAAACTGCTTCCAACCTCGTCACGGGCCTGCTGGCTCACAAACCCTTGCTGCTGCAAGGACGCCGACCGCCGGTACTGGCTCTGCGCCAATGCCAGATTGGCTCTCGCCTGCGCCAACTCGGCCCGGGGAACCGCATCGTCTAACACGACCAATACTTGTCCGGCTCGCACCATCGTGCCTTCATCGAATGCCAAACGCTGAATACGGCCGGCCACTTCCGGGCGCACGACGACCGACTCGTCCGATCGTAAACTCCCCACCGCATTGACACCGCGGGCGAATGGGATACGCCGGGCGTCGGCCAACGCCACGCTGACGGCAGTCGCACTACGCGGCACGGCATCGGAGGTCGCAGCTGACGACCGCTGCGACGCCGACGATGTCGGCGCACTCAACCAGCGCGCGCCGCCCCAGGCGCCAGCCGCGGCAGCGGTCACGGCCACCAGGGCAATACCTAATACTTTGGAAATGTTCATGGCCCGCGGGATGTCTCGGGCGACCCTACGCGTACGGCCCACCCGAGAAACAGTTAGTCTTACTGTAAGTCCGCAGACTGTATCACTCGGCGTGCTCAGGGAATAGGTCGATTAACAGGGATGGCGTCCCAACTCGGCGTCCAAGGCGGCGGCCAAACCCATCAAACTCGGTTGCGGCGCCTCGATGACATAGGTCGCAATAGTGCCCAGATAACCCGCGAATCGCCCTTTGTCTTCGAACCGCTCGCGAAAAGGCGAGGCCGCAAAGGCCGCGCCGAAACGAGGCACGATGCCACCGCCGATATACACCCCGCCCAGCGCGCCCAGCACCAGCGCAACGTCGGCGGCGACGGTTCCCAGCAGCGCACAAAACAGGTCGATGGTCTGCGCACACAACACATCCTCACCGCTCAAGCCTCGCAAGGTGATCTGATCGGGTGCCAACGCCGCGCTATCGGCCATTTTTGCCTCAGCGTTTAAAAAAGCGTGAATGGCCGTCAAACCAGGACCCGACAGCACGCGTTCGGCCGATACGTGACCATAGCGTGCATGCAGGTGTTGACATAGCCGAACTTCCAAGGCATTGGCAGGCGCGAACCGGACGTGACCGCCTTCGCCCGGCACCGCGACCGGACCGCCGTGCGTCATGATCAGTGAAGATACGCCCAGGCCGGTTCCGGGGCCGATCAGTACACGCGGTGCATGGGCGCGCACGACACCTGGCCCGATCTGGCGTAACGCTTCAGCCGGTAGTTGCGGCAAGGCGTAGGCCAATGCAGCAAAATCGTTAATCACTCGCAAGCTGTCCCAACCTAACGCCACGCGCATGGCCTCGATGGAAAATGCCCAGTCGTGATTGGTCATTCGAACATCATCGCCCAGCACCGGATTGGCGATGCCCACCGCGCCATGGCGCACGTCTGCCCCACCTAATCCATGCAGATAAGCGAGTACCGCCGCAAGCAGCGAAGCGTGGGCGGCGGTAGGTGTGACCTGAACGTGTTCGATACGCCCAGCGCCCGTTTGTAACGCCAGGCGGACATTGGTGCCGCCGACGTCTGCCAACAGACGCGGGCGACTATCGCTACTGCGTTTGATATACATCCAGCGCTACCCTCTCCTGATGCATCAGCAAGCTGATCGTCACGGCGGTAGTGGGCGCGCGACGAGCAGACTCGAACACCTCGAGTTTATCTGTCCCCGAGACGCTGAGAAAAACCTGGCGTGAACTCAGCATGGCCGACAAGTTCAGGCTGATGCGCCGCAGCGGCTCGCCTGGTGAACGCAGGGCCACATAGCCGGGTTCGGCACGCACCGACAACGCCACCTCCAATTCGTTGGAATCACCGGTGATGGCGGCCATCCGACCATCCTGCCCCATCCCCAAAACGACGACATCGGGTTGCGCGTAATAGGCGTTGGCTTGCTCGACGATCCGACGCGAACATCGGCCACCATCGACATTAATGGGTTCGAACAAGGCTTTGGCCGCCTGATCGCGCAGCAAAGTCTGCCGTAGCAAGCGTGCATGGCTGTCAAAACTGACCGAGGGCACGACATATTCGTCGGCCAACATGACAATCACACGCGACCAGTCCAGGCGCTCACGTGCCAAAGCCGTAAACATGGGCAGCGGCGGGCCGCCCGAAAAAGCCACTCGGATAGTGGGTACTTCTGCGAGACGTGCCCGCATATGCTGGGCGACTCGGTGCACCAGCGAATGGGTCATATCTGCGGCATTGCTGTATACGAATGTACGCATGGTTTATCCTCCTCCACTGAAAATAGTAGAAGGCGCAAACCGTCCGATTGAAATACGACCGTATCATTTGGCCGTAATAGTAATTACCCGTATAACTTTTAAACGAGCGAGTTCAAAGGCTTAACAAGCGGTACGCACGCTGTCCACGCCAAGGTTGGCCAGCACATCGGCGCGTTCGTTGTTCACATCGCCACTGTGGCCACGCACCCAGCGCCAGCTCACGGTATGGCGATTGACTTGCTCATCCAACTGCTGCCAAAGGTCGGCGTTTTTCACCGGCTTCTTATCGGCAGTCATCCACCCACGCCGCTTCCAATTCTCCAACCATTCGGTCATTCCCTTCATCACATACTGCGAATCGGTGTGAATGATCACCGTGCAAGGACGAGTCAACGCCCGCAACGCTTCAATGGGAGCAGTAAGCTCCATACGATTATTGGTGGTGACGGATTCGCCGCCATGGAGTGTTTTTTCGTGCTCGCCGCTCACGAGCAATGCACCCCATCCACCGGCACCAGGATTGCCCTTACATGCCCCATCGGTCCAGATATTTACTTCCGTCGTCATCGAGTCCTACTGATTATTCGAACGATTGCTGAGATTACGCGGCAGCGCGACCTGCACAGCGCGCGCCCCGCGCCGTTTGCGCCGACGCTTCCAAGTGGGTTTGATCATCCGCATGCCGGCGACCCGTTTGACGGCCGTCACGACGTAAACGCTGCCGCACACGCTCCACCAGCGCGGGCCGTATTGTTCCATGAAAGCCCAGCGATCCAGCCAAGTGTCCGAGCGTACGGCCGGCGCGAAGCAACCAAACACAGCAGGATCGACCTCGAACGACATCAATTTGAGCCAGTCGCGCAGGCGCGGTACCGACACCAACGCCGATGCCGGACGGGGCAGCCACTGCTCCATCGCAGGCATGACATTGCGCACGCCCCACAGGCTCCAAGGATTGAAGCCCGAAATCACCACCCTGCCCTCGGGCATCAGCACCCGCTCGACCTCGCGCAACACGGCATGCGGCGTGGCGGTGCAATCGAAGACATGAGGCAAGACCAACAGGTCGATGCTTTGGGATTCGAACGGCAGCGCGGCCGGATCGGCCAACACACAGGGACGCGAACGCACGGCGCTATCGGCATCCAGCTCGACGGCACTGGCATACGCCTTGAACGGAATTCGGTTATGGTCCAGCAGATCCCAATCGACCAAACCGACCTGCAAGGCGTGATAGCCGAACACGTCGGCCACGATGGCGTCGATGCGCGCCTGCTGCCAAGCCGCTGCGTACAGCCCAGGCGGGGTTCGCAGCCATTCGGCCAGTTCTACAATGGGCGCCGTTTCTTCCGTCACGCAATCAATCCTTTATGACTATGCCTAACTCAGCAGTCCATCCCATTGCGGCGCTATCGGACAACTATATCTGGCTGATCCGCCAGGGCGATCGTGCCGCCGCGGTCGATCCTGGCGAAGCGAGTCCAGTAATGGCATGGCTGCACGCTCAAGGTGTGGCATTGGACGCCATTCTACTCACCCACCATCATGGCGACCACGTGGGCGGGGTACTGGAACTCGTCGAGCGCTATGGTTGTCCGGTGTGGGGGCCGGCACGCGAACGGCTGCCGCACTGCGACCACCCGGTCGGCGAAGGCAGTCGGGTGCAACTACCGCAGTTGGGCATCGATCTACAGGTGCTGGACGTTCCCGGCCATACCGCTGGGCATGTGGCCTACGTGGGCAAAGTGCCCGGCCACCCCTCGGCGCTGTTTTCAGGCGACACCCTGTTTGCCGGAGGCTGCGGTCGTTTGTTCGAAGGAACACCCGCCCAAATGTATGATTCGATTGAAAAATTCTTTTCTTTACCGCTGGAAACAAGTATTTTTTGTGGTCATGAGTACACTCTTGCCAACCTTCGCTGGGCGAAATCGGTTGAAAGCGACAACGGTACGTTGCAAGAGACGTTCCTGGCTGCCGAGGCAGCACGTGTCGCTGGACGACCCACGCTGCCCAGCACCATCGGCCAAGAGTCCGCCACCAATCCCTTCATGCGCACCCATTTAGCGCAGGTCGCGAAAGCGGCCAGCCAATGGGCCGGACGTGCATTGGATGGCCCTGTCGATGTGTTCGCCGCCCTCCGGGCGTGGAAAAACGATTACAAGTGAACCGCATGCGCTACTTACGACTGCTTCTTCCCCTATTGCTCGCCGTTTTGGCGGGGTGTGCCGGTGTATCGAAGCAGACGGATCAGAAGCTGGTCAAGCAACCGGGTTATACCGACCGCTACGTCGCGCGCGATACTTCGCGCACCATCGACCTGACCCACCCGCCGGTGGATGTCTGGGATCGAATCCGTCGGGGGTTCGCGATCCCCAACATGAACGACGAACTGTCGCAGCAGTGGACCGAATACTACGCCGCACATCCAGAATCGCTGCAACGCATGTCCGAGCGGGCAGGCAAATATCTTTATTACATCGTCGAAGAAATCAATCGTCGCGGGCTGCCGACCGAGCTGGCCATGCTGCCGTTCGTCGAAAGCGCCTTCCAACCCACCGCCATTTCGCATGCCAAAGCGGCAGGTCTGTGGCAATTCATGCCTGCCACCGGCACTCAGTTCAATCTGAAACAAGACTGGTGGCGCGACGAACGCCGCGATCCGGTCGCGTCCACCAACGCGGCATTGGACTACCTGGAATACCTGTTCGACTTCCAAGGCGACTGGCCCTTGGCGCTGGCGTCCTACAACTGGGGCGAAGGGTCGGTACGCCGTGCGATTGCCAAAAACGAAGCGGCGGGCTTGCCCACCGACTATCTGTCTTTGACCATGCCGGCCGAAACGCGGAACTACGTGCCGAAGCTACAGGCCATCAAGAACATCCTGGCCAACCCCGAGAAATACGCAATTACTTTGCCGCAGGTCGAAAACACGCCGTATTTCGTCACCGTGCGCAAGACCGAAGATATTGATGTCGCCTTGGCGGCCAAGCTGGCCGAGATGCCCGAGGAAGAATTCCGGGCGCTGAATCCGTCCTTCAACCGCCCCTTGATTCGCGGCGAACACTCCCCCAATTTGCTGCTACCCGCAGACCGCGTACAAACCTTTAACGCCAACCTCAAGGCATATGAAGGCAAGCTGGCGACCTGGCGTGTCTACAACGCCCGGCGTGGCGAATCGTTGGCGGCCATCGCCAAGCGTTTTGGCGTGACCGAAGCCACGCTGCGAGAGGTCAATGGACTGGCGCGCGGCCGACGTGCAGCCATGCCCAACACCTTGCTGGTACCGGGTTCGGGCAACGTCCAGCTGGCCTCGCTGGAAACACCGGCCGAGGCGCTGGATTCGGTCAAGCCCGATCGTGCGCGCGCCATCGTGGCGGTGCCTGGCAAGAAAATCAGCCGCCCCAATGTCCGTACCCATAAGGTAAAAAAGGGCGACACGTTGTTTAGCGTGGCACGCAAGTACGGCACGTCCGTCAGCGCGTTACGCGCCCTGAACAATCTCAAAAGCAGCAGCCTGAAAATCGGCAACAACTTACGCATCCCTGGCACCGACGTGCGCGGCTAAGCACGTTTGGAACACATGCCTACGCGGTGCGAATTGCATCAAGCCATTACCGCTCAAACGTGGCGAATCGTCACATGGACTACTGGCGTCTGCACAGCCTCAACCACGGCGACGTTCGCTATTGCCAAGTGGGTGCATTAAACGGGTATCGAGCGAGAATGATACGAGCACGAAGCCACTGGCTTGCAACACTCCGGCCTGTCACGCCGACAGGCTTTTTTTACGTCAGACGTCGCTAGAGTCTCTTTTTGCATCTCGATTAAAATGCGAGGTTTGCTGGGCTTGCCCAGCTGCCATATCGACTACAACAAGGACCACCACCATGGGTTTTCTCGCGGGCAAACGCATCCTGATCACGGGCGTGATCTCCAACCGCTCTATCGCCTACGGCATCGCGCAAGCCTGCCACCGCCAAGGTGCCGAGCTGGCGTTCACCTACGTGGGCGACCGCTTCAAAGATCGCGTGGGCGACTTTGCTGCTGAATTCGGTAGCGATATCGTTCTGGCCTGCGACGTGGCGGAAGACGCTCAGATCGACAGCACTATGGTTGCCTTGAAAGAGCGTTGGGGCCATCTGGACGGCCTGGTGCATTCCATTGGCTTCGCTCCCCGCGAAGCCATCGCCGGCGGCTTCCTCGAAGGTCTGTCGCGCGAAGCGTTCCGTATCGCGCACGACATTTCGGCCTACAGCTTCCCGGCATTGGCCAAAGCCGCCCTGCCCTTGCTGGAAGGTCGTCCGTCGTCGGTGCTGACGTTGACCTACCTGGGCGCGGAAAAAGTGGTTGCCAACTACAACACCATGGGCCTGGCCAAAGCTTCGCTGGAAGCCAGCGTTCGCTATCTGGCGACGGCGCTGGGCCCCAAAGGCATACGCGCCAACGGCATTTCGGCCGGCCCGATCAAAACCCTGGCCGCCAGCGGCATCAAGGATTTCTCGTCGATCCTGAAGTACGTCGAGGCCAACGCGCCGTTGCGCCGCAATGTCACCATCGAAGACGTCGGCAACGTGGCAGCATTCATGCTGTCGGATCTGGCGGCGGGCGTGACCGGCGAAATCACCCACGTGGACGCGGGCTTCTCGACTGTCATTCCCGGCATGGATTGACGCGATCGCCGGTTGCAGGCTTGCGGCAATGCCCAGCCTGGCTCGAGGGTCAGGCAAGCGCCTTGCCTTATCGCTTAAACAAACCGAACTATTGGCATGCTCCCGAGTCTTACAAATACCTTTCATTTGAAGCGAGCACACGGCAATGAGCACTCGACAACTTCTGGATCAACTTCTTCAGCAAGGCCAAGCCCTGGCACGAGGCGCTTCGCAAAAGAGCGGTGGCGGTGGTTTGAGCGGCAGTCCGGGCGGTGGCGGCTTGGGCGATCTGCTCAAAAGCGGCTTGGGACAGCTCACCGGTCAAGGTGGCCAGTCGCACGCCGACAATCGAAGCGGCCACTCCAGCGGGTCGCGTAGCAGCGAAGGCAAAAGCAGTGGTGGCCTGGGTTCGCTGATGTCCGGTTTTGGCGGTGGCGCGCTGTCAGGCGGTGCACTGGGCGTCTTGCTGGGCAATAAAAAACTGCGTAAGAGCAGTGGCAAAATCGCCATGTATGGCGGCATGGCCGCGCTGGGCTTGATGGCCTACAAGGCGTACGGCAACTGGCAGAAGCAGCAAGCCAGCCAAAGCGTGCCATCCGGGCAGCCCGGTTTTACGCCGGCACGTGAACCGCAGACCATGGATCGCTTGCCCGCAACTGAAGTCGAGCGTCACTGCACAGCCGTTCTGGCCGCCATGATCGGTGCAGCCAAGGCCGATGGTCATATCGGCAACGAAGAACGTGCCCAGCTGCACCACGAAATCGAGAAAATGTCTGCCGACCCCGCCGACCGTCAGTGGCTGGAAAACGAGCTATCCAAGCCCTTGGACCCGGCTGGTGTTGCCGCTGCCGCTCAGACGCCGGAAATGGCCGCTGAGATGTATTTGGCCAGCCTGATCATGGTGGACGAAGAAAGCTATATGGAGCGCGCTTACCTGGACGAATTGGCACGCCAGTTGAAGCTCGAACCGGGCTTGAAAACCCAGTTGGAAGCGCAGGTGCGTGAAGCGACTACCTGATGGAATGAATCGACACGGTCTGGTTCAACACTGGACAGGGCCGCGTTTTCGATATTAAAGAGGCGAGACGTTAAGGCTCTCGACCGCCGTCGACTGGCTGGACACGCCGCAACCGCGCTGCAATGAAAGGCTTTGCAATTGCGACAATCGATTTTGCGCAGCTTTCTTGGCTGCCGATTTTTCCATCGTATTGCCTATGCCAAAGTCCCCCAGGAACGACAGCACGGAACGTCCATCAAAATCGCTTTCTTTTTCGATCTGGACCAAATAGCCATCAACCTTCGCCCGTTCCATGTCGATTTCACGACACGTCATGGTTCGACGTTCGAAATCGGTAAGTTCGCCTTAGCGGCCATAATTTTTCGTCGCGCAGCCGGCTAGAACCGACAGGATCGCGGTAGTCAAGATGAGTTTTTTCATGGCGCAACCTTAACAATGCCTGACAGACCATTCGTAACCCTCTCCACCGATCCCGCAGCCGACAACGACCAATGCACCCTGCACGCCCGCTTCAGGTGCGCTAACCTAATGCATTAATCAAAGGAGTAAGTCCATGGCTCAAGCCTCTGCCCGCCACATCCTGGTTTCGTCCGAAGCCAAATGCAATGAATTGAAGACCGCCATCGAAGGTGGTGCCGACTTCGCACAAGTCGCCAAAGAAAATTCGAGCTGCCCCTCCAGCCGTGACGGCGGCGCTCTGGGTACGTTCGGACCAGGCCAAATGGTCAAGGAATTCGACACCGTAGTCTTCAGCGCGCCCGTGGGCGTGGTGCAAGGCCCTGTGAAGACGCAATTCGGCTACCACTTGGTGGAAGTGACCTCGCGTCAAGACTAAGCGTCGCTGTGTCCGGGCTGTCGCCGCCAGGCAGGCTAATACCCGCCATCACGATGAGGGTGTAGCCCGGATCTTAGGTGATGGGCGCGACGGCCTTAAGTCGCGCTCTCCGAGTCGCTAGCGGGACGGTTCGACAGACTCATGTATTGCCTGGGCGCACATCCGGTCATCTTCCTGAAGAAGGCGATGAACGCGCTGTCGCTGGAGAAACCCAATTCCTGCGTCACCGGGGTCAGCAGCGGGTATTTGGTGAGTAACTCGATGGATTTCAACAAACGCCATTGCTGGCGCCACTGTTGATAGTTCAAGCCCGTTTCTCTCAAGAAGATACGGCCGATGGTCTTCTCGCTCGCCCCCACGCCCTTTGCCAACACGTTTAACGCGGGTGGCAAATCGTCGGTCAGTGCGCACCGCAAGCGACGATCGACCGGCCATTGCAGCACCGTGGGTGCTTGCTGCGCAGAATCGATTTCATTCAGACACACCGTCAAAATAGCGGCCGACTTCCCGCTTTTCCAATCGGTATCGAATGCGGCTTGAGCGACTCTTTCCAGCGCCTCACGCAACAGTCCCGTGGTCTCGAACACCGCGACACCTCGCGGCAATGTCGGGAATTTGTCGGCGTTTAAATAAATCGACCGATAACCTACTACGCCTTTCATTTCGACCCTGTGCGCGGTGTAGGGCGGAATCCATACCACTCGGCCGGGGGGAAGCATGCATCGCTGCCCATGCAGGCTGATGCTGACACAGCCAAACCGGGTGAAGAGCAGTTGCCCCATCGAATGGTGATGCTCGCCTGCGCCCTGGCGGCCGAAATCGGCGGCAATACCCACCACAGATAAACCCAAAGCATCCGGATCGAAATCGGTTTCGGTACTCACCCAGGCCATAGATTGTCCTATTTGATCTATGTGTTGTCTTTTTCTGTGTAACGCGCTCGCAAGGGGCGACGCTAAGCTGCGAGCACCTTCTCATTCGAAAAAGAAAAATCATGAAATCGCCAACACTCGGTCTTGCTCTACCTATCGCATTGATCATGTTTCCGCAGATTGTGGAAACGATTTACAGCCCAGCACTACCGAATATCGCCACAGGATTCGGCATCGACGCAGGGCAAGCTGCGTTGACCCTATCGCTGTATTTTTTCGCGTTCGCAGTCGGCGTGGTGTTCTGGGGCCGCCTATGCGATACCGCGGGCAGACGGCCCACTATTCTTGCAGGACTTTTGCTTTACGGCGTTGCCTCACTGATTGCGTTGTTCAGCACGTCTTTCGTTGTCCTCCTAAGTGCCAGAATGTTAGCGGCGTTCGGTGCTGCGGTCGGCTCCATAGGCACCCAAACCGTCATTCGAGACCGCTATGAAGGCGATCGACTTGCCCGAGTATTCTCCGTAATGGGCGTTGCCATGGCCATCAGCCCGGCTCTGGGCATGCTCGCCGGTGCGCTGCTGACAGGCTACTGGGGATACCGAGGCGTCTTTGCCGGCCTGGCGGCATTGGCAGTCCTTCTACTGGTGTGGTCGGCAATCAAGCTACCAGAGACTCGCCCCACGAACGTAAAAACAGCGTCGCTGACCGCGACGGCCATCGCAATGCTTTACGACAGCGGGATTTGGCGAACGGCGCTATTGATCGCAATATTCAATGTGTGTCTGTTCAGCTATTACCAACTGGCTCCTTTTCGTTTCGAGCAGTTGGGTTTGTCGTCCGCGGCGTTCGGATATAGCGGGCTGCTTCTCGCCATGGGCGTCGGCATTGGATCTTGGCTCAATAAGAACCTACTGCAACGGGGTTGGGCGTCAACGCGCATTATCACGTTCGCCGCCGGTCTGGCATTGTTCGGTGGACTTCTGGTCGCGGCACTCGCACACGTCTGGGTATTTGTTTTCCCTGTGGCATTGGTCGTGATCGCCTATGGGCTTGCGATTCCCAACATATTGGCGGGCGCGCTGGTTCGTTACTCCGATAGGGTGGGTACGGCAGGGGCCTTACTAGGGATGCTGTACTACATCATGTTGGCGCTTGGCCTGCTGCTGGCAGGCTGGAGTCAACGCCTGGATACCGTATTGATCTGTTGCGGTGTCCTGGCCCTAGCGCTTTGCGTTCGCACAGGCAAGCATGGCATCGCCAAGGTATAGATGCCCGAGTGACCTCAAGGTCTCGCCGGCATTTCTAATGTCGCGCCCGTCTTTGTTCTGACTGAGTTTCGCCTTGCCTTCCAGCCGCGTAATCTCGATTTCGATGCCCACGATGGCCTGCAGTAGCATCTCGGTAAAATCGGCTGGTGCGTCGGTCATTTTCCAAGGAGTGGGCTCGCCTGCCTCGTGCTTGCGAGTCAATCTAGCCACCACACCGCGCACATAGCGCTCATCGTCGCGCACAGTGACCCTTCCATGTGCATGGACTACGATGTAGTTCCAGGTAGGCACCTGCTTATGCGTTTCGTGCTTGCTGGGATACCACTGCGGCGAGATATAGGCATCGCCTGCACGGAAGATGGCCATTACCGCATCTCCATTCTCGAGGTCCCGCCAAACCGGATTATTGCGAGCAACGTGCGCGTGCAAAACGCCACACGTTCCGGCTGACGGATGCAGTTCGAAAGGCAAGTGGTTGGCATCCAGACCGTGGGCGCCGTGAGTGACCAGGGTGCCAAATGGGTTTTGAGCGATGACGTCGTGCATCGACTCGGTACTGGGCATATCAAAATGCGAAGGGGTGTACATGGTAGCGCGCCTTTAGGGAAGCTCCATTTTGCGCGAGAATGCCAAAGCTGAGAAGGCCCGATGAGCCGCTCGTTCGAGTGACCTAGAATGAGGCAATTCTTCTTTTAGGCGCAGTAGAAATGTTCAATTCGATGTTAAGCCGACTCGCAACCGCCATCGCTATCGGCATAGTCGTTTCAGGCTGCTCGTGGGGCGGCGGTGGCGACGACGCGGTCAAGCGTAGCAGCGAATGCAAGTGGAGCCGCAGCGCCTGCATGTACGAAGGCTCATACGAACTCGACGAAGAACAATTCGCTGAAAAAGAGGCGCGCCGACTGAACAAAGCCGCTTCGGCCCGGCTGCGCCGAAGTTCCGGTCGATAACGACTGCCCGGCTCTCCTGTTTGGCGCATACCGGCTGGCCGTTTTATCGCCGAGTGGCATCTACCCGAGCGGCCTGCCTCACAGACGATCTCTTACTGGCTTACGCCAGGAGGCGCTTTCGGGCGGGAGTTCCAACCAAGGCGGTTGTAGACACGGTAGCGGAGAATACCGATGTACTCGTTAATTGCAACATCCATCACCGTGAAGTTATACGCGCTGGGCAGCACTGTCTGTTTGGCGTCCAAGTAATCCGCAGGCACCGGCGTCGTGATCACGCCAAAATGGTCGAAGTACAACGCGCTGCGGCGCAAGTGAAACCCGGACGACACCAACAACACACGACCGCCTGCATACGCCTTCAAAATTTCGCTAGTCAGTTGGGCGTTCTGGTAAGTGTTCATGCTTTTCGATTCGGCGACGATGTCGTCCTGCGGTACACCAAGACGAACCAGTACATTCCGATAGACCACGGCTTCCGACACTCCATGCTCTGCCGGATCTCCTCCACTGACGATGATCGTGCAATGCGGCGTCGATTTGCGGCAATCCTGGTAAAGCTCTCCCGCTTCCAGAATCCGGGCGTAGGCGAACATGCCAGGCTCGACGCCATCGGACTGAGGGATTTTCTCGGTGCCAGCACCCAGCAGAACGATGACATCTTTGTCACCCCATTCGATCGAGGGATTCGCCAGGTATTGTGATTGCAACTGTTGAAGCAAGTATTGCGGGACCCAGCCACCACCAATGGCGAAAAAGAGGATCAGCGATACACCGTATAAGGTCCGGCTGGTTCGATGCCACTTCAAAACCAAAAAGAGCGTGGCGATCACCACGATAACGATCAACAAAATAAGCGTCATAAGCATTCCCGGCTGTGGACATAACAAGATCCGACTGTACTGAACGCCCGCGGTTTTGTAGGGATTTTTTATCGCTGGAATACCTTCCCGCTCGAAAATCACGTCTATCGACTCGATTGCTACAGAAAATACTTAAGGCTTGTCAAGTTCAACGTAATGTCTGTGTGGCCGCGATCACCTGAAACGTCGGCAGCAACTGACGCCAGGCATCCTTGGCGATATGAGCGGGCTTACGCATCGCCGCGCGCAAGTCGGTGCGCTCAAACCGATCGTCCTTACAGGCAAAGACAACACTGTTGGTCATGTCGTCGTCCAGGACTTCGAACAATCCTGCACCGAACGATTCACGTAGATGTACAAGGCAAACCGGATAACTTTCGCTTTCCAGATGCAGATTGACGATCAACATTCCATCGTCCGACAACGCTGCATGACAGTCTTGAAAGAAGTCCAACTCGCATAAATTGGACGGCATGCCGTAGCCGTCGTACGCATCGATCAGCAGTACATCAACAGACCCCACTATCGCATTCACATAACCTCGTCCATCTGCCTCGATCACTGTGAACCGGGCATTGTCGGATGGCACCTGAAACGCCTCCCGTAGCGCGATCACCTGAGAATCGATCTCGATCACTTCGATCATGGCATCGGGTAGGTAGCGATGGCAAAATTTCGGCAAAGACCCGCCACCCAACCCGATCATGACGATATGTGCGGGCTCGGTGTCGAACAGCAGAAAGCCCATCATCAGTCGTGTGTATTCGAGGTCGAGCGAATGCGGATTGAGTAGAGACATACTGCTTTGCACCGCAGGGAAGCCGGCAAACTGAAGCATAAGGGCATCGCGAGTCTTGAGCAGACGAGGCTGGCCGAAATTGGAAAAGCCGGTTGGAGCGGAGTCGGGAGATGCAGGCCGCTTGGATCGGGTAGGCACAAACGACATTTGCTAGCCTGAAATAGAGAATTTATCCCAAGCATAGTCGATCTTTGGGTTTTTATTGAAATAGGACAATTCCCATTTCAGTGCCGCGATCGGCTTAGAATCGCCGGTTTTACGCTGCGCTTTGATTTTGCGTTCCCACAAGCAAAAGCCAAAAGCTCGCACTGATTACGTTGCAAGTCTTTCTCGTAAAAACCTAGTCCTTTGCATCAGTCGTCCTTCAAAAACATGAAGGGCAGCAACATATGCGCCAGAAACGCGCTAGCTGGCATTTTTCCGGACTCAACTTGAGCACAGTACGGCTCTATCATGGCGATGGGATTCATGGCATTGTTACCGCTCTCGAGTTGAAATGGTGAGCTATCACCGGCGACACCAGCCTGTAGCGACTGTGGGTGGTCGCCGGGAGAGGCGCTGATGCCACTCGAATGAGCTGAAATCTGCAGCGACAAGGCTAGTAGCACAATGATGAATCGCATATTAATTCCCTTTTTAATTCATGTCAGCGTTTACTTCAGCCTCAGCTGCTAGCTCGATTGATCGAAAGAAGAAGATCGTCCGATTATTTTTTACCAATCAATGATTCAATGACATTCGCAGATCGAATCCTCGTTAAGTGACAACAATTTTGGCAATTAGGAGACTTAATCCGCGCAATTTCTTCTCAAGCATGGCAAAGTG
Organism: Bordetella parapertussis; assembly: GCA_945903445.1. Taxonomy (GTDB): domain Bacteria; phylum Pseudomonadota; class Gammaproteobacteria; order Burkholderiales; family Burkholderiaceae_B; genus Schauerella. The sequence goes on from CAMDNZ010000018.1 coordinate 20,554, forward strand.
AGCATACAAGCCGTTATGATGATGCCATTAATACCGGCGTAATGGACAAAATCGTTTGACCGTCTAGCAAACGTGATATCCGACGGAATCCCGGTATTGATGTGAGGCGGCCTCTCGACATAGTATTCGCGGTTTGGTTCCCAACGGCTAAGGCGGCCATTGGCATAGATATGAGCTCCACGAATGTCCTCGCGGCGAATAGTTCCAACTCCGATCCACTCCGACTGATATGCTGCAATTCGGATTAAATGATTGGCGTCGGGCTCGTTTGCACGCAGCGTGGCCTCGGCACTGTACATCCCGTTGTTCGAGCGAATTTCGTACACCCATGAGATCGTGTTTCCGGAAAGGTTACTTGCTCTACTAGCCAATTCGTCAGCGAACGCTCGATTGGCGGTTGTAGCGACATATGCGCTGTCTCTGGCACCCCGTTCAGCACGCGAACAACTACAGCTTTCACCAGAAACATGATCGCCGATATCGGCATTGTTGCCCCACGCTCGAAACCCGTCTTTAAAAATCTCGGTTGGGGGTCGAGTATCGTGCCGATAAAGGATTCCGCTATTCGGAACGGTTTGTGCAAAAACGCCAGAACTGAAAACAACACACAGAAAAAAGACTACCGATCGCATCGCGACCCCACTCAGAATTTTGTATATCGATAGGCTACCTTGGAAAATACGGCGTTTTATAAAAACATCATAAATATTTAATATAGCTCGCACTGAATGTATTTGTGGCAGTGAAATCCGCTTTTACCCCGACGCCCATGCTTCTCAAACTTGAAACTGTGATCAACGTCAGCGTCTGAAATTTTCCCGTCGTCACTCTTTTGTTTTATTACCTTGATCGACCACTAAGGATGCTCTGAACAACTCCCTATGTCTTAGACTTACATGTGCCCCATTCCGTTGCTTGCAAGCCAGATGAATCCGAAGCGGCAACGGCCTGTGCAGATGAGTTTTTCCGAAGCCGAATACGCGGGCAGGCGTAAGCGAACGCGCCGGGATCGGTTTCTCAACGAAATCTAGCAAACCGTGCCCTGGGCGTGGCTGCCCAAAGAGATATCGAGGCACTATCCGGTGACGGGCAAACTGGGGCGCCAGCCGTATCCACTGGAGACGATGCTTCGGATTCACTTCATGCCGCCCTGTTTCAACCTGAGCGATCCGGCGATGGAAGATGCGTTGCACGACAGTTTCTCGATTTGCCCGTTTGCTCGTCGGCCAGGCGCACGAGTACCCGACGAGACGACGATCCTGAACTTCCGGCATCGACTGGAGGCGAACAATGTGGCCGAAGAGGTGTTCGACGGAGTAAATCTGCTATTGCAGGATGCCGGGCTGATGGTGCGTCGTGGCACGATCGTAGATGCCACGATCATCGACGCACCGAGTTCGACAAAAAATGCCGCGGGCGCGCGCGATCCCGAGATGCATCAGACGAAGAAGAGCAACAACTATTTTTTTGGCATTAAGGCCCATATTGGCGTGGACCTGCACACGGGCTTGGTGCATGCGGTGGTGGGTACGGCGGCCAATGTCGCCAACGTGACGCAGGTCGGCAAGTTGCTACATGGGAAAGAGGATCCGGTGTTTGGCGATGCGGGCTATCAAGGCGTACACAAATGCACGGAGCGTACCGGGCGCAACGTGCAATGGTTCGTGGTGATACGCCCGAGCAAAATCGCGCAGATGAAACATGGCGTGGCACGCGTGCAGCGCGATATTGAGCACCTCAAGGCCAGATTGCGTACCAAAGTGGAACACTCGTTCCGAGTGATCGAACGGCAGTCCGGCTATACGAAAACCCGTTGTCGGGGACTGGCCAAAACCACCACACAGTTAAAAGTGCTATTTGCGCTGTCGAATCTGTGGATGGCTCGCAGGCATTGGCAGGCAGCTGCGCGACAGGTGCGCGACAGGTGCGCGACAGGTGCGTCCTTGACAGGCCAAAAGAGCCAGCGAAGCGCCCGCTTGGATGCAGATACGCCTGAAAAATCGCTAAATCGGCTCTGATTTCTCCTTATTGTGAGAGCCGGTCAACCTGGCGGCCACAGCGGCCTCGGAAAATGAATTGTTCAGAGCATACCTAGGAGTGGGTTTCAAGCCTTTGGGGAGAACGCCATGAAAACGCCGCGTCTGAGCATCGCGACTTTCAACTTGTACGAGCTGCACTGACCCGGCACGGCAATGCTCTCGAACAATACGGATTAGGGCCAGGATGGATACGACCGAAAAACGTATGGGCGGTGCTACAGCCGGGCAGGCGTGAGCAGTCGCAAACGCCGCCGCTGGCGTATTGCGCCCGCCGAACGGGTCGTTCGCCCAATGGCGACGGCACCGAATCAGAACGGGCCGTCCAATTTGATAAATGGCCAAACTTAATTCAACCAAAAAAAACGACTTGCAAATGATGTTTCAGAAGATGGAAATTCTCTACTTAAATCAGTGTTTTGCTGGGTGGGCACATCGCTTTCCCGACCGATTATCTCCAAGCCAGCGGGCAAGCGCTCTGGCAGGGTGATGTTCGGGGATCCGGTAACATCTAAATGTAGTAACGAACGAGGTAAAGACGAAAAATTAATCGTCAACGCAGGGCAATCGATCAATTTAAGCCTCTGCAAAGATTCTGGCAGGTGATCCGGTAATCGCACAAGCGAGTACCCCTGTTTAATGGTAAATTTTTTTAGATTCGGTGGCCAAATATCAAATAAAGTTGTCAATGAGGTACAACTTTCCAAAACAATTTCTGCCAAACCGCTTGGTAAATCGTCAGGCAAGCTTTCTGCTCTATTACAATTGTAAAGGCCCATGAATTCCAACTGAACCGGCAGACCGCCAGGAAAATCAAGTCTATTGCTGTCCTTTATTTCAAGAATTCGCCGACCCTGCGAAAATTCGAAATCTGCGATAGGATTTTCAACATAACTTTCAAAAACCAAACGATAAAACCTACCGCCATATCCCCTGTGATAATTATTTCCATCCAGATACTCTGGTGCAACCCTATGTTGCTGAAGTGAGCCACCAGATTCTTCTTGGCTCATAAGAACGCAGGAATCTGATAGTGTTACCACTGTGGAAGCTTGCGCAATAGGGTTTATATCATTTTGCGTGACAATGACAGGATCATTTATCGGAGTTCTAAATGGATTAATCCTTTGAATTAACTCAGAAATAGAAATGCCCTTAGGGCAACAAGAGCAGATCATGCCATATAAACTCATAACGTACTCCTAAATTTCAGTTTGAAATATTAAATTTAGAATTATGTTAGGTCTTCACAATAAAAATTATTAAATCGAATTTATTTATTACCGTAATTTTTCATTTTTCCACTATATACTTGTCTGACGCAGCGGTTAGGCACTCCGAATCAAAACACCTATAGAAAATCATTTTCGTAATAATTTTTATAGTAGATGTTTGTGTTGCTGTTTATTTAATTTTGTATCTTGAAGTAATTTTTTCTGCACAGCACCAGTCTTAAAAGTGAATATCCTCAACATCAGCGTTCTACAGATGAGGCGATTAAAATTCATGGATGCGCAGATCATTGAGACGATCAAAGTGCCGAGTCTGGGGCGACGTTGCGACAGCTGTGCCGCGAACTGGCAGTAAGCCGGGCGATCTTCTATGAATGGTGCTCGAAATACAGCGGCATGGATGCGCGTTTGATGATGCGCATGAAAGAGCCGGAGACGAAGAACAACCGGCTGTGCAAGATGTATGCCGAAAAGAATTTCAAGGCAAAGATCGAGTCGAAGGGTATTCCCAATGTGGGCCGCCGGGGTAATTAAGCGGCTTTTCGCCGGGCGAATGATCGCCGCTATCCGACAAGCAGCCAGCGGGTTCCAGAATGAGCCGGACGATTTCGGCTAAATCGGCGCGCCGGACGATGTCAACAGGCTTGCCCGCGATTTTCAAATACACAAATCGCTCAAGGGTTTTTGCAACCCGCCGCTGTTGCTTGGGCAAGAGGTACAGGCCGCCGCTGTCGGCGATTTGTCGAGTTTTTCTTGAGGCTTTGCCGCGTCGACCTGGCGTGCGGCCGACGTCATGATATGGGCTCCTGTGGTGCCAAGGCCGATACCATGATGGTCTGCTGGCTTGAGCGGGACTGATTTGGACTAAGCGGCACTATTATGCACTGTAGGCCCAATAGAAAAGCCCCGACCAAAGAATGGGCGGGGCTAATCGAGACTACTTAGTACTGTAACTGGCGGACAGAGGGGGATTCGAACCCCCGATACGCGATAAACGTATACACGCTTTCCAGGCGTGCGCCTTCAACCGCTCGGCCACCTGTCCTAATTTGGCTGCCGTGGCATGAGTCGCACGCGAAGCGCCGCCCATTGCCACACAGGCAAGTCCGCGATTCTAGCATGGTCACGCCCGGCTCGATAGCGAATACAGCAAGCCGTGGTAGCAGATGACATCTGAACCTGATGTAATCTGCCCTATCGACGCCACCTCCCGTGATCTCACTATGAAACGTCTCTACTCGTTCGCCCTGCTCGTTCTGGCCAGTTTGACGCTATCTGGCTGCGGCTATAACGCGATGCAGGCTGCCGACGAACAGATCAAGGCCGCGTGGTCGGAAGTCCTCAATCAATACCAGCGTCGTGCCGACCTCGTACCCAATCTGGTCGCCACGGTCCAGGGCTATGCCAGCCACGAGCAGCAGGTGCTCACCGACGTGACCAATGCGCGCTCACGGGTCGGCTCGGTACAACTCACGGCAGATCAGTTGAACGATCCGCAACAATTGCAGCGTTTCCAACAAGCCCAGAGCGAAATGAGTTCGGCACTCTCGCGCCTGCTGGTGGTCAGCGAGAACTATCCGGCGCTTAAAGCGGACGGCATGTTTCGTGACCTGATGGTGCAACTCGAAGGCACCGAGAACCGCATCACCGTGGCACGCAATCGCTACGTGCAATCGGTTCAGCACTACAACGTGCTGGTCCGTCAGTTTCCGGGCGTGATCACCGCAAGTATCTTCGGCTATTCGCCTAAAGCCAACTTCTCGGTCGAGAACGAAGCGTCCATTTCCAAAGCACCATCGGTGAACTTCGGCCAAAATCAGGCACCAGCACCCACGGCACCATCCGCGCCCGCGCCAACACAGACACCAACACCTGCCCCCGCACGATGAATTCGTTTGCCATGAGGATGAATCGCCCATGCGAGTCGATCGTCGCCTGGACGATCCTGATGGCCGTGGCGCTGATGCTTTTGCCTTGGCTATCGGCCACCGCCCAGACAGCGCCCGTCGATGGCCTGCCGCCGATCCCAGCATTGCAGCAGCGTGTCACGGATCAGACCGGAACGCTCGACTCGACCCAGCGCGATGCGCTGGAACGCACGCTGACGGCACTAGAAACCGATAAAGGGGCACAACTGGCCGTGCTGCTGGTGGACACCACTGGCGACGAGCCGATCGAACAATACGCCGTCCGTGCTTTTGACACCTGGCGCCTGGGTCGGGAAAAAGTCGACGACGGCGTATTGCTGCTGATTGCCAAGTCGGATCGCAAGCTGCGCATCGAAGTCGGCTACGGGCTGGAGGGTGCGGTGCCAGACGTCATCGCGTCCCGCATTATTCGCGAACAGATCACGCCCCATTTCAAAAAAGCCGATTTCGCAGCAGGTGTACTGGCGGGCGTCACGGCGCTGGACAAGCAGATTCGAGGCGAAGCCCTGCCGCCGCCCGCGCCGTCTACACGCAGCAGCGGCGTAAGCCAGGCAGTGTGGGGATTATTTAGCAGTGTGTCGGTGGAATATCTGATATTTGGGGCAGTGCTGTTGATCGCGTTGCCACCGTGGTTGGCCGCCATCATCGGCGCGGTGATCGGCTATCTGCTGGTGCCCAACCTGTTCGTCGGCGCACTGGGGGCGGGCCTGGGATTCTTGGGTTCGATAATACGGGCGGCTCTGCCGAATTTACCCGCAAGCACGACTGCATCGCGGCATGGCTCGACCATCGGCACAAGTTCAGGCGGGTGGTCCAGCGGCAGTTCGAGCAGCCGTTCGAGCGGTAGCAGTTCAGGCGGATTCAGTGGCGGCGGTGGCCGCAGTGGAGGCGGCGGTGCGTCAGGTAGCTGGTAGGTTGGCATCGGCCAGCGGATGGACCACACTGGCCGGGCATTGGATACGCAAACGGCACTTCGGCGAGTCGGCCGTCGCCCAGCTGGCGGACGCGATTCGCGAGGCAGAACTTGGCCACGACGGCGAGCTGATGGTGGTGCTGGAAACCTGCCTGCCATCGAGCCGTGTCGACAGCCGCGCGCGAGCGCTGGAGGTCTTTGGACGCGAGTGCGTCTGGGACACGCCTGCGCGTACCGGCGTGTTGCTGTACGTGGCCTTGGGCGACCATCACATCGAACTGGTGGCCGATCGAGGCATCGCGGTAAGCGGCGATACGTGGCAGCAGATATGCGCCGATTTGCAGCGGGCCTTGGGCAGCGGAACCTATCTGCCTGGATTACTGACGGCTATTCGCACTATCGAAGACACCTTACGCGCGGCGCTCCCGGCAGTACAAACCCAGGACGACCTGAATCGGATCGCCGACGCGCCAGTGTTTTTATAGCGCCGCGATCGCCCCATTGGCCTGCACCATCCGATCGACATACCGAGCAATCGTATCGATCTCGATATTCACCCGCACACCCGGCGCCAGCCGACCGAATGTCGTCACCTGCTGGGTATGAGGAATGACGTTGATACTGATCTCGGTGCCATCGTCGACATCCTCGACCCGATTGACCGTCAAACTCACGCCGTCGATCACCACCGACCCCTTGTAGGCCAGATAACGTCCCAGCGCGGGCGGCGCCAGCACCACCAACTCATACGACTCGCCCACGGGCGCGAACCGCAGTACTTCGCCCATGCCATCCACGTGACCAGAGACCAGGTGCCCACCCAGCGGATCGCCCATGCGCAAGGCTTTTTCTAGATTCACATCAGCTTCGCGATCCAAGCCAACCGTCAGACTCAAGCTCTCGCGCGACACGTCGGCTTCGAAACGCTTGCCTTCTAGTGCGACCACCGTCATGCAAGCCCCTTGAATGGCGATGGAATCCCCAATGGCCACATTCGACAGATCGAGACGCTGCGTATCGACGACGATACGCACGCCACTCTGATCGGCGTCGGCACTCAAGGGACAAACCTGAACAATGCGCCCGACGTCGGCGACGATGCCTGTAAACATGAAGAACTCCTAGCGATATGACTCGACGCAGTCTACTAGACCGTCCCAGGTCTGTGCCACCCGGGCCCGTAAGCGCACGTCCTCGCCCACCATCGCCACGTCGTGAAAGACGTAGCGGCGCAGCTCGTCCAGATGCTCCAGCATCGGCAACCGGGCCAAGCCGATCGCATCGCCCAGCAACACCGGTGCCAGGTAGACCAGCAACTCATCGACCCACTGCGCTTCGACCAAGGCACCGGTCAGTCCTGCGCCGGCCTCGACGTGAACTTCATTCACCGCCTGTTCGCCCATCCATCGAAACACGCTGGCCAGATCGACCCGCCCGGTGTGATCCCCGGGCAACACGATCACTCGCGCGCCCACTGCCACCAAGGCCGCGGCACGCGCAGGCGCATCGACGGCCGTAAACACCCATACCTCCTGTCCATCGAAGATCCGGGCATCGGGCCGAATCCGCAAGGTGCCGTCGATGACGGCACGACGCGGCTGCCGGGTCGTGTCCACGGCTCGAACGTTGAGTTGCGGGTCGTCTTTCTCGATGGTGCCCATCCCTGTCAGCACCACGTCGCTGCGGGCGCGCCAATGATGACCGTCGGCACGTGCCGCAGACCCGGTAATCCACTGCGAACGACCGTTATGCAAGGCACTACGCCCATCCAGGGATGCTGCCATCTTGGCCCACACCCAGGGCGTGCCCCGGGTCATGCGAGCGACAAACCCGACATTTAATGCCAACGCCTCAAGGCTGCACACGCCGCGTATCATTTCGATGCCGGCGTCGCGCAAAATGGCATACCCTCGCCCTGCGACTCGCGGATTGGGGTCGCCCATGGCCACGACGACTCGCCCGACCTGCGCCTCGACCAGTGCATTGACGCAAGGCGGCGTGCGACCGTAATGGCTGCAAGGCTCCAAGGTGACGTACACCGTGGCGCCACGAACATCGATGCCGCGCTCAGCCGCATCACGCAAGGCACACACCTCGGCATGCGGGCCTCCGGGCGGCTGAGTCGCGCCCTGCCCCAACACGATGCCATCGCGCACGATGACGCAACCGACCCGGGGATTAGGCGAGGTGGTAAACAACACCGACGCCGCCAGCGTCAATGCCTGGCGCATCCAATAAACGTGGGGGTCGTCGGCAGCCGTCACGGCCGCTTGGCACGCAGGGGATTCTGCATCTCGCGAATGGCTTCGACGAACTCGCCGATGTCTTCGAAACTTTTGTACACCGACGCAAAGCGCACGTAGGCAACCTTGTCGAGCTTCTTCAATTCGGTCATCACCAACTCGCCCACGTGCGCCGAGGGCACCTCGCGTTGACCGCTGGTCAGCAAGGCTTCCTCGATACGCTGGACAGCGGCATCGACCGCATCGGTGCCCACCGGACGTTTGCGCAAGGCCAAGGACAAGCTGCTACGCAGTTTGCCAGCGTCGTAGTCGCTGCGGCTGCCGTTGCGCTTGACCACGACGGGCATGCTCAGTTCGACGCGCTCATAGGTGGTGAAGCGCTTATCGCAACTCAAACACCGGCGACGACGACGAATCGTGTCGCCTTCTTCGGACACGCGGCTGTCGGCCACCTGCGTATCGCCATGGGCACAAAACGGACACTTCATGTGCGGCTCCTAGCAGATGAAAACAACTGATTCGACACGCCGCATATCGACCCGAAACGATCAGCGATAGACCGGCAGGGAGGCCGTCAGCGCGTTGACCTGTTCGCGCACCCGGGCGATGTTGGCCTCGTCATGCGGGTTGTCCAACACGTCGGCGATCAGATGCGCGGTCTTGCGGGTTTCTTCTTCCTTGAAACCACGGGTGGTGATGGCCGGCGTACCCAGACGCACGCCGCTGGTCACGAAAGGCTTCTCGGGATCGTTGGGGATGGCGTTTTTGTTGACGGTAATGTGCGCCTGACCCAGCACGGCCTCGGCTTCCTTACCGGTGATGTTCTTGGCACGCAAGTCCACCAGCATGACGTGGCTCTCGGTGCGACCGGACACGATACGCAGACCACGCTCGATCAGCGTATCAGCCAGCACCTTGGCATTGGCCACCACTTGCGCGGCGTAGTCCTTGAACTCAGGGGCCAGGGCCTCTTTGAAGGCCACGGCCTTGCCAGCGATCACGTGCATCAAGGGACCACCCTGGATACCGGGGAAGATGGCCGAGTTGATGATCTTCTCGTGTTCGGCCTTCATCATGATGACGCCCCCACGGGGGCCGCGCAGCGACTTGTGCGTGGTCGAGGTGACGAAGTCGGCGTGCGGCACGGGGTTGGGATAGACGCCGCCGGCCACCAGACCTGCATAGTGCGCGATGTCGACCATGAACAAAGCGCCGGTCTCACGGGCGATGCGGGCCATGCGCTCGAAATCGATCTTCAAGGCGTAGGCCGAAGCGCCTGCCACGATCAGTTTGGGCTTGTGTTCCTTGGCCAGTTGCTCGACTTGGGCGTAGTCCAGCGCTTCGTCGGCATCCAGGCCGTAGGACTTGAAGTTGTATAGCTTGCCCGACGCGTTGACCGACGCGCCGTGCGTTAAGTGACCGCCTTCGGCCAGGCTCATGCCCAGAACGGTGTCGCCGGGTTTCAGCACGGCCATGTACACGCCCTGGTTGGCTTGCGAACCCGAGTTGGGCTGCACGTTGGCCGCTTCTGCACCAAAGATCTGCTTCAGGCGATCGATGGCCAGTTGCTCGACCACGTCCACATGTTCGCAGCCACCGTAGTAACGCTTGGATGGATAGCCTTCGGCGTATTTGTTGGTGAGTTGCGTGCCCTGGGCCTGCATCACCGCCGGGCTGGTGTAGTTTTCAGAGGCGATGAGCTCGATGTGGTGCTCTTGACGGGCGTCTTCCTGTTGGATGGCGGCCCAAACTGCGGGGTCCACTTGGTCAAGTGTGCGTGAGCGGTCGAACATGTCAGGTCCTGGAACGAGAGAGAATCGGGAATGGCGGTAGTTTACCCTGACACCCTACCCCGCCATCCGGCCCTGCGGACAGGAACGTCCTACCCAAACAACAATTTCCACCTTCGGCATACAGAAGACAAAACGCGCTCATCGTTTGGATGAGCGCGTTTCGCGACGACATTGTCGTGCCGGGCACAACTAAGCAACAGCGGCAAAGCTGCACTACCGCCGAATCAGGCCGAGGTGGTACCGATTTGCTTAGGCGCCAGACGTGGATTGAGCGTATAAGTGCCGCTCACCGACGATTGCGCCAGCACCTTGCCCTGCATGGCTGCCAGCGCATCCTTCGCGGTAAAAGTGCCCTTGATGTCCAAGGTCGGCACGCTCAGGGCATATAAGGTGAAGATGTAGCGGTGAACGCGCGCATCGTTCCAGGGCGGGCAGGGGCCGTCATAGCCGAAGTACTCGCCGTTCATGTCGCGATCGGCAGAAAACCAACCGGTGTAGTCGTTCAAACCCTGGCGAGCATTGCCCGGCGCCAAGGGACCACCCTTGCCGCGCGGCGTGATGCCGTTGGAAAACGCGCCCTCTTCGATATCGCGCATGTCGCCTGCCAGGTCGATCAACACCCAGTGGTAAAAATCGACGCGCGGCAAATCTTCCGGCACCTCACGACCCTCCTGGTTGACGTCCTCGCCGCTACTGGGGGCATCGGGATCGACGCAGATCAGTGCGAACGATTGAGTGCCTTGCGGCACATCGTCCCACGAGAGCTGGGGATTGCTGTTGTCGGCCAAGACCACGCGAGATTCGGGGTCGGTACGCGCGAAGGCATAGCGGTCCGGAATAGACTCGTTATCGGCAAAATCCAATGTCGTCAGCTTCATTGCAAGCTCCCAAAAACAGTGTGCATCAGTTTTTCAAGGTAACACGAGCGAAACGGCGCTTGCCCACCTGAATGACGTACGTTCCGGGAGGCAATTGCAAGGACTTGTCCTCAATGCGCTGGCCGTCCACTTTGACCCCGCCTTGTTCGATATTACGCTGTGCATCGGAGCTTGAAGTGACTAGCCCGACTTCCCTCAGCAACTTCAAAATTCCCAGGGGGGCACCCGCCACGTGTACCTCGGGCATGTCCTCGGGCAAAACGCCATCGCGAAAGCGCGCCTCGAAACGCGCCAATGCCTCTTCGGCATCGCGCGCACTATGGAAGCGAGTGATGATTTCTTGCGCCAGCATGACTTTGGCATCACGCGGATTGCGACCGCTCTCGGTTTCAATACGCAAGGCATCGATCTCGGCCAACGATCGGAACGACAGCAGCGTGAAATAACGCCACATCAATGTATCGGACACAGACATCAACTTACCGAACATGCTGTCGGGCGACTCTGAAATGCCAATGTAGTTGCCCTTGGATTTGGACATCTTCTCTACACCGTCTAGTCCTTCCAGCAAGGGCATAGTCAACACGCATTGAGGGGGCTGCTCGTATTCTTTTTGCAGCTCGCGACCCACCAATAGGTTGAACTTCTGGTCGGTGCCGCCCAGCTCCAGGTCGGCTTTCAAGGCGACCGAGTCGTAGCCTTGCAACAGCGGGTACAAGAATTCATGCACCGAAATCGGCGCACCGCCCTTGAAGCGCTTAGTAAAATCGTCGCGCTCCATCATGCGTGCCACGGTATAGCGCGACGCCAACTGAATCAGGCCGCGCGACCCGAGCGGATCGCACCACTCCGAGTTGTAGCGAATTTCGGTACGAGCACCATCGAGTACCAGGCTGGCCTGGGCGTAATAGGTTTCGGCGTTGGCCGTGACCTGCTCGCGGGTGAGCGGCGGACGCGTCGCGTTGCGACCGCTGGGGTCGCCAATCATCGAAGTGAAATCGCCAATCAGGAAGATGACCGTGTGCCCCAGGTCCTGCAACTGACGCATCTTGTTCAACACCACGGTATGACCGAGGTGGATGTCGGGCGCGGTGGGATCCAGCCCCAGTTTGATACGCAGCGGCACGCCGGTCGCACGGCTTCGCGCTAACTTCGCAGCCAACTCGGATTCGACTAACAACTCGTCGCATCCGCGCTTTACTACATTCAGATCGGCTTGAATTTCAGGGGTGACGTGTAAATCTGACTGCGACATGAGAGAGGCCATTTCCCGGGCAAAACGCTTGTATAGCGTGTAAAAAGTGCCATCGTGGCCATAATTATTACTAAATATGGGCCAAAAATCCCTTTTTTACACTTGGTAAATCGGATAGGATACAGCCTCAATCATAGCAAGCGGCCATGTTGCATCCGCGCAACATGAGTAGTAGCCACAAGCCAGCTTCGGCCATCAGATTCAGGTATGCCAAAACGATGACTCGCGGGATCTCCGAACCAAGCTTTCCCTCCGCCACTTTAACCCCCTCCCAACATGCTGCGCGTCCGCGTCGTCCGGGCTGGGGCCGTGTAGCTATCGTCGCTGCGCTGGGATTGTTTGGCGGTGCCGCAGCCATTGGCATGGTGCAACAACCCAGCTACCTTTTACCTCCCACTAGTCAGGTCAAGACTACGCTCGACCTCGCGGCTGCCGATGTCGCCGTCAGCACAGTGCCAGCGGTACCTTACATTAGCGAGACCCGCATTCGTCGCGGCGACACCTTGTCGGCGGTGTTGCAGCGTTTGGCACTGGACGAGCCCGGTTTGCAGAAGTTTCTGACTCACGACGCCAGCGCTCGCAGCATCTACAAGCTGTATCCGGGGCGTTCGGTTCAAGCCGCGACCGACGAAACCGGCGAGCTGTTGTGGTTGCGCTATATCCACACCCCAGGCAACGACGCCGAGGGGGAAGTCGTCACCAAGATGTTGGAAGTACGACCCGAAGGCGAGAGTTTCGCCGCGGTCGAATTGACCGAAAACACCGACCGTCAGGTGCGTGTTGCCGTTGGCACGATTCAATCGTCGCTGTTCGGCGCTACCGACGCGGCGGGCATTCCAGACGCGATTACTTTGCAGATGGCCGACGTCCTGGGTGCCAAGGTCGATTTCTTGCGCGACTTGCGTCAGGGCGATCAATTTCGCATGGTTTACGAAACGCGCAGTCACGAAGGCCGGTACGCCGGTGCAGGCCGGCTGCTAGCCGTCGAATTCAATAACGGCGGCAAGACGCACAATGCCGTTTGGTTCGCCGGCGCCGGCCGGGGTGCGTATTACGATTTCGACGGCAACAATCTGCGCGGTGCGTTCTTGAAAACCGCGCTTAAATTCAGCCGTATCAGCTCGACCTTCGGTATGCGCCAGCATCCGATTCACGGCCGCTGGATGGGTCACAAAGGCGTCGATTACGCAGCGCCCACCGGCACACCCATCCACAGCACGGCCGACGGCGTCATCGAGTTCGCTGGCACGCAAAGTGGCTATGGCAACGTGGTCATCGTGCGGCACTCCGACAAATACACCACGCTATACGCTCACCAGAGCCGCATCGGCGAAGGCATGCGCAAGGGCGCTCGCGTGGCTCAAGGTCAGTTGATCGGCTACGTCGGATCGACGGGCTGGGCCACCGGCCCGCACCTTCACTACGAATTCCGCGTCAACAACCAGCCGATCGATCCCTTGTCGGTCGATCTGCCTGTCGCCCGAGCACTGGAGCCCGACGAAGCGCGCAAGTTCGCAGCGGCAGTCGCGCCCTATAAGCAGCAACTGGACATGATCACCCAATTCCAGACCACGCTGTCGGACTCGATGACCAACGTCGCGTCACGGTGAGCGTGCCCGTCTCCGACGCTGACGGTCTGTATATCGGCCTGATGTCGGGCACCAGCACCGACGGCGTCGATGCTGTAATAGTCGAATTCAACGCAGGCCAAGCGCCTCGCCATGTCACTGCGACCGCACGGCCCTTCGACGACGCGCTGCGCGCCGAGCTACTCGCGTTAAATACCTCGGGTCCAAATGAACTGCACCGTTGCGCCATGGCCAGCCAAGCCTTGGTACGCGTGTATGCGCAGGCCGTCCACGCGCTATTGACTCGCGCAAACGTACAAGCGGCAGCAGTACGCGCCATTGGCGCGCATGGCCAGACCGTCCGTCACCGTCCCGAGCTGGGTTATACCTGCCAGTTGAATGCGCCCGCACTGCTGGCGGAATTGACCGGCATCGCTGTGGTGAGCGATTTCCGCGCACGCGATGTCGCGGCGCAGGGCCAAGGTGCGCCGCTCGCACCGGCGTTTCATCATGCGGTGTTCAGCGCCGATACGCCTGCCGTCGTGCTGAACCTGGGCGGTATCGCCAATATCAGCACCTTGGTTCCGGGCCGCCCGGTCACCGGTTTCGACACGGGTCCGGCCAATGTGCTGATGGATCTATGGTGCCACCGCCATCTGGGCACGCCCTACGACGCCGACGGGCAGTGGGCCGCGACGGGCACGATCGATCAGGGCTTACTCGATTATCTGATAGCCAGCGAGCCGTGGCTTGCGACCGCTCCGCCGAAGTCCACCGGACGCGATCTATTCAACGCCGACTGGCTGGATAGACGGCTGGCCGATTTCGGTCGTATCCGCCCTGGCGATTTGGCGGCACAGGATATACAGGCGACGCTGTGTGCATTGACTGCGCGCACCGTCGCGCACGCCATCGAAACCTGGAGCCATCGCCCAGACCATCTATGGGTGTGCGGCGGCGGTGCGCATAACCCCGTGCTAATGCGACAACTGGAAGCTTGCATTGGCATGCCGGTACGGCCGACCGACGATTTGGGCGTGCCCGCGCAGGATGTCGAGGCCTACGCGTTTGCATGGCTGGCGTACGCATACTGCGCCGGGCTGCCGGGCAATCTGCCCGCTGTCACGGGTGCCGTTGCACCCCGAGTGCTGGGGCATTACACGCCGCTTGGCTACTGAGTCTTTTTATGGCGTCAGGCAGGCCGCCACTTCGGCCAAGGTCGGCGGGCGACGCACAGTAAGCGCCTCCTGCGTCAAGCCGATGTATCCGGCTTCGGCAAACGCTGCGAGCCATCCTTCCATCGGCCAGCGCCCCCATATTCGCTTAAAGCGCCTTGCATTCGCGACGATGCTCGAAAAATGATTGAGTGGAGGATCGTAGACGGCATGGTACTGATGGAACGCCAAGGCACCGACCAGCTCGATGCCTATGCCTGCGCGCCGCGCTCGAAAAGCGAAATCGGTATCTTCGCCGCCGTAACCCAGGTAATGCGTATCGAAACCGCCGATTGCTTCGTAACTTGCCCGGCGGCAAGCAAAATTGAGCGACCAGAACATGTGGTGGGGCATCGCGCAGCCGACGTGCCGCGCGTCATGCGCCGCGTGGATCTGACCCAAGCCATTCAAAGTCTCTTCAGACCAGCCGGATGCGGACGCACCCGCAGGCAGATATCGAACGAGACCTTGATAGAGCGCGCCCTTGCGGTGCCCATTACGCTGGTCGGAACACAAGCGCTCGCGATAGCACTCGATCAGCGTCGCTGAAGGGATGCAATCGACATCCAGGAAAATCATCGCCTCGCTGGTGACGTGCGAGGCGGCGAGGTTGCGTGCCGCGGCCAGAGGCAGTGCATACCGGGGCCCTTCGATAACCAGGCTGACGATCGGAAAGTGCGGACTGCTCGAAGACACCGGCGCTTCGTTCATGTGCACGACAATCAGCCTGGCAGGCGCAACCGTAGAACGCGCCAAACCGAGAATGAGATTATCGAGATGAGAGCGGCGACCATGAACCAGTGTCAGCACGTCCATAGCTATCCCCGACTCGACATGCTCGCCATGGGCTTCAACACGCTTTCGGCCACCGTCAATATGGCGGTGGCTGCCCGCTCTGCACCATGACCGTCGCTCAATGCCGCCCACCCGCCTCGGTCTAATATCGACGCCTCTTGCAGTATTTGTGGCCAATCGCCTGCATCGGGCCACGCCTCCAACCCTATGGCGCAGCCCGCGGCCTGCAGCAGTCGAGCGGTGGAATGCTGCTCGCCATAAGGGCGACTATCGGGCACGCATACGAAACGGCACCGAAGGTCTGCAATTTCGCTCACCAGGCTATCGCCCCCCGAACCCACCACCACGTCGGCATCGATTAGCCACGACCTGGGATCGGCCACCGTGCCGACGAAGACGAGATTGTCGGGCACATTCGCGCCATCGATAGGTTCGACGGGCCCTAGCACCGACCATTTCCAATCAGGGCATGCCACTGCAGCTGCGATCGCCAGCTTGCCGTCGATCGCCGTGCCGCCATAGCCCGCGACTACAGTGACGGCACCTGCATGCCTGCAACCTCGCACTCTGGCGAAACCGGCGTCCTTTGCGAAACCGGCGTCGCCAGTATCACTGGTGCCGATGGCGCCTTCCTTGCGTGGGTCGCTTCCTTGTAGGGAGGTATGGCGTGGGCGGTGCCGCCTCCGCTCGGGCTCGCACATTGCGTCATCTGCACCGTATCGGGAGATCAAACCGGTGTAGTCCGTCTTGGCACGCCACCGATCGGGCGTACCCGGTTCTTCCAACATCTCTGAGTATGGCGCCAACAGGCTCGATGCACTCGCGTACGCGAACTGATGTGCCGGATCGAAGCGGTCGCCACGCTGCCGGACATAGATCACCGGTACCGAACTCAAGCGAGCCAGTGTTGCGATTTCGACCGAGACATCGACGATCAGCACACAAGGCCAGTTTGTATCAAACCATTCCGTCACGATGCGCGCACGAGCACGCAAGCCCGACACGCCCAGGGGCGCATAGTGCAATCGCTCGAACGACTCAGGAACGGTATCGGCGTCGTAATCCAAAGGAAGGCGAACGAAACTGACATTTGGCGAACATTCGTCGTCGCACGCAACACTGCTCAATATCGTTACTGCACACGGCATCGCCCGGGCGATGGCAAGCGCGCGCTGCACGTGCCCTCGGCCGTGATGATGCGCGTAATAGCCGACCGTCACCTCAGACATGGGCGTGGGCCAGGTGAATCAGCTTGAGCAGCGCCATCTCGTACCGATTGACCATCGTGTCTATATCCCATAACCGTTCGGCGCGCTCTCGACATGCCCCGCCAGACAGGGCCGATGCGGCGATCAATGCAGCAGCCAGCGCGGCAACATCGCCATCGGGCACCACCACACCAGTGGAGGCAGAAATCAGCTCAGGCAAAGCCCCTTTGGAGAAAGCCGCAACGGGCGTGCCACAAGCCATGGCTTCGGCCACCACCAGACCAAATGGCTCCTCCCATAATGGCGTTACCGCACATACGGCCGCCTGTCCCAACTCACGAACCAAGGCCGACCGATCCAGGTGACCTAGGAACACGGCAGTGTCGCTCAAGCGCGGCGCGATCTCGGCGTCGAAGTACGCCTGATCCGTGATCTTGCCAGCGATGCGAATATCGAGACCCGCCAAATGGGCCGCGTCCATGGCAAGGTGCGCCCCTTTGTCTGCGACCAGTCGTCCGAACCACATGACGTGGCTGCCATCGGTGAACCCTGCTTCCCGCTCCGCGTCGTTGGCCGCCGTTCGCCAATGCCGCTGCGGTGTATGTCGTGGTGGTGGATGCCACAGCGACAAATCGATGCCGTTCGCAATCACATCGCAGACGGGTAGGAACGCCGCCCATTGTGCGGCGTTCGAATGCGACACCGTACAGTACCGCCCTTCCCCTCGTGCGCCCTGCGCGACCACCGCGTTGATCAACTCGAAGAAAGGAGGCGTATGCAGCACCGTCAACATCGGAGTCGCCAAAGTGCCTGCCATCGTAATGGGCGCGTAATGCAAAGCGTTGTTCAAAATGACGTCGAAGCCGAAGCCATCGATGCGCTGCATGCAATCCATATAGGCATGATGCTCGGCGATGTAATCCGTGCTGGAGGTGTCGTAGGGATGACGACCGCCATCATCGCAATGCATGGCGCTCACCGCCATCGTCTCGACCGGCAATTCCGCTGCGGCACCGGCCGTGGCGAACAGAGTCACGTCGTGTCCCCTGGCCTGCAAACGGGTCGTGATGTCGTACGTGAACGACTCCAATCCGCCCGCGAACGGCTGGGCAATCGGATGCTTGATATGCGTGAGAATGCCGACTTTCATTATTATTGTTCAACACTGTAGAGGTGGCGCAATGATTCGCACGATGGCGTTGACACCTTCACCCCGCAAGCGGCGAGCCGACCCTCGAAAACAAGGGGCCCGAACCGGGTAAGCATCCCGCTTCAGGCCCTGAATCTTTGCTGCTTTGCGAAATCCTTGCTGCTTACTGCACCTCGATAACGCGCTGGACTACACCGAGAAAGACGATCCGCAACCGCAAGTCGTACTGGCGTTCGGATTGCGAATGACGAATTGCGCGCCCTCGAGGTCTTCTTTGTAGTCGATCTCGGCACCCACCAGATACTGGAAGCTCATGGGATCGACCAGCAATTGGACGCCGTCTTTGTCCAGCGCGGTGTCGTCTTCGTTGACGACTTCATCGAAGGTAAAGCCATACTGGAAGCCCGAGCAGCCGCCGCCTTGCACGAACACGCGCAATTTCAAGTCGGGATTGCCTTCTTCGATCAAGAGGTCTTTGACCTTGGCAGCAGCCGCATCCGTGAACACGAGGGGTACGGGCGGGGGGGCTTGCAGGTCGACGGATTCAGTGACTGCGTTCATAGTGGTTCTCCTGGCCAATTCGGCCAATCTGGGCGCATAACGCACCCGGTATTCGTTCAATATAGCGCACCGAGCTTACTAACTCAAAGGCCGGGCTTGACGCTGCGGCTGGCACGCACCACCTTGCCTTCCTGCACGTTCAGCGTAATGGTGTGCGGCTCGAATCCCTCGGGAATCGCCAGCAAGCCCTGTACACGCTGATAACGATCGAAAGCGATCTCCAGATCGGGCTCATCGCCCTCGTTCGCCAGGGACGATCCGGTCAGCGGACTCAGCGTCAGCGTTTCCTGCCGACCGCCGCGTACACCCTCGGCGACGAACGACAGACTGCCGTCGAAGGATCCGTTGTCGACGTTACCGCTGCGCATCAACAACACCCGATAGCGCAGCGCGTTGCCCTGACGGCTCACCTCCATGCCGCGCACCGTAATGGTGCCTCGTGGACCAGTGGGTAATAACTGCTCGTACACCGTCAGTTGCTCGCGCAATCGGGCAATTTCGCCCTCCTGCTGCTTCACGCTACGCTCTAGGTTCTGGCGAGTCGCGAACTCCAGCAAGCGCTCGCCGTCGCGGCGCTCGCGCTCGGCCTGCAACTGCGTGTTCGACTCACGCAGCGCATCGATGGCGTCGCGCTGCTCGGCTGCCTGGCGCACCTCGCGCGATAGGCGATCGCCCATCACGTTCAGATTGGCCTGGCCGGCCCACTGCCCGACAAAAAATCCGACAGCGAGCACGACGACGATACCCAAGGCGGCAATCGCCTTAGTGCGTCCGGCGAGTTTACTCAAGGCAGCAGCGCGACGTGGCACAAGCCCGTGGTTTCAGGCAAATTAAACAACAGGTTCATGTTCTGCACTGCCTGACCCGACGCACCTTTCACCAGATTGTCCTGAACCACCAAAATGACCAGCAAATCGCTGCCTTCCGGCCGATGCAGGCCAATGCGCAACTGGTTCGAACCGCGCACCGAACGCGTCTCCGGCAGGCTCCCCGCCGGCATCACGTCCACGAACGGTTCGTCCTTGTAGCGCGCCTCGAACAGCGCTTGGAAATTGGTGTCGCGCGCCTCGGGCAAGATGCGCGCATACAGCGTCGAGAACATTCCGCGAATCATGGGCACCAGATGCGGCACGAAGGTCAGACCGACTCGCTCGCCCGCCAGGCGTTCGAGCTGAGCGGAAATCTCGGGGTGATGCCGATGACCCGCCACCGAGTACGCACGGAAGTTGTCCGACGCCTCGGAAAACAGGGTGGACACTTCGGCTTTGCGACCGGCACCGGACACGCCGGACTTGCAATCGGCCACCAACGTTTGAGTGTCGATCAGCTTCTGTTTGCTCTCCAGCAAAGGGGCCAGACCCAAAATGACCGTGGTGGGATAGCACCCGGGATTACCGATGATTTTGGCTTTGCGAATAGCGTCGCGATTGGTCTCGACCAAGCCATAAGCCGAGGAATCGGCCAGCAGATCGGGGCACGCATGCGGCATCTTGTACCACTTCTCGAACATGGCCGTATCGGCCAAGCGGAAATCGGCGGCCAGATCGATGATCTTTACGCCAGCCTCGGTCAATGCCTCGGCCTGCGCCATGGCTACGCCGTGAGGCGTGGCAAAAAACACGACATCACATTGATTCAGAAGCGCATTGTCGGGCGAGGAAAACGCCAGATCGACATGGCCACGCAAGTTGGGATACATGTCAGCCACGGACAGGCCAACCTCCTTGCGAGACGTGATGGCGGTCAACTCGACATTAGGGTGCGAAGACAGCAGACGCAACAACTCGACGCCGGTGTAGCCGGTGCCGCCGACGATGCCAACCTTGATACGTGCCTGAGATGCCTGGACCATAGTAAGTGCGCTCTGAAAACAGTGAAGAGAATAAAAGGATTGTACTCATGTCGAACTTGGACGGTGCTGCGACAAAAGCGACTGTCACGCGCCGGCCCAATGCACTGCGCTCACCGACTCAATGCACTGCCACTCGCAGGCCCAATGCAAAAAGGCCGCTTGCGCGGCCTTTTTGACAACAGCTTCGATAAGCGATTAACGCTTGCTGAACTGTTTACGACGACGTGCTTTACGCAGACCGACTTTCTTACGCTCGACTTCGCGGGCGTCACGGGTGACGTAACCGGCGTGCTTGAGCTGCGACTTGAGGTCTGCATCGTAGTCGATCAACGCACGGGTAATGCCGTGGCGGATCGCGCCGGCTTGGCCAGTCTGGCCGCCGCCGTGCACGTTCACACGGATGTCGAACGATTCGAGGTGGTTGGTCAAAGCGAGGGGCTGGCGCACGATCATGCGGCCCGTTTCGCGCGAGAAGAACTCGTCGACGACTTTGCCGTTGACGACGATCTTGCCCGTACCTTTTTTGAGGAACACGCGCGCCACCGAAGTCTTGCGACGACCCGTTCCGTAATTCCAATTACCGATCATGGCGTATCCTTAGAATTCCAGCGGCTTAGGCTGCTGGGCGGTGTGGGGGTGCTCAGCGCCGGCGTACACCTTGAGCTTCTTGATCATGGCGTAGCCCAGCGGACCCTTGGGCAACATGCCCTTGACCGCTTTCTGCATGGCACGACCGGGAAAACGCGCTTGCATTTTCTCGAAGTTGGTTTCGCGGATACCGCCCGGGTAAGTCGTGTGACGGAAATACTTCTTGTCCTTCGACTTGTTGCCGGTGACAACGATATCGGCAGCGTTGATGATGATGATGTAATCACCGGTATCAACGTGCGGCGTGAATTCGGGTTTGTGCTTGCCACGCAGGCGGCGTGCGACTTCGCTGGCCACACGACCGAGGACTTTGTCCTTGGCGTCGATCACAAACCACTCACGCGTGACTTCATGCGGCTTGGCCACAAATGTCTTCATGATGGTTCCTAAAATTAAAAAGTTCAGGGTCTAGGTG
This sequence comes from Bordetella parapertussis, assembly GCA_945903445.1. Lineage (GTDB taxonomy): Bacteria > Pseudomonadota > Gammaproteobacteria > Burkholderiales > Burkholderiaceae_B > Schauerella. The sequence goes on from CAMDNZ010000018.1 coordinate 42,243, forward strand.
TTATGTCCTGCTTTCACCCGTACCCCATAAAAATACCTGCCAAATCAATGGCAAGCCCACGAGATTAACATGAATACGGCCAACGCGCACAATAGCGGCTTGGCCGTCAGTTCAATCCGGGGCAAAGACGCAACGATTACTTCTGATGCCCGGCCTGCGACAGAGCCACGCCCAAATACTGGTCGTAGGCGCCTTCGGCAACGCGGAACCACGGCACCACGCTGTCACGAAACGCCATGTAGTTGGTGTAGATCGCCTTGAACTTGGGATCTTTTGCCGAAAATTCGTCGTACACCGTGGTCGCCGCCTTGTACGACGCATCCATCACCTCGCGTGGGAACGGACGCAGTTGCGTGCCGCTGGCAATCAGCCGGCGCAAGGCGGCAGCATTAAGCGCGTCGTAACGCGAGGTCATGGCCACGTGAGCGACGCGGCTGGCGGCTTCGACGATGGTTTTATAAGCAGGCGATAGCTTCTCGAACTCGGCGTCGTGAATATAAAGCGACACTTGCGGACCGCCTTCCCACCAACCCGGGTAGTAGTAATACTTGACCACCTTGTTGAAACCCAGCTTCTCGTCGTCGTAAGGACCGACGAACTCCACTGCGTCAAGCGTGCCTTTTTCCAGCGAAGGATACACATCGCCGCCGGCCAACTGCTGAGGCACGACACCCAAGCGCGACAATACCTCGCCGGCGAATCCGGCGGTTCGCATCTTCAGACCCTTCAAATCGGCCGAGGATTTAATCTCCCGGTTGTACCACCCCCCCATCTGCGTGCCGGTGTTGCCCATGGGGAAGTTGACGATCTTGTGCGGCTTGAACAATTCTCGTGTCAGTTTCGTACCTTCACCATCGAACATCCACGCATTCATCTGACGGGCATTCAACCCGAACGGCACGGCGGCGTCGAAGCACAGCGCAGGATCTTTGCCGTAGTAGTAATACGACACAGTGTGACCGCATTGAACGGTGTTATTGCTGACCGCATCCATCACTGCCAATGCAGGGACGATTTCGCCGCCAGGAAAGTGACGGATATTAAACTTGTTGTCCGTGGCTTCGCGCACGTACTTGCAAAACACGTCGCCCGTACCGAACAGTGCATCCAGGCTACGCGGGAAGCTGGACACCATGCGCCATTCGAGCGACGGCGCGCTTTGTGCGAATACGGGCGCCGCCACGGCCGCGCTGCCAGCGACGGCCCCTAGGCCCGCTTGGGTAAGAAACGAACGACGTTGCATGAAGAGTCTCCGAGGATTTTGTTATGTTCGGAAATCATACAACTGGCCTAGCAAACCGTTACACCCAGAATGTCAAACCAAGGGCAAACCCCTGGTCGATCACATGCCTGCGATGGCCATGTCTTCGATCAGAATCGACCCTGTGGTTTTGGTGCCGCGGGTGATGGTGTCGGCACCCACTGCCACGATCTGGCGGAACATGTCGTTCAAGTTGCCCGCAATGGTGATTTCTTCGACCGCATGCTGAATCTCGCCGTTCTCGACCCAGTAGCCGAACGCACCACGCGAGTAATCGCCGGTGACATAATTGACACCCTGGCCGATCAGCTCGGTCACCAGCAAGCCCCTGCCCATTTTGCGCAGCATGGCCCGGAAATCGTCGCCCCGCCTGGTCAAGGACGAGGTCATCACCAGATTGTGCGACCCGCCCGCGTTGCCCGTGGTCTTCATGCCCAGCTTACGGCTGGTATAGGTGGACAGAAAATAGCCTTGCAATACCCCACGCTCCACTACCTGACGCGCCTGGGTGCGAACGCCCTCGTCGTCGAACGGTGAGCTGCCCATGCCACCCACGACGTGCGGATCTTCACTGATGCCGATATGAGCGGGGAAGATCTCGCGACCCAGGCTGTCGAGCAAAAAGCTGGCCTTGCGATACAGGGCACCACCGCTGGTGGCTTGCGTGAACGCACCCAACAGCCCGACGGCCAGGGGCGCTTCGAACAACACCGGAAAACGCCCCGTAGGAATTCGACGAGCGCCTAAACGCGATAAGGCCCGCTCGGCCGCATAGCGACCGATGGCCTCGGGTTCGGCCAGATCGCCGCCCACTCGTGCGCTGCTATACCAATAGTCGCGCTGCATGCCGTTGCCCCGTCCTGCAATAGGCGCGACCGACAGACTGTGGCGCGAATACGGATAGCCCCCCAGGAATCCCCTGGAATTACCCATCACGAACTGGCCTTCGTAAGTACCCAGGCTGGCACCGTCCGAATTAGTGATGCGCGAATCCGTCGCACGAGCGTCCGCCTCGGCCCGCAGCGCCAATTGGGCTGCCGCCTCGGTGCCAATGTCCCAGGCGCTGTGCAACCGCAAGTCGGCATGATCGACGGCCAAGGTATCGGCATCGGGCAAGCCGGCGACGGGGTCTTGCGCAGTATGGCGAGCGATGTGCCAAGCGGCTTCGACCGTTTCGCGCAAGGCTGCGTCCGAGAAGTCCGAGGTGGATGCCGACCCGCGCCGTTGTCCGGCATAGACGGTAACGTCCAGCGACCGATCGCGTGTCTGCTCGACGGTCTCGATATCGTCCTTGCGTACCGATACCGACAAACCAAGGCTTTCCGATACCTCTGCGACGGCGTCCGATGCGCCGGTTTTACGGGCATGCGCCAACACGAATTCGACGATTTCGCTGAACCGCGCGTGATTGGCGGCGATGGGAAGTGCAGGAGAAGGTGAATTAGCCATACATGCTCTTAGCGGATAGACGAGTATCATAGCCAAGTCCGACACGCCTGCATTGCAACACGATGAATCCACAAAATTTAGATGGCCCTCAAACGGCCGACGACCACGGCTACGACCGTCCGAGCAAGTCCCAGGTCAAGCGCGACATGCACGCCCTGCTCGACTTGGGTAAAGCACTTGTCGATTTGCCCATGGACAAGCTGAAACAGCTGCCACTGGAAGAAAAGCTGTTCGAAGCCATCAAATTGGCTCAGCGCACCAACGCGCGCGAAGGCAAGCGTCGCCAGGTCCACTATGTGGGCAAACTGATGCGCGACGCGCCTGCCGACGAAATCCGCGCTCAATTGGATGTGTGGGCCAACGGCTCGCGCAGCGAAACCATGGCTATGCATCGCCTGGAAATCCAGCGCGACAAACTGATTGCCGACGATGAAGCGCTGACCCGTCTGCTGGCAGACCACCCTGCCGTGGACGTGCAGGCCCTACGCGCGCAGATTCGTGCTGCGCGCAAAGAAGCCACGTCGAATGCCGCGCTGCTGCCCGATCAAGAACCGCAAAAGAAGCACTACCGCGCACTGTTTCAGACGCTCAAGTCACTCCACGCCGCACCTGCCGCTGCCCCCGACCAGGACGAAAACGACGAATGACCGCCACACCCGCCTTGCTGGACACCGTAGACATCGAAACCGGCCCAGAGCCTACCCATAGCGTCATCTGGATGCATGGGCTTGGTGCCGACGCCAACGATTTCGTCCCCATCATTGCTGAATTGCGCCTGGCGGCCTCGCCCGCTGTTCGCTTCGTGTTTCCCAACGCGCCAGTGCAGCCGGTGACCATCAACAACGGCATGGCCATGCGTTCTTGGTATGACATTCTGGTAGTCGATCTGGTCCGCCGCGAAGACGCCGCTGGCATTCGCTTGTCGCAAACCGCCATCGAGGCGTTGGTGGCACGCGAGAACGCACGCGGCATTGCCACGAACCGGATCGTACTGGCAGGTTTCTCGCAAGGTTGCGCGATGGCTTTGCACACGGGCCTGCGCTTGAACGAAAAGCTGGCGGGCATCGTCGGACTGTCGGGCTATCTGCCCATCGCCGATAGCTTTGCCGCCGAACGCAGCGCCGCCAATGCCGACACGCCTATTTTCCTGGCGCATGGCACGCACGATCCCGTCATCACGCTAGCGCGCGCCGAAGCCTCGCGCGTCGCGCTGCAAGCGCAGGGCTACAGCGTCGAATGGCACACGTATCCGATGCCGCACTCGGTGCATCCCGAGGAAGTGCGCGACATCGCCACGTTCCTCAAGCGAGTGCTGATTTAACACCCCAGCGGTGCTATCAATCGCCTGACTTCAGGACTCGACAGTACCGCCTGCTCTAGGGCTCAGATCCAGCCACACCCGCCGCAAACTGGTGTCGTCGTGGTCGCGATCGACGCGAAACCCAAGGCTCGTCATCAAGGCGAGCATGGGTCGATTCTCGGCTAGCACCACGCCGTCGATATAGTCCAAGCCCTGCTCGCGAGCGGCGTCGATCAGCATACGCATCAGTTGACCGCCCAAGCCCCGGCGCTGCCACGCATCGCCGATGACCAGCGCATACTCGGCCCCGCGCCCATCGGGATGACGCAGATAGTGCGCCAAACCGATGATCACTTCTTGCGGATAGCCCCGGTGGGCAGGATTGGGCACGAAGGTGGTCGCCACCAGCGCCAACTCTCGGTGATAGTCCACTTGGGTATAGCGCGCCAGCATGCGCGGCGTCAGTTCCCGCATCATCGACACGAATCGCATATAGCGCGACCGCTCCGACAAATCGCGAATGAAGTGCTGGAGCGGATCGCCGTCTTCGGGCCGAATCGGTCGGATGGTCCAGCGCGTGCCGTCATCGAAGCGCAATGGATGCACCCACCGGCGCGGATAAGGATGAATGGCCATATGGGCGTATCCCCCGGCCTGGGGATCGACGCCCACCGCCTTGTCGGTCAAACCGATGACGACGCGTTCGACGTGCAGCACGTCGTCGCCCGCGCGGATCGGATCGACCGCCACGCAGGCGACATCGGGCAACTCGCTGACGATTTCAGACAGACGCACGACCCAGTTGATCAAGGCGTCTGTAGCGCTTGTGCCCATGTGCGGTCGAAACACCCGACGCCAGAGTCGACTGCGCTCGATCATCTGCTGGGCCAGAAACCGATTGAGCGGAGCCAGGTCGGCAGCCCGATCCGACAGCGGCAAGGGCGTGCCCAGCCCCCCCGACCCGAATCGCAAATAAGGCCCGAAGCGAGCGTCGCGATCGGCACGCAGGGACATGGCGCGCACTGGCAGAGCACGGGCACCGCCCAGCGCATCGGCTTCGCCAACGACGGCCCGCGACCGATGCAAACCGAACGCCATCAGCACCGCATCGCTTTCAGCCGGAGCCAAGGCCTGGCGGCCCTCCTCTCGCGCCAGTGCGATCACACCGCGCGCGGCATCGAGGTCAGGCGCGGCGCCCGCAGACACCGGTGGCAGCGCTTGCAGCAGCAACTGTTGGTTATAGAAGTGTGTAGCCAGCACACCGAACGCGTCGGCTGCCGACTCGGGCGTCCGGAAGGCCGGCGTGCCCGCGTCGTCCAACATGCGCCGCAGGGGACGCATCCCGGCATCGCCCATAAAACACGTCACCACTGGCTTCTTGGCGGCGGGCGCGTACTGCGCCAGCTGGCGTGCGACAGAGGGCATGTCCGCCAAGGCATCGGGTGCCAGCAACACCAATACGCCATCGACCCCGGCATCGTCCTGCAAGACGTCCAGCATCGCTTGAATTTTCCCGGCCGTCAGCGGCACATAGGTGATGACGGGGTTGTCCAGCCGCGCATCGGGCTCCAGCAAAGCGGCCAGCGCTCGTTGGGTGGTGATGAACAACTCGGCCCGCTGCACGGCGGCGTCCGGCCCCAGCAAATCCAAGGCCAGTTGCGGTGGACCGCTGCCGTTGCCCAGCAACACCACGCGTCGGCCACGCGGCCGACGGTTGTAGCCCAGCACTTTGACAGCCGAAAACAACTGCACGAAATAGCGCACTCGCACGGCACCCGCGCGCCGTAAGGCCGCATCCAGCACGGCGTCGGCCCCTTCCGCCTCGTCGCGTCCCGCTTTCAATATGACGACCGGCTTGACGCTGGCGGCGGCGCGCAGGGCGCTCATGAACTCGCGTGCGGGGCCGGGATCTTCGATATATAAAGCGATGCTGTCGGTGCGGGGATCGGACGCCAAAAAATCGAGCACCTGGGTCAAGCCGACGACCGCTTCGTCGCCCAGCGCCACGGCCAAAGAAAACCCGATATGCACGTCTTCGGCCCAGTCCATGACCGCCGCCATGATGGCACGCGACTGCGCTACCAGCGCGACCCGACCGATACGCGCCAGACTCGGGTGTTGGCTGAAATTGAACCCGGCGTGTGGTCGTTGCGCGCCGAAGGCACGCGGCCCCAGCACTTGGCAATCGTGCGCCTGAGCCCACTCGCGCACCAATGCGGCGGCGCCCTTGGGGTAAGGATCGGCTTGTTCGTGAGGCAGCAGAATCAAGCCTCGCGGGGCGCATGGCCCCAAGCGCCGCAATGTTTCGATCAGCACGGCGGGGGCCACGCACACCACAGCCAAATCGGGGCGGCTACCAAGCGGCACGCCCACGCACTCGCCAGGCATCTTGGGCGGCAGTCCGGCGTCTGCCCTCACGTGGGTGGTGGCGGCAGCCAAACCCTTGGGCAGCCATTGCGATACCGGCAGATCGCGATCGCTGATCACCACCAGCGAAGCCGGTTCGAACAAAGGAGCAAGAGCGTGTCGGAACATCGCTGCTGTCGGCCTACTCTAGAATATCGTTATCCGAACATTACCATTGTCGTCTGCCACCATGACCGCTTCCGCTACGCCTATCGTCCGCACCCGCTTCGCGCCTTCGCCTACGGGCTATCTGCATTTGGGTGGGGCTCGCACCGCGCTTTTCTCATGGGCGTTCGCGCGTCGTCACCAAGGCGTATTCGTGTTGCGCATTGAAGATACCGATGTCGCTCGTTCGACGCCCGAAGCCGTGCAGGCCATTTTGGACAGTATGAAATGGCTGGGTATGGAGCCAGACGAAGGCCCGTTCTACCAAATGCAGCACATGGATCGCTATCGCGCGGTCATCCACAAGATGCTGAAAGACGGTACGGCCTACCCCTGCTATAGCTCGCCCGAAGAGGTCGAGGCCATGCGCGAAGCCGCCCGTGCCCGAGGCGACAAGCCGCGTTATGACGGCACCTGGCGTCCGACTCCCGGCAAAACGCTGCCGCCGGTACCCACCGACCGCCTGCCCGTGGTGCGTTTCGCCAACCCGCAATCGGGTGCGACCCAGTGGGAGGATCTGGTCAAAGGCACCATCAGTATCGACAACGGCGAACTCGACGATCTGATCATTGCCCGCCAGGACGGCACGCCCACCTACAACTTCTGCGTGGTGGTGGACGACTGGGATATGCGTATCACCCACGTCATTCGCGGCGACGATCACGTCAACAACACCCCGCGCCAGATCAACATCCTGCGCGCGCTGGGGGCCGACGTGCCGCTGTACGGTCACGTACCTATGATTCTGGGCCCGGACGGCCAGAAACTGTCCAAGCGTCACGGCGCGGTGAATGTCATGGCCTATGACGACGAGGGTTATCTACCCGAGGCGATGATCAATTATCTGGCGCGCCTGGGATTCAGCCATGGCGACGACGAGCTGTTCAGCCGCGAACAATTGGTCGATTGGTTCGATACCGACCATCTGACCAAGTCGGCCTCGCAGTGGGATCCGAAAAAGCTGAACTGGGTCAACGCCCACTACATCAAGCAGATGGACGACGTCGAGTTGGCCGAGCGCATCGCCCCGCGCATCGCGCGCCAGGGCGGCTCGCCCGCGGCTATCGACCTGGCGGCCGTGGTGCATCTGCTGAAGGATCGCGCCGAGACGCTCGAACAACTGGCCGAAGGCGCCCTGCTGTTTTGCGGTCCCGCCCGAGAGGCCAGGCCTGAATTGATCGAGCAGCACCTGACCGCGCCCGCACGGGCAGCGCTGGCCGACTTTGCCGAACGCGCCACGGCTACGCCCTGGACTCGCCAGGACATCGCCGCGCTGATCAAAACGGTGCTGGCCGGCCACGGCATGAAAATGCCGCAACTGGCCATTCCCCTGCGGGTGGCGGTGTGTGGCCAGACCCAGACGCCCGCCATCGATGCCGTACTCGAACTGCTGGGCCGCGATACGGTGCTGGGACGGCTGGCCGCGGTCTAAGCCTTATTGAGTCGGCAGCTTGAAGCCATCGGGCATCTTGCGGGCTGTCAGCGCTTGAGCCGGCGAGCGCTGATCGCGTGCAACAAAACGTGTCGCGTTGACCGAGTCGACGCGCCAACGGTTCTGATAGATGGGATCCTTGGCGTCGATGTCGTCACCGTTGGAGCGCAATGTGCGCAACTCCAGCACGGAGTTGCCATATGTCCAGCACCCCGTCTCGCGCAAGCCGGGCCGCATGCGCTTGCCGATCTTGAGCTGGGTGTCATAGACCATCGTGCCATCGGCACGCAGGGTCACCAGGGTATGCATCTGGCCGCCCACGCCACGCGGCGTCGAAGTCGAATACCAGTTGCCCACCAAGGGACTATTTGCCTGGGCCGCACACGCGACCGTCGCGGCCGCCCCAGGTTGACCGGCTGGCGGCGTACCCGCCTGACCGGCCGGCACACCGCCCCGTTGGACGCATCCTACCAAAACCACCGCCACGGCTATCGCAACGCCCCGCCACACCACAGACCCGCTCATGTTTCCCAATCCACTCTAAATTCATTACACTGCCCCCCTTTTGCTGGAGGCCGCCCACACTCTACGACGGCCCTCGGGCAGCATGCAACTGGCGCATCGAGGGCCTGTGCTTGGGAGCAACAGTAAAGAAGCAGGCGGGCTGTCTGTCTGGGTCGAGCGCTAAAAATCGTTCCGAACCCAGCTTATCTGCGTCATTGAGAGTGAGCACTTCGCTCACTAGACCCGCGCTGCACCAACGTCGGATTTCCATGGAAAAAACAACGCGAAAGTTAAGTCACATTTAGTCGCAACCGTGAAGAGACAAACGCTTGCTCGCGCCCGCCCGCCCCACTAGAATTGGTGTCGATGCGCGGGGTGCTACACTATATCTAGTAGGCAACCTGCCTCTTTCGCTTCATCTTCCGGCAGTCCGGCGACACCCGCCCTGACGGCCCGGCACGCGGTTTTCATCAGTATTCAGCACCAGTATGGCCTTCGGCCGTGCTGTTTTCGCCATTCGAGTATTACGCACAGGAGCTTCCATGCAGACGACCTCCGAGAATTCCACGCGGACACCTTCGGTTCCGCCTCAGTCGCCCGACCACGCCGGGCAGCCCGCTAACCAGTGGGGCAAGTACAGCCTGATCCGCCGCAACGGCGCCGTGGTCGGCTTTGAACCCGGCAAGATCAACGTGGCCTTGACCAAAGCCTTTCTGGCCGTTAACGGTGGTCAAGGCGCCGCATCGGCGCGCGTGCGCCAATTGGTCGAAAATCTGACCAGTCAGGCCGTGAGTGCCTTGGTGCGCAACCGCCCGACCGGCGGCACCTTCCATATCGAAGACGTGCAGGATCAGGTTGAACTGGCCTTGATGCGCTCGGGCGAACACGACGTCGCCCGCGCCTACGTGCTGTACCGCGAAAAGCGCACCCAAGAGCGCAAGAGCGCCGCACCCGCCGCCGCGCCGCAAGAGTTTGGCCTGAACGTCACCGAGGGCGGCGTGCAGCGTCCGCTGAACCTGACCGAACTGCGCGCGACCATCGCCGCGGCAGGCGTGGGCTTCGGCGATCTGATCGACACTGATGCCATCCTGACAGAAACCGTCAAAAACCTATATGACGGCATTCCCGTGGACGAAGTGTTCAAGTCCGCCATTCTGTCGGCCCGCGCACTGGTCGAAAAAGACCCGGCCTACAGCCAGGTAACCGCCCGCCTGTTGCTGCACACGATCCGCAAAGAAGTGCTGGGCGAAGAAGTGTCGCAAGCCGGCATGAATACCCGCTATGCCGAGTACTTCCCTGAATTCATTCAACGCGGCATCGACAACAGCCTGCTGTCGCCGGAATTGGGTCAGTACGACCTGGCGCGTCTGGCCGCTGCCTTGAACGCCGATCGCGACCTGCAATTCGGCTATCTGGGCCTGCAAACGCTGTACGACCGCTACTTCCTGCACATCCGCAACACCCGCATTGAATTGCCGCAAGTGTTTTTCATGCGCGTCGCCATGGGCCTGGCCCTGCGAGAGAAAAATCGTGAAGCCCGCGCCATCGAGTTCTACGAAATCCTATCGTCGTTCGACTTCATGAGCTCGACCCCGACGCTGTTCAACGCTGGCACCCTGCATTCGCAACTGTCGTCGTGCTATCTGACCACGGTGTCCGACGACCTCGAAGGCATCTACGACGCCATCAAGGAAAACGCGCTGCTGGCCAAGTATGCGGGCGGTCTGGGCAACGACTGGACCCCCGTGCGTGCGCTGCGCAGCCACATCAACGGCACCAACGGCGAAAGCCAGGGCGTCGTGCCGTTCCTGAAGGTCGTCAACGACACCGCCGTGGCGGTCAACCAGGGCGGCAAGCGCAAGGGCGCGGTCTGCACGTACCTCGAAACGTGGCACCTGGATATCGAAGAATTCCTGGAGCTGCGCAAGAACACCGGCGACGAACGCCGCCGCACGCACGACATGAACACGGCAAACTGGATTCCCGACTTGTTCATGAAGCGCGTCATCGAAAATGGCGACTGGACCTTGTTCTCGCCGTCGGACACGCCTGACCTGCACGACAAGTACGGTGCTGCGTTCGAAGCCGCTTATACCGGCTACGAAGCCATGACGGCGCGTGGCGAGCTCAAGCTGTTCAAGAAAATGCCTGCCATCCAGTTGTGGCGCAAAATGTTGTCGATGCTGTTCGAAACCGGCCATCCCTGGATCACGTTCAAGGATCCGTGCAACATCCGTTCGCCGCAGCAGCACGTCGGCGTCGTCCACAGCTCGAACCTATGCACCGAAATCACGCTGAACACCAACGAGTCTGAAATCGCCGTGTGCAATCTGGGTTCGGTGAACCTGGTCGCCCACATGAAGCCGACGGCGGCTGGCAGCTTCGAGCTCGATCTGGACAAGATCAAGCGCACGGTTAAGACGGCCATGCGCATGCTCGACAACGTCATCGACATCAACTATTACGCCGTTCAGAAGGCCGCCAACTCGAACCGCCGTCATCGTCCGGTGGGCATGGGCATCATGGGCTTCCAAGACTGCCTGCACATGATGCGCCTGCCGTACGCCTCCGAAGGCGCGGTGACGTTTGCCGATCGCTCGATGGAAGCCGTGTGCTATCACGCTTATCTGGCCTCCAGCGAACTGGCTGCCGAGCGCGGTCGCTACGAATCGTTCGAAGGCTCGTTGTGGGATCGTGGCATCCTGCCTCAAGACACACTGTCGATGCTGCGTGAGGCACGTGGCGGCTATGTCGAGGTCGATGAGTCGTCCTCGCTGGATTGGGACGCGTTGCGGGCAAACATCAAAGCCCATGGCATGCGCAATTCGAATTGCGTGGCCATTGCCCCAACGGCGACGATTTCCAATATCATTGGTGTGTCTGCGTGCATCGAGCCGACCTTCCAAAACTTGTACGTCAAATCGAACCTCTCCGGCGAGTTCACCGTCGTCAACGACCATCTTGTTCGCGACCTCAAGCAACTCGGACTTTGGGACGAAGTCATGGTCGCCGACCTCAAGTACTTCGATGGCAGCCTGCGCAGTATCGATCGTGTGCCGGCCGAACTGCGTGAACTGTATGCCACCGCGTTCGAAGTCGAGCCCAAGTGGCTGGTCGAATGCGCCTCGCGCCGCCAGAAGTGGATCGATCAAGCTCAATCGCTCAATATCTACATGGCTGGCGCATCGGGCAAAAAGCTTGACGACACCTACAAACTCGCGTGGCAGCGTGGTCTGAAAACGACCTACTATCTGCGCAGCCTGGGCGCGACCAGTGCCGAGAAGTCGACCGGCCGCGGTGGCGAACTAAACGCAGTTGCCAATGCCAGCTCGACCCCTGCTGCCGCAGCAGCCTCTGCTTTGCCGGAACCCGAGGTGCTTGGCGCCGCCTGCACGATGCGGCCTGGCGACCCCGGGTTCGACGAGTGCGAAGCCTGCCAATAATCAGATTCGGAGAATATTCATATGATCAACTGGGACGACGAAACGTCCGCATCGCCGCCGACACAGCCGCAATCGGGCAATCGCCCGGCGGCTACTTCCGCCGATGCAGCCCGCACGCCCACTGGCGCCTTCCATGACGCCACCTCGACAGTGGCGGCCCAACCGGGCGCGCTGTCGACCGATGCCAACGCCGACGGAGGAGAAGCGATTCAACGCCGCGTGCGCGCAGCCGACAAGCGCATCATCAATGGTGAGACTGACGTCAACCAATTGGTGCCCTTCAAGTACAAGTGGGCTTGGGAAAAGTACCTCGCCACCTGCGCCAACAACTGGGCGCCGCAGGAAATCAATATGTCGCGCGACATCGCGCTGTGGAAGAACCCGGAAGGCTTGACCGAAGACGAGCGTCGCATCGTCAAACGCAACCTGGGCTTCTTCGTGACGGCCGATTCGTTGGCCGCCAACAACATCGTGTTGGGTACCTATCGTCACATCACGGCACCTGAGTGCCGCCAGTTTTTGTTGCGCCAAGCGTTCGAAGAAGCCATTCACACCCACGCGTATCAGTACATCGTCGAAAGCCTCGATCTCGACGAAGCCGAGATTTTCAACGCCTACAACGAAGTGCCGTCGATTCGTGCCAAGGACGAATTCCTGATCCCGTTCATCGATGCCATCGCCGACCCGCATTTCAAGACGGGTACGCCAGATGCGGATCAGACACTGTTGAAGTCTTTGATCGTGTTTGCATGCTTGATGGAAGGTCTGTTCTTTTACGTGGGTTTCACGCAGATTCTGGCCCTGGGTCGTCAGAACAAAATGACGGGCGCGGCCGAGCAATACATGTACATCCTGCGCGATGAATCCATGCACTGCAATTTCGGCATCGACCTCATCAACACGGTGAAACTCGAAAATCCGCATCTATGGACTGCTGAATTTCGTGAAGAAATTAGAGAACTCTTCCGCAAAGCGGTCGAACTCGAATACGCTTACGCTGAAGACACGATGCCGCGTGGTGTTTTGGGCTTGAATGCGCCGATGTTCAAATCGTATTTGCGCTTCATCGCTAATCGTCGTTGTCAGCAGATCGGTATCGAGCCTTTGTATGCCCACGAAGAAAATCCGTTCCCGTGGATGGCG
>CAMDNZ010000019.1 GCA_945903445.1 Bordetella parapertussis
ATTGTCCAGCTGCTCGGCTAGCTTCAGCAGCCCTATCTTGTTTCGGATTACCTTATGATTCTGGGCCATGTTCATCTCTGACTTTTCCTTTCAGGGCTCTTGCCCTAGGTTAACGAAAATGTCAGATTAAGTTTTGACTAATACAATTCGACGGTCAAGGGCAAGAACCCTTTTGCCGACGTTCGAGTGCGTGAGGCGCTGTATCGCGCCATCGACGTGAGCGCCATCCAGCGGGCCGTGATGCGTGGCCTGTCGGCGCCCACCGGCACTATGATCGCCCCGCAAGTGCATGGCTGGACCGAAGCGCTGCACAAACGGGTGCCCTATGACCTCGACCGCGCCCGTGCGTTGCTAAAAGAAGCCGGTTACGCCGACAACCTGCAATTCACTCTGGATTGCCCCAACAATCGCTACATCAACGATGAAGCTATCTGCCAGGCCGTGGTCGGTATGTGGGCTAAGATCGGCGTGAAAGCCTCGCTGAACGCCATGCCGCGTGCGACCTATTTCCCCAAGGTGCAGTCGGGGGACACCAGCGCCTACTTGTTCGGATGGGGCGTGCCGACCTATGACGCCATGTACACGCTGCAAAGCTTGATCCGTACCAAAGGCGAGGGTGCCGATGGTTCGTACAACCTGGGCAACTATTACAACCCGGAGTTGGACAAGTTGATCGACGGCATCAAGAACGAAATCGACACTACCAAACGCGATGCGGCCATTCACCAGGTGCTGAAAACGCACGCGGCCGAGTTCGGTCATATTCCTTTGCACGACCAAGTCATTCCCTGGGCCATGCGCAAGAACGTCAACGTCGTACACCGCGCCGACAACCGTCTGCGCGCCGCCTGGGTAAAGATCGACTGACGTGACCGCTTTTATTCTCCGCCGTCTCGCGCAGGCGGTGGCTGTCATGCTGACGGTCGCTTTGCTTGCTTTTGTGTTGTTTCAGTACGTGGGTGACCCGGTCACCATCATGCTGGGTCAGGATGCTACCGAGCAGGATCGCGCGCGGTTGCGCGACTCGCTCGGCTTGAATGACCCGGCACCCGTACAGTTCGTCAAATTCGTCGGTAATGCGGTGCAAGGCGATTTCGGGCTGTCGTTGCGGCAGGCCGAAAAAGTATCGACGCTGCTGGCCTCACGGCTGCCCGCCACGCTGGAACTATCCTTTGCGGCTGCCCTGATCGCTCTGTTGATTGGGGTGCCGCTGGGCGTCTACACGGCCTTGCGACGCAATAGCCCGCTGTCGCAGGCGGTGCTGGCCCTGTCGCTTTTGGGCGTGTCTCTGCCCACGTTTTTGATCGGTATTCTGCTGATTCTGATCTTTTCGGTCGGTCTGGGCTGGCTGCCAAGTTATGGGCGTGGCGAGACCGTTCAAATCGGCTGGTGGAGCACCGGATTTCTCACGGCGACCGGATGGAAGCATTTGATTCTTCCGGCCATCACCCTGTCCTTGTTCCAATTGACGCTGGTGCTGCGTCTGGTGCGCTCCGAGATGATGGAAGTTCTGCGGGCCGACTACATCAAGTTCGCGCGCGCGCGTGGGCTGACCCGGCGGGCGATTCACTTCGGCCATGCGCTGAAGAACACGCTGGTGCCGGTCATCACCATCACCGGCTTGCAGCTGGGCGGCATCATCGCCTTCGCCATCGTCACCGAAACCGTGTTCCAGTGGCCCGGCATGGGACTGTTGTTCATCCAGGCCGTGCAGTTTGCCGACGTGCCTGTGATGGCGGCCTATCTCTGTTTGATCGCCCTGGTGTTTGTCGTGATCAACCTGATCGTCGACTTGCTGTATTTCGTCGTGGATCCGCGCCTGCGCAGCTCGCTGTCGCGTTCATCGGGAGGTCATTGATGGTCGCGGTACTCAAACGCTGGTGGGACAGCGACGTGTTGTGGTCCTGGCGGCATACGCCGGTGGCCATGATCGCCACGGTGTTGCTGGTGGTGTTTCTGGTGGCCGCCTTCGGCGCGCGCTGGGTCGCACCGCACAATCCGTTCGATCTGGCATCCATCGAATTGTTGGATGCGCTGTTGCCGCCAGCCTGGGAAGAGAACGGCTCCAGCCGCTATTTGCTGGGCACTGACAGCCAGGGCCGCGATCTGTTGTCCGGCATCATGTATGGCACGCGGGTGTCGCTGCTGATCGGTCTGGCGGCAGTCGCCCTGTCGATGGTCGTCGGTATCGCGCTGGGGTTGCTGGCCGGTTATGCCGGGGGTCGCACCGACGCGTTCATCATGCGAGTGGCCGACGTGCAGTTGTCGTTTCCGGCGATTCTGATTGCCTTGCTGATCGATGGCGTGGCGCGTGCCGCTGTTCCGCGCGAACTGCACGAGGTGATCGCGTTCCCGGTGCTGGTGGGGGCGATTGCATTGGCCGGCTGGCCGCAATACGCCCGTACGGTGCGGGGTTCGACGCTGGTCGAGAAGGGTCGTGAATACGTCCAGGCGGCAAGGGTGATCGGCGTGTCTTCGCCCGTCATCATGTTCCGCCATGTGTTGCCCAACGTGATGGGCCCGGTGTTGGTGCTGGCGACCGTTCACCTGGCCACGGCCATCATCACCGAGGCGACCTTGTCGTTCTTGGGCGTGGGGGTTCCGTCTACGTCGCCGTCTTTGGGCACGCTCATTCGCATCGGCAACGATTTTCTGTTTTCTGGGGAATGGTGGATCACCATCTTCCCGGGTGTGGCACTGGTGCTGCTGGTTCTGTCCGTGAATTTGCTGGGCGACTGGTTGCGTGACGCACTCAATCCTAGGTTGTCCTGATATGTCTACGCCTCCTTTGCTCGAAGTGCGCAATCTTTGCGTCGAGTTTCCATCGCGCCGCGGCACGCTGCGCGCGCTCAACGACGTGTCGTTTTCGATTGCTGCCGGTGAAGTGCTGGGTGTGGTGGGCGAGTCCGGTGCGGGTAAATCGCTGACGGGTGCATCCATCATCGGTTTGTTGGAACCGCCCGGGCGGGTCGCCAGCGGCGAAATCCTGCTGTCGGGTCGTCGCATCGACAACCTGTCCGAAGACGCATTGCGCCACGTGCGCGGACGCGAGATCGGTGCGGTGTTCCAAGATCCGCTGACTTCGCTGAACCCGCTGTACACCGTGGGCAGGCAGTTGGCCGAAACCATCGTCACGCACTTGCCGCTGACCTGGGCGCAAGCCCGCGAACGCGCCATCGAGCTGCTGGCCGCGACTGGCATTCCGGCGGCGCGCGAGCGCATCGATCATTTCCCGCATCAGTTCTCCGGTGGCATGCGTCAGCGTGTGGTGATTGCCTTGGCCTTGGCCGCCGAACCCAAGCTAGTGGTGGCCGACGAGCCGACGACTGCGCTGGACGTGTCGATTCAGGCGCAAATTATCGAGCTGCTGAAAAAGCTGTGCCGCGAGCAGGGCGTGGCTGTGATGTTGATCACGCACGACATGGGGGTGATCGCCGAGACGGCCGATCGGGTCGCCGTGATGTATGCCGGTCGCGTGGTCGAGATTGGGCCGGTGTCCGATGTGATTCATCAGCCTAGTCATCCTTATACGACCGGCTTGATGGGATCGATTCCGACACTGGAAGGGCATGTCGAGCGCTTGGTGCAGATTGATGGCAGCATGCCGCGCTTGAATGCCGTTCCGCCGGGCTGTGCGTTCAACCCGCGCTGTCCGTCCTGTATGCCGCGCTGTTTAGAAGCGCGGCCCGAGTTGATGCCTGCCGGTGCCACGATGGCCGCCTGTTGGCTGCACGAGCAAGTGGAGGTGGCATGAGCCAGGATTCGACTTTGGCCGCCGCCGTGGCACGCGAAGGTGATACGTCTGGTGCGATTCGTAGCGCCGAGGCCTTGCGGGCCGCCAGCCGCGCGGCCGATGCGCCGGTTCAGCCGGCCAGCACGCCCTTGGTGAAGGTAGAGGATGCGGCGCGGTGGTTCGATGTGTCGCCACCTTGGCTCGAACGCGTGTTGGCACGTAAAGGGCGTGTCGATTTGCGAGCGGTCGATGGTGTGAGCTTCGATATCGCGCGTGGCGAGACCTTTGCCCTGGTAGGTGAATCGGGCTGTGGGAAATCGACGGTAGCGCGCATGTTGGTCGGTTTGTACAACCTGACGCGTGGTCGGATTCTGTTCGACGGTCAACCGCTGTCGGACATGAAGACGAAAGCCGGCCGCGGCATGCGTCAACGCTTGCAGATGATTTTTCAGGATCCGTATGCGAGCTTGAATCCACGTTGGCGAGTGGGTCGCATCATTGCCGAACCGCTGGTGACGCATACCGATATGGGCCGCGCCGAACGCACCGAACGGGTATCGGCCTTGCTCAGGCAAGTGGGTTTGGATCCGGCCGATCAGAATCGTTATCCGCATCAGTTTTCCGGTGGTCAACGTCAGCGTATTTCGATTGCACGGGCACTGGCGATGCAGCCGGATCTGTTGGTGTGCGACGAGCCGACTTCCGCGCTGGACGTGTCGGTGCAGGCTCAGGTGCTGAACGTGATGAAGGATTTGCAGCGCCGCCTGGGGCTGACATATCTGTTCATCTCGCACAACCTGGCAGTGGTGCATCACGTGGCAGATCGGGTCGGCGTGATGTACTTGGGGCGTATCGTCGAGGTCGCGCCGCGCGATGCGCTGTTCGAGCAGCCGCGCCATCCTTATACGCGGATGTTGCTGGATGCCATTCCCGATATGCGCGGTACGGGACGGCAGCGGACTCGTGTGGCGGGCGAGGTGCCCAACCCCTTGAATCCGCCCAGTGGTTGCACGTTTCATCCGCGCTGCCCGCATGCGAACGAGCGGTGCAAGGTCGAGGCACCGCTGCCGGTGGTGGCGGGGCTGAGTGTGGTGACGTGTCACGCGGTGGAGGAGGGGCGCATCGATGCCGAGCCGATTGGCACGGCGCAGATCGATGCGGCGCAGCGTTAACGCTTGCGCAGGCAGAGGCCCTGAAATTCGTCTGGCGTGTCGATTCAGCCTCGGTTGCCGATCGGCAACTGCGTCGTGAACTTGGCCCGGTGCGTCGAGAAGAATGTGCGCACATTGCGCACTCGGGCCTCTGCCGTGAACGCTCGGTGCGCCAGCGCGTGATAGGCCGCCATGTCGGCGACGTGTACCACCAACATGAAGTCTGGCCCGGGGGCGACCCGATAGCACTGGGCCACTGCGTCTTCATTCATCATGCGCGTCTCGAACGCCTGCATGATCTCTGCGGCCTGTGTGTCCAGGGTAATTTCGATGATGGCGGTAAGTGGCCAGCCTAGTTTGGCGGCCGACAACAACGCGACCCGAGCCTCGACATAACCCTCGGCAACCAGCCGTCTTACCCGCCTGAGGGTGGTCGGCGGCGATGCATTGACACACTCGGCGAGTATCTGATTGGTAACAGAGCAGTCTTGTTGTAAATGTTGCAGGATGCAGCGGTCCAAATCATCGAGTTCTTGTGACGAATCAGGTGTATCGGTGCTGTATTTTGTCATTTTTTTGATAATTATGAAATTTTATTTCTAATAACATTTGGTCTGAAATCAGATTTCATATCTTGTGGAACATGATACATTAATTTCTTCCGACTTGTTGCACAATGAGTGCCATCTGAATTCCTCTCCGGAGATACCCCTATGTGCGGCATTGTTGGTGCAGTAGCGCAACGCGACATCACTCCTGTCCTCGTCGAAGGCTTGCGCCGCCTGGAATACCGTGGCTATGACTCTTGCGGAGTGGCCGTACATGCGGAGGGTGAGTTGCGCCGGACGCGCAGCACTCAGCGGGTGTCGGAATTGGCCGACCAGATTGCTCATGACAAGATCTCGGGATTCACGGGTATCGCGCATACGCGCTGGGCCACGCATGGCGTGCCTGCGACTCACAATGCGCACCCGCATTTTTCGCAACTGGGTGACGGTAAGCCCAACATTGCTCTGGTTCATAACGGCATCATCGAGAACCACGACGAGCTGCGCGATGAACTGATGGCCTTGGGCTATGTGTTCTCCAGCCAGACCGATACCGAGGTCATCGCCCATCTGGTGCATCATCTGTATAGCGGCGATCTGCTGCGGGCAGTGCAAGACGCTGTCAAACGTTTGCATGGCGCCTACGCCATTGCGGTGTTCAGCCGCGACGAGCCGCATCGTGTGGTGGGTGCCCGTCAGGGGTCGCCGCTGGTGGTGGGCCGCGGCGAGAACGAGAATTTCCTGGCGTCCGACGCGTTGGCCTTGGCCGGCACGACCAATCAGATCATTTATTTGGAAGACGGCGATGTGGTTGATCTTCAACTGACGGGTGTATGGGTGACCGACGCCGATGGTCGCGAAGTCGAGCGCGTGGTGAACACCGTCAACGTGCACAGCGGCGCGGCCGAGTTGGGGCCTTATCGCCACTACATGCAGAAAGAAATTTTCGAGCAGCCTCGTGCGGTAGGCGATACGCTGCAAGATATCGAGTCGATCACGCCCGAGTTGTTTGGCGATGATGCCTACAAAGTATTCCAGGACATCGACAAGATTCTGATTCTGGCTTGCGGCACCAGCTACTACGCGGGCATGACGGCCAAGTATTGGATCGAGTCGATTGCGCAGTTGCCGGTGAACGTCGAAATCGCCAGCGAGTATCGCTATCGCGATAGCGTGCCGGATCCGAAGACCCTGGTGGTGACGATCACCCAGTCGGGCGAGACGGCCGATACGCTGGCCGCGTTGAAGCACGCTCGCAGCTTGGGTATGAATCACACTTTGACGGTATGCAACGTGGCCACCAGCGCGATGGTGCGCGAGTGCGCGTTGGCGTACATCACACATGCGGGCGTGGAAATCGGCGTGGCGTCTACGAAGGCGTTCACCACGCAGTTGACCGGTTTGTTCTTACTGACCTTGGCGTTGGCACAGGTCAAGGGTCGGTTGAGCGGCGAGCGGGAAGCGGAACACATCAAGGCATTACGTCATTTGCCAGTGGCGATTGGTGGCGTGCTGGCCTTGGAGCCGCAGATCATTTCCTGGGCCGAGCGTTTTGCGAGCAAGGAAAACGCATTGTTCCTGGGACGCGGCATGCATTATCCGATCGCTTTGGAAGGGGCGTTGAAGCTGAAGGAAATCAGCTATATCCACGCCGAGGCTTATCCGGCGGGTGAGTTGAAGCATGGCCCGCTGGCCTTGGTGACCAACGAGATGCCGGTCGTGACGATTGCGCCGCGCGATGGTCTGCTGGAAAAGCTGAAGTCGAACATGCAGGAAGTGCGTGCGCGTGGTGGCGAGCTGTATGTGTTTGCCGATGCCGATGGCAAGATCGGTTCGGGTGAAGGCATGCATGTGATTCGCATGCCGGAACACTACGGTCCGCTGTCGCCCATTTTGCACACGATTCCCTTGCAGTTGCTGGCCTATCACACGGCTTGCGCACGGGGGACCGATGTGGATAAACCGCGGAATCTGGCCAAGAGTGTGACGGTGGAGTAGTCATTGCTTGAGCGTGGATCGATCGGGTCCGTTATTTCGCTCATCGATGCGTCGGAGCAGCGTCGCGGCCAAAGGTCCGGAGATGTTATGCCAAACGCTGAAAATGGCGCTGGGTAAAGCGGCCAAGGGGGAAAAGTGTGCTGTGGCAAGGGCGACACCCAAACCGGAGTTCTGCATGCCCACCTCGATTGAAATCGCTTTGCGCCTGGCCGGACTTAGCCCGGCCAGTTTGGCCAGGCCATAGCCGATCAATAGACCTAGGCCATTGTGCAGCACCACGACGACAAAGATCATCAGTCCGCTGGTCGCAATGTGTGCCTGATTGCCTGCTACCACTGCCGCCACGATAGCGATAATGATCACCATGGAAATCGGCGGTACGACAGCAATGCCTGCCTGTATTTTTTCTTTGAACACACCCTG
Source organism: Bordetella parapertussis (assembly GCA_945903445.1). Classification (GTDB taxonomy): domain Bacteria; phylum Pseudomonadota; class Gammaproteobacteria; order Burkholderiales; family Burkholderiaceae_B; genus Schauerella. The sequence continues at coordinate 7,854 of CAMDNZ010000019.1, forward strand.
TGCCAGCATACCCAATGCAATGGGCAGTATCACGACCTGAACGACGGACCAGAATATCGCGGACGCACTGATTTCCATCCACTGGTTTGCTAGCAGGTAGATCAGCGCGGGGGTAACGATGGGCGCGAGCAGCGTGGTCATCGAGGTAATAGCAACCGACAGCGCCACATCGCCGCGCGCGAGAAAAGTCATCACGTTTGATGCCGTACCGCCAGGGCAACAACCCACCAAAATAACACCTACGGCTATTTCGGGTGGAAGCGCCAGCACCGTGACAAGTATCCATGCCAGAGTGGGCATGGCGATGAACTGGCCGCCAACGCCGATGGCCACGGCCAGCGGTCTGCGCAGTACTTCACGACAGTCTGCTTTCGACAGAGTCAGGCCCATGCCAAACATAATCAGGGCCAATAGTGGAACGATGTACGGGCCAATGCCCTGAAATGCCGCCGGATAGAAAAAAGCGAAAACGGTGAACAGCAACACCCATATGGGAAAGGTGTTGCAGAGCAATCGACTCAGGCGAGCGAAGGCCGACATGCGATGTCTCCAGTCTCATCGAAACGAGGCGCTAGTGTATGTGCGCAGCTCCGACCAATGATCGTTTAGGCAGCTTCATGCGACGGCGACTCGTTCAAGCCAAATTTGAACCGGTGCGAGTTTTGTCGACGCGCCGGCTCATTGAGACAATGAAGCCATTCGCAAGACCGACGCGAACAAATAGGCCGGTGCATTCGATATTGCAGAACTCAGTACGCGAGCCGGCGTTTTTCGGGAGAAAGGCTAGCAAGACCCGACAAATTGGGGGAAAATCGACATTCCGTATTTAACAGCGATTCTCATTCTTTTTTCGATGAAAAATGCATATCGTCAGTTCGCTGGCTTGAGTCTGTTGTTTGGGATGGCTGTTAATTCCTTGGTGCATGCCGCAGCCGATCTCGCCATCGACTCGTACGCGCTGGTGTCGACCGGCCGTTCGGCAGCACTGCCGCATTCGCGCGAATTCAACATCACTTCGCGTGCGGGCAAGGATTACCGAATCTTCGTTTCCGTGCCGCCCGGCGAGCCGCCGCCCGAGGGTTACGGTGTGTTGGTGGTGCTGGATGCCAACGCTTACTTCGGTGCTGCGTCAGACGCCATGGGCTTGTTGCGCCAATTTCCCATGATGCCCGAGAAGGGCAAGTTGACCGATGCTGCACCGACTTTGGTCGTGGGTGTCGGTTATCCCGGCGATGAGGCCATCAACGGCGAGCGCCGGACCTGGGACTTCGTTCCGCCAGCCAGGAATCCCGCTTCGTTAGAGCGTCTGCGTGGGCCGAAACCGGGTGGCGCGGATGCGTTCACGGATTTTCTCGTCAATGAGCTTCGGCCCGCTATTGCCTCGGTATATCGCGTCAACCCGTCGCGCCAAACGTTGGCCGGTCACTCGCTGGGCGGCTATTACGTACTGCATGCGCTGGCGACCCAGCCGCAAGCGTTTCAACGCTATGTGGCGATTAGTCCAGCAGTGTGGTGGGACGACAGTCGCATTGTGAAAGACTTGGCTGCACTCAAGCCTGGAAAGGCTCGAGTGATGTTGGCCATGGCGACGCAAGAGTGGCCCGGTTGGCCCGATGGCTCGTCCGAGATGCTGGACGGTGCGAGAAGCGTGCGCAATGCGTTGACGCGCGTCGGCGTGACGGGTGATGCATTGCGTTACGTCGAACTCTCGGGCCAGGATCACATGACGACGCCGTTTGCGACGATGCCAGCTGTGACGCGGTGGTCGTCGCTGCCATAGAACAGTTTTTGGCGTTTGACGAGGCATGGGCACGCCGGATGCATGGCCGCTCTCACTTCCTCCTCATGCCCGCCCATTATGCCCAGTTCATCGACAGTTACACCGCCTGGCGCCCGCGGTCGATCGGCTGCCGTTCATACCGCTGCGACACAAGCCCTTCAAGCCTGCAAAGCCGGCGGACTTAAATACGTCGACGATCGAAACCAGGGGATTACCCGGCGCTTGTCGCGCGGAAAATTCGCCTACTTCGACTTGCACGGCAAGCGGATCAAAGATCCGTGCGTCGTGGCGCGTATCGATGCACTGGCCATCGCGCCGGCCTACAAGGACGTTTGGATATGTCCCGACGAGTTGGGCCACATTCAAGCCACTGCGCGAGACGCTCGTGGTCGAAAACAATATCGATATCACGACGATTGGACGACGCTGCGCGATGCCGACAAGTACGCGCAGTTGACGGCGTTTGGCGAGGCGCTTCCGCGTATTCGGCGCGCTGTAGACAAGCACTTGGCCGAGCCGGGTTTGAGCGAATGCAAAGTGCTGGCGGCCGCTGTTCGTCTGCTGGAAATCACTTTGATTCGCATCGGAACACCCGAATATGCGCGCGATAACAAGTCCTACGGGTTGACGACCCTGCGCAGGCGGCATGTGAGCTTATCGGGACAAAAGCTGCGGTTCCGCTTTAAAGGCAAGAGCGGTGTCGAGCACGACGTCACCATCAACGATCGGCGAATCGCCAATGTCATGAAGCGGTGTATGGAAATCGGTGGGCAAGCATTGCTGCACTATCGTGACGACACGGGCGAGACTCGCTGTATCGCGTCCGGCGACGTGAACGATTTTCTGCGCGACACAGGTAAGGGCGAATTTACGGCCAAGCACTACCGTACGTGGTCGGGGTCGGTGCTGGCGATGGCGGGTTTACAGGCGATTCCCTGGGAGTCTGAGGCACAAGCCAAGCGGACGGTAGTGGATATGGTTAAAAACGTATCGAAAAAACTAGGCAACACACCTTCGGTGTGCCGGGCCTGCTATATCCATCCCGCCATCCTCGAGCATTATCTGGCAGGCACCTTGCCTGTAAAAAACGTTGCAGCGTCAAAGCCTAAAGGCTTGGACGCGAGCGAACGCCGTCTGTATGCATTCTTGAAGTCGCTGTGCCAGGTGCCCACTCACTAGGTGTTGGGATGGCTTAAATACTGGAAAGTGGTCGATAGTGATACATTCGTGACACTTCTTCTAAAGCCAAACGCTTGGTTTATTTCTGGCATGGTCACGGTATGCATCGTTCTAACGGCAAACAAGTATCCCATCCCCATCTCGTCGGTCGTGCCAAAGTAGGTGTCTTACCTTTCCTGGACCGCCGATCCCGTTCGTTCAAGGTGGTCGCCATGGTCGTTGCCGTCTGGTTGCTGACGCTGTCGTCGTATCTAACGATTCCCATGACGCCGGTGCCTATTACCTTGCAAACGTTGGTCGTCACCTTGGTAGGTGCTTTTTTTGGCTGGCGTTGGGGGGCGCTGACGATTCTGGCGTGGTTGGCAATGGGTGCGCTGGGCCTGCCCGTATTGGCCAATGGCGATTTTGGATGGACGAAATTCACCGGTGCGACAGGCGGTTATCTGTTTGCGTTTCCGTTGGCTGCTGCCGCTGTGGGGCGGCTGGTGGAGCGGGGGTGGAACGGCGCTCATTTTTGGCGTGCCCTGGCTGCCATGCTGATTGGATCGGGTATTTGCCTGCTGTTCGGTTGCGCATGGCTGGCGCTGATCATCGGCTTTCAGAGCGCCTGGTTAAAGGGCGTTCAACCGTTTCTGGTGGGCGCGCTGATCAAGTCGATAGTGGGCGCCATGGTGCTCAAGGGCTATGACATGTATTGCCTGAGTGGCCGTAGCGCCGCCACGGGTTCGGCAAGCGTTCGCTAGGGCCGCTGCCCATTTTTTTGAGTCGTACGCGAAGCCTTCGAACTCGGCGAATGGCCGTGGCTTACCACCCTGCGCGGCCGGGCTGGCGTTCGGTTAACGTAGTAGTCAAGGCGGTTTTGTCGAAGGGTGCAACGATGGCGTACGAGTACATGTGGATCGGCTCGCCAGTTGGCCAGCTGAAGTTAGTTGCACGGGGAGAGGCGCTTGCAGGCGTGCTGTGGGAAGTAGAGCGCGCCAATCGAGTGACCTTCGCTAACTTGATCGAAGATCGGGATAGCCTTGTGCTCAATCGGGCCGCCATGCAGCTGGCCGAGTATTTTGCCGGACGTCGCCGCCGGTTCGATTTGCCGCTCGAGTTTGCGGGCACCCCTTTCCAAAAGGACGTGTGGACGGCGCTGCTGTCTATTCCGTTTGGCGTCACCAAGTCGTACGGCGATATCGCCCGTCAGATCGGCCGACCGAATGCAGTGCGTGCAGTAGGCGCGGCAAACGGCCGAAATCCGATATCGATCATTGCGCCGTGCCACCGGGTAATCGGATCGACCGGCGGGCTGACCGGTTTTGCCGGGGGAATCGAAACCAAGGCGACACTGCTTGCGCTGGAGGCCCGGCACGCCGACGCCGATAACGGTGTGCAAAAGCGCGTTGCCTTGGCGCAAGCACGGCTGGCGTTCTGATCGGTATGTTGCGCGGTTCGTTGCTTAGTTCGCCGATGTCGTGCCGTTGTTTCGCTCGAATGTTGTTGGATCGCATATCCATCACTTGGGCGAAGATGCTGCGGAAAAACACAGCAATGCGTGCCGTTAAAGCACTCGGCAATCGTTGTCACGAACGTGTGATAGCATACCCCCACCCAGTATCAATAGCGCCCGTTTCCCGCTGCGCGTTCAGCTTCGAAAGGATCTTCCATGAAATCACGAGCCGCCGTCGCGTTCGCGCCCAACACGCCCTTGCAAATCGTCGAGATCGACGTCGAGCCGCCACGCAAAGGCGAGGTGCTGATCAAAATCACCCACACTGGTGTCTGTCATACCGACGCCTTTACACTGTCCGGTGAAGACCCCGAGGGTCTTTTTCCGACTATCCTGGGCCATGAAGGCGCGGGCATTGTGGTCGAAGTGGGCGAAGGCGTGACCAGCGTGATCCCGGGCGATCATGTCATTCCCTTGTATACCGCCGAGTGCGGCGAATGCTTGTTCTGCAAGTCGGGTAAGACCAACCTGTGCGTGTCGGTGCGCGCCACCCAGGGCAAGGGTGTGATGCCCGACGGCACCTCGCGTTTTTCATATAACGGTCAGCCCATCTATCACTACATGGGTTGCTCGACGTTCAGCGAATACACCGTGGTGGCCGAAGTGTCGCTGGCCAAGGTGAATCCCGAATCGAATCCCGAGCACGTGTGCTTGCTGGGCTGCGGTGTGACCACCGGCATCGGTGCCGTTCATAACACGGCCAAGGTGCAGCCCGGCGATACGGTCGCCATTTTCGGCCTGGGCGGCATCGGTTTGGCGGTATGCCAGGGGGCGCGTCAAGCCCAGGCGGGCCGCATTATCGCCATCGACACCAATCCTGCAAAATTCGACCTGGCGCGTACTTTCGGTGCCACCGATTGCATCAACCCCAAGGATTACGACACACCCATCCAGCAGGTCATCGTCGAGATGACCGGCTGGGGGGTCGATCACTCGTTCGAGTGCATCGGCAATGTCGGCGTGATGCGTGCCGCCTTGGAAAGCGCCCATCGTGGATGGGGTCAGTCGGTGGTCATCGGCGTGGCCGGTGCCGGCCAGGAAATCTCCACTCGTCCGTTTCAGTTGGTCACTGGCCGCCGTTGGCTCGGCTCGGCGTTTGGCGGAGTGAAGGGCCGTACCGAATTGCCGGGCATGGTGGAGGACGCCATGGAAGGCAAAATCGACTTGGCACCGTTCGTCACCCATAGGATGGAACTGGAGAAAATCAACGAAGCCTTCGATTTGATGCACGACGGCAAATCGATTCGCTCGGTGATTCACTACTCGGCAGCGTTCTAGGCTGACTGGCCCATGCCCTATTCGCCCGAAGACAAGAAACGCACTATTACCCGTCTGCGCCGCATCAAGGGGCAGAGCGAGGCACTGGAGCGCGCGGTGGCGGAGGGCGTGGACTGTAGAGCGTTGTTGCAGCAGATCGCTGCACTACGCGGTGCGGCCAATGGGTTGATGGCCGAGGTGCTCGATAGCCATCTGCGTGAGTTGTTCGGATCGTCGCCCGAAGCCGAAGTTCGGCGCCAGGCGACAGACCCGGATGCCGAAATCGAAACGTTGATGCAAACCTTAAGGACGTATCTTAAGTAGCTCGTCGCACTTTGATGAAGTGCGCGACAACCGGCAATACTGACACAGCGACGATGCCCAGGGAGAACCAGTGCAAATTGCTGCGGATCCACGGGATCGACCCTAACCAATAGCCAGCCAGTATTAACGAAGTGCACCAAACGATGGCGCCGACGACGTTATACGTGGCGAATTTGCGTGGCGACATGTTCGACAGCCCTGCGACAAACGGGGCCACCGTGCGGACGATCGGAATAAAGCGGGCAACGGTGATGGTAAGCGCCCCATAACGCTCGAAATACGCTTGGGTTTTAATCATGTGTTGCGGCTTTACCCAGCCCCGGCGGATGATTTGTTGACCCAAGGCCGACCGTCCGATGCTGTAGTTGACGGCATCGCCTACGATGGCCGCTGCCGTAATGATCACGAGTGGCAGCGCTGGATTCACGCCGACCAGGCCTAAAAAAGCACCTGTGGCAAATAGCAGGGAGTCGCCCGGCAAAAACGGCATCACGACAATGCCGGTCTCGACGAAAATGACTGTCGCGACGATGAGCGTGCCCAACACCCAGTTATCCGCCAGTAGCGCCATCAGGCCCTGCTCGCTACTGAGCCAAATAAAAAAATCCGAAAGATGGTGCATAGGTCGTTTGCTATGGGTCTGTGGATGAATTCGCGTCGATAATCGCGTACAGCGGTTCGCAGCGCCCCGATTTGAGGAATTTCGTGCAGTTTACGCGGATGTATGTCAAAACTAAGGCAAAAATCAGGGGTTATTCGACTCAGTGTTTTCATGAGAGATACGTAGAATGCAGCAACCGCCGCGCATACTGCATCGGCGTCATTCCAGCGCGATGTTCGTCGATCTCCTTACCCTCTACCTCATCTCTATCGGAACGCTTCTCGCCAGTGCCGCGATGACGCTCTGGGAGCACTATACGCACCCCGCCCGGGGTAAAGCGTTACGGGTGCTGGCCGGCGGCTATGCGACCCTGGCATTGGGCTGTGCGACGGTGTTGGTGCGCCATCATCTTCCCGGTGCGCTAGGCTCGGCACTCAGCAATCTCGTCATCCTGAGCGGTTATCTGTTGATTCTCAATGGCGTCGCGCTGTTCAGCGGCCGACGCCATCTCCGGTTTTCCGTCATTTTGCTAGCGACCATGGCGGCGATCTGGACGATCGGCGGGGTCGATTGGCTGGATTTCATGTGGCAGTACGGCAGTGCGGCGCCGATTGTCCTGATCAGCACGCTGACGGCCAGGGAGATGGCGCGCTGCGATACCTTAAAACCTTTCCCCGCTCATCGAATCGTCGTCGTCGTCGCGGCGGTCCACGCGCTGACGTATGCCGGGCGGGCCCTGGTATTGCCGTGGTTGGTGCTGGAATACGGCCCCGGGGTCAAGGCCATCGCCAGCAAACTCACGCTCTATGAGGGTGCGCTGTATTCGGTGATTTTGCCGATGACGGTGTTGAAACTCATCCGCGAGGAAAGCCATGGTCATCTGCTGCGCGAGTCGCAGACCGACTACCTGACCCGGCTCGGCAACCGCAGGTGGTTCTTCGAGGAAGGCACGCGCGTCGTGCGCAGCGGTGAGCACGGAGCCATCTCGGTCCTGGCGTTCGACCTCGATCGCTTCAAGGCGATCAACGATCAGCATGGGCACCATGTCGGCGATGAGGTTTTGAAGGCGTTCGCCGAGGTGGCGCGCGAGGTGTTGGGTCCGGATGCGATGCTGGCCCGGATCGGTGGCGAGGAATTCGTTGCACTGTTGTGGGGCGACGATGCCTACCGAGGGCAAAAACTGGGTGCAGGGGTGGCGCAGCGATTCGCCGATACGGTTGCCGAACGCGCAAATAGCCTCAAAATGCCAGCCACGGTCAGTGTCGGCCTAGCCCATTTCGATGGCGAGTTGCCTTCGCTGGCCGACGCGCTGGCCAGCGCCGACCGTGCCTTGTATCGTGCCAAATTTTTGGGCGGCAATCGACTCGAACTGGCCGACCCCGTGGCATGAAACTGGCGCGACGGGTGGCTTGGTCCGCAGCTATCGCCGCCGGCGTCCAGGTATTGGGCGACGCGCTAAAATGAATGCCTTGAACACTGCGGATTGAACTCGCCATGAACCCGCGCGACAGAGAACAGCAAATGCTCGACCGTTGCGTTGACGTGGTCAGAGGGAGAGTGCACATCGCTCGCAATCGGGCTGAAGCTAGTGTGTTTCGATTTGCGGCGATGTCGCTGAAATCCTCTTGTCCGGCAGGCGCCGATGCGCTTTGGCGAGTAAGTGACGATTTTTTCCAGCGGCAAGCTGTCAGCCCAGCCAGTATGGCTGAGTTGCTGCTTGACGGGCATTTATTGAGCGTGGCGCGTCTGCGTGACATGCTGGGCAACTGCAACGAGGCACGCCATGACCGAGCGCGGCGCTCTGAAGTTCTACACCGACATAGACCTTGGCCGAGGTCTTCGGACGCTTTTTCTCGAGCTACAAACGCGGCTTGGTTTAAGTGGGGCACCGATCAAAGCATACATAGCGGGTGGAATCGCCGTTCACTTATATACCGCCTACCGTGTCAGCATGGATGTAGACGCCGAGTTCGGGGCGCGCCTGCATCTACCCCGAGATCTAGGTGTGGAAGTGACTGGGCCAGATGGTCGACCGCTATGGCTGCATTTCGACGTCCATGTGCTATCGCCAGTCGATCTCGCAGTAAGCAAGATTTCGCGATTTGCAGATCATGATCGTCATGATATCGCCGCTCTTGTGCTCCACGGGCTGGCTACCGCAGAGGCTATTGAGGCGCGTGCGCACGACGCGTTGATTGGATTCGTCGGCAATGTGGGTTCGCTGAAAATGAATATTGCGGATGCAGTCGCTATCGCTTGCAAGGCAGAAGAGAAACTCGCCCGGTAATTTCAGTGCTCGCATACATTATCCAGCCCTACCGCAGCCCGAAACACGCCTCATCTGGCAATGACAGGTAATATTTCCTTCATTCCCCGCTCCGGGCCATCGCTAGGTCGCCTGTCGCAGGTGGGGCGACCTGTAAGTACCCTGAACAGAGAGGCGGTGGTGCCGTTCGATCTACACGCTTTCGACTGGGCCGCGACGCCGCTCGGGCCCAAGAGTACGTGGCCGCAGCCTTTGCGCACGATTTACGATCTGATGATGTCGACCGGCTTCGGGATGTGCGCCACCTGGGGGCCAGAGCAGACGATGGTCTATAACGATGCCTACGCGAAGTTTCTGGGCGCGCGCCACCCGGCTGCGCTGGGGCAGCCCCTGCACATCGTGTGGCATGAGGTGTGGGACGATATCCGGCCCTTGGCCGAGCGGGCCCTGAGTGGCGAAGCGGTCAAGTTCGAGAACATGCACCTCGTCATGACGCGCAAGGGCTACGAGGAAGACACCTACTGGACGTTTTGCTATAGCCCAATTAGCGACGGCGACACGGTCAAGGGCTTTCTGAACGTGGCGTCCGAGACGACGGCCATGGTCGTGGCTCAACAACGGGCCCAGAACTATTCCGAGCGGGTTCAGCTGGCGATGGCGGCCGGCGCCATCATTGGGACGTGGGTATGGCACATTCCGACCAATGCGTTCACCGTAGACGACGGCTTCACGCACAGTTTCGGCTTGAATCCGACCGAAGACGTCTCGACCTTGACGCTCGACGAGGTGATTGTCAACGTTCATCCTCACGACATCCCTGGGCTGCGCGAAGCGATGGCCGATGCCATGCTGCGTGGTGGGGCGTATGCGCACCAATATCGGGTCAAGCGTGACGATGGCCGCTATTACTGGCTGGAAGCCAACGGCAAGGTCGAGTTCGGTGCCGATGGCAAAGCGCTGCGGTTTCCCGGCGTATTGATCGACGTCGAACGCCGCCGCGAAGTCGAGGCCGAGCGAGACCAGGCGCTTGCCCGATTGCGCGCATTAAATACCGAACTCGAACAGAAAGTGATCGCTCAATCGCTGGCTCGGGGACGAACCTGGCAGCTCAGCCCGGATATCCTGGGCGTGCTGGGCGAGGATGGCCGCTTCGAGACGTCCAACCCGGCATGGCAGCGCGTGCTGGGCTGGTCGGAGGACGACGTGGCAAACCGCACGTTCTTCGATCTGGTGCATCCCGATGACGCCTACCGAACCCACGAAGCCTGGAATCAATCCATTGGACAAGGGCTTCCCGTATTGCGCATCGAGAACCGTTGGCGTCACCGCGAAGGCCGCTGGTGCTGGCTGTCGTGGGTGGCCGTGACAGAGGATAACAAGACCTACTGTTCGGCCCGCGATATCACCGCGGAAAAAGATCGGCAGACTGCATTGATCGCTCGCACGGCCGAGCGCGATCGGCTGTGGGAGACGACTAACGACTTGATGGGTACCGCTGGACTCGACGGATTCTTGAAAGCGATCAATCCCGCCTGGACCACGCATCTGGGATGGAGCCGCGAGGAATTGCTCAATCGGCCGGTGATGGCGCTGATCGATCCGGCGCTGCATGCGCAGGCTTCCGATGTGCTCGACCGCCTGGCCGCGGGCGAAGAGGTCACCGGCTATGTGAACCGGATGATGTGTCGAGACGGCAGCTTTCGGTCGATCATGTGGACGGCAAAACCCGATCCGGGCACGGCGCAGTTTTTCCTGGTCGGGCGCGACGTGACCGCTCAACATGCGGAGGAAGAGTCGCTGCGCCAGTCGCAAAAAATGGAGGCTGTCGGTCAATTGACCGGCGGGATCGCACACGATTTCAACAATCTGCTGGCGGGTATCTCGGGTTCTTTGGAGTTGATGACGCTGCGCATCGATCAAGGTCGATTCGACGATCTGGAGCGCTACATGGCGGCGGCCAAAGGGGCGTCTCAACGTGCGGCCACGCTGACGCACCGCCTGTTGGCATTCTCGCGGCGGCAGACGTTGGCGCCTCGTTCGTCGGACATCAATCGAGTGATCGCCGATATGGTCGATCTGGTGCAACGCACCGTCGGTCCTGCCATTGTCGTCGAACATGTGGCCGAGCCTGCATTATGGACGGCGTTGGTCGATGTGTCGCAAGTCGAAAATGCCCTGCTGAACCTGTGCATCAATGCACGTGACGCCATGCCCGGTGGCGGCTGCATCACGATTCAAACGCATAACAGAATCGTGGACGCGGCGCTCGCTCGCCAACTCGATCTGAGTGCGGGCCAGTATCTGGCGATATGTGTGCGCGATACGGGCGAAGGCATGTCGGCAACCGTGCTGGCTAAAGCCTTCGAACCTTTCTTCACCACCAAGCCTATCGGGCAGGGGACGGGGCTGGGCTTATCGATGATTTATGGTTTCGCTCGTCAGTCCGGTGGTCAGGTGAAGATGCAATCGACGCTGGGTAGCGGCACCGAAGTGTGCATCTTTCTGCCGCGCCATCGCGGCGCCATCGAGGGCGAGAATGCCCTGGCACCTACCCCTAACTTGATGCCTACCGAATCCGAAGAAACCGTGTTGGTAGTGGACGACGAGCCGACCGTCCGGATGCTGGTGGTCGAGGTATTGCACGAGTTGGGCTACAAGGCATTGGAAGCGGGCGATGCTGTTGCAGCCTTAAAGCTGTTGGAGTCGGCAGCCCGGATCGATCTGCTGGTGTCCGATGTGGGCTTGCCAGGCGGCATGAATGGTCGCCAGGTGGCGGATCGGGCACGCACGATTCGACCCGATTTGAAGGTGCTGTTTATCACCGGATACGCCGAGAATGTGCTGCTGCGTGATGGACATTTGGAACACAATATGTCGGTGCTGACGAAGCCGTTCAGCGTGCAAACACTGGTCACCACAATCCGGGATCTGATCGCTGGGTGAAACGCGCGCTGCCGCCATTAGGCGGTCTTGCGGTGAATGCGCACTTACCCACGCCTTTCAGAATCATTACGAGGATGTCGGCATCGACGTCTTTAGTAATGAATGCTTAATAAACAGTTAGATTCGAGTTGGTGTACAGGGCAAGCTGTGTTGCGAAGTCGGAGCGTGATCAAGATCATCTGTATGGGTCACCCTGCTGCCCAGCGACCGGCATTCCAAAGCAACTGTAAAAAAATCGTGTGATTTACTTCGATAGACAATTGACGGTGGATAATTATTTTTGAATATTTTGTCGTGTCATTGTTCGAGGGGTAAATATGATTTTCTTTTCTAAATTTAAAATGGTTGAAGCTAGTTTGATCGGCGCGTTCGTTGTTGCTGCATTGCCTTTGAAGACCGTCAGTGCTGATCCGCCACCGGTCCTTTCGCTCGGAACAATTGGGGGCGTTTTTTATCTAAATGACAGGGATTGGGCGTGTGAAATACTTTTTCGGAGTACCTACGCTAATACGGAAGATTTCAGTGGCACATGGCGTCCGTCTGCCAATGTAGAAATTTGTGATGCTGCGAAGAATGCACATATTCTTGCGACTCAGGTCGGCATGTTCCACACGTGGCATCCCGGGGCGTGGGGACATCATTTCACCGGAATCCTGATCGATTGAAACAGTTCGATCGCAAGTGGTCCATCCTTTTAAAGCTCTCTGATAATGGCTTGGTTCGGCTTTTGGTTGGCGGGGTTCTTCTTTCGGGAGAGAGTGTCATTGTCAAATTTGAATGTCGCGCATAGCTTTCAAGGTGGGTAGCGTTTAAATTAATTGGAAATCTTGATCGAATTGTTCTGGATGGTCTATGGGGGCCGAACAATCCATCTGGTTTTTTAATATTTTAGCTAGGAATTTATTATGGCCGTCTTGTCAAGAATGAAAGTTGCTCGTGCCGGTTGGATGATTTTCAGTGCATGTGTAATTGGTGTGTTGCCTCTAGGGTCCGCTGGCGCGGGGCAAGCGGTCGGGCAAGTGGCAGGCGTTTTTTATAAAGGTGGATCGCCCTGGGAGTGCGAAATACTTTTCAAAAGCGGTGATGCCACTGCTGCTAGTGTTACGGGAAAATGGATTCCTACTGCGAGTCTGAAATTTTGCGACCTTGCGCTCGTTGCGCATTTCTTGAATCTTAACGCAGGCATGATTATTAAAAATGATCCAAAAGGATGGGGAAATCATTACAACGGCATTTGGTTGAGCGACAATATCTAATCTACTATTGTGGTTGTTCGTCGTTCTAGGTCAGCAGGCGGTCCAGCACATCGGCGGTGATGTCGGGCGCCAGGAGTACGGTCAGTTTGACGGGTCACAGGGACAGTCTAACCCTTTTGGGCCAATGAGGCCTGACGTGTTGATGATGAATCCTAACGGCCGAGGTTCAAATGTAATTGAAAAATTTGGCCGAAATGCTTCATCATTATTTCTATAACCCAAGATTCATTGTGGTTTTTTATCGATTACGTGGGGGATCTTATGAATTGTATTTCGAACTTGAGAACGATTGGCACCGGTTTGTTGAGTGCGTGTGCTATCGCCGCGTTGCCCTTCGAGTTTGCAAATGCTAGTGAGACGTATGAGGCGAGTGGGAAGATTGAAAAAGTTTCTTATGTGGCTTATAAAGACTGGAAATGTGAAATTACGTTCCGGTCTGACACCGCAACTGGTTCTGATTTAATAAATCAGTCACGCCCGGTTTCTAATATAAAATATTGTAAAGTTGCGGAAATGGCAAAGTATCTTGATAGAAAAATCGGTGTGACATACAGAAACGAACCCAAAGGGTGGGGCCTTTTCTACACTGGAATTTGGGTTAGTGAAAGGGTTTGATTTGCAATCAAACCGCCACTGCTCATGCAGCGGCGCGAGGGCCGCTGTCTGAGTTGCCTGACGAGCTAATGGATCATTTAGTCAAGGGCCCGATGACGTTTGGCGAAGTCCAGGATCTGATGCTGGCGTTCAACAAAGCGCTGATCGGACGGGCGATGGGGGCAGCAATGAGCCTGTACCTGGGCCATCGGCCAGGTAATGCCAAGCCGCCCGAGCAGGCCCACGAGCGCAATGGAGCCAGCGGCAAGACGATCCACACCGAGCGTGTTCCGGTGCGCGTGAAGCTGCCGCGCGACCCCGATGGCAGCTTCACTCCGATCCTGATTCCAAAGCACGAGCGGCGCTTCACGGGGCTCGACGAACGCATCATCGCCATGTAAGCCCGCAGCATGAGCGTGTGCGAGATTCAGGCGTGAATGCCATCGAGAGCTTAAACATGCAGTTGCGCAAGATCATCAAGACCCGAGGCCACTTCCCCATCGACGCGGCCGCCATCAAGCTTTTATGGCTGGCGCTGCGTAATGTGCTGGCCAACTCTGTGAGGGCAGCCTTCGACTGGAAGGCTGCCATGAACCAGTTTGCTAGCCTGTTCGTCGAACGGTTTACTGCTGCGCGTAGATAACGGGCTTTAAACCGCTTCGCACACAAAAATACAAACAGGCTCTTATTTCCCCGCCGGCCCGTTCTGTATGCGTATTGATTTTTTTGGTAGTTGCGCGAACATCACCGAAATTTACACCAAGGCCGGCTTCGTTCGAGCGGCTGCTTCCAATAGGTGCACGCCATGCACCTATCTATCTCAAACAAACTGATTGTTCGCGCCTGCCCCTGCGCCCATTATTGATGCTGTTAGAGATCACGCAGCCGCGTGCCGTCAACCCCACCGCATCAAGACCATGGCCATCGATTCCGCCTCCCTCATCGCCAAACCTCTCGCTGGGCTGACAGTCCTGGACATTACGCACATGCTTGCCGGCCCCTACTGCACCTGGTTGCTGGGTTTGCTGGGGGCCGATGTCATCAAAGTCGAGCGACCAGGCGAAGGCGACTTTGCTCGCGCGATCGCGCCGTTCCATGAAGACGAGAGCCTCTACTTCATGAGCGTGAATCGCAACAAGCGCAGCATCACGCTGAACTTGAAGACCGAAGAAGGCAAGCAGATCCTGCGCGAGCTGATCGCCCGAAGCGACATTCTGGTTGAGAACAATCGAGCGGGCGTGATGGACCGGCTGGGCCTGGGCTATGACGACTCCAAGCGCCTGAATCCGCGTATCGTCTACGCCTCGATCTCCGGCTATGGCCAAACTGGCCCTTATCGTCACAAACCTGCATTCGACGTGATCGCGCAGGCGGTCTCTGGCATGATGAGCATCACCGGACAGGAAGGCGGGCCGCCAGCGCGTGTGGGGGTGTCCATTGGCGATATTGCCTCCGGTCTGTTCGCGGCCGTCGCGGTGCTGGCCGCCATCGAGGGCCGCCACAAAAGCGGCGAGGGCGCGTTCATCGATGTCTCTATGATGGACTGCCAACTGGCGTTGATGGAAAACGCGGTATCGCGCTTCTTGAACGCGGGCGAAGTGCCCGAGCGGCTTGGCAGCCGCCATCCCTTGATCGCCCCGTTCCAGTCGTTCGATACGGCCGACCTGCCGATTGCGATTTGCGTGGACACCGAGCCGCAGTGGCAGCGTTTTTGCGCAGCGCTCGGCTTAGGTGAGCTATTACACGACCCGCGCTTCGCCGACGGACCGATGCGCTCGGCTCGGCACGCCGAACTCGAACCCTTGCTAAACACGGTGTTCGCCCGCGGGACGCGCGACGACTTCATTCGCGTCCTGGAGGCAGCCGACGTGCCGTGCAGCCCAATCAACTCCATCCCCGAGGTGACGCAGGACGTGCAAGTTCTGCATCGGCAGGTGCTGGTGGAGGTGCCGCAAGCCTCCGGAATCAAATACGTCGGCGCGCCCTTCCATTACAACAAGGCGCCCATTTCGGGCGAGACGCCGCCGCCGACCCTGGGCGCGGACAGTGTGTCGATCCTGAAGGCGCTGGGCCGCGACGACAACGCGATCGCCAGTCTGCGGGCCGCCGGCGTGTTCTGAACCATCACGCTAGCGGATGCCTTTCAGCGGCAACAAGCGGCGATAACCCGGCGGCAGGGGCGTGGCGGCATGCGCGGCCACCGTCTGTGCCAATTGCCCCGCCAGCGCCGACGGGAAGGGTTTGGCGTGACGAGTGTTCAGGTCGACGTGCAGCGAAAGCTGCTCCATGGTGGCGGCCAGATAGTTCTCGCGGGTTTGCACCAATTCCATCAGGCACAGCAGGCGCTTGTCGTCGGCGTCCAGCAGCCGCACACGCAGCATGAGTGGGTCGTGGGCCAGCACCTCGCGCAGGTAGCTGACATGGATGTTCATCGTATAGACGCCGCAGCGCGTGGCCTCGGTGTAGTCCAGGCCAACGCCCAGGGCGCGCAACAGCCCGAAGCCGACCCGGTCGAAAATGCCGACATAGTGGGCCGCGTTCATATGGCCGTATTCGTCGATCCAGGTTGGGTCGACGGTCAGTGTGGTGAAGGGTAGGGCGGATGTCATGACACGCTTAGGACAGGGTTTCGGTCAACCACCGGCGGACCGTTGCGATGGCGGGATCGTCCCATTTGTGCTCGGGCGCGACAAAATAATAGCCGCCCATTTGCACCGACATGGCGGGTAGTATCTCGACCAGGTCGCCGCGCCCGATGCGGTCGTTGACCAGCAGTTCGCTAACTAGCGCCACGCCTTGGCTTAACTGCGCCGCCTCCATCGTCAGATGGCCGTGCCAAAGTCGGGGCCCGCGCAGGATGGGAAGGTGGGTCACGCCCATCGCGCGCAACCAGGTTTCCCACTGATCGGTCGATTGCTCGTGCAGCAGCGGCAGATCGAGCAGGTGCGCGGGTTGAGAAACGTCGGGGAAGCGTTCGCGAAAGCCGGGGCTGCACACCGCCAGAATGCGGGGCCGCGAAAACATCTCGGCGCGCAGGCCGTCGCGGATCAGCGGCTGGGTCAAGTAGATGATTTCGGCATCGGCCTCGTCGCGGTCGAAGTCCGGTCGCGACGTAGTGGGCTGCAAGATCAATTCTTTGCCGTCTAGCCGCGCTTCCAGTTCGGGCAGCCGCATCAGCAGCCGTCGCGACGCCAGTCCGGCCATGCAGCAGACATGGATGGCGTCGCCGCGCCCATGGACGAGCTCGCCGCACGCATCGGCGATCAGGTCCAACGCGCGGCGGGTTTTGAGGGCGAAGCGTTCGCCTTCGCGCGTCAGAATCAAGCCCCGGCCATTTTTGCGGACCAGGTGCGTGCCCACAGCTTCTTCCAGGTTCTGGATATGGCGCGAGACAACCGTATGGGAGATAGCCAGCATATCGGCGGCGGCACGGATGCTGCCGCTGCGGCAAAACGCATCAAATGCACGAACGGCGATCAGCGGCGGAAGGCGCCGATAAGTCATAGAGAATATTCATGAGCTGCAAAGCTCCATATAGCGCCATCTGCGCGATAGGGTAACAATAGGTGTTATCCCCAGAATGCTCCAAAATTTAGAGACCGGTGCATAAAAACTGCCGGAATTGGCCAAGCAAACTGCTTGTTGTCATATTTGGATTCGGCGATTCTGTTTGCCATGGACGCAGCAGCGGTCCGAGCAAAAAACATGGGGATTACATGAGCATCGCCAATCGTGCCGCCATCGTCGGTTTGTGCGAATCGCCGCGCCGCCAGGCGCCCGACGTGCATCCGTACCAGATCCAGATGGAATGCGTGCTGGGCGCCTTGGCCGATGCCGGCCTGGGCCTAGCCGACGTGGATGGCCTGTGTGTGGCCTCGGGCGACTGGGCCGAGGGCGGCGGTGTCAACAGTGTCACCGAGTTTGCCGAATATGCCGGCTTGCGCCCCACTTGGTTCAATAACACGGATGTGGGAGGATGCTCCTATATCGTCCATGCCGGGCATGCCGCCGCCGCCATCGCGACCGGGCTGGCCGAAGTGGTCGTCATCAGCTATGCGGCGACGCCGCGCTGGTGGCCCCTGTCGACGCCATCGTTCGATCCCTTCGTGTTGCCGGCCGGACCCGGCCAGTACGAGCTGCCGTATGGCCCGACCCTGATCTCGGCTTACGCCCTGTATGCACAACGCCATCGTTATCTGTACGGCACTACGGCCGAACAAATGGCCAGCGTTGCCGTGACATTTCGCCAGCACGCGGCGGCCAATCCGGATGCGCGCCTGCGCGCGCCCATCACCGTCGACGACGTGCTGGCCTCGCCCATGATCGCATCGCCCTTGCACAAGCTGGACTGCTGCGTCGTCACCGATGGCGGCGGGGCGCTGGTCATGACCAGTCGCGAGCGCGCTCGGGATCTGCGTCAGAAACCGGTCTATCTGTCGGGCTTCGGTGCTGCGACAGTGCGCACGCAACTCACGCAACTCGATCGCGACCTGTCTACGCCGGCCGTCTTATCGGGGCCGCGCGCCTTTGCCATGGCCGGCCTGGGACCGACGGACATCGATGTCGCGCAGTTGTACGACGCCTTCACCATCACGCCCCTGCTGGCATTGGAAGACTTGGGTTTTTGCGCGCGCGGCGAAAGCGGTGCGTTCGCCGAGGCGGGACAATTGACGCTGGGCGGCGCCTTGCCATGCAATACCGATGGTGGGGGACTCGCCTCTAACCATCCCGGCAAGCGCGGCATCTTTGCGCTAATCGAAGGCGTGCGCCAACTGCGCGGGCAAGGTCCGGGCGTGCAGATCCCGAATGCCGAGACGGCGCTCGTGCATGGGTTGGGCGGTACGTTCTGCGCCGCCGCCACCGCTATCCTGACTGTGTGAGGCCAACATGTTCGATGTCACCCGAGCGCCCGTGCAGGATGTTTGCAGCGCGCCCTTCTGGGCGGGGCTTTGCCAGCAACGCCTGTTGATTCAGCGATGCGCGAACACGGGCAAATACCAGTGGTACCCGCGTGCTCATTCGCTGCATGATCCGGGCGCCGCACCCGTGTGGGTGCAGGCCGCCGGTCGTGGCCGCGTGTACTCACACACCACTATCCACCGAGGTGGCGTGCAGAAGGCGCCTTATACCTGCGTGTTGGTCGAGCTTGAAGAGGGGCCGCTGATCCTGGCGCGCTGGCACGACGACTCGGCGCGGGACGCCGCTATCGGCATGCACGTGCAAGCCGGATTCGTGGCGGTTTCCGACGCTCTGACCTTGCTTGTCTTTTCTCCCCGGGAGTCTTGAATGCGTGTCTCTTTCGAACAGATCCAGGCCGGCGACAGCTTCCGGTCGTCGCGGATCACCGTGACCGAAAGCCATATCGTGGCGTTCGCCGGGTTGACTGGTGACTTCAACCCGCTGCACATGGACGAGCTGGCGGCCCGCGAGAACGGCTTCGGCTGCCGTATCGCACACGGCATGCTGGGCCATTCGCTCAGCACCGGTCTGCGTTCGGCCATCGACGACTGGGACATCGCCGCGTTCCTGGAGACCCGCCGCCGCTTCGTCGCACCCATTCTGGCGGGCGACACCGTGGGCTACGTGGCCGAGGTGCTGGAGTGCAAGTCCAGCCGCTCGGGCAAACCCTTTGGCGTGGTGCGCGTCGCCGTGCGGCTGGTCAATCAGGACGGGGTCACGGTTCAAGAGGGCGAGGACACCTTCGCCGTCGCGGTTCACGTAGAGGAAAACTGATGTCGATATCCAAACGGTTGAGCGGCCGCAGCGCTCTGGTCACCGGCGGGGCGGGCGGTATCGGTTTGGCGGTATGCCGGCGCCTGTCCGCCGAAGGCGCGCAGGTGGTGGTGGGCGATATCGGCGACGAGCGGGTCGCGAATGCCGTCGGCCAGCTCGGGCAGGCTGCGATGGGGGTGTTCTTGGATGTTGCCGACCGGCAAAGCTGGGTATCGGCCAAGCGGGCCATCGACGCGCAGGGATGGGCGATCGATATCGTCGTCAACGTGGCGGGCATCGTGCGGGATCGCTCCTTGACCAAGATGTCGGATGCCGAATGGAGCGCAGTCATCGATGTCAATCTGCGCGGCACCTGGCTGGGCTGTCAGAGCGCCTTCGACTGGATCGGCGATCGAGGCTGGGGCCGCATCATCAATGTCGCGTCCACGGCGATTTATGGCGCCTATGGTCAGGCCAATTATTCGGCGGCCAAGGCCGGCATCGTCGGGCTGACCCGCACGGCGGCCCTGGAGGGCGCCCGCCGGGGGATCCTGGTGAACGCCGTCGCGCCGGGCATCGTCGAGACCGCCATCCTGGCCGATGTGCCTGCCAAGGTCCGCGATGGCTGGTTGGCCAAAATGCCCTTGAAGCGCACCGCCCAACCCGAAGAAATTGCCTCTGTCATTGCCTTTCTAGCGTCCGAGGACGCGAGCTATATGACAGGACAAACCCTCGTCGTCGACGGGGGAGCCACTACCGGCGACTACTAAGCGCCTGATCGCACGTTTGATTGCATAGAGAGAGAACCATGAATCAATACACTCGCCGTGATGTGCTCCGTCTTGGGCTATCTGCCACCGCCGCCCTGGCTGGGACCGCTTTCCTGCCCGTTCGGGCCCAGGACAATCCGCTATACGCCGCCGCCAAAAAAGAGGGTGCGCTGAATCTTTATTGGGGTTCGTACGAACAGAAGAGCATCGAGGACATCCGCGACGCCTTCATCAAGGCGTATCCGGGTATTCAGGTCAACCTCCTGCGCCAGGGCTCGCAGACGGTATACACCCGCCTGCGCCTGGAGCTGCAGAACAACGCCGCCAATTGCGATTCACTCGGCACGACCAACCTGCTGCACTATACCGAGCTTAAAAAAATCAATGCCTTGATGGCCTACCGGCCCAATGGCGCCGACCATGTGCCGCAGGCGTTTCGCAATGTCGACCCAGACCATACCTTCCATGTCGGCGCGATCAGCCTCACGACTCTAAATTTCCAGTCGCAAAAAGTCTCCAATCCGCCCACGAGTTGGCAGGCCTTGCTGGATCCGGCCTGGGCCGGGAAGATTACCGTTGGCAGTCCTGCATCCTCGGGCGACGTGGCGCACTGGGCCGTGGCGATGCGCCGCAAGTATGGCGACGACTTTTTCAAGGCGTTTGCTGCACAGAAGCCCAAGGTCGGCCAATCCAACGTGGACACGGTCACCGATATCCTCGCGGGCGAGCGTCTGGTGGGCGCAGGGGCGCCGTTCAGCTACTCGTTGACACAGAGGGCAGCCGGTCAGCCGGTGGATGTGAAAGTGCCCACCGACGACGCCATCCTGAACCTGGGGCTGACGGCCATTCCAGCCAAAGCGCCGCATCCGAACGCGGCCAAGCTCTTCACGGACTTCCTGTACACCACCGAGGTGTCGCAGATTCTGGCCCGCAACTATTGGCCGACGCTGCGCGATGACGTACCTTGGGCCGACGGGCGCAGCCTGCAAACCATGCAGTGGTATCGCAATCCCACCGACGACCTTGCCCGCGAGATCGCCGATACGATCGCGCTTTGGCGCGCGACTGTGGGTTGAGGCGGACATCGTCGAAAAATAAAGGGGAATGTCTATGTCCGTCGCAGTCTCTACGAAGCCCCCCGCGCAGGCGCGGGCGCCCGGCGGGCCGCGCCGTCTGGGGACTGCGGCCTTCGTGGTCCTGGTCGTTGCGGCGGTCTTGGCCCTGCTGGTGCTACAGCCCATCGGTTGGATCGTGCTTAATGGCTGGCGCGACGATCTGACCGGCGCGTGGTCGGCGATGAATTACGTGCGCATCTTCACCACGCCGCATTTGATCGAGCCCATGGTCAACTCGCTCATCCTGGCCGCTAGCACCGCCGCGATCGCGACGGCGCTAGGTGTGCCGATGGCCTGGCTGGTGGCACGCACCGACATGCCTGGCCGCGACTGGATAAGGGTGCTGGTGCTGGCGGCCTTTATCACGCCCTCTTTCATCGGCGCGCTGGGGTGGATTCTGCTGGCCGCGCCCAATTCGGGCTGGTTGAATGTCTGGTTGCGTGGACTGTTGGGCGGCGAGTCGCCTTTGAACATCTATTCGATGTGGGGCGCAGTGTTCGTCTGCGCCATCTACACCGTGCCGTTCACGTTCACGATAGTTGCCACGGCGCTGGACGAAATGGCGGTCGAACTCGAGGACGCCTCCTCGATGCTGGGCGGCGGCATTTTGCGTACGATGCGCAGCATCACCTTGCCCATGGTCATGCCGGCGATCGTGGTGGGTTTTATTCTGTCGTTCATCCAGGGCATGACCCTGTTTGGCGTACCGGCGTTCCTACTGACCCCGGCGCGGGTGCCGGTGGTCACCACCAAGCTGGCCGAGTTCTATCAGATGTTCCCGCCCGAGCTGAATCTGGCGGCCGCTTACTGTATGCCGCTGTTGCTGCTGACCGGCGGCCTGTTCTTGTTGCGTCGTCGCATTTTGGGCCGTCGCCAGTACGTGATGATCGGCGGCAAGGCCCGGGGCACGCGTTTAGTGGCGCTGGGTCGCTGGCGTTGGCCCGCGTTGGCCGTGGCCATGCTGGTGCCGGTGGTGACTGTCTTCATGCCGTACGCGTCGCTGGGCCTGGTGTCTCTCAGCAAGGCCTGGGGCCAGGGGCCATCGTGGGAAAATATGACGCTGCATTGGTATCGTTGGGCGGTGCTGGACAACCCGCAAACCCAGGCCGCCATTGTCAATTCCTTGAGCTATGCCGCGCTGGCGGCCACGTTCTGCCTGCTGTTGGGCGCCGTGGTGGCATACATGGTCGAGCGCCACTTGTTTCGTGGCGCGGTGCTGTTGGGCGCCACGGCATCGCTGCCAATCATCATCCCAGGCATCGTCCTGTCGGTTGGATTTTTTTCGGCGTTCACGCAACCGGTGTTCGGACTGTACGGGACGGGCACGCTTCTCGTGCTGGCGTTCATCGCGACATTCCTGCCCATCGCCTATTCACACGGCGGGTCCATCATCAAGACCATCAGTCCCGATCTCGAACGCGCCTCTCGCATTCTGGGCGCAGATCAGATCACCACTTTCAGCCGCATCACGCTGCCCTTGATGAAACCGGGCATGGTCTCGGGCTGGATGCTGATCTTCATCCCGGTCATGCGCGAGCTGTCGGTGGCGGTGTTCCTGATCACGCCGCAGACCAACGTAATGACTACCCTGATCTACAACTACAAGGACGGCGGCAATTATGAAGCCGTTTGCGCGACCAGCATCGTCCTGCTGGCGGGCACCATGTTGATCGTCATGCTGGGGCGGTTCCTGACCGACCTGGCCCGCCGCCGGGTTTCGGCGCCCGATAATGTTGGAGTGACGTCGTGAAGGCGATTCGAATTCAAGGTTTGACCAAGGACTATGACGCGCAGCGGGTATTGCGCGGCATCGATCTCGAACTGGCGCAAGGCGAGCTGCTGGCCTTGCTGGGGCCATCGGGCTGCGGGAAATCCACCACACTTCAGTTGCTGGCCGGTTTCGATCAACCCACGTCGGGCGAAATCTGGATCGGCGATCGACGGGTCTCTGGTGCGGGCACGATGATCGCACCGGAGCAACGCAATATTTCGCTGGTGTTCCAGAACTATGCGGTGTGGCCGCACAAAACCGTGTTCGAAAACGTAGCCTATGGCCTGCAGGTGCGCAAGGTTCCCCGCGCCGAGCTGGACAAGCGCGTACGGCGTGCATTGGATACGGTGCGGCTGGGGCAGCTGGCGCAGCGCTATCCGTCGGAATTGTCGGGAGGGCAGCAGCAGCGGGTCGCATTGGCGCGCGCGCTGGTCGTCGAGCCCGACATCTTGTTGCTGGACGAGCCCCTGTCCAATCTGGACGCACACCTGCGCGAAGAGATGCGCTACGAGATCCGGCAAGTGCATGACCTGCTCGGGTTGACCACGGTCTATGTCACGCACGATCAGGGGGAGGCGCTGGTGACCGCGGACAAAATCGCCGTCATGCAGGGCGGACAGGTGCAGCAGTTCGACACCCCGATAAATGTATTCACGCGGCCCGCCAACACCTTCGTCGCTTCGTTCATCGGGACTAACAACGAGTTGCGCGGCACCATAGCCGAATCGGGCGCACTGCGCATCGGCAGCCAGGTGCTGCACGGTGCGGACCGTAGCGGTGCGGCGCCCGGCGAGGCGGCCTGCTTGTGCATCCGGCCATCGGCCGTGCGCGTGGGGGCGTCGGCCGCTGGCACGGGCAACGGGTTGCGGGGCACGGTGGCGCGGGTCGCCTACCTCGGCGATTACCGCGATGTGCTGATCGATCTGCCGCAGGGGCTGTCGATCCGTGCGTTTGTGGACCCCGACACCACGTTGGAGAAGGGGCGGCAGATCGATGTGAGTCTGCCTGTCGAGCATTGCCAAATTCTCAGTGTCGCCACGTCCTAGGAGCTCGATGTGACCCAATCGTCGTTTATCCGTAGCGAGATCCGAGCCGGTGTGCTGTGGGTGTTGTTTGATCGTCCGCAGGCACGCAACGCTATGACAGCCGACATGGAACACGCGCTGCTGGAGATATGCCTGAACGTCAACGACCGTCCCAACATCCGAGCGGTGGTGTTCAGCGGGGCCCCTGCCGCGCATCCCGCCTTCATGGCCGGGGCGGATTTCGGCGCGCTGGAGACAGCCACCACTTCGGAAGAATTCGTAGCGCTGGAGCGCGGCAGCGAAGCGTTGCTGGAAGCAATCGAGGCCATTCGGGTGCCCACGGTGGCGGCCATGGCGGGCGCCTGCGTGGGTGGCGGCGCATTGCTGGCCTTGTGCTGCGATGTGCGGATCGCCACGCCCTCGCTGAAGTTCGGCTTTCCCATCGCCAGAACGGTGGGCAACTGCCTGAGCGTCAAGAACTATGCGCGCCTGGTGGAGAACCTGGGCATGCCCAGGGTCAAGGACATGCTGTTTTCAGCGGCCTTGCTGCGTGCCGACGATCTGGCGCAATGCCGGGCGATCCGCGAGGTGGTGGCCGAGGACGGCCTGCATGAACGCGCGCAGGCTATCGCTGAGCAACTGTGCGCGCTGGCGCCGTTGACGCTGTGGGCCACCAAGACATCGCTCTTTCGCTTGCGCGATGCCGCCGTGGCCCCTGTCCCCGACGGCGATATCCTGGCGGCATGCTACATGTCGGCTGATTTTCAAGAAGGGGTTAAAGCGTTCCTGGAGAAGCGCAAGCCGGTGTGGCAAGGCCGATAGGAGCGATTCCTGGTGTCGGGGTCGTGTATTCTCGGCCTCATGAATACTTCCGCTTCCCTCCTGAATGCGTTGGCCCCTCGAGGCCATCTGCGCGCCTCGATCAACCTGGGCAATCCCATCCTGGCGGGCCGTGACCCGGCGACCGGGCAGCCGGCGGGCGTATCTCTCGACCTGGCTCACGCGTTGGCCGACAGGTTGGGCGTGGCGCTCGAACTGGTCGTCTGGGATTCGGCCGGAAAGTCGGTCCACGCTATCGATGCCGACCAGGCCGATTTCGGCTTTTTCGCCATCGATCCCCAGCGAGGCGAGACCGTCGCGTTTACCGCGCCCTATGTGCTGATCGAAGGCAGCTATCTGGTCGCCGACGATTCGTCCATCGAGGGCAACGCCGACGTCGATCGCGCGGGCATCGCGATCACGGTGGGCAAGGGCAGCGCATACGACCTGTTCCTGACGCGGGCGCTGACGCACGCGCGCATCGAACGAGCGCCTACGTCGCCCGAGGTCGTCGATTTGTTTCTTGCGCAAGGCTACGACGTGGCGGCGGGCGTGCGCCAGCAACTGGAGGCTGACGCGGCGCGCATCGGCGGGTTGCGCGTTCTGCCGGACAAGTTCATGGTGATTCGCCAGGCAATGGGCCTGCATCGGCAGCGTGGCGAACAAGCGAGGGCTTATCTGGCCGCGTTCGTCGAGGATATGAAGGCTTCCGGTTTCGTCGCGCAGTCGATGGCGCGTCACGGCATCGCAGGCGCTTCGGTCGCGCCTGCGGGAGAGGGGGCCGACGATGCCTGAATCACCAGCATCGCCTTGCTGGAGCGCCTAATCGGCTTTCTACCTTGAGCCGAGATTCGAATCTGGCTTTGATTGAGTTCGTACACGACTATCTGGTGGGCCTGGGTGTAGACAGCCAACTGTTCTACAACGCCGAGTGCAATAAGGCCAATTATTCGGTCTATGCGTCTTATGGCGTGAACGCCATCGAGTATGCCGCGAGGCTTATCGGACGTTCGGGCGACATGGGCGAGCGGCCGGCTCGTCCCAAGCATCACGACAGTCGGTTCGATCCGCCGGTCTCGACCGTCCAGACAGGCGTCATCAAGGGTGGGCGCGCAGTGAATATCTTGCCTGCAAAATGCGAGTTCGACTTCGAGATCGGGGCACTGCCGGATTTCGACCATTCACCGTGCAAACGCGGGTCACCACGAACCGGGATCTGATCACCTGAATTCCCTTAGACGTAATTTGGCCAATCGTCGATCTGCGCGTCGATTTGGCCGATGAAAACCCCATAGGCCTACTGGACGATCTGTGGCAAGATGACGGCCCCTAAATGCAGGATGACCCGACTCGGGCGCTTGATCTGACCGCAGCGCCGATACGGCGTGTCAGGCGACGAATGATGAATGACGTGACCACTGTTGCATTACTCGAACGATTGATCGGTTTTCCCACCGTGAGCCGGGATTCGAATCTGGCCTTGATCGAGTTCGTGCGCGACTATCTGGCGGGCCTGGGCGTAGACAGCCGACTGTTCTACAACGCCGAGCGCAACAAGGCCAATCTATTCGCCACCATCGGCCCGGCGGATCGAGCAGGCGTCGTGCTGTCCGGGCATACCGATGTCGTGCCAGTGGACGGGCAGGATTGGACCGTCGATCCTTTCGCTTTGACCGAAAAAGACGGCTTGTTGTATGGCCGAGGCACGGCCGACATGAAAGGTTTTATCGCCTGCGTGTTGGCGGCGGTGCCCAGCTTTCTTGCCCGGCCTTTGTCGATACCTGTGCATCTGGCGTTCTCGTACGACGAAGAGGTGGGGTGCCTGGGCGTGCGGCCCATGCTGGCCGAGTTGGCCACCTGGCCCAACCGGCCCCGACTGTGCGTGATCGGCGAGCCGACCGAACTCAAACCGGTATTGGGCCACAAGGGCAAGCTGGGCATGCGCTGCCACGTCAAAGGCGCAGCCTGTCATTCGGCCTACGCGCCTTACGGCGTGAACGCCATCGAGTATGCCGCGAAGCTGATCGGACGATTGGGCGACATGGGCGAGCGGCTGGCCCGTCCCGAACATCACGACAGCCGTTTCGATCCGCCGTTCTCGACTATCCAAACAGGCGTCATCAAGGGTGGGCGTGCTTTGAATATCGTGCCTGCGGAATGCGAATTCGACTTCGAGGTGAGGGCGCTGCCGGACTTCGATCCGCAATCGGTGGCCGATGATTTGCAACGCTATGCTGACAACCAGCTGCTGCCGCGCATGCAGGCGGTGCAGCCCGACACCGGCATTCGTCTTCAAGCGTTGAATGCCTATCCTGGCTTGGCGACGGCACCCGACAGCGAAGCTGCGAAGTTGGTGGCGCTATTGAGTGGCTCGACCGACTTCGGCACGGTGTCGTTCGGCACCGAGGGGGGGCTGTTCGATCAGGCCGGCATTCCGGCCGTGGTGTGCGGACCGGGCAGTATGGATCAAGGCCACAAACCCGACGAATTCATCGCGCGGGAGCAGTTGGATCGTTGCGATGCGATGTTGCGTCTATTAGCCGATTATCTGGCGAATCCGAATCCGAATCCGAATCCGTCGGCGGCATGACGCCAGCCAGCCACTCGGCCACCAGGTCGAGTACGGTGTTGGCTTGCTCGCGATGCGGGACGTGACCGCATTGTTCCAGAATGACGGGCGTTGCGCCCGTCAACCCGGCAATGCGTTGCGGATGCGCGATCGAGCCGAACTCGTCCAATGCGCCGTGTATGGGCAAGATGGGGCAGCGCACTTGACCTAGGGCATCGTCCAGGGTCCATCCGGCAAACTTGGGCGACAGCCACGTGTCTACCCAGGCACTCAGCACCCAGGCCGCTTTGTCGCCGTGATATTTTTTCAGTCGATCCAATTGGCCGGGTTGTGCATAGGCCGCACGAGCCTGCGCGACTCCTGCAAGCGTCACGTCCTCGACGAACACCACCGCCGCAATCGTGATCAAGGCGTAGCAGGCGTCGCGATAAGTGGCGGCGCAGGCTGCGGCGATATCGCCACCCGCGCTGTGCCCCAACACGGCAAAACGATCCAGACCGAAGTGCTCTCGCACGCTGCAAAAACCGGTCAGCGCTTCAAGCGTGGTGAAGTCGTGGGGCAGTACGCCGGGATAGGGGGCCGAGCGGCCGAATCCGAGCCGGTCGTAGGCGATGACCGGGCGGCCTGTCGCGAGGGCCAGTCGTTCGGGGAAGTCGCGCCATAGCCTCACGCATCCCAGCGAATCGTGGATGAGGACGATGGGCACGCCGGTACGAGGGCAGGCAAGCGGCGTCCACCGCTTGGCGTACAGCTGCCCCGCGTCGGTGTCGATCGAAGTTTCGTCGGTTTCCGTATCTGCCATCGCACGCCCCTGGTCAGGACAATCGCCGCGGCCCAGTGCCGCTGCGTTACCGATGATAGACCGGCTAAGCGAGTTCAGCAGCAGCCGACTCGTCCGCGCCCGCCGTAACGTGCGTCCTGGCGGTTCTTGAAGAACTCGGCGTAGGTCATGGGCGTCTGGTCGGGGTGATTCTTGCCCATGTGTTCGAGATAGCCGTCGTAGTCGGGCACGCCCACCATCAGGCGTAAGGTCTGCCCCAGGTAGCCGCCCGCCCGGTTCACCGACTGTCCCATGCCTGTCAGGTTCAATCTCATGCGAATTTCCTGTGAGTGACGGCCCACCGCGTATGAGGGGGTGGGCCGCTCGTCATTAATGGGCGGTGGCTACGGTGGCGCGTGGCGGCATGCCGTCGGTGGCCTGCGGCGGCAGCGGCTCGTAAGGCGTCTCATGCACGGTAGGTGCGTCTGAGCGACGGGCGTTCAGAATCGCCCGAATGCCGAAGAGCGTGATGCTGATCACCACCAGCATGAACAAGGCGCACAGGCCCGCGTTCACGTAGTCGTTGATGATGATCCGGCTCATCTCGGCAGCCGATTTGGCCGGCGCCAGGATGCGACCGTCGGCCAAGGCTTCCCGATAGTTGGCCGCGTGAGTCAGGAAGCTCACTCGCGGGTTGGCATCGAACAGCTTCTGGAAGCCTGCTGTCAGCGTGCAGATCAACAGCCATACGGTGGGCACGATGGTGACCCAGGCGTATTTATCCTGCTTCATCCGGAACAGCACCACGGTGCCCAGCACCAGCGCAATGGCAGCCAGCATCTGGTTGGCAATACCGAACAGCGGCCACAGCGTGTTGATGCCACCCAACGGGTCGACCACGCCCTGATACAGAAAATAGCCCCACGCCGAGACGCACAGGGCCGTGGCGATCAGGTTGGCCGGCAAGGATTCGGTCTTACGCAGCGCCGGTACGAACGTACCCATCAAGTCTTGCAGCATGAAGCGGCCGGCACGGGTGCCTGCGTCTACGGCGGTCAGGATGAACAGCGCCTCGAACAGAATGGCGAAGTGATACCAGAACGCCATCATGCCGTCGCCACCCGTCAACTGATGCAGGATGTAAGCCATGCCCACGGCCAAGGTCGGTGCGCCACCTGCACGCGAAATGATGGTGCTTTCGCCCACGTCTTTCGCGGTTTGCACCAGCTGCTCGGGCGTCACCAGGAATCCCCAGCTGGAGACCACCTGCGCGACCTGTTCCGGTGTGGTGCCGATCAACGCGGCGGGACTGTTCATGGCGTAGTAGATGCCCGGCTCGATGACGCATGCGGCCACCAGAGCCATGATGGCGACGAACGATTCCATCAGCATGCCGCCATAACCGATATAACGGGCCTGGCTTTCGTTCTCGATCAGTTTGGGCGTCGTACCCGACGAGATCAACGCATGGAAGCCCGAGACCGCGCCGCAGGCGATGGTGATGAACAGGAACGGGAACAGATTGCCCGACCACACCGGACCGCTGCCATCGACGAAACGTGTCATGGCCGGCATCTTCAGTTCCGGCGCGACGATCAAAATGCCCAGCGCCAGGCCGATGATGGTGCCGATTTTCAGGAAGGTCGAGAGGTAATCGCGCGGGGCCAGCAGCAGCCAGACCGGGAGCACGGCGGCGATGAAGCCGTAGCCGATCAGCATCCACGTCAGGCCCCTGCCGTCGAAGTCGAACATCGGGCCAAGGCTGGGGTGTGCCGCGACGTCCTGGCCGAACACGATGGCGGCCATCAACAAGACGAAGCCGATCACCGAGATTTCGCCGATCTTGCCCGGGCGGATATAGCGCAGGTAGACACCCATGAACACAGCCAGGGGAATGGTGGCGGCCACGGTGAACGTGCCCCACGGCGAGTGCGTGAGCGCTTTGACCACGATCAGCGCCAGCACCGCCAGGATGATCACCATGATCATGAACGCGCCGAATAGCGCGATCACGCCTGGAATCACGCCCAGCTCGGCTTTGATCAAGTCGCCCAACGAGCGGCCGTCACGCCGAGTCGAGATGAACAGAATGATGAAATCTTGCACGGCTCCAGCGAACACCACGCCCGCGAGAATCCACAGCATGCCGGGTAGAAATCCCATTTGGGCAGCCAGTACCGGGCCGACCAGGGGGCCTGCGCCCGCGATGGCCGCAAAATGGTGACCGAACAAAACATGCTTGTTGGTCGGGACATAATCCAAGCCGTCGTTGTGCTTCCAGGCCGGGGTCATGCGGGTGGGGTCCAGCCTCAATACCGTTTTGGCGATATAACGGCTGTAGTAGCGGTAGGCGATCAAGTAGACACAGATTGCGGCAATCACAATCCATAACGCGTTGATGCTTTCGCCACGAGAAAGCGCGACGGTTCCCAGTGAAAACGCACCGATAATCGATATCGCTGCCCAGCCGATGTGCTGAGTCCAGCGGTTTTTACCCACGTGCTGCATGCCTGCTCCTCTTCTCTTATATCCCGTGCCATGCGCGCGGGAGGCGCTAGTATTCGCGGGGAGGTCCTCAGGGACAAGCGCAGCAATACGCAGCAATAATGCGTAGTTTCACGTAGTGCAGTGCATCAAAACGGTTTCTTACGATGGTGCTGTTCGGGGTGCCTGGGCTGCGTCACAATGGTGAACGATGCACGCTGTGGCAACGCTCGTGCTGCACTGCAAAAAACTTATTTTGTATCGCTATATGAAATTACGATTGCGAATCGTCATGCTTGCCGTGCTGCCGCTACTACTGGCATGCGTGGTGTTGGCCTGGGTCGTTTACCAGCAGGGCATGGCTTTGGCGCGCGAAGAAAAAGCACTGGTCGAGTCGGCATGGATGAAAAGCAAAGAAGCCGAGCTCGAGCATTATGTAAGATTGGCGCAGGGCGCGATTCGGCCTTTGCTGAACAAGGCGCGATCCAGCGAATTGCGTTCGGAAGAATGGCAAGCCCAGGCCTTGCTTTTATTGAGCCGAATGGATTTTGGACAGGATGGTTATTTTTTCGTTTACGACGTGCAGGGCAATAGTTTGATGCATCCGCGCCAGCCCCATCTGGTAGGAAACAATTTGATGGATATGCGTGACCGCAACGGCGCGCCGGTACTGGCGAACCTGCTGGCTGCCGCTATCGGTTCGGGCGAGAGCGGCGAGCTGGTGCGTTATCTGTGGCAAAAGCCTTCGGCCCAGCGCGAGACGGAAAAAATTGGCTACGTCGCCGCCGTGCCGCAATGGGGGTGGATGCTGGGCACCGGCCTCTACCGCGACGATATCGACGCTGCTTTGCATGAGATCGATGAGACGGCCAGCGACAACATCCGCCGCATGCTGCGGTGGGTGGCGCTGGTGGCAGCAG
Source organism: Bordetella parapertussis (assembly GCA_945903445.1). Classification (GTDB taxonomy): domain Bacteria; phylum Pseudomonadota; class Gammaproteobacteria; order Burkholderiales; family Burkholderiaceae_B; genus Schauerella. The sequence continues at coordinate 39,494 of CAMDNZ010000019.1, forward strand.
TGTGCACCTTGACCGTCGCATTGGGCGGCTTGGTCCTCAATCTCAGCGATCAACGGCAATCCGATGCCAAACTACGCCAGCTTGCGCGGCGCGTCGTGCAGTCTCAGGAAGAAGAGCGGGCGCGCCTATCGCGTGAGTTGCACGATGGCGTCAGTCAGCATCTGGTGTCGATCAAGTTGGTGTTAGAGGCCGCTCACGACCGATTGGCCTCCAACCGGACAAAGACCGAGGCGAGTATGCCGGCTACATCGACAGGCGGACTATCGACCGACAAAATCGACCGTATCGAACCCATCCTCGATATGGCCCTGACGAGATTGCAGGGCGCCGTGGCCGAGATTCGCCGTATCTCTCACAACCTACGCCCCGCCTTGCTGGACGATCTAGGTTTGCCGACCGCGCTGTCGCAGCTGTGCCGTGAGCTGAACGAGGTGGCATCGGCTTCGCACACGCCCCTGATCACCGAAGTGACGGTGCACGGTGACGTGGTCGCGCTCGCGCACGATCAAAACACGGCATTGTTTCGCATCGCTCAGGAATCTATGACCAATGTTTTTCGTCACGCCCGCGCCGACCGTGTCGTCATGAGTCTGCATTACGCGCCCGATCAGGTTTGGTTGGATATCCAGGACAATGGTCGTGGTTTTGATTATGCACAAGTGCATGGCGACCCTGCGAGCGGTGTCGGTTTGCGTAACATGCGAGAGCGTCTGAGTGCCTTGGGCGGTGCATTGCAGTTGGTGAGTAATGCCACGGGTACTCGGGTCGTCGCCAATTTGCCCTTGAACAAGTGAACGAACATGTCTTCTGTTAGCGCTGAAGCGATGCCGCCGGTACGTTTGCTGTTGGTTGACGATCATCCCTTGGTGCGCGACGGACTACGGCTGCGTCTCGAACGCAGTCCGCGTATCCAAGTGGTGGGCGAGGCCGACGATGGGGCTCAGGCTGTGGCGCAATTGCAGGCTTTGGATCGGCCAGGTGCGGCCGGTCTGCCCGATTTGCTGCTGACCGATCTGACGATGCGCGGCATGAGCGGACTCGAGCTGGTGGCATTGGTGTACGAACGTTGGCCGCACATTGCGGTGTTGGTGCTGTCGATGCACGACAATCCGGAGTGGGTAACCCAGGCGCTGCGCGCGGGGGCCCGAGCCTACGTCACCAAGGACGAGCCGGCCGCCCAGATTCTGAACGCGATCGACGAGGTCATGAAAGGTCGAACCTATTTGAGCCCGGCTATCGCAGCCAAGCTGTCGCAGGCCAGTGTGCCCGGGGTGCTGCTGAGTCCGCGCGAACGCGAGATTCTTCAGCATATCTCCGAAGGTCGCACCAACAAGGACATCGCACTGGCGCTGAATCTGTCGGTGCGTACGGTGGAAACCCATCGGCAGAACGTCAAGCGCAAGCTGGGGATCGAGGGCCAGTCGAAACTCGTTAAATTTGCCGTGGAAAACCGCGGCGTGTGATCCGCTCGTCAGGCTGCCAGATCAATGTGTTAAGGTCCGCCGACTCTTTGGGTGGCCAGCTGATACGACGGCTGGTCACCGCCCCCGTTTTTGCATCAGGCTCGCATCGTCGTGTTTCATATTTATATTGCCATTGCCTGCGCCTACGTCTTATGGCGCTTTGTTCTTCCTTTGCCTTGGTCCGCCCGCGCCCGCATTGCTCTAGGCGCAGTACTGGTGCTTATTTCGTCCAAGCGGCTGGTCTACATCGCGCTGTTTGGCAATATGTATTCGCCCGAGCTGCCTTTCGGTGTGGTCGTAACCATGGGGTGGTTGTGGTGCGCATTCGCCTTGCTGTTCGTGATTACGCTGGCCTTGGATATCGGCGTGTCGTGCGCCAGACTGTTCGTGCGCAAAGCGTGTCTCGCCCTTGTCGCGAGCAAGCTGCGTTACGTCGGCGCGGTCGTGGCCTTGGTGCTGGCTGGTTTCGGTGTGTCGCAAGCGATCGCAGTGCCCGAAGTGCGCCGGGTCGAATTGCAGATTCCAGGCTTGCCCGGCGAGCTAGACGGTTTTAGGCTAATCCAACTGACCGACTTGCATATCAGCACGATGTTCCCGGCGTCCTGGGTCGAACGGGTCGTGCAGCGCACTAACGCCTTAGACGCCGATCTGATCGTGGTGACGGGCGATGTCATCGACGGCACGACCGCCGCCCGCGAGAGCGACGTGCGCCCCTTGGGCGATTTGCGCGCCAAGCTCGGCGTGATCGCCAGTCCCGGCAATCACGAGTACTACTTCGGTTTGAAAGAATGGGTGAATAAGCTCGAATCGCTGGGAATGCGGGTGCTGGTCAATTCGCACGAAATCGTCGATACCGGGCGAGGGCCATTGGCGATCGTCGGTGTGGCCGACACCGTGGCGTTGCGTTATGGCTTGGACGGCCCCGATATTGCGCGCGCGACGCAAGGCATAGATGGCGGCGTCGTGAAAATTCTGCTCAGTCATCGCCCGGTCGACACCCAGCCGCATGCCGCCGCCGGGGTTGCACTGCAATTGTCTGGCCATACCCACGGCGGCATGATCCTGGGTTTCGATCGGGTCGTGCGCAACGCTAACGACGGCTTCGTATCCGGGCTGTACACCATCGGTGGCATGCAGCTTTATCTCAGTAATGGAACGGGGTTGTGGAATGGCTTCCCGATCCGTTTGGGCGTCGCCAGCGAAATCACCGAGCTGGTGCTGCGCTCCCCGCGTTGAGATCCATTGGCGTGCGATGCGGTAAAGGCCGGTCAGCGCAGCATGCAGGGACGTTTGTGGTCGAACGTCCAGCCGGGGATAAGGTATTGCATGGCCATGGCATCGTTACGGGCGCCCAGACCATGCTGCAAGTACAGCCGGTGAGCACGCTCGACGGCATCCATATCCAGTTCGATGCCCAGCCCGCCGGTTTGCGGCAACTCGATATAGCCGCCTTCGATGATCAGCGGGTTGCGCGTCAGACACTGACCGTCCTGCCAGATCCAATGCGTGTCGATGGCTGTGACCTTGCCGGGTGCGGCTGCGCCGACGTGCGTGAACATGGCCAGCGATACGTCGAAGTGGTTGTTCGAGTGCGAGCCCCAGGTCAGCCCGAACGCTTGGCAGATCTGGGCCACGCGCACCGATCCCTGCATGGTCCAGAAGTGCGGGTCGGCCAGCGGAATATCCACCGATTGCAGCGCCAGGGCGTGTGCCATCTCGCGCCAATCGGTAGCCACCATGTTGGTGGCCGTGGGCAAGCCCGTCGCACGACGGAATTCCGCCATGACCTCACGCCCCGAATACACTCCTTCGGCGCCGCAAGGGTCTTCGGCGTAGGCCAGCACACCATGCAGGTTGCGGCACAGACGCACCGCGTCTTTCAGCAACCAGCCGCCGTTCGGATCGAGCGTGATGCGGGCCTGGGGGAAACGCTCGTGCAGCGCACGAATCGCCTCGACTTCTTCTTCGCCGCGAAAGACGCCCCCTTTGAGCTTGAAGTCTTCGAAGCCATACCGGGCGTAGGCCGCTTCGGCCAGTGCGACGATGGCTTCGGGCGTCAGCGCTTTCTCGTGGCGCAGGCGAAGCCAGTCGTCGCTGACATCGCCTGCGGTCTGGTAGGGCAGATCGGTGAGCGTCCGGTCGCCCACATAGAACAGGTAGCCCAGCATTTGAACCGAGGTGCGCTGCACACCTTCGCCCAGCAAAGCGGCTACCGGCACTCCCAAGTGCTGACCCAGCAGATCGAGCAAGGCCGATTCTGCCGCGGTCACCGCATGAATCGCCACGCGTAGATCGAAGGTCTGCTGACCCCGGCCACCGCTATCGCGATTGGCGAAGGTGCTGCGCATTTGGTTGAGCGTATGGTTGTAGTTGCCCAGCGGGCTGCCGACGATGATTGAGCGGGCGTCTTCCAGCGTAGTGCGAATGCGCTCGCCGCCAGGTACTTCGCCTACGCCCGTGTTGCCCGCGCTGTCGGTCAGGATGATCAGGTTGCGTGTGAAAAAGGGAGCATGCGCGCCACTCAAATTGAGCAGCATCGAGTCGTGGCCGGCCACGGGCACCACGCGCATATGCGTGACGGTCGGGCTTTGACGAGCGCGGTTCGGCGATGGATTCATGATGGATGCGTGTGACGGTGTTTTGAGTGAATTCGATGCGTTCGACTAAAGGGCTGCCGCCATGGTGTGTCTCCAAGCTTCGCCTCTCGTATTTTTGCAGGTTTGTTAACGTTACCATTTTTGAATGATAGCGTTAACATTTTATCTGTCCTAAGCGTGTCCTGGCGACCGGACACACCGCCACCCGTAGAAACCCGTTTTTAGCGCCCAGCAAAGCAGTGCGCGGCGATCAGTCCGCCAGCATCGTGCCGTAGCTTGCGATGTCGACGTTGCCGCCGCTCAATACGATGCCCACGCGCTTGCCTGCCAGCGCGTGGCGTCGGGCGTGTGCGGCAGCGAATCCCAAGCAGCCGGTGGGCTCGACCACCAGCTTCAGACGCTCGGCAAAAAAACGCATGGCTTCGATCAGCTCGGCATCGGTGGCCGTCAGAATGTCGGTAACGTTGTTCTGAATGAGCGGGAACGTGATTTCGCCCAGATGCTGGGTTTGCGCACCGTCGGCAATCGTCTTGGGCGTGCTGATGTGAACGATTTTTCCCGCACGCAGCGATTGTTGGCCATCGTTGCCGGCTTCGGGTTCGACACCGAAAATCTCGCAAGCAGGGGACAGCGCGCGCGCCGCCAAGGCTGAGCCGGACAACAAGCCGCCACCGCCCAAGGGCACAAACAGGGCATCCAACTCACCCACTTCTTCCAGCAGTTCCAACACCGCCGTGCCTTGCCCGCTGATCACGTCGGGGTGATCGTAGGGAGGAATCAAGGTCAAGCCTTGCTGGTCGGCCAAGACGCGACCGATGGCGTCGCGGTCTTCGCTATAGCGATCGTAAAACACGACTTTGCCGCCATAGCCTTGCGTGGCAGCCACTTTGGCCACAGGTGCGTCTTGCGGCATGATGATAGTCGCAGGGATGCCCAACAGTTTAGCCGCCAGCGCAATCGCTTGGGCGTGATTGCCCGACGAGAATGCGACCACACCCGCCTTGCGTTGCGTCGCGTCGAAACGCGACAAGGCGTTGAACGCCCCCCGAAACTTGAACGCCCCGATGCGTTGAAGGTTTTCGCACTTGATGTACACCTGCGCGCCGAACGTCTCGTTCACGGTGCGGGAGGTGAAGACCGGTGTCTTGTGGGCGTGGCCGGCAATGCGCCCGGCAGCTTGTTTGACGGTCTCGAATGTGGGCAGGGCGGGGGCGGTCATGGCGTGTCGCTTCGGAGTGTGAGGTGCTCGAATGCTACTTGATTTGAATCTGACCGCCAACGTGGCGTCCGATCAGCACTCGACCAGGCTGACAGCCAATCCGCCCAAAGAGGTCTCTTTGTATTTGTGCGACATGTCGCGGCCTGTATCGCGCATGGTGCGAATGACTTGATCCAGCGACACGAAGTGATTGCCGTCTTGCCGCAGCGCCATCTGCGCCGCGTTCACGGCCTTCACTGCAGCAATGGCGTTGCGCTCGATACACGGAATCTGCACGAGTCCGCCGATGGGGTCGCAAGTCAGGCCCAGGTTGTGTTCGAGCGCGATTTCCGCGGCGTTTTCGACCTGCGCGGGCGAGCCGCCCAGCACCTCGGCCAGACCGGCTGCGGCCATCGCACAGGCCGATCCTACTTCGCCTTGGCAGCCGACTTCGGCGCCCGAGATGGATGCATTGGTCTTGCACAACATACCAATGGCCGACGCGGCCAACAAAAAGCGTGGCACGTCGTCGGCACACGCTTCGGGATGGAATGTCATGTGGTACTTCAGCACCGCCGGAACGATACCGGCCGCACCATTGGTGGGGGCCGTCACGACCCGCCCGCCTGCTGCGTTTTCTTCGTTGACGGCCAGGGCATAGAGGTTGATCCAATCCAGCGCGGCCAAACCCGGCGCCGCGCGATTGGCAAGGCTCATGCGCTGTCCGGGCGATGTCTTGCGGGCGCTGGCGGGCGTACTGCCAAGAGCGCTTCCAAACGCGTTTACGGGGCCATTGTCGGGTGCGATCAAAATTGTGTGCAAACGCATGGCCCGACGCCGTACGTTCAAGCCACCCGGCAATACGCCATCATTGGCCAAACCATTGTCGATGCAGGCGTTCATGGCGTTCCAGATGCGCGTCAGGCCCGTCAGCACGTCCGATCGATCGGCCCAGGCGGTTTCGTTGGCCATGACCAACTCCGAGACCGACAGGTCGTGCCGGGCACACAGTGCAAGCAACTGCGCCGCAGTCGAAAAGGGGTAGGGCGGGGGGGCCTCGGGGGCGGGCGGTACACCGCCTGCTGCAACCTCGTCGCTGACGATGAAGCCGCCGCCTACCGAGTAGTACTGGCGACTGAGCACGGCGTCCTCGCCAACGAACGCCGAGAACCGCAAGCCGTTGGGGTGAAAAGGCAAGGCTTCCAGCTCGAAGCCGATGTCGCTGCCGGGGTCGAACGCAATGTCGCCTACGCCGGGTACGGCCATCGTCTTGGATCGAAGCAAGGCATCCAATGCAGGCTCGACCAATCGAGGGTCTACGGTGTCGGGGGCATGGCCCATCAGTCCCATGACGACGGCACGGTCGGTGGCATGGCCGATGCCGGTGGCGGCCAAGGATCCGAACAGATCGACGCGCAGTCGGTCGATGCGCTTGGCGTCGGCATGGTCGGCCAGTTGCCGTCCGAACGCCCGCGCCGCACGCATGGGTCCGACCGTATGCGAACTGGATGGTCCGATACCTATCTTGAACAAATCGAACACGCTGATGGCCATGACGCACCTCTATTTTCGTATTCCACTATGAAATCATTTCGATAGTCGCAGTGCGAACGATGATTTCTGCACAAGATTGTTAGAAAAACTAAACTCTGACTATGGCTACCTCCCGTTTCAATACCCATATCCACGGTCGTTTGCACGTGTTTGCGGCCGCCGCCCGGCACCTGTCGTTCACCCGCGCGGCGGCCGAGCTGAACGTCACACCGGGCGCGGTCAGCCAGCAGATGCGGCAATTGGAGGATCGGCTGGCCGTCAAACTGTTCAATCGCGCCCGGCACGGTGTGGCGCTCACGGCAGAGGGGCAACGCCTGGCACAAGTGGTGGCCCAGTCGTACGGCGAGGTCGAAGACGTGCTGGCGCATTTACAAGCCGGGCGTATCGGCGGCATTTCGCGGCTGCGCTCGATTCCGTCGTTCTTAGAGAAGTGGATCATGCCGCGTTTGCCCGCCTTGCGCGAAGCGTTCCCGCACATCTCGTTCCGATTCGTTGCCGAAGACAGCAGTTGGTCGTTGCGCGATGGCGAATTCGATCTAGCCGTCGACTTGAACGATGGCATCTATCCCGGCTTGATGACGACCCCCCTGGCGCGCGAACAAATCTTTCCGGTGTGTTCGCCCCGTCTTCTCGTACCGGGCGTGCCCTTGAGAGGGCCCCAGGACCTGGGTAACTACCCCTTGCTGCACGACATCACGGCCTGGCGCGGTAGTTCGGCCTATGCCGAGTGGGCGTTCTACCTGGAGCAGTCGGCGCTGCGTGCCGCTGGTGACGCCAATGTTTGTGGTGATGCCGCTGCCGAGGGCGGTAATAGCGGAGGCGGCGATGCGAACGGATCGAGGGGAGATATTCAACGCGGCTACACGTTCAACCGCTATTCGCTCAGCTTGGAAGCCGCGCGCGCGGGCATGGGCATCGCCATCGCTCGGCACGTGCTGGTGACCGATGAATTGGCGTGCGGTCAGTTGGTGATGCCGTTCGGACGTCCCGTGCCGCATCGCAAACATTACGTGCTGGTGTACGGTGAAGGGGCGCTGGCCGATGCGCGTATTCGCGCCGTGCATGACTGGTTTGTCGCGCAGTTCGATGGGGTTGCCACGGCGCGCTAGAACGCCCGATCGGCGAAATGCGTCACCAGGAAATCGACGAATGCCCGCGTTTTGGCGGGCAGATGCTGCTTGGTGGGATATAGCGCCACGATGTCGGCGTCGGGTGCCGCCCAGCGCGGCAGTACCGGCATTAGTGCACCCGATTGAAAATAGGCGGCGGCGCTCCAGGTCGAACGCAGCAAAATGCCGCGACCGGCCAATGCCCATCCCAAAGCCACCTCGCCATCGTTGGTGCTCAGGTCGCCGCCGACTTTGATTGTGTCGTGCCGTCCGTTGGCTGTCAGCGTCCAAGATCCATAGGTTTCGTCGCTCTGGCGAATGACGATGCATTGATGCGAGGCCAGATCGGCAGGCCGCGAAAGTACGGGATGCGCCGCCAGATAATCGGGCGAGGCGCACAGCACACGCCGATTGGGCACCAGTTTGCGCATGGACACGCGTGCATCGGGTAACGCTCCGATGTGTACCGCCACGTCGAAGCCGTCGCCCACCAGATTGATGGCGCTGTCGCTTAATGTCAGTTGCACCGACACCTGGGGATGCCGAGACTGAAACTGAACGACGGCAGGTGCTAGGTGCTGGCGACCAAAACCCAAGGTGGCATGCACGCGCAGCAATCCCTTCGGTTGGGCGGTACTGCCGGCGATGGCTTGTTCGAGCACGACGATGTCGCGCTGTATGCGTTCGGCTTCGTGCAAGAACAACTCGCCCTCCTGAGTCAGACTCATGCGGCGGGTTGTTCGATGGACCAGTCGTGCGCCTAGCCGCCGCTCCAGTGCCGCGAGTCGCTTGGTGACGGTAGAGGGCGTTACGCCGATTTCCTGGGCCAGACGCGCCATCGAACCTGCCCGCATCAGGCCGGAAAAGAAGGAGAGGTCGTTGAGCGTGTCCATGGATTATTTCCCGTGGCGACATTATAAGTTGCGGCCCCGCTTATTTCTGTCTTTCCGCTCGGCTTCTACACTGTTTCTTGCACATTCATCCCATCGGCGGCCCGACCGTGGCCAAAGCCGACAAGACAACGAGGAGCGACCCGATGAAAACATTCAATATCGCAGTGATTCCTGGCGACGGCATTGGCAAGGAAGTCATGCCCGAGGGGGTGCGAGTGATGGAGGCTATTGGCCGTAAGTTCGGTATTCAGTGGAACTGGCAGCATCACGACTGGAGCTGCGACTATTACCTCGAACACGGCAAGATGATGCCGGACGACTGGAAAGAGCAGATCGGCGACAAGGACGCGATATTCTTCGGCGCAGTGGGCTGGCCGCAGATCGTACCGGATCACATTTCCTTGTGGGGCATGCTGGTGAAGTTCCGTCGCGAATTCGACCAATACGTCAATTTGCGTCCGGTGCGTTTGATGCCGGGTATTCCCTCGCCCTTGGCCAACCGCAAGGTCGGCGATATCGATTTCTACGTCGTTCGCGAAAACACCGAGGGCGAATACTCGTCGGTGGGCGGCAAGATGTTCGAGGGCACCGATCGCGAATTCGTGTTGCAGGAGAGCGTGTTCACGCGCATCGGCACCGATCGTATTTTGCGATTCGCGTTCGAGTTGGCGCGTAAACGTGATGGCAAGCACATTACCTCGGCCACCAAATCGAATGGCATTTCGATTTCGATGCCTTATTGGGACGAGCGGTTCGAGATCATGTCGGCCAAGTATCCCGAAATTCGTGCAGACAAATATCACATCGACATTCTGACCGCGCACTTCGTGCTCAATCCGAACCGCTTCGACGTGGTGGTGGCGTCCAATCTGTTCGGCGACATTCTTTCGGATCTGGGGCCGGCTTGCACGGGCACCATTGGTATCGCCCCTTCGGGCAACTTGAATCCCGAGCGTAAGTTCCCTTCGTTGTTCGAACCGGTACATGGTTCGGCGCCCGACATCTACGGCAAGAATATCGCCAACCCGATCGGCCAGATCTGGGCCGGCGCGATGATGTTGGAGCATTTGGGCGAACCGGCTGCTGCACAGGCGGTGATGGATGCCATCAACTCGGTGTTGGGCACTGGGCCGCGCACGCCGGATATGGGCGGCCAGGCCAAAACTGACGACATCGGACGTGCGATTGCCGAGGCGATCGAAAAGGCGTGATGGTCGCGGCGATATCGGCGATTCAAGCAATCGTCGATATCGTGGATCGCAGTATCGCTCGATCGATAGGGGCAGCGAGTCACGACTGAAGACCTTCGAGAACAGACGACCGGACAGCCTGATGGCCGTTCGGTCGTATTTTTCGAGTGCGATTCAGGGTGCGGCCGGAACGTCCAGGCCGCGTTGCACGGCGGGCCGTGCGACGAACGTTGCCAGTGTGCGTTTGACGTGCGGGAAGTCGTCGAATCCGACCAGGGTGCCGGCGTCGTAGAAACCCACCAGATTCCGAATCCAGGGGAACAGCGCGATATCGGCAATCGAGTAGTCATTGCCGTTTATCCACGCGCGGTCCGCTAATTGGTTGTTGACGACACCCAGCAGGCGGCGCGATTCGGCGACATAGCGGTCGCGCGGTCGTTTATCTTCGAAGTCCTTGCCGGCAAACTTGTGGAAGAAGCCCAGTTGCCCGAACATCGGCCCCACGCCACCCATCTGGAACATCACCCACTGAATGGCGCGATAGCGACCAGCGGCATCGGCGGGTAGCAATCGGCCCGTTTTCTCCGCCAGATAAATCAGGATGGCACCCGATTCGAAGAGCGCCAAGGGCTTGCCGTCCGGTCCGTCCGGATCGAGGATGGCAGGGATTTTGTTATTCGGGTTGAGCGACAAAAAAGCAGGCGACATCTGGTCCTGCTTGCCGAAGTCGATTCGATGCGCTTCGTAGGGCAATCCCAGCTCTTCGAGCAGGATGGATACCTTGACGCCATTGGGCGTGGGCAGCGAATACAGTTGCAGCCGCTCGGGATGCCGGGCAGGCCATTGGGTAGCGATGGGAAATGCGGACAAATCGGTCATAGCTTTCCGGTACATATCGTCGATAACCCATAAAGCCTAATACCGACCGCATGTGTGCGCAAGACCCCGTCTCGACCAGATCGGCCGCCGCCATCGTCGGCGCCAAGCGGTGAGCAGCGAGCGGCGAACGGTGAACGCGAGCAAAAACGTGCGCCCCAGAACCCAGACTCTGCAAGAATTATTGACCGCTATGAGACGGGCGCAAGCATTGTCAACGTTCTTGCGAGCTTCGTCGGTCGAGCTTGTAGCGCAAGACCATGGCGGTATGGCTTTGATGTACGCCATCGATTTGCCCCACCTGATCGAGCAGTTCGTCCAGCTGCTGGGGCGTGTCGCAGCACAAAAACACCATGTAGTCGTAGCGTCCGGAAACGGCACATACTTCGATGACTTCCGGCAGACGCGTCAGTGCGCCAATAACGGCACTCGCACGCTTGGCGCTGACCGTCAGGCTGCAGTAAGCGTGTACTCGAGGCGTCGTGGGGACGTGGTTCATTCGGACTGTGTAGCCGCCGATGATCGCGCTGCGTTCGAGCCGGGCGATGCGGGCGACCACGGTGCTGCGAGCGATGCCGAGTTTGCGCGCCAGCAGCGCCGCAGGTTCGCGCGCATTGGCTTGTAGCAACGCGAGAAGATGCCTGTCGGTGGCGTCTAACCGAATGGTCATGGCAAATATCCGCAGAAAGCGCTGGCGTGGCGCCCCACCATAGCGCATCTAACACCGGCTTGATCGGATTGCCGCATGAGCGTTTCGGTTGTTTCAGTTGGAGCGTTGCGATCGATATCGAGGCCGACGCCACGAGTCGCCGCGATCTGCAAGAGAACGGCGACGTCGCGCTATACGATGCTGCGAGCCTCATGCCGCCAGATCGATGGAGCGTGGCGACCTGGCCTGCACCGCTTCGCTGCGCAGCGCCGAGTAATAGTGTCCGACCCGCGTGCCCAAAAAAGCATTCAGTGGAATCGTCTCCTGGCTGATAAAACCCCGCTGCGGCAATGCGCCTTGCAGTGCCAGCTCTAACGCACCCACCACCCCTGCGGCGGTACTCAACTCGATGGCCGTTCGGCGTTCGTTTTTCAGCATATCGCCGTGGATGCGAGCGAGCCGGGTGATCTGTTCGAAGCGTCCTGAGCGCAGACCCGTGGCCGACGCAAACAAGATGACCACGTCTTCGCGAGAATGTGCCACGGCGCCTTCCAGTATCTCGCGCAGCAAGGGCCGCCGCTCGATCAGGCGCAGATCGTGCAGTAGCATCGACATGGCGTCGCGGTGCCCGGGATAGCGCATGGTTTTGTAATCGAGATTGCGAACCTTGCCGTGTAAGGTCTCGCACAGTGTGCCTAGCCCGCCCGATGTATTGAAGGCTTCGTAGCACTGCGCATCCAGCGTGAGGGTCTCATAGCCTTCCAGCGGCTGAACCGATACCTGTTGGCCGTTGACGATGGCTTCGCACGGGTTGCAGTACTCGTTGATGACGCCGTCTACGCTCCAGGTAAAGTTGTAGCGCAAAGCGTTGGTCGCATGACGGGCCAGCGCGCCGACGCGTAGTTTGACGTCATACAGCGTGTCGAACGATTGCGCCAGGTGGCCGCCCAGCATGCCGATAACGCCCGGGGCCAGTCCGCATTGGGGCATCAGCATGCTGCGAGACGTCGCCGCCAGTTCGCGGATGGCCTGTGTGGCGGCCACGTCTTCGGTCAGGTCGAAGTAATGCACGCCGCAGTGCGTTGCCGCCGTGGCGACCCGGGCGGCCAGATAAAAAGGCAACGCATTGATGACCACATCGTGCTGTTCCAGCATGTCATGCAGCGCAGACGAATTCTCGACATCGACGGCCATCGTGCGGATAGCGGGATCGTCAGCCACGTGTTTGCCAAGCCGTTGATCGGCCAGGGTAATTCGGAAATCGTAGTGTTCGGCCAGCATCGCAGCGATGACGGTGCCGACTTTGCCGGCACCTAGTACCAAAACGCGCGTGTTGATGAAGGTTTTCATGCTGGACTCTCCCGACGGCAGCCCCGCATGGGGCAGTCACGTCATATTAGGAAGCGGTGCAGACGGAAGCCAGCTAACAAAGTGTCGCGCCGAGAAGGAATGCGATGCGAATCGTCGGCTCACGCCGACGATTCGTCAGTTCAACACGCAAACCGCCTTTTTTCAGCTATTAGGATTAGTCGTCCAGATGCTCGGGGTCCAGGCGAGCGCCTTGTTTGCGATTGACCAGCAGTGTCAGGCCCCACATGACGACGCCCAGCGCCAGAAGCCAGCCGGCGACCTGATACTGAATGACGTCGCGGCCGGTCACGGGAGTGACCAAAAACAGGCAGGCCATGGCGCCGACGACCGGGAACAAGGTGTTGGCACGGAAATGCGCGTGTTCGACCTTCTTGCGGCGCAGCACCAGCACCGACACGTTGACCAGGGCGAACACACCCAGCAACAGCAACGCGGTCGTGCCGCCCAAGGCGCGAATTGCCTGGGAATTGGAGGTCGACACCAGCAAGATCAGGGCCAGCGCCAGCGCAGTGGTGAACACAATCGCAGCCCATGGCGTCTGGCGGCGCGCATGGACCTTGGCCAGAAACTTGGGCAAGACGCCTTGGCGCGACATGCCATACAGCAGACGACTGGCCATCATCATGTTGATCAGCGCCGAGTTCGCCACGGCGAACATCGAGATGATCGGCATGATCGTGGTCATGGGCAGATCGGGGGCGGCACGTTGTACCACCAGCACCAGCGGCGTCGAGCTTTTGGCCAATTCGCCCACCGGAATGAGCGCGACTGCGCAAATCGACACCAGCACATAGATGACCGCTGTAATGCCCAGGCCGGTCAACATCACTTTCGGGAAAATTTTGTTCGGATTGTGCGTCTCTTCGGCCATGTTGACCGAATCTTCAAAACCGACCATGGCGAAGAAGGCCAGCGCGGTGGCCGAGGTGATGGCTAAAAACACGCTCTTGTTCTCGGGCGTCTCGAAAGCGACCACGCGCGAGAAATCGGCCTGGCCATTGCTGATCGCCCAAAGGCTCAACAGAATCACCAGCAGCAGTCCGGTCAGCTCGACCAGCGTGAGCACGACGTTGGCTTTGACGCTCTCCGATACGCCCCGGAAATTGACCAGCATGACCACCAGCATAAAGCCGATGGCGCCCCACGACACCATGGCGCTATCGGTGCCCAGTCCGAACGCTGTAAATAGATTCGCCGCGAATGCTTGGGATGCCGTGGCGGCCGATGTCAGACCCGAACACATGACCGTGAAACACACGATGAATGTCAGGAAATGAACGCCGAATGCTTTATGAACATAGAGCGCTGCCCCGGCGGCTCGCGGGTACTTGGTGACCAGTTCGAGGTAGGAAAAGGCCGTCAGCAAAGCGACGGCGAACGCCACCAGAAACGGCGCCCACGCCGCGCCGCCCACTTCGGCGGCGACCTGCCCGGTCAGCGCGTAGATGCCCGTGCCCAGGATGTCGCCGACGATGAACAGCAGTAGCAGCTTGGGGCCCATCACCCGCTTCAGCGGGGTGTCCTGCGTTACATCCTGAGTGGCCATGGTTTTTGTCTCCGCATAGTATGGTCGGCGTTTACATTTGGTCTACCGAGCTGCGGGCGATTCTAAGGCAAGGCACGTGCCTAAATTGAAAGGCGGCGTGACTCAACATGTCCAAATGGTAGTTTTCGATAACAAAATGGAGACAAATCATGCGGTTAGACGGATTTTCAATGCGGGACATCGAAGTCGATGGTGCTGTGATTCGAGTGCGCGAGGGCGGCTCGGGGGCGCCCTTGCTGCTGTTGCACGGTCATCCCCAGACTCACGTCATGTGGCATCGAGTGGCACCGGCACTGGCTGAAACTTACCGGGTCGTGATGGCGGACTTGCGGGGGTATGGCGACTCGTCCCGCCCGGCGGCGGGCGAGAACAGCGCGGCC
>CAMDNZ010000020.1 GCA_945903445.1 Bordetella parapertussis
GACAATGCCGACACCGTCTCCTTCTTTAGGCGCTTAATAGAGTTGTACTGTCAGATTAAATCGTGGCTAGGACAGATAAGACCGTTATTTTGCCTGACTTTGCAACAGGGTCGGCTATGCTGTCCCAATCGTTATTCGCATCTCTACTGGCTTTCCCATACATGTCCGATTTACTTGCCTTTTGGCATTCCCGTATCGTCGAGCTCGTCGGCGGTGGCGATCCCGATGACGGCGCGCACGACCTGAATCACCTGCATCGGGTGTGGCGCACGGCGTCGAGCCTGCTGGGCGATCACCCGGAGGCGGATGATTTGGTGGTGCTGGCTGCGGCCTATTTGCACGATCTGGTGAACGTGCCGAAGAATCATCCCGATCGCGCGCGCGCCTCGACGCTGGCGGCAGTCGAAGCCGTCGCGCGATTGAAGCAGATCGCGTTTCCTGCCGATCGTCTGGACGCTGTGGCCCACGCTATCGAAGCCCATAGTTTTTCGGCGGGCATCGCGCCCACCACGATCGAGGCTCGGATCGTGCAAGACGCAGACCGCCTGGATGCCCTGGGTGCGGTCGGCCTGGCCCGGTTGTTCTACACCGCAGGGCGTATGGGATCGGCCTTGGCCCACCCCAGCGACCCGACAGGTCGCAACCGGCCATTGGACGACAAGCGCTATGCGCTGGATCACATCGGCTGCAAGTTGGCAGGCTTGCCCGCCACCATGCAAACCGCTTCGGGGCGGCGGCTGGGACAAGCCCGGCTGGTGCTATTGGAAGACTATCGCGAAGCGTTTGCAGCGGAGTGGGGTAAGGATTGAGCCGGGCAAGGCCATAGCGCCCAGTACTGCACGCTGCGATAACAGCTCGATGTCCATCGCCCAGATTGGCCGGCATGAATTTATAGCTTTTAGTTATTTGGATAGTCTATTTTTGGCCACAGATAATATAGGGTTGTCCTAACCATCCCTCTGCCCCCTGCTCGTTCGGCCATGCCCGGCTGTCGTCACGGGCCAGGACTTTACTGAATGACCGCTCCCAGCTATTTTCCTATCGAACCCGGCTTAGCCGCTCTCGAGACTCGCCTCCAACGCGAACTGTCGATGCTCGACCTGCCCGCCAAGCCCTGGGTTCCGCCTTTCGAGCGCAGCGGTTCAGCCGTCGTCGATGTGGCGATCATCGGTGGCGGCATGGCTGGGTTGGCTGCCTGCGCGGCCCTGATTCACGTCGGCGTCAAAGCCGTCATCTACGACCGTTCGCCTGCGGGATTCGAGGGTCCCTGGGCCACGACGGCCCGCATGGAGACGCTGCGCTCGCCTAAGCAACTGACCGGCCCCGCGCTGGGTATTCCGTCGCTGACGTTTCAAGCGTGGTTCGAAGCACAGTTCGGCGAAACCGCCTGGACCCAACTCGATAAGATCCCTCGCTTGCAATGGATGGATTACTTGCGCTGGTATCGCCGGGTGTTGGCGCTGCCGGTGCATAACGATCACTCGGTTCGCGCCGTGTCGCCGCGTGCCGATGGCGTCGTCGAACTCTGCCTGGATACACCCGCCGGCGAACAACGCGTCCTGGCTCGACGCGTCGTATTGGCCACGGGCCGCGACGGACTGGGCGGCGCATACGTGCCCGACTGGGTTCGCAAGCTTCCGGCTTCGCAGTGGGCGCACTCGTCCCATGCGTTGGATGCCGAACGCTTGAGCGGCAAGCGAGTCGCTGTATTGGGCGCGGGCTCGTCGGCCATGGACAGCGCAGCGACTGCACTCGAAGCGGGTGCGGCCAGCGTCGATTTGCTGATTCGCCGCCAGAACATTCCCCGCATCAACAAAAGCAAGGGCTCGGGCAACCCCGGCATCGTGCATGGCCAGTTCGGCTTGAGCGACGATTGGAAGTGGAGAATTCGCCATTACATCAACGTCCAGCAAGTGCCCCCGCCGCGCGGCAGCACCCTGCGCGTGTCGCGTCACGACAATGCCCACTTCAACCTGGGCACCTCGGTCTTGAGCGCCGAATCGACCGCCACCGGACTGCAACTGCTTACGACCACCGGACTATTCGAAGTGGACTTCTTGATTGCTTCGACGGGTTTCCGTATCGACTGGGCCACCCGGCCCGAATATGCGACGATCGCACCGCACGTGCGAACCTGGGGCGACCGCTATCGTCCCGTGCCGGGCCAGGAAGACCAGGAGCTCAGCGATTCGCCCGACCTCGGACCCGTCTTCGAGTTTCAGGCCAGGCACGCCGACAGCCTGCCTGGCCTGGCGCGCGTTCACGCGTTCTGCTATCCGGCAGTTCTTACGCACGGCCCCATATCAGGCGACATTCCGTCCATCAGCGACGGGGCGAAGCGTTTGGCCCAGGGCATCGCCGGGCTGTTGTACAGCGAAGACGTGGCGATCCACTTCAATCGTTTGCAGGCGTACGACGAGCCCGAGGTGTTCGGCGACGAATGGACACCGGCGCGTCCCCCCGCCCTGCGCTGATCTGGTGTCACCGGGCCGCGCGCAGCATCTGCAAGGCGCGCTGACCGACCCGGCCATCCGGCGTCGAACCGGCGCGTTGCTGCTCGGCACGAACGGCATCACGCGTGCGTGCGCCCGGGATACCGTCGGGCGTGCCGACATCGTGCCCCCGCGCCGCCAACAAAGACTGTAATTCACGTACTTCTGCGCGTGACAAGCCGGGATCGTCCGTCGGCCACGGCGTGCGAATACCAGGATGGCCGCGTAGTCGCTCGATCAGGAGCGACACAGCTAAGGCATAGCGTTTGGATTGGTTGTAATGCAGGATCGCCTCGAAGTTAGCGGTCGCCAGAAACACCGGTCCCTGTCCCCCCGTCGGCGCAAACAAATACGCCGTCGAATCATTGCGTAGTCCGGTTTGATTGGATACCAGCGGCTGCCCATCGGGGCGGCGTAAGCCAGCGTCGGTCCACGCGGCAACCGTGCGACGGTCCTGCGTCGCATTCACCTCGACCTCGGGGCCGGCAGGCAACTGACGCTTGACGCTATCGGGCAAGCGAACCTCGGTCACGGCAGGCAAGCCATGCGTCCATTTCGCACGCCGCTTCAACAGGTGATTTGCGGTCGATGCCAACGCGTCAGGCAGCGAGCCATATAAATCGATGCGGCCGTCGCCATCGCCATCCGCCGCCAACTCGTAGAACGAAGTCGGAATGAACTGCGTCATGCCGAACGCGCCGCTCCACGACCCGATGAACTGATCCGCTTGCACGGTGCCGTCGGCCAGTAAGCGAATGGAGGCATAGACGTTCTTCTTCCACAAGGGATTCGATTCGGTGCAGGCACGGGTCAGCCACGCGTCCAACACCTTCGTCTTGCCGATTTGTTTGCCGTAATTGGTTTCGATGCCGAATATTGCTACCAAGGCTTCGCCATCGACGCGGTACTGCTCGCCCACACGGCTCAAGGTATCGCCATATTGGTTCTGGATATCGCGCCCCTGCTGGACGCGTTCCTCGTCCACCGTCTTGGCGATGTAGTCCCAATAGGCTTCGCGACCCTCGGGCTGCCCCCGTGCCGAACTGACTGTGCTGGCAAGCAAGCTCGCGCCTTGCGTCCACTTGTCGAAATCGGCCGGCGACACGCCATTGGCCTGCGCGCCAGGCCGCAGCGAGGCCAGGCAGGCCGCAGTGTCTGGCACCGATGGCATGGCTGCGCTTTGCGCGGCGACACTGCTGGCCACGCTGGCGGCCAACAGACCAGTGACGACGAAAGACATACGACGAACGACACCCGACATGCGCGACCCCTGAAAACGATGAACCGACGGGCCCGAGTGGCCCGAACTCATGGTAACGCATCGCTCGCACGCGGCTTCGATCCCTTGAAACCGAAGTATGCAATGTAGCCGTAGCAGATGATGGGCACCGTCAACGCCAGCTTCAGGCCCCAATGGTCTGCGATCACGCCTTGCGTCAGCGGCACGATGGCGCCGCCCACGATGGCCAATCCAATCAAACTGGATGCCTGAGGCGTCAGGCCTTTGAGGTCGGCTACCCCCAGTGAAAAGATGGTGGGAAACATGATCGAGTTGAACAAGCCCACGGCAATGATCGCGACTATGGCGAGCCATCCCTGGCCGAGTGCCGAAGTCAGCACCAGCAGGCCCGCGCATACGGCGAAGGTGCCCAGCAAACGGCCCGGTGCGATGCGACGCAACAATCCGGCTCCGACAAATCGCCCGATCATCGCGCCTCCCCAATACAAACTCAGGGCATACGCCGCATGAGTATGCGAGAAGCCACCCATGTCGGACCGGGCAAGGTAGTTCACCATGAAACTACCGATCGCGACTTCGGCACCCACGTAAAAAAAAATGGCGACGACCGCCAGCCGCAAATGTTGCCTGCGTAAAGGGGCGAACATACCGGAGGATGTGCCGCTGGCCCGCGCTTCACGCACGAAGTCCGGCATAGGCCAACATCGCAGTACCACGGCGATGAGCACCAACACGCACGCGATACCCAAATAAGGGCCTTGCACTGCGTGCGCTTCGGTCAGGCGATACGCCTCCAAGGCTTGTTGCGGCAATGCGCTCGTCGCCTCGGGCGTTAAAGGCGCACGCGTCAAAATCAACAGCCCCCCGAATGCCGGCGCTACCGTCGTACCCAGGGAGTTAAACGCATGGGCAAGACTCATACGGCTTGCGGCGGTCTCGGCGGGACCGAGTAGCGACATAAAAGGATTGAACGCGACCTGCTGGATGACAATGCCGCTGGCCAACACGAACAAAGCCGCTAGAAACATGGGGTAGGACTGGGCACTGGCGGCGGGATAAAACAAGACGGCGCCGGTCGCCGACAATAGCAAACCGATCACCAGAGCACCTTGGTATCCCCAGCGCATCACGACTTTGCCTGCCGGCAGCGACACCACGAGATACGCACCGAAAAACGTGAACTGCACCAGCATGGCCTGCGTGTATGTCAGCGTGAAGGCCGTGCGTAAATGCGGCACTAGAATGTCGTTCAATGTCGTGATGAAACCCAGAATAAAAAAAACGCTGGTCACCACACAGGCCGCCGCCCGATACGATATGCGAGGACGAGCGACGGGCACGACGGCACGAGTAGCGACGGGATGGGGCATGAACGGCCTCCGATGTGAAACGAAGGCGATTACGCTAGCGGCACGCCACTGCGTTTGGGCGTACTCGCCCTACACATTTACATCTGGCACGCCCCATGCGAACGCTTGCAGTCCATCCCTATTGGAACTCGCATCGGAGCCCGTCATGCAGCTAAAAGGTTCTTGCCATTGCCAGGCGGTACGCTTCACAGTCGAAAGCGCCCAGCCCTATCCGTATCAGCGCTGCTATTGCAGCATCTGTCGTAAGACCCAGGGGGGGGGCGGATACGCCATCAATCTAGGGGCCGATAATCGAACATTGCGAGTCGAAGGCAGCGATGCGCTATCGGTCTACCACGCCCGAATAAGGGACGACGATGGTAAGGTCGCTCGCAGTAGCGGGCAGCGTCACTTCTGCAAACACTGCGCAAGTGCGTTGTGGCTGTATTCGCCAGAGTGGCCCGATCTCGTTCATCCATTTGCCAGCGCGATCGACACCGCCTTGCCCGTGCCGCCCATCCATACCCACCTGCTGCTGAATTCGAAAGCGCCCTGGGTCGAGGTGACGGTCCGAGAGGGCGACCAAACCTGCGATGCCTATCCCAAGGAATCGCTAGCGGATTGGCATGAACGTCAAGGCTTGGACAAATCGTGATGGATCGAGCGGCGCGTTGATGCCGCTGCCGCCAGAATCATTCCAAAAATAATGAATGCCAAGCCCACGATGAAAAGCGTGGACAAGGCATTACCCAATAACAGCACAGACGACAGAATGCCGATAAGAGGCACGCCCAGCGTGAAGTTGGACATCGCGAAAGTGCTGATGCGGCGGCCGTACTCGGCTGCGATCACGAAACAGGCGGAAGTCGCCACCGGACCGATGAACACCAGCAATTCGAACACTCGAAGATCGAATTCGATCGAAGTGGGTGCGCCTTCGAACGTATAGGCGAACCCTGCCAGCGGCACGACGGCGATCAGCATTTGCCACGGGGCCAGGGTCATGGGCGTCGCGGTCCAGCGATGACGCTTGATGTGCAAAATCACCACCGACCAACACATCGCAGCGATCAGCAAAAACGCCGTGCCCATCGCCGCGCCGGGCGACTGCCAATCCATTTCCATGGGCGAGCAGATCAACACGATGCCAGTCATGCCTACCAATAAGGCCAGCAGCTGCAATCGAGTGGGGGCCTGACGCAGAAGCAGCGCGGCCAAGACCACACCCCACAGCGGAGTGGTGTATGCCAACAACACCGCACGGCTTGCGTCCACATGCGTCATGGCAATCATGCCCAAGCCGGTGAAGGTCATCATTTGCAGCACGCCGATGCTGGCGACGATCGGCCAGTCGGCTCGGGGCGGAAAGCGAAACGATCCACGCAGCGCAGTCAATACGAACAGGCACACCGCTGCGCTACCGAAGCGCATAGCGGCCAGCCACAACGGCGGAACGGTCTCAAGCGCCAATTTGGTTGCAGGCCAGCTCAGCCCCCACAGCACGACCATCACACTCAAAGCCACCAGGGTGTTTGCCTTTGGAATGCCATCCAGACGGTTTTTTTGCAACGCGGGAGCTTGCTGGGTGATCTGCATGAAAGATGCTTTCGGTCATTCGCGAGTGAAAGCAAGATTCTATTCGCGAAACACGAAAATATTTCTTCTATTATTCACATCAATCGGTGAAAATAGGATCAAATAACCCAAAATAACGATTAAATAGGAAATATTTATCTTGAGCGGCATCGAGTTGGACGAAGCCAGCTTCCGCATCCTGGATGCGCTGCAAGAAGACGCCGAAATCAGCAACGCCGAGCTGGCCGATCGAGTGGGCCTTTCCGCCTCGCCCTGCTGGCGGCGAGTGGCTGACCTCAAGCACCATGGCGTGATTCGGGGCGCAGTGTCGCTGGTCGATCCGCTCAAGCTGGGGCTGGCAGTCAACGTATTTGTCCACGTGACGCTCAAGCAGCAGGACAAGACTTCCTTAGAAGTGTTTACTCAGGCAATCAGCCAGCGGCCAGAAGTGATGGAGTGCTATCTCATGAGTGGCGAAGCCGACTTCATGCTGCGCGTGGTAATCGAAGATCTGATCAAGTTCCAGACCTTGCTACTCGAATGTTTGACTCAGATCCCCAGCGTTGCCAGCATCCGATCCAGCTTCGCATTGAGCCAGGTCAAATATACGACCGCCCTACCCACCGGCCATCTACGACGCGATCCGGCATCGCCCCGTTGACACCGCGGACAGTCGGGCGCTTGATCGTTTTGGCACCGAAAACCTCGCCGGATTGCCGTCGGCGCAATGGATGCACGGGCAGCAGTGCCGCCCGCCAGGACATCGAAGCCGAAGACGTTAAGCGCGGGTATAAATAAAAACATCTTCAAATGAAAAAAGGCCTCCGAATGGAGACCTTTTTTGGATTCTGGCGCGCCCGGCAGGATTCGAACCCACGACCCCTTGGTTCGTAGCCAAGTACTCTATCCAACTGAGCTACGGGCGCTACGCCGAACCGCTATCTAAAGCAGCACGGTGGATAAGAGGCAGCAATCATAGCACAGCTGAAGTCGCGCTAATTGTTTATAGCCGCAATACGAGCCGACCATAGAGCTTCATTCCAATTGCTTATATACAAACACGTAAAGATTTGTTTGTAAGCGGCCCACTCGAAGGCATGATTCACTCATCCCTTTGGCGCATCGCGCCTGTCCCGAGCCTTACGGAGTTTCACGTGATCAAGCGTATTCTGGCGTCGTCCGCCTTGCTGGCCAGCGCAGTATTGGCCACCCCTGCCCTGGCGCAGCAAACCATTCTGAACACCTCCTACGATATCGCGCGCGAGCTGTTCACCGAAATCAATCCCCTGTTCCAGGCCGACTACAAAGCGCAAACCGGTCAGGACATCACGATCGAGCAGTCTTTCGCCGGTTCGTCGCGCCAGGCGCAGTCGATCATCCAAGGCTTGAAAGCCGACGTTGTCACCTTCAATCAAATTACCGATGTGGACGCCATCGCCCAGCGTGGTCTGCTGGATTCGGCTTGGCAAAAACGTTTTGCCAACAACAGTTCGCCCTACTACAGCACCATCGCGTTCCTGGTGCGCAAGGGCAATCCCAAGAACATCAAGACCTGGGACGACCTGGTTCGCGATGATGTGAAGCTGGTGTTCCCCAACCCTAAAACCTCTGGCAACGCACGCTATTCCTACCTGGGCGCATGGCTCTATGCCAACGAGAAGTTCAAGGGCGATGAAGCACAGATCAAACCCTTCGTCGCCCGTTTGCTCAAAAACGTCGAAAGCTTCCCCACAGGCGGCCGAGGTGCCACGGTGGCCTTCGCGCAAAACAACCAAGGCGACGCACTGCTGACCTTCGAGTCCGAAGTCAACAATATCGCCCGAGGCGAAGAATTCAAGGCACAAGGCTTCGAAGTGGTCGTGCCGCCGGTCAGCGTGCTGGCCGAATTCCCGGTGGCGGTGGTGGACAAAGTGGTGGAAGAAAAAGGGACTCGCAAAACTGCCGAAGCCTACTTGAACTACTTGTACACCCCGAAAATCCAAAAGTTGCTGGCCAGTTATTCCTACCGGGTACATGACCCCGAGCTCGCCAAAACAAGCGGGCTGCCGGCGACTCGCCTGATCAATCCGCAAACCGCGCTGGGCGACTGGGCCGGTATCCAAAAACGCCATTTCGGATCGGGCGGCGTGCTGGACGAATTGCTCGCATCGGGTCGCTGATCGCATCGCGTTTCGAAGTACGATAAGCGTGGCCGCCCCCCCAGGCGGCCACCTCCATTTATACCGGACCACGGTTTCATGTCTTTGTTCTTCAAGCAGCATCCGACCCTGCCGGGTTTTGGGCTGAACTTCGGGGTTAGCACCCTGTTCGTCTCGCTGGTGATTCTGACGCCCATTGCCGGACTCCTGGTCTACACCAGCCAGATGAGTCTGTCGCAATACTGGCAGGCCATCACTGATCCCCGTGTTCTCGCCAGTTATCGCGTCACTCTGTTGGGGGGGGTGTACGCTAGCTTGGCGGCACTGACACTGGGTATCTTGCTGGCCTGGATATTGGTGCGCTACCGCTTCCCAGGCCGGGCGCTGCTCGATGCGCTGGTCGATCTGCCTTTTGCCTTGCCGACCGCCGTCGCCGGGCTGACACTGTCGGTGCTACTGGCCCCTCAAGGCTGGCTCGGCCAATGGTTCGCACTATTCGGTATCAAGATCGCTTATGCCTTTCCGGGTCTGGTGATCGCCATGACTTTCACCAGCCTGCCGTTCGTGGTGCGCTCGGTGCAACCCGTATTGGAAGAAATCGGCCCCGAATATGAAGAGGCCGCCCGCCTCCTGGGCGCAACGCCCTGGCAAACCACATGGCGCGTCATTCTGCCGGCGCTGCTGCCCGCGATCTTCACCGGTGCATCGCAATCGTTCATTCGTAGCCTGGGCGAGTTTGGTGCAGTCGTTATGATCGCCGGCAACATTCCATTCAAGACCGAAATCACTTCGCTCATGATCTTCACCCGCACCTCCGAATACGACTATCCGGCAGCCGCTGCCATCGCCACAGTCGTGCTGGGCGCGTCGCTGTTGCTGCTGTTCGCCTTGCAAGTCTTGCAAGGCCGCTTGCTGCCCTGGCAGCGTCCGGGAGTCTAAGGATGCAAAGATCACCACAAAATTGGCGGCAATGGACGCTCATCCTGCTAGGCGTGACGGGTGCGCTATTGCTGCTTGTGCTGCCCTTGACCTTGATCTTCGCGCAGGCGCTATCGGGCGGTTGGCGCATGTTGGTCGCCAACTTGGGGGCCAGCGACATGCGTCACGCGATCGGCCTGACCGTTGGCGTCGCCCTCATTACCGTGCCCATCAACGTCGTGTTCGGGGTACTGCTGGCCTGGTGCGTGACCCGCTACGACTTTCGTGGCCGCAAACTGCTGATCACCTTGATCGATATTCCCTATGCGACCTCGCCGGTGGTGGCAGGGCTGTGCTATTTGGTGATCTATGGCATGGAAAGCGCGGTCGGCGGATGGTTTTACGCCCGCGACATGCAGTTGATGTTTGCCTGGCCGGGCATCGTCATGGTCACCATCTTCGTCACGTCGCCTTTCGTCGCTCGCATCCTGATCCCGCTGATGCAGGCCCAAGGCACCGAAGAAGAACACGCGGCGTTGACGCTAGGGGCCAACGGCTGGCAGATCTTTCGGCGAGTCACCTTGCCCAACATCAAATGGGGCCTGTTGTACGGTGTGGTCATTACCAACGCTCGTGCGGTCGGCGAATTCGGCGCAGTGTCGGTAGTCTCGGGAGCCATTCGCGGCAAGACCGTCACCCTGCCGCTGCTGATCGAGCAGCTCAATGACGACTATAAAACCGTGGCTGCGTTCACCGCAGCCGCCTTGCTGGCCTGCATGGCGCTGCTTACCTTGGTGCTGAAAACTTTTATGGAATGGCGGGCCGCCCGGACGGGCCGAGTGGCGAGCGCTTCTCCCGCCCATCTGCCCGAAACTGGCCACGCCGCGTCCCAAGCTCCCTCTCGCTAGTGTCATTTCGGACACCCGCCAGCCGTAACGCCACCGCTAGCCGCCCGCCTGCCCACAGGGTGCTGTTCCAGTGGCCGGTCGGCGGCCGACATCGCAGCCGCTTCGTTTGCTTAAAGATCCAAGCGGTAACCCGCGCCATAGATCGAGCGTATCGAAGTATCGCCCGGGCGAATCGCCTCGATCTTGCGGCGCACGTTCTTGACGTGCGTGTCCACGGTTCTATCGGTCACCACGCGATTATCGGCATACACCGCATCCATCAGCGTATCGCGCGACAAAATCTTGCCCGGCTCGCTCCACAAGGCGTGCAGCAGGCGGAATTCGACCGGCGTCAGATGCAGCGGCGTGTTGTCCAAGCTCGCGGTGTGGGCGGCAGCGTCCAAACGCAAACCAGCCGGGAACAGGGGCGCCACTTCGGCGGTGCTGCGCGCCCGCCGCAAAATGGCTTTGACCCTCGCCACGACTTCACGCGGGCTGAACGGCTTGCAGATGTAGTCGTCTGCGCCCGACTCCAGCCCGATCAGCCGATCGATTTCCTCGACCTTGGCGGTGATCATGATGACCGGCACGTCGTTGTTGTGGCGAAGCTCGCGGCAAATCTCCAAACCGTCCTTGCCGGGTAGCATGACGTCCAACAACACCAATTCGGGCTGCAAAGTCGTAATGGCGTTCAACACCGCATCGCCGTCTTCGACAATGTGGGTCTGAAAACCCGCGGCGTTCAGATAATCGGCCAAAAGCGTGGCAATTTTATTTTCGTCTTCAGCAATCAGAATCATGATGGTCTACGAGGCTCCTTGTCGGCTTCGGTGGCCAGGGGAAGAGTAATGCGCACCAACAGCCCGCCCAGCGGCGAGTGCATAGCCTGAACCGTGCCGTGATGCGAGAAAACGATGCGTTCGCAAATTGCCAGCCCCAGCCCCGCGCCGCCGCTAATCCGGCTGCGCGATGGGTCGACCCGAAACAGGCGGTCGAACAAGCGTGGCAAAGCTTCGTCTGGCACGCCAGGCGGACTGTCCTGAATATCCAGGCGGGCGTCACGTCCCTGGCGGCTAAGGTGCAACTCGATACAGCCAGGCGCATTGGTGTAGCGTAACGCGTTCTCCAGCAAATTGCCGAGCAACTGTGTCAGACGCTGGCTGTCGCCCGAAATATCGGGCACCTCGGCCAGATGGGTGACGATATCGATCCCCTGCACCGACGCGCGCCGGCCAAACGACTGAGCGGTGCCTGCCACCAGATCGTGCAATTTGACGGGCGCCATCCGATACGTCAGTGCGCCGACGTCGGACAACGCCAATTCGTATAGATCGTCGATCAACTTGTTCAGACGCGCCACCTCGGCCTGCAAGGATTGCAGTGCTTGTGGGGTCACTGGACGAATATTGTCCTGCAAGGCTTCCAACTCGCCGCGCATGATGGCCAGCGGGGTTCGTAGTTCGTGCGAAATATCGGCGAACCACTCGCGGCGCAGCACCTCGTTGCGTTGCAAGGTATCGGCCAGGCGGTTGAAGTCTTCGGCCAACTGGCCCAGCTCGTCGCCCGATGTCACCTTGACCCGGCCGGAATAGTCGCCCGCCACCAGCGCGTGAGTCGCCCGGCCCAGTCGGCGAACCGGTGCCAGCACGACCCGGGCCAGGCCGATACTGGCGACTGCCGCCAGAACGATGGCCAATAAGCCCATGATCCAGGTGGCCTCACGCTGCTGAGTTTGGAAGTGCAGATCGGCATCGTCGGGCATGCGCTCCGGTGCGGGCGTAATCAGCCAGCCTACCGTCTCGCCATGCGCGCGGATCGGGCGGCGCGGCGCACTGGCCGGCGGGTTTTCGGCACCGGCCAGCCAGCTCTGGTCGGCACTGAGCAAGGTATAGGGTGGCAGCGGTGCGCGGATCGATGGCGCCGATGCGCGGGCGATCAAGAACCCGGGGGGCGAATGCGGCTCGCTTTCGGCAATGTCCAGATCCAGTAGCCCGCCCAGTGGCTCGGGCGGCGGAGCCGGAATAGCGGGATCGAAAGCCTCCCACGGACGTCCGTTCAAGCTCAGTTCCAAGGACGGTATGCGGTCGTTACGGGGCCGCTGTTCGAGGGTGGGCGGCCGAGCGAACGACAGATCGGCAGATGGCCATTCGAATCGATGCGAGCCGCGATCGGCCCGATGCAAGGGCGGCATATGCAGGGGCGGACCGCCCGAGACCGCGACATCCGGCGCTTCGCTCAGCGCCTTTAACTCGGCCTCCAGCGAACGGAAATCCGGATCACGCGACAGCTCGTTTTCATCCGGCTTGGGCGGCCAGGCCGGCGGCACGCTCAGAAGATGACGCCAATGGGCAGGATTGCGTTGCACCTGCAACCAGTTGCCATCGCGCATATACAAGGCCGCCAGGGAGGCTTCGATTCGCTCGGCGCGGCGGGCCTCACGCGCTTGAAGGTAACTGAAGAAATCCCGCTCGAAGTTCCAGCGCAATGCGCCCGCCATCGCCATGATGACGATAATGGCGACGGCCAGAATAGCGAGGAACAGCTTGGCTGTCAGTCCGAAAATCAGGGGGTGCCGGCTGGAAGTCATAAAAGCGGTTGTACAACGGGAAGGGCCGACG
Source organism: Bordetella parapertussis (assembly GCA_945903445.1). Classification (GTDB taxonomy): domain Bacteria; phylum Pseudomonadota; class Gammaproteobacteria; order Burkholderiales; family Burkholderiaceae_B; genus Schauerella. The sequence goes on from CAMDNZ010000020.1 coordinate 13,218, forward strand.
AAGCCAGCGCCCGGACAGTAGCCAATCGACACCCCGCCAGGATGAAGAAAATGAGAATAATGCTTGCCGGTTGTTGGTAGGACGCAGCGTTGCAACGTCTACCTCTTGTCAAATCTCGTCAACTGTCCGAGCCTACATACTATGCGGCAAAGACGCGTCGTCGACCGCGGCTCTCTACAGCAACGATTATGCGGGATACGTCTCAGTTGTCGGCCTTGTTACTGCATTGCGCCCAGCGCCAGCCTGGCGCAATGGACGCGCTCTATGGCGCAACGGCGCCAAAGCTTTTCGCCCTTGCGCTTTATCTTTTACGACGACGCGACCTGGCAGAAGACGTTTTGCAGGATTGCTACATCAGTATCTGGCGTCATGCCGCCGATTACGATCCCGCTCAAAGCCAACCCATGACGTGGATGCTGCGAATCGTACGCAACCGGTGCCTGGACATCCTGCGTCGCCCGGACATCGAGATTCCAGATCCCGATGGCAGCCTGTCGGCCTCTTGGGAGGACGAGGCGCCTAGCCCGCCGCTTCGTCTTCAGCACCTGCAAACCGCGCATCGGTTGTCGTATTGCATCGGCCAGCTGATTCCGGCGCAGCGCATGGCGATCGTTCTGGGTTTTTTCGACGGCATGAGTCATCGCGAAATAGCCGGGCGGCTGGATGCGCCGCTGGGTACGATCAAGACTTGGACTCGCCGGGGGTTAATGCAACTGCGGCGCTGTCTACGATGAAATTCGACAACGAGACCCTCGTTCGCGCCCTGGCGGCCGATTACGTGTGCGGCGCGATGACGGTCGCCACCCGACGCCGCTTCGAAGCCTTGCGACTCGTTCACGCCGAATTCGACGCCGCGGTCGCGCAATGGGACGCGGTGCTGCTGCCTATGGCATTGAACCTGCGCCCGGTGCAGCCGCCCGTCAGCGTTCTCGCGCGCATCGAGGCAGCCCTGGGCTTGCCGTCAAGCCCCTCCCGACTGCCCGCGCCAACCTTGGAGCAGATTATCCAGCAAACCCCAAGTTTCAGACTCGTCCATCATCGGCACCGACAAGCGCAGCATGGTGGAGGGTGCCTGCTGCGGTGAAAACAAAACCCCGGGGGCCAGCAACAAGCCCAGCGGCACGGCGCGGCGGGCCAGCGCTTCGCTGTCTGCCCCACAATCGGCCCACACGAACATGCCGGCCTGCGGTTCGTCATGCACGACGAGGCCCAAACTAGGAAGTTGTCGCAGCATCCGAAAGCGAGCATCGTCCAATCTGCTGCGCAAGCGGTCGACATGGTGGCGATACTGGCCATCGGCCAACACCCGATGCACCACATGCTCGCCCAATTGCGCACTGGTCAAACCCGCCAGCAGCTTCAAATCTATGAGACGCTCGACGAGATCCGGATGGGCGGCCACGTAACCCACCCGAACCCCTGCGGCCAAGGTTTTGGCGTATCCGCCCACGAGCAACACCCGATTGAGCCGATCGAGTGCAGCCAGTCGAATAGGACGGCCAGGATGGAAGTCGGCGTAGGTATCGTCTTCGACCAGAAGCATGCCCGTGCGCTCGGCGATCCGCAATATCTCGAAGGCCACGCCACTAGACAAAGACGAACCGGTCGGATTGTGTACCGCCGAATTGACGATGAATAGTTTGGGTCGATGCAAAGCGGCCAGGTGGGCCAAGGCTTCGATGTCGGGTCCGTCGGCACGACGCGGCACGCCCAGCACCCGCAATCCCAGGGCAGTCAGCCGGCCAAACACCAAGAACCACGCGGGATCTTCGACCAGCACGGTGTCTCCTGGCTGCACCAACACCCGCAGGATCAGATCCAAGCCATGCGTCACGCCCGAGACCGTCAAAATGTTGTGGTCAGGGTGTGCAGGCACATCCTGCGATTGCAAAGTCGAGGCGATTTGCTGGCGCAATGGCTTATAGCCCTGCGGCACACCATACCCCAGCATCGCGTTGACATTGCTTCGGCTGACCGCCCGGATCGCACCTCGCACCATATCCTGATCCAGCCACGCAGGCGGCAATAAGCCCGTGCTGCCCGGCATATCGCCCGGCGCGGACTCTCGAAACATGCTGCGCAAGACGAACCGGGTGTCGAAAGTATCGGGCACCGCGGCATCCGCTCGCAGCGTCTCGGCCGTGTGCGTCGAAGGACGCAGCGCCGATGCACGCGGTGCGACATAAAAGCCGGCGCCACGCCTGGATTGCACCAGCCCGCGTGCCACCAAGCGGTCGTATGCCTCGACCACGGTAAACCTGCTGACGCCAATGTCGTCTGCCATCGCCCGCACGGAAGGCAGTCGCATCCCTGGGCGTAAGCCGTGGTTATCGATCTGCTCGGACAAATGACCGGTCAATTGATCGACCAATGACACAGCGGCCCGGCGTACGGGCTGCCATCCTCGCGCGCGGATGGCCGAATCCGGCGCGACAAGTTTTTCGGTGCTAGTGGACATCGACATCCTGAGACTCCATCACTGTACTGGCGCTTGAACCAGGCTAATTATTATATTGATTCGTTAAAGTGTACCGTTACTGTACTGGATGCCGGTGCTAGGATGAAGCACTTCTTGAATATTTCGTTGGATGGCTGTCATGTTTTCCGCTTTGGTCCCGCTCGCTATGTTCATCTTCGTCAACTCTGTGACGCCTGGGCCGAACAACATCATGCTGACCGCCTCGGGCGCAGCGTTCGGTTATCGGCGCACCATTCCTCACATGCTGGGTATCGGCTTGGGCATGAGCGCCATGCTGTTGCTGGTCGGTGCTGGCTTGGGTGCATTGCTCGAAGCGCAACCGCGGCTGTATCAGATCCTGCAATACGTCGGTGCCGCGTATCTCGTCTATCTCGCCTGGCGGCTAGCCACGTCGTCGTCGATGGGTGAAGGCGCCAGGCGGGCACGCCCCATGACGCTCATGGAGGCTGCGGTGTTTCAATGGATCAACCCCAAGGCGTGGATCATTGCAGTGGGTATCGTGGCGGCTTACATGCCATCCGGCGATTACGTCACCACACTGCTAGCTGTCACGGTGTTCTGTTGGCTGATCAACTATCCCACCATCAGCTTATGGGTGTTGTTCGGTAGTGCATTGCGCCAGGTGCTGGCTGAACCCCGCCGCCTGCGCGCATTTAACGTGATGATGGCGATCTTGCTGGTGGCGTCGCTGTATCCGATATTCGCCGGCGCCTAAGGCGTCATGGCGGGAAGCGCACGCGCGCATGCCCGCCCCATTCAATGGTCTTATTCAAGCCTTATCCAAACGCTTCAAGAAAATCGCTATTTCACGCGCGACCTGCGCATCTCCACGGGCGGTTGCCGCGGCGCTGCCCTGCTCCCATGCCTGTCGTGCGCCAGCCCTGTCGTCACGGGTCAAGCAAACGCGACCCAGCAGCTTCCAGGCGTTGGAGAACTGTGGATCGAATCCGAGTGCAGCATTCAAGTGAGTATCGGCCTCATCCAAGCGACCCGCTTCCCAATAAGCCTTGCCTAAAGAGAAGCGCAGCAAGAGGTTATCTTGGCCTTTGGCCAACATGGCTTCCAGGCGCGCCGTTAGATCGGAGGTGGGAGAGGTATCGGACATGCTGCTCAGTATACGTAGCCGTCCGAGCTTAAGATGGAATGCCCCTTCAAACCATCATGCGTTTTTTTAGGAGTACGCATTGCGAACGCATTTTGCGGATGCGCTTTATGGGTGCGTTTCGTAAACGTATATAAGGCGGCTGGCCCGTTATGGATCGGTTGGTTATGCGGCTAAGCACACGACGAGGCATTCGTTTGAACAAGCCGCAATGGCCACAAACCAAACCTACAGACGAAAAAAAGGGCCTCCATCTGGAGACCCTTTCGAATTTTGGCGCGCCCGGCAGGATTCGAACCCACGACCCCTTGGTTCGTAGCCAAGTACTCTATCCAACTGAGCTACGGGCGCTTAGTATTGCTTTGTTAGTACTTCCTAGTAAGTACTTCTTTCTCACTTCTTTGAGCTGCTACTTGCGGCATGCCACAGCCGTATTACTAAGTCGTTCTATTTATCGCCAATCAGCAATAAGCAAACTTTACCTAGAACACACTGTATAAGTGCCGCCAAGAAAAAGACTATAGCACGTTATTTTTTTTGCTGTCAACTCATCTGGTTTCCAACGCTTGCCGACAACTTGCGTTCGACCCGCGTCAGTTCAGGAGGCAGGCCACGATTCAACTGCTCGAACAGTTCACGATGCAAAGCCAACTCACGCGACCACGCATCGTCGTCGATAGCGGTGATCTTGTCGAACTGTTGCGCGTCGAACGATAAGCCTTCCCAAGAAATATCGTCGTAGCGGGGAGTGACGCCAAACAGGTGCTCGACACCACCGGCCGTGCCTTCCACTCGTTCCAGCATCCACTTCAGAACACGCATGTTGTCGCCGAAGCCTGGCCACACGAAGCGTCCTGCGGTGTCGGTACGGAACCAATTGACACAAAAAATCTGCGGCAGCTTGACGCCTGCGTTCGTCAACGACTGACCCAAGCGCAGCCAGTGGCTGAAATACTCGCTCATGTTGTAGCCGCAGAACGGCAGCATGGCGAAAGGATCGCGACGCACCACGCCTTGTTGGCCCGTTGCGGCAGCCGTGGTTTCCGAACCCATCGTGGCGGCCATGTAAACGCCTTCGATCCAGTTTCTGGCTTCGCTCACCAGCGGCACCGTGGTCGAACGGCGCCCGCCAAACACGAATGCGTCGATCGCCACTCCATCGGGATTGTCCCACTCGGGATCCAGCACCGGGTTCTGCGTCGCGGCCACCGTGAACCGTGCGTTAGGATGCGCGGCCTTGCGGCCCGTCTCTCGACCGATCTCAGGTGTCCAGTCCTGGCCTTGCCAGTCGACCAGGTGGGCAGGGGCCGGACCCATGCCTTCCCACCACACGTCGCCGTCGTCGGTCAATGCAACGTTGGTAAAAATCACGTCCGCACGCAATGCCGCCATGCAGTTCGGGTTCGTCTTCTCGCTGGTGCCGGGCGCCACGCCGAAATAACCCGCTTCCGGGTTGATCGCGCGCAAGCGGCCATCGGCGCTGGGTTTGATCCAGGCAATATCGTCGCCCACGGTGGTCACCTTCCAACCGGGCAAACCGGCTGGCGGCACCAGCATGGCGAAGTTGGTCTTGCCGCAGGCCGACGGGAACGCCGCGGCCACGTGCATCTTGCGACCTTCGGGCGAAGTCACGCCCAAGATCAGCATGTGCTCGGCCAACCAGCCCTGATCGCGTCCCATCACCGAAGCGATGCGCAGCGCAAAGCACTTCTTGCCCAGCAACGCATTACCGCCATAGCCCGAACCGAAGGACCAGATTTCGCGCGTTTCCGGATAATGAACGATGTACTTTGTGTCGTTGCACGGCCACGCCACGTCGGCCTGCCCGGCGGCCAGCGGATGTCCCACCGAATGCACGCAAGGCACGAATTCGCCATCGGCGCCCAGTACCTCGTGAGCGCGGCGACCCATGCGCGTCATCGTACGCATGCTGACCACCACATAGGGCGAATCGGTCAGCTCGACGCCGATGTGGGCGATGGGCGAACCCACGGGCCCCATCGAGAAGGCAACGACATAAAGCGTGCGGCCCCGCATGCTGCCGGCAAACAAGCCGTCCAGCTTGGCGCGCATTTCACTCGGGGCGCACCAATTGTTAGTAGGCCCAGCATCGGTCTCCTGCTCGCTACAAATGTAGGTGCGGTCTTCGACCCGCGCCACATCCGAGGGCGACGAACGGGCCAGATACGAGCCGGGCCGTTTGGCTTCATTCAGGCGCAACAGCGTGCCCGAGTCGACCATGGCGGCACACAAGCGGTCGTATTCGGCTTGCGAACCATCGCACCAGACGATGTCGTCGGGTTGCGTGAGGGCCGCGACATCGGCCACCCATTGTTTGAGCCGTCGATGCGCGACCCATGCGGGGGCGTTCTGGGTCATGCTGTCATACGTGGGTACTGCACTCATTGAAGGTCTCCCTGGCACGTCGCCGCGCACCCTGATGGTCTGGCCTGCCCCGAAGGGGTGACCAATGTCGGAAATCGCCGACTGTACCACTTTGGCGGCGTCGACTACCACTTCCACAAGACCAGACGATGGCAACTAGACACTTCCAAAGATCGCCTTAATGTAAGGATTACCTACGGAATTTGAAGGGCGTTCAAAAATGTGGCAGATCATCGAGAACGCGTTTACGCGTCTTTGCGCACCCGTCCGCAGCCATACGCGGGCGATTCAAGGATAGAGCATACGCATAACCAGACTCTTTATTCGCCTGGGCGACAAAACCGATCACAGCGGCGTCTTTACGACCGCCAGCACGAATTGGCACATTTACGGTAAGCCTGTCGCCCATGCGGGCGACATGGCCATATCGGACGAGCAGATCGCCCGCCAAAGCAATCGAACGGCATGCGGGGCGCGATTGTGAACAGCAATACAAAAAGCTCTGGGTGCTTGCTAATACATTAGTGGATCAAGGGATTCGGCTCAACGCTTGGCGCAGGACGGGTCAGCAGGTCGACTTATCTCTTTCGCAGTCTCGTTGGATAAACTCTTTGCCAGAGATTTCAACGCGAGATTCAACTCAGGCGCTCCGTTCGACACCGTAGAAAACGCTATTCACCTCATGGCTTCGGTGCTGAGCATCTGGCAGCCCTACTTTGTCTCGTTGGAGCCTTTCTTCTGTCAGGACAAAAAAGTTCTCAAAGATCGCCTGGGGGTTGGCTGGATGCTTTTCTTGCCGGTGGCGATTACCCGCGACCAAATCCCTGAGGCTGCTCAAGCCATCTCGCGCAACGATGAACAAGGCCGGATGGGGACGCTCATCACTTCGGTCAATAACGTTTTTGACATCAAAAAACCTGATCACGTCCGCGCGGCCAACGATATTGAAATCCGCCTGACCGACCTCGACTTGTATCCCACCGGTGCACAGATGGAGGAGATGTGGAGGGCGTGAGTTTCACGGCATTATCGAGACAGACGCCTACGGCAGCATCGAATCGGAGATGAATGTGCGATAGAAACGTGTTGACGCCCTGACGCTATGCGAATTAGCGCCACATATCCCAATGATCCAAACCGAACCGTAGATAGTCGCAACCGCTAGAAAACTCAACCGCGCTTTTGACAATAACGGCCCTCGGTCGCGGCGCTTGCTATGGCTGATCAAATCAATCCTCTAGGCCAGGAAGATCGAAACGCAAGCACCTTGAGCAGAGCGGAGAACAGTTCCAGCGATCTGATAAGTTCCTCACATTTGGGGAGTGACTGTTTTCCGAGCCGTTTTTTATGCAGGTATAAGAGCTGCGCCCCTCTTGGACTCAATAGATAACGCGATGATTTTGTCGACGCAGTCATAAAGATTGAGCAGCCTTTCTAGTTGGGCGTCCAACCCAATGACTATCGTGAGAAGCAGGACTTTAAAGATCGCAAGGGAATAGGTTGGATTCTATTTTTTCCTGTCGCAATAGAACCTCGCCAAGTACCCAAAGCGATGCACGTTCTGTCTCGATCTACAAACGATGGTCGAGCAGGCACGCTCATTGCTTCCGTGGAAGAAATATTCGACATTGCAAACCCAGATCATGTGCGAATCGCAAACGACATCGAGATTCGGTTGGTCAATCAGGATCTTTAACCCATCACTATGCAAATTGCCGCGATGGCAAGGCGGTAGCCGGTCAAGATCTACGCAGTGAAACAGGCTTGCGGCTATCATCTCACCGGCTGCAACGACATCTCACGCAATGACCAACCTCAAGCACTCCCCGATCGAGAACATTTTCGCGTTTCTGATCGGAACCACCATCGTGTCTTTCGGGCTGGCCATCTTTCAGTCAGCAGGCTTGTTGACGGGCGGCACAGTCGGTATTGCCTTTCTCATCCACTATGCCACCGAAACCGCCAATGGCGAGCACGGCATACCGCTGGGATGGGCGTTTTTTCTGATCAATCTACCCTTCTACCTTCTGGCGTGGCATAAGAAAGGCTGGCGGTTTACCGTCGCGACATTCGTAGCGGTAGGTCTGGTGTCTATTCTGACCAGCGTGCACAGCCGATGGGCCGTGTTGCACCTTGCACATCCCCTATACGCCGCATTGGTAGGCGGCTCGATGTTGGGAGTCGGATTGTTGATCCTGTTCAGGCACCAGGCCAGCTTGGGCGGCGTGAACATTGTCGCGCTGTATGCGCAAGAGCGATTCAAGTGGCAGGCAGGCTACGTTTTATTGTCGGTAGACATGGCGATCGTGCTGGCCGCGCTGACCATCGCCGACCCAGCCACCGTGGCGTATTCGGTTGTGGGCGCCATCACGATGAACATGGCTATTGCCATGAATCACCGCCCGAATCGGTATCGAGCGGCATAACGCACGAACCTTAAGTCGCTTTAGCGCCGATCGGCTATCACAGGACGTTCAGGGCGCTTTGGCCTGCGCCATCACGCGCTGCAACAGGCCCAAGCGTTCTATGTTGCGCAAGGACAGCAGATGGGCATAGATCCAAGGCATCATGCCATCGCGAAACAGTGCTGTCACTTGCTTGTCTTTCAGCGCCTGCAATTTCTGTTCGTCCACGACATACAGGCCGTCTAACACATCAGCCTTACCGTCGCGTTCGATTCGAATGATCTTGGGCACCAGCAAATCGAGCTCAGCCAGACGGGCGCCGAACGCTTTCGTACGCTTCATTTCGTTATGAAAGATTTGCAGGAAACCAATGGCCGTTTTAAGGACTGCAGTTTCTTTACCGTCCTGATCGAATAGCGGATCGCCCCGCTTCTCGTTGAAAGCGGCGTATTTTTCGTCGATACACACCGTCATGTCGCTGCCACCGCCATCGGCCAATACAAAGGGATAGCGACGCACGAATGCAGGCAGGTAACGGCCTCGCAGCCATTCGCCGTTAGCATTCACGAACAGATTCTCGCGGTCACGCAGGCCAAGCAGCGCGGCCAGCGTGTATTCACCATTCGGATTACCCACAAACACGACGGGGTAGTCCTTGCATGCTTCAGCAATTTCCGTTGCAGCCAGTAGCAATGAGTTCGTACCCGCAGCAAAGGAGAAACGCCCCTGGCCGACGTTGTCGAGCTTCAGCAAACGATGGCGCTCGCGATTAAGCGTAACGGGCTTTTCGTAAAACATCATCGTCGTCACTAGCCGTCTCCCTAGACGAGCATACCGAACGAAGTCCGGCCATGCGAGGGTTCAAAACGATTGAACATCAATCAGCGCCGATTATGGGGGGGAAGTCGTGAAACTCACAACCTCCGCCCACATGACTACGTAACAAACTGATTTAGGCCACGGCTTCCGAATCGGCAGCCGCCAGCGCGGGTTGTAAGGCGGCCAAACGCTCCAGGTTGCCCAAAGACAGCAGGTGCGCGTAGATCCAAGGCATAAAGCCCTCCCGAATCAAGGCAAGCAACTCGGCATCGGGCAACTTGACCAGCCTCTCTTCGTCCACCACGAAAAGACCATCCAATACTTCTTGTTTACCAGCGCGCTCGATGCGTACGGTTTTGGGCAGTAGCAATTCCAACTTCGCCAGCCGAGCAGCGAAGGCGCGGGTGCGATGCATTTCCAAGTGGAACAACTGAAGAAAATCGATTGCGGTACGCAAGACCTGAGTTTCTTTACCATCGGCATCGAACAGCGCCTGACCAGTCTTTTTCTTAGTCAGACCGGAATAGCTTTCGTCCACACATACCGTGAGATCCGATCCGTCCTCGCCTTCGGCCAACACGAACGGATAGCGGCGCACGAACGCGGGCAGATAGCGCCCCACCTGCCATTGCCCGGTTTCATCGACGAACACGTTTTCCTGATCGCGCAAGCCAACGAGCGCAGCTAGCGTAAATTCGCTGCTGTCTTTACCGACGAAAACCACCGGATAGTCACGACCGGCTTCGGCCAGTTCGGTCGCGGCCAAAAGAACCGAATTGGTGTGGCGGGCAAATTCGAATCGACCGTTGGAGGGCTTATCAAACTTCAAATCGCGATGGCGATCACGATTCAGGGCTATAGGTTTGTCGTAGAAAATCATTGTAGGCACGGCACACTCCAATAAAGGGGCATCGCACGATCCGGAAAACCGTTCGCGAGAGAAGCACATCTAACGGGCTGAATGCTTGCATCTGGAGCAAAGTATGAAGGAACGCCTGGCTCGCCACAACCGCAATATTTCATACTAATACAAAAATACATGTCAAAATTTTACGACTGATCGATGGATCGGGCGTGGCTCGTCTGGCACGGCAGTTGCGTTCGGGATTTGACCTAAACCGAGGAGATGGATCATGAGCACATGGAAACTTTCGCTTGCTGGCCTGGCTGTATCGATGGCTTTCGCGGGTGGCGCCAGCGCAGCCGAGCTGGCGAAAGACGATCAAAAATTCCTGCGCACTGCCGCTGAAAGCAGCATGCTGGAAATCGAGGCCAGCAAGCTGGCCGCTCAAAAAGCCCAGCACCCCGACGTCAAGGCGTTCGCCAAGATGATGGTGGACGACCACACTAAAGTGGACGCCGAATTGAAGTCACTGGCCAAGTCGAAAAACTTCGCTTTGCCCACGGCATTGACGGGCGACCGCAAAGACACCATGGATAGCCTGAACAAGAAATCGGGTCACGATTTCGACGACGAGTATGCCGAAGAGGTTGCTGTCGATGCACACCAGAATGCTGTGGACGCGTTTAAGGACGCGTCGAAAGATGCCAAGGACGCGGACATCAAGGCATTCGCTGCCAAGACCTTGCCTGCCTTGGAAGCCCATCTTGCGAAAGGCAAGATTCTGGATAAGGCCGTCGACAATTCCAGTGATCGCAAAAACACGCCGGCCGCAGGCACGACTAAATAATATGACTCGAGAGCGGCATGTCCTGAATTTGGGACATGAAAATAGTTCGCGCAAAGGAAAAGCCCTGAATAATCAGGGCTTTTATAAATCCTCTGGCGGAGACGGAGGAATTTGAAAACTCGTACGGATCAATTGACCTACCGTCCTGGAACCAAACCCAGACAGATAAGGCTGTACGACTTTTAGCGTGAACCGCTCGTCGTACTCCTCAATGAAAAACACCTCAAAAGTTAGGTTGGAGTCCAACTTGGGGGGCGCGATTCACAGATGTCCGGCTCTAGAGGGCTTTCCTGGACTGTCTACCACCCATAACAATATTAATCTAAATTCAAAAGTACGGTCGATTCAGCTAGCCAAGTGAAGCTAGGCATGAAATCTCAACCAAAAGACGCAGCAATAACCATGGGTGACATCACTATGGAAAACGCTAGCAATAGACCTGCTATCTCCTGACTCATAGTTCCTTCCATTTGAGCAAGAGCGTTTTGCATTGCCAAGTGGCGCATCCTTGATCTGACGCAGACCTCGAGAGATTGAGGGTATTATGCCAACGCCACCCCGGACCCACAAAGAAAGCGTCTGCGCAAATCTGAAGGGGATGCAAGGCGGCGAGGAGACACTACCAAATGCCAAACACATTCAGCCCTTCGAAGGCACTATCAACCCATGCAGCGACGACCACCTGAAAGTGTCTTTTGTCAGGCGGTTTATCTTGCTGGCGATTCAGTGCGAAAGCCAGAGATAGTGTAGAGCATAGAAAATCCGTATTTTCCCTGAGCTGGCGAACTGTTTTTTTCCAAAATAAAAATGAAAGTCGGTGTGCCCTTTTGAAGGCATCTGTACATCGGCTCGACTAGCATGCTGTCAGTACTGTTCTCAGATGCTGAACTGATGCCGCCGCCTGTTCATCGGTAATGAAGCCTGCAAACCCCATCAACAAACCGCCCTGCTGAGACCTTCGCATTCGCCAGTCGTTCAAGGCATGAACGGCCAGACCGTGGGACTGGGCTGCCTGCGCCAGGACCTTGTCGTTTTGCCGAGTATTCAGATGAGCCAACACATGAATGCCGCCGGCCTGCGGCTGGACGTGCAAGTGCGAGCCGAACGCCTGCAAGAGGGCATCAACCAGATAGCCGCGCCGGGTCGCATACAGTGAGCGCATCCTGCGCAGGTGCCGAGCAAAGTGGCCTTGCGCCATGAAATCGGCCACCGTTGCCTGGGGCAGTATCGAGCCAGGGCCGCAAAGGTGATTCGCCATGTCCCTGAACTGTTCGATCTGCGCTTCGGGTACGACCAGATAGGCTAGGCGCAGGCCAGGAAACAGCACCTTGCTGAAGGTGCCGGTGTAAAGCACGCACCCGTCACGATCCAGGCTTTTTAGTGCGGGTAGCGGCCGGCCGTGGTAGCGGAATTCGCTGTCGTAGTCGTCCTCGATGATCCATGCCTGGCAGTGACTGGCCCAGTCCAGCAGTTGCAGCCGGCGGGGCAGAGACAATGCCATCCCCATGGGACTCTGGTGCGTAGGTGTCACCACCGCGAAACGCGCCTTGGCGGCCCGCTGTTGGCCGATATCCACGTTCAGGCCTTCCGTATCCACGGGCACCGGCTCCAGACGCATACCCGCGCGCTCGAGTAACTGGCGGGCGAAGATGTAGCCGGGGTCTTCGTACCATCCGACATCGCCAGATCGCAGCAGCGTGCGGCACACCAGCTCTAAAGCGCCCCGGTAGCCGGCGGTGACGAACACCTGCTCGTGCGTGCAGGCGATGCCACGCGAGATGCCGAGATAGGCGGCGATGGCGCGACGTAACGGTTCATGGCCCAGTGGGTCGGGGCAGGTCATGGCCGTCGTATCCAGAGTGCGCAAGTTGTGGCCGGCTAAGCGCGTCCAGGTCTTGCGCGGAAACGCATCCAGCGCCGGCAAGCCGAGCTGGAAAGGTCGTACCTGACCGGCCTCGGTCTGCTGGCGTGACAGTGGCGGCGCGGGGGAACCGGACGCGAAGCCGTACCCTAACTCGCCCAGGTTTTCCAGCCGGGGCGAGACGACGGTGCCGGCTGGGCCGCGTGCCAGGAAATAGCCCTCACTGGTCAGCATCTGATAGGCCATTTCGACCGTGCCGCGTGCCAGGTTCAGTTCACTAGCGAGACTGCGCACGGAGGGCACTCGATCGCCGGGCTGGAGTTTTCCGGCGGCAATCGCGTCCCGATAGCGTCGATACAACTGCAAATAAATCGGCGCATCGTGCTCTCGGATTGGCTTGAACTGCTGCATGTCCATGCCTCATGTCCTATTTATTTATTCAATTCTTGCATCTTCCTACTGGGTCATGATTTTCCTAAAGTACAGGCTTTATGACAAGGAAATCGACGTGAGCACCTTTCGATTGAGCCTTATTGACAGCCATCAGGACTACTTGGCCTGTTTCGACCTCATGCACGAATTGCGGCCCCATCTTCCCAATGCGGCCGCATTCGCTGTGCAGGCCCGCCGCCAAGCTGAGCAAGGCTATCGTCTGCTGGCCGCATGGCGGGGCGATCGGGTCATGGGGTTGGCAGGCTACCGCGTCCAGGAAAACCTGCTGTATGGACGATTCCTCTACGTCGATGATCTGGTAGCCGTCGCAACTGCCCGTCGCCAGGGCCTAGGCGGCATGCTGATCGAGGTGCTGCGTGAAAAAGCACAGCAGCAAGACTGTGCCCATCTGGTGCTCGATACCGCTTTGGGCAATGCCCTGGCGCAACGCTTCTATTTTCGTCAGGGCCTATTGTCCAAAGGCCTGCATTTCAGCCAAGTGCTATAGGCACGACGAACCATGAATCGACTTTTTTCCTGGAATGCAGCCCTGCCGGCCACGACTCTCTCGGCATGCAGCAGGTGTTGGTGGCTTCGAACCATTGCGGCGCCCTCGGCCACGGCCTTTATGTGACCACGCTTTGTCTGCCATAGATATCCAAACCGTGCAGTTCGTGTACTTGCCAGGGCTTTCCCCGACCATTGAAGCATTGACTCAAACACGCCATGCGCTGATTTCATTTCTCGTTCCTTCACCTTTTACCGGAAATCTTTTATGACCACACTTCGCTTGCCTTACCAGACCCTCTCGCCTGAAGCCTACCAGGGACTCGGCCTTACCAAGAAAGCCCTGGACAAGAGCAGCCTTGGCAAACAGTTGATCGATCTGGTCTATCTGCGGGTTTCGCAAATCAATGGCTGCGCCTTCTGCCTGGAGATGCACGCGGCGGCCCTGCGCGCCGGTGGCATGCCGGATGCGAAGTTGGATAGCGTGGCAGGGTGGCGCGTGAGCGCGCATTTCAGCGAACGCGAGCGCTTGGCTCTGGCCTGGACGGAATCGCTAGTGGACGTGGCGGGCCACCACGCGCCCGATGAGGATTTCGAACCGCTCAAGGGGCATTTCAGCGACGCGGAAATCGCCGACCTGAGCTTCGCCATCGCGCTGATGAGCGCCTTCAACCGCTTGGCGATCGGCATGCGTCAGTAAAGCGTGGGTATAGGGAAGACGAAACATCGATGCAGTGAATAGATCGATAAATGCGAATTCCGCAGTAGAACCGCAGTGGAATTTAAACGGAAAAGAAAAAGCCCTGAATAATCAGGGCTTTTTTTTATAAATCCTCTGGCGGAGACGGAGGGATTCGAACCCTCGATGCAGTTTTAAGCCGCATGCTCCCTTAGCAGGGGAGTACCTTCAACCACTCGGCCACGTCTCCGAGGAATTCAAGATTCTAGCATGATTTTTTGTCGCTCATCATGCTCGAAACCCAGAATTCGATCACGCCTTTTCGCCGGGTGCCAGGTCCAAACCAAATGCCTTGTGCAAAGCACGCACGGCCAGTTCCATGTACTTGTCGTCGATGATTACCGAGGTCTTAATTTCGCTGGTGCTGATCATCTGAATGTTGATGTTGTCCTTGGCCAGCGTCTCGAACATCAGGCTGGCCACACCCACGTGCGAACGCATGCCGATGCCGACGATCGACACCTTAGCCACCTTCTCGTCCGTCACCAATTCGCGAGCCTTCACCGCCGGGACGACTTCACGTCGCAGAACGTCTATCGTGCGCTGGAACTCGTTGCGCGTCACCGTAAACGAAAAGTCCGTCGTGCCTGCGACCGATTGGTTCTGCAAAATCATATCGACGTCGATGTTGGCGGCGGCAACCGGACCCAGGATCGAATAGG
Organism: Bordetella parapertussis; assembly: GCA_945903445.1. Lineage (GTDB taxonomy): Bacteria > Pseudomonadota > Gammaproteobacteria > Burkholderiales > Burkholderiaceae_B > Schauerella. The sequence continues at coordinate 28,300 of CAMDNZ010000020.1, forward strand.
CGATTCCCGGCGTGTCCGGCACGGCCAGCAAGGTGATCTTGGCTTCGTCGCGACTGAAGGCGATGCCCGATACGACGGCAGCTTCCATTTTTTCGTCTTCCTCAAAAGTAATCAGCGTGCCCGAACGCATTTCTTCTTCGAGCGCAATAAGGGGGTCGGTCAGCGAGGACAGCACGCGGGTCGGCACGCGATATTTGCCAGCGAATTCAACCGAACGGATTTGCAGCACCTTGGAGCCCAAGGATGCCATCTCAAGCATCTCTTCAAACGACACCACCGACATGCGGCGCGCCTCGGGCACCACACGGGGGTCGGTGGTGTACACACCATCGACGTCGGTGAAAATCAGACATTCTTTTGCACCGATTGCAGCGGCAACGGCCACCGCCGAGGTGTCCGAACCGCCACGACCCAGCGTGGTGATGTGGCCATCGTCATCGACGCCCTGGAAACCGGTTACGACGACGACGCGACCCGCGTCCAGATCGGCCTTGATCCGGGCATCGTCGATCGAGGTGATACGCGCTTTGGTGAATGACGAGTCGGTGCGGATAGGCACTTGCCAGCCCGCATAGCTGCGCGCCTGCACACCCTCTTTTAGCAAAGCGATGGCCAACAGCGCGCTGCTGGCTTGTTCGCCCGTGGCGGCCAACATATCCAGTTCGCGTCCGTCGGGGTGCGCATCGATGTCCCGGGCCAAGCCCAGAAGACGATTGGTCTCGCCTGACATGGCAGATGGAACGACCACGATCTGGTGGCCGGCAGCATGCCATTTGGCGACGCGGCGCGCCACATTGCGAATGCGCTCGATGGAACCCATCGACGTGCCGCCATACTTATGAACGATTAGGGACATCTCGTACTCTGGCTGGAGGCCCGCCGCAGGGCGCAGCAGGCAAAGCGCACTATTCTATACCCGAGCCTGGGGGATGATGCAAATGGCATGTCGGCCACGCGCCATAACGACCGTCAAACCTACCTCGCAGGCGGACGCATTTCGGCAAACACCACACCACGTACGCAGCGAATACGCAAACGCCCATGATTGACGGTCAACGACCGGTCATGACCCAGGCTATGCAATTGAGTCAGTTGACGCTGTAAATCTGCCAGGCGGGCCGCCGACGGCATCTGCTCGCCCAATACGCCCAGCCAATGGCGCAATACATTACGCTGACGTGCGGGCGACAACTCCCGCCATGCGGCCAACCCCAGGCGCGGCCCTATCGCACCGCCCATGGCGCGACCAACGGTGCCTGCCGATCGGGCGCGGGCGGCATCGCCGATCAAAGCGACGCTAACGGCCCCCCGACGCAAGGATGCCGACGCACTGGGCGGCACATCGGCGTTCGAAGCTGCGGCTGCGATCAGCGCAGCCAGATCCTGCGCCGCCACCTCGTCGAGAATGGCTTGCGCCTCTTCTGCTTGCCGGGCATGGCGCACCAGCGTTTCTTGCCAGCCCGGCCAGCGCGCATTCAAGGCAGGCATCAATGCCGTGCGAACCGCTGCCCGGGTATAGCGTGGGTCTAGATTGCTAGGATCGATCACAGGCTGCCAACCCGTCTCGCGTGAATACTCGGTGGCGGCGGCCAGAATATCCGCCCGGCTAAGATCCAGCCACGGTCGCACGAATGTCACTTCGCCGCGCTCGAAGGTCGTTCGCATCGCGGCTAGGCCAGCCACCCCTGCCCCTCGCAACAAACGCAACAGCACTGTTTCGGCCTGATCGTCGCGATGATGGGCCAGCCAGATGGTACCGACGCCATGCGTCGCCGCGGCATCCAACAAAGCCGAATAACGCGCGTCCCGCGCCGCAGCCTCCATGCCCCGCCCGGCCAGATCGCCCACCTTGGCATGCAGGATTTCCACCGGCCTGCCCAATAAGCGCGCTAGCGCCTGAACGTGCAGTGCCCAGCCGTCGGCCTCGGCTAACAAGCCGTGATGCACATGAAACAGGATGAGTGGGACGCCGCGCTCACGAGCGACACGGTCCAGCGCCACGGCCAGCATGGCCGAATCGGCACCGCCGCTCAGGGCGACGGCAACCACATCAGACCGAACCGAGCCAGCACGAAGCGAACCCGCATTGCTTACAGGCCACGCGGCCCTGATCGGCGAACAAAGCACTTCATTCGCGCCCGAAGCGACCGCCTTCGATTCGCCGTCAGCAGTCATGGCATTTCACCGGGCGGCACACACGGGCAAGTTCGAGCACTCGAGCCCGTTCGGCTTACTTGGCCGAATCCTGGAAACGGCCGTAGGACAACAGGCGTTCGACGCGCTGATTGACCAGTTGCTCTTTGCTCAAGCCGGTCACCTGACGTAAGGCATCGGCCAAGGCACGGCGCAACAGACGCGCCATGACGGTCGGGTCGCGGTGCGCGCCGCCCACCGGCTCGCTGATCACCCGATCCACCAAGCCCAAATCCTTAAGACGCGGCGCGGTAATACCCAACTGCTCGGCCGCCTCGGATGCCTTGTCGGCGCTACGCCACAGAATCGACGCACACCCCTCGGGCGAAATCACCGCGTAGGTCGCGTATTGGAGCATCAGCACGGTATTGGCCACGGCAATCGCCAACGCGCCGCCCGAACCACCCTCGCCGATGATGGTGGTGATAATGGGCACCTTCAGTTCGGCCATGGCATAGATGTTGTGGCCGATGGCTTCGGACTGATTGCGCTCTTCCGCGCCGATGCCGGGATAGGCACCCGGCGTATCGACGAAGGTGAACACCGGCAGATCGAATTTTTCGGCCAGACGCATCAGCCGCAGGGCCTTGCGATAGCCTTCCGGGCGAGGCATGCCGAAATTGCGCATGGCGCGCTCTTTGGTGTCGCGCCCTTTCTGATGACCGATGACCATGCAGGCCGCGCCATTGAAACGCGCCAGACCGCCCACGATGGACTGGTCGTCGGCATACATGCGGTCGCCGTGCAATTCATGGAAGTCGGTGAACATTTCACGCACGTAGTCCATGGTGTACGGGCGCTGCGGATGGCGCGCCACCAAGGTCGTCTGATAAGGCGTCAGCTTGCCGTAGATATCTTTGGCCAGCGACTGGCTCTTTTGTTGCAGGCGGCCGATCTCGTCGGAAATATCCACCGCGGAATCGGCTTGCACATACCGCAACTGCTCGATCTTGTTCTCGAGCTCGGCCAGCGGCTGTTCGAATTCCAGGAAGGTATTACGCATGGGGGTGTAGATTCCGTTAATGACTTCTTTAAGCGGCGTTAAGAGAGCAGCCCTACCCGTCTACCGGGTCGAGACTGCGCCACAAATACCACGTGGCGACGGTGCGCCAGGGTTGCCAGCTATGCGAGACTTCGCGCGCCTCGAAACGAGAGACGGGCTCGCCGCTAAAGTAATGGAGCGATATCGCCTTAAGCAAGCCCGGATCGTCCAGAGGCAGAACATCAGGACGTTGCAGGTTAAAAATAAGGAACATTTCGGCCGTCCAGCGACCGATGCCGCGAATGGCCGTCAATTCGGCCACGACATCCTCGTCGTCCATCTCGGCCCAACGCTGCGGATGCACGCGACCGGTGTCGAAGGCCAGCGCCAAGTCGAGAATGTACTCGGCTTTGCGTATCGGCAGACCGACAGCCCGTAAATCGGCCACCGTCAGAGTGCGAACGACCGCTGGCGACGGCGTGCGCCCGGCAACGTCCAAAAAGCGTTGCCATATCGCATCGGCCGTCTTGGTGGCAATTTGCTGACCCACCACGGCCCGAGCCAGCGTGACAAACGGCGGTTTTGGGCTGGCCAGCCATGCCTCGGGATGCCGAGGGATGAGCTTTTTGAGAATGCGATCGCGCATCAAATGCGCGACGGCCTCTTCCCAATAAGCAGGTTTGACAACGGTAGGCGTACGCTGTGACATGAGTTCAAGGCCGCCGAATCAAGCGCGACGCCATTGCGTGACACCGCCTGCGCGGTCGTCGAGCTCGACGCCTGCGGTACGCAATTCGTCACGTAGACGATCGGCAGTTGTGAAATCGCGGGCGAGCTTGGCCTGCGTGCGTTGCGCGACCAACGCGTCGATGTCCTCGGCCGTCAACGCCGCTTGCTCGCCCGAGCTCGCGCTGGCGGAATACCGGCTGGGCCACTGAAAATAAGCCTTGGGCGAATGCTGCAACAGCCCGAGCAAGCCGGCTAATGCCTTCAATTGCGCGGCGGCTTCGACCCCCGCGCCACGGTTGACGTCGGCGGCCAGCTCGAACAAGGCGGCGACCGCGCCGGACGAGTTGAAATCGTCGTCCATCGCCAACCGGAACGCTTGAGCGGCGGGTTGCGACCAGTCGATTCGCACAGCATCGCCATCGACCGGCGTCGTCAACAAGGTCTGATACAAGCGATCAAGCGCACTTTGCGCATCGCTCAGGTTTTCTGGCGCGTAGTTCTGGACGCTACGATAGTGATTGCGTGCAATGAAGAAACGCAGCATTTCAGCTTCGCGCGCGTTGACCTCGTAATGCGCCGAGTCTGCGCTCAAAGCCCCTGCCGCCACGGTCTGGCGAATGGTGCGAAAGTTATTCAGCGATTTCGACATCTTGTCGCTATCGACCATCAAGGGGCCACAGTGCATCCACACATTGGCCATGGTTTTGCCCGAGGCGCCCTCGGACTGCGCAATCTCGTTCTCGTGATGCGGAAATTTCAGGTCGGGGCCACCGCCATGGATGTCCAAAGGCAAACCCAGCAGCGCCTCGCTCATGGCCGAGCACTCGATGTGCCAGCCCGGCCGACCCAGGCCGTAGGGCGAGGACCACTTGGAGTCGTCCGGTTCGTCTTCCTTGGCGGCTTTCCACAGCACGAAATCCAGCGGATCGCGTTTGGACGACGCTACGGCCACCCGCTCGCCAGCACGCAGATCGTCCAGCGACTTGCCCGACAATTTGCCGTAGCCGTCGAACTTACGCACCGAATAATTCACGTCGCCGTCGTCGGCGCGATAGGCCAAACCCACTTTTTCGAGCTCGTCGATCAAACCCAGCATGTCGCCGATATGCGCGGTAGCCAGCGGCTCGCGATCGGGCGAGACCACCCCCAAGGCGCGCTCGTCGGCATGCATGGCATCGATATAAAACGCCGTCACCTCGCCCAAGCGCTTATTGGTTTGCACCGCCCGGCGGATGATCTTGTCGTCGATGTCGGTGATGTTACGGACGTACTCGACGCCATAGCCCGACTCGCGCAACCAGCGCTGAATGACATCGAAAGCCACCAGCATGCGGGCATGACCCAGATGACAGAAATCGTAGACGGTCATGCCGCATACGTACATACGCACCCGACGGGGATCGACCGGTTCGAACGGTTCTTTGGCGCGTGACAACGTATTGTAGATTTGAAGCATGACGGCGGGGTCGAGGGCATCGGGGTAAAATGGCGGTCTCGAAGTATAACAATTCGCCTATCACCCATGCCGGATCACGCATCGCATCGCCTCCCTGCCCCGCGCCACACCGCGCCGCGCAGGCTGCATTTCGCCCTGCTCGCCCTGGCATTATTGGCCGCTGGGACGTCTGTGGCACCAAAAGCCTCAGCCCAGCTCGTCCCCGGCGGCGGCCTGTTTCAAAACCACAGCTACACCGACACCAAGCTCGACGATCCTCGACCCGACGGGGGCTGGCAGGCCTTGGCCGATCTGCTCGAAAAAGCCAAGCCGAATGTCGATACTCGATTAGATCCCACGCCCTCTCAAGTGACCGATCGTATCGAAACGCTGATCGAAGCGCGCCGTCTGGATGAAGCGCTAGCACTGGTGGAAAAGCGCCAGGCCGAGCTCGAACGTCAGGGTCCGCGCGGTGGCGGCACCGACGTTCAGCTTCAATTTCAGCACGCACGCCTGCTGACAGCGCTGGGCCGGCAAGCCGAGGCCGAAAGCATTTACACCGAGCTGACCACGCAATACCCCGAGTTGCCCGAGCCCTGGAATAATCTAGCCGTGCTGCGCGTGGCGCAGGGCGACTTAAACGGTGCCTCGCGCGCGCTGGAAAGTGCTTTGTTGGCCAATCCGCGCGACACGACTGCGCGCGGCAATCTGGCCGACGTTCAGCAGATGATGTCGCAACGTTCGTACCGCGAAGCGGGACGCACGCCGCGTCAACTCCCGCCCCTCAGCCCGGACGCTCTCGCGCCCGCACCCTAAGACACGATATGACATCGTTCAGCCCTATTCCGTCCTGGCTGCGCCGATCGGCCTGTGCCGCCTTCATGGCCCTTGCCGTCTCGCCCGCAGGCGCGTTTGCTGCATCCGCAATTTCAACACAAGGAACCTCCATGAGCACGAACCCCAAGATCAACGTCCAGACCAATCAAGGCAGCTTCGTCATTACGCTGGACGCCGAGAAAGCGCCCAAGACGGTCGAAAACTTTCTTGCCTATGTCAAAGACGGCTTTTTCGACGGCACCGTGTTTCACCGTGTGATCAATGGCTTCATGATTCAAGGCGGCGGGTTCGAACCCGGTCTGAAACAAAAGCAAACCAAGGCACCCATCCAGAACGAAGCCAACAATGGTTTGAAGAACGACGAATACACTGTCGCCATGGCACGTACCAGAGACCCGCATTCGGCCACCGCGCAGTTCTTCGTGAACGTCGCCAATAACGACTTCCTGAACCATAGTTCGCCCACGCCCAACGGTTGGGGCTACGCCGTATTTGGCAAGGTTACAGAAGGCACCGAAGTCATCGACAAACTGAAGACCGTGAAAACCGCCAATAGTGGCTTTCACCAAAACGTTCAGGTCGAGGACATCGTGATCGAAAAGGCGGTGGTCGTTGAATAAGATCGACCTGGCAGGCAGCGTGTGGCTGGCTTCGGATATCCATCTGGGTCAGGCCGCGCCAGCCACTACCGAAGCTTTTTTGGCGCTTTTGGATACTGCGCGGCGAGAGGCCTCGGCCATCGTACTGCCGGGCGATATTTTCGACGCCTGGATCGGCGACGACCTGATCGAAACGCCCCCAACCTGGTTAGCGGCAGTGGTCGACGGTTTGAAGAAAACAGCGGCCTCGGTGCCGCTGTGGCTGGGCCGCGGCAACCGCGATTTTCTGTTGGGCCAGGCGTTTTGCGAAGCGGTCGGCGCACAGTTATTACCCGATCAAGTCATCGTTCATACCGATGCGGGCGCCGTTTTGCTCAGTCACGGCGACGAATACTGCACCGACGATGCGGCCTACCAGCAGTTCCGTGCGATGGTGCGCGATCCGAAGTGGCAAGCCGCTTTCCTGGCGAAGTCGATTCCCGAGCGCCTGCAAGCCGCAGCCCAAGCCCGTAGCGAAAGCACGGCTGCCACGCAAAACAAAGCGGCCGGCATCATGGATGTCAATCCGCAAGCGGTGCGACACGCTTTCCAGCAGACCAACGTGGCCTATATGGTGCATGGTCACACGCACCGCCCAGACCGCCACGTACTGCTGATCGACGGCAAGAAACGCGAGCGTTGGGTGCTGCCCGACTGGGATCTGGACCATGCCAAACCGCCTCGCGGTGGATGGATGGTGATCGATAGCGATGGCATCCAGTGCTTCGATCTGGATCCTACCGAGACGCACGCCTAGTTCTCCTCTTACGCTGGCAATGAAAAGCCGCAGGGTGGCCACGGAATACTCCGTAATCATCCTGCGGCTTTTCCCATGTACCGACAAACTCGATCAGGCTAAAAGAAACAATGCTGAATTGCTGTGAAATGCGACAAACTCTTTCACATAAACTTCGATCGTCGCAGCTGCTTTTGGCGATAGCCCAGTTAGCAGTGAAAGTGAAGCGTTGACGTCAGCAAGCTGCTGATGTGTTTCATCCTACCCAGGCGTCATACTCAAGGAGACGGTCTATGTTGAAAAAAGCGCTATCCATGTCAACCGTAGTAGCAGCTTGCCTGGTCACTTCGACAGGCGTTTGGGCGGCTGATTCGAGCGTCGCTAAAGCATTCGACCTCACCGCCAATGTCGGGCCAAAACCGTTTACCGTGAAAGCAGTGAATAAAACGCTCGTTAACGACGATTTTGATGCCCAGGGCTACCCGGTATTCCATAACATCAAGGTCGAAATGCAAGGCGGCAGTTCGGCTATTCAGGTCAAGCATGGGGGGCAAAGTAATCCGGCCAACCGAGCCATATTTATGGCTCTCGACGGCGGACAAACGGACGACTGGTTCATGCTCGAGGTTTTTGATAGCGTGGATGTACGACTTCATGGGATTTTGTCGCGCCAAGTAGCCAAGGCAGAGGAACTAGTCAATCGATCACATATCGTATCGTTTACCGCCAAACGTGGAAACGTACAAAACAATAACTTCCATTTGGTCAAGCCTGGCTTGTATAGAGGTGAGCTTACGCTGATATTCGAGCCGGTTTCAGCCGCCTGACCGACGTTCAACCGGGAGTAGAGAAGCAAGAAGTGAAGCCTGCAGACGGGCGGTCTACGAAGCGGAATGAACCTACAAGCGAGTCGCCTACCCGACACCACGACCACACTGCCGAAATCAAGCCCAGCGTGTATCGAAGCCCGCGACAACGCGACCTATCGACTGTCGCAAGCTCATTTCAACGCTCGCACTCCTGCCATGCACCGACTGGTGCCAGCGCACTAGACTGCATTGACATGAGCATTTAGGAAGCAGCCATGCCAGTTAAGCACCGTCACTGCCTTGCAATGCTACTAGCGATGTCGTCATTTCCCACGTTCGCGGGCGCCCTGTCAAATCCAAAGGCCATCGAGTTCGACTTAAGCGCCACAGTCATCCCCGCGACCTTCACAGCTTGGGTAGACCCATCACAAAAAGCTGCGGTTCAACCGACCCGCTACGATGAAAACGGAATGCCTGTATTCGAACACTTAAAAGTCCATATGAGCGGCGGAAACTCGGACATCCAGGTTCGCATGGAGCAAAACGGATATGCTTCCTTAGTTCGCATGAACCCGACCATCGCTCGCGACTTGAATGGCAAGGCGAACTATTTCCACCTATCGGTGTATGAAGAGTCAAGCAATCATCGCATCCGTAATAACGAGGCCACACCCGTCGCCCGAGCAAGCGATGTCGCATCGCGCATTCACCAAGTGACCTTCAAAACAAAGTTCGAGCGGTTCCTGAGCGGTAACGAAATAGCGCCTGGTACCTACCGCGGCACCTTGGCCTTGATATTTGAGCCAGTAACGCCATAAGTCGCGCGAACGGTTGGCCAGGATACCCGTCGCGATGGCTTATCACCTATAACCACAACCACGCCGCCACCCCCAAACCCAGCACAATGCGATACCACGCGAACGGTCGGTAGGTATGGTTGGAGACGAATTTCAGCACGATGCGCACAACGATCAGCGCACTCAAAAAAGCGCCTAGAAAACCTACTGCGATGGCCCAAGTCTGGCTTTGAGTGAGCACGTCGATGTTGCGATAGCCGTCATACACCGCCGCGCCCAGCATGGTGGGCATCGCCAGGAAAAACGAAAACTCGGTCGCCACCTTGCGCTGGATACCGGCGATCATGCCGCCGATGATGGTGGCACCAGAGCGCGAGGTGCCCGGAATCATCGCCAGACATTGTGCCGCACCAACGGCCAACGCCTGTTTCCAGGTAATGGCTTCGAGACTATGAGCCGTAGCACGCTGCTCGGTCACCGTATCGTCGGCATAGGGTGCGCCGCCGGTCGGCGTCCGGCTCGAACGACGCTCGACATACAGCATGATCGCTCCGCCGATGATCAAGGTAAACACGGTGACCGACGGGTGATAGAACACCGATTTGATCGCACTGATGAAAATGGCCCCGATGACCGCCGCAGGCAAAAACGCGATCAATAGATTGCGGGTGAACGCCACTTCGACAGGCTGACCCGTCAACGTGCCGCGAATCAACTGCCACAGACGTTGGCGAAACACCCACATTACAGCCAGGATCGCGCCGAACTGGATAACGACCTCGAACACTTTGCCGTTATCGGACACGAATCCGATCCAGTCGCCGACAATGATCAGATGGGCAGTGCTTGAGACGGGAACGAACTCCGTCAGGCCCTCGATCAATCCGAGGAAAAAAGCCTTGAGTAGATATATCGTACCTTCGTTCACTTGCCTGCCACCTTCGTCAAAGAATAAAACCGGATCGAGCCATCAGTCGCCGCGACTGTCGGCGTCTTCCGCCGTCGGATCGAACATCACGACCAGTTCCTTACGCACCCGCACCGACGCGATACGGCGACCATCCAAGGCAAGCACCTCGAAGTGCAGCTTGGCGTGGTCGAACTCGGCATCGACGGTATCGCCGGGCTGCGGCAGATGGCCGAAGCGCTCCAACAGATATCCCGCCAAAGTAGAGTAGTCGCGATCTTCGCGCACCAGATCGTCGGCATCCAACAACTGGGCGACATGGTGCAAATCGGCCGCGCCATCGATCTTCCACGCCAATTCGCCGTCGGCCTGGATATCCAGCACTTCGTCTTCGTCCGGAAACTCGCCGGCAATCGCTTCGAACACGTCGATAGGCGTGACCAGTCCTTCAATCGCACCGAACTCGTCGGCCACCAACACCAACTGGCCGCTGGAGCGCTTGAGCGTCTCCATCAGTTGCAGCGTGCCGATCGACTCGTGCACGATGATGGGGTCGCGTAAACGCTCGACATTGATCTTGCCGTCGATCAGCAGATCGGCCACTAAGTCCTTGGCGCGCCCCACCCCCACGATTTCGTCGAAACTGCCCCGGCACACCGGAAAGAAACTGTGTGGCACGTCGTTCAATTGCTGACGGATGGCAGCGGCATCGGCGTCGATGTCGATCCACGACACTTCAGTTCGAGGCGTCATGATCGACAGGATCGAGCGGTCGGCCAGCGTCAGCACACCGCTGACCATATTGCGCTCTTCGGGCCGGAATGCCGCCAGCAACTCGTGGTCGACCGCCGCTTCGTTGCTGCTCTCTTCGGCCGCCTTGGGTACGCGCTTGCCCAACATGCTGAGCACCCGCTCGGCCGTACGCTCGCGCATGGGCCGCGTCGCGTCCACCTTGAGCAGATTGCGACGCGCGAGCTGATTGAGCGTTTCGATAGCGACCGAGAACACGATAGCCGCATACAAGTACGGTTTGGGCACGTGAAAGCCAAACGCTTCGGCGACCAGCGAGAAACCGATCATCAACAAGAAGCCCAGACATAACACCACCACGGTCGGATGGGCGTTGACGAAGCGCGTCAGCGGCTTGGACGCCACCAGCATGACGACCATGGCCACAGTGACTGCGATCATCATGATGGACAGATGCTCGACCATACCGACTGCCGTGATGACCGAATCCAGCGAGAACACGGCATCCAGGATCACGATCTGGGTGACGATAACGCCAAACGAAGCATAGGTACGAATGCCCGAACCCGAATGCTCGGAGCCACCTTCCACACGCTCGTGCAACTCCATCGTGCCTTTGAACAGCAAAAACAGACCACCGATGAGCAGAATGATGTCGCGCCCGGAAAATGGCATGGAGGCGACGTGAAACAACGGTTCACGTAACGTCACCAGCCAGGACATGACAGACAACAAGCCCAGGCGCATCAACAGCGCGAGCGACAGCCCCACGATGCGGGCACGATCCCGTTGGGAGGGGGGAAGTTTGTCCGCCAGGATGGCGATAAAGATCAGATTGTCGATACCAAGAACGATTTCGAGGACGACAAGGGTAAGCAAGCCGGCCCATGCAGATGGGTCTGACAGCCACTCCATTAGGTGCTCCAACAGTTTTGAAGCGGTCAATCGTACAGCGAAAACGTCACAGGCGCTGATTTGGCCAGCGCCTGTGACGTTTGAGCATCAGGCGTCGCGCTATTGCAGGTGCGCCAGCATGCCGGTGAAGATCTTCGGCGTGGCCGCCAGCACGTTGCCGGCGTCCATCCAGGTCTGCTCGCCTTCGAAGTCGGCAACCAGACCGCCCGCCTCCAAGACCAACAGGCTGCCCGCAGCCACGTCCCAGGGCTTTAAGCCCACGCCGCAGAAACCGTCCAGCCGTCCGGCAGCTACATAGGCCAGATCCAACACCGACGAGCCCAGGCGACGGATGCCTGCGCTGTCCTCGGCCATGTTACGGAAGCGTCGACCTTCAACCTCGCCTGCCGCCGACCAATGTGCGCCCAGCAATGCTTCGTGATAGCGGGTGCGTCCCGAGACACGGATACGGCGGTCGTTCAAGAACGCACCACCGCCTCGGCTGGCCGTGAACAGTTCGTTGCGGGACGGATCGTAAATGACGGCCTGGGTCACTTGCTCACGATGCAGCAATGCGATGGAAACCGCATAGTTAGGCAGACCATGAATGAAGTTGGTGGTGCCATCGAGTGGATCGATGATCCACTGAAACTCGGCGGTATCGTGGCCTTGCAAACCGAATTCCTCACCCAGCACGGCGTGATCGGGATAGGCGGTGCGCAGGGCGTCGACAATGGCTTCTTCGCAGGCGCGATCGACATCCGTGACATAATCGCGCGGCCCCTTGCGTTCGACACCGACCTTGGTCAGATCCATGCTCGCGCGGTTCATGATCGTGCCAGCGCGGCGGGCCGCCTTGATGGCGGTGTTAAGCATCGGGTGCATAGTATTCCGTACAAATGCAATCCGGCACGCACAACGCACGCCGAAAGATTGGTTAAACAGATCATTTTAAATGACTCTCGCATTTTCACACGTTCGCTTCGTCATGGTCCAACCCAGCCACCCTGGAAACGTGGGTTCGGCCGCCCGGGCCATCAAAACCATGGGGTTTTCGCAACTGGTACTAGTCGAGCCGCGCTACCCCGACATGCTCACTTGCGACGAAGCGGTGGCTCTGGCCAGCGGCGCGACCGATATCCTTGAGCACGCACAGGTATTCGATCGTCTGGAGGACGCCTTGGCGCCTGTAACGATGGCTTTCGCCTTAACGGCACGTCCGCGCGATCTGGGGCCACCGGCCGCCGACATTCGGCAATCGGCGGGCGTTGCACGCGAGCATCTCGAGCACTACCCGGACGGACAGATAGCCGTGCTGCTCGGCACCGAGCGCGCCGGTCTGACCAACGCGCAGATTGGTTTGTGCCAGCGCATCTGCCATATTCCTGCCAATCCCGAATACAGCTCCTTGAACGTGGCGCAAGCGCTGCAGTTGGCGGCCTGGGAGTTGCGCTACGCCTTGATGCCTGCTGCGACGGAACCCGAGCGTCAAGCCCCGGCCACAAACGCACGCGAGCGCGGGGCCGAACCCGCCTCGGGCGAAGCCACGGAAGCTTTTCTGATTCACTGGCAGCAAGCACTGACCGAGATCGGGTTTCTCGACCCGGCGCATCCCAAAAAACTGATGCCACGCATGCGTCATATGTTCGGACGTAATGCTTTGACCAAAGACGAGGTGGACATGTTGCGGGGGGTGTGTACCGCGATCCTGTCCGGCCGGCGCATAAGCGGTTGAACGCATCGCATCGTCATCGGCCGCACCGACTCGGTGCGGTTTACAGTGCATAACCGACTCGCCGGGCGCACCATCGCGGCGCTTTCTATTGGAAATCGGGGTCATGCACTAGATCGTAAGGGGCACTGTTCGACTGGTCGAAACTGGCATCGTTATTGCTTCATAACCCATGAAACTGTCGTGAGTCACTCGCCTTGGCGCTTGAAGAGCGGCTCACTTACAGTCCTCGAGGGGAAATGAGCCGCGACACGGCGGTGCCGTGATCGCTGGCCACCACGTACGACGGGTCGACACCCGCTCCGACTTGCCAATCGACGCTGGGCCCCATCAGCGGTCCGTTTCGCCATGCCACCTCGTGAGCTCGAATCCGATCTGCGTGCCTGCGACCCAGCCCGACACTCTCGTCTTTTCAGCTTCTCGCCTCGGCTCGCAGTTGTCCCCGCAAGATGTGGACAAGTTTGAGGACAGGATAAGGACAGACGAAAAATTCACTTCTATGACAATGCCTTATGCATCGATGATCAATAAATGAGCAGCGATGACTTTTGCACAACACGACCAGGAAAAGATATTCACCGAGACTGTGGATAAGCCTGGGCACAGGTAGTGCATGATCCGACAATTCACATTGCTATCAATACTTTGCGAATTGCGAGCACGCTCGGAGCAGTAATCGGCAGAATCGGATGCTGGCACCACAGTCGTTATTCAACCGGTGCCACTCACCACATTCGCCCCCGGCTACAACGGGTTTTCCCCAGGAAATGTGGATAAGCCTTGGGATAGCTGCCAGCGAACTCCGTAATTTTCTTATTTAACAATGCCTTAAAGCCTGTGAGCGGCACGCGTGCGGCACGCTTCAAACCTCATCCACCCTCAAACCGATTTTCAAGCCAACTTGCCAATGCGCAACCTTGCCATCCACGACGTGCCCCCGCGTTTCAGTGACCTGAAACCACTCGATATGACGGAGCGTGGCGTGGGCTCGCTCGATTGCGCGTTCGATGGCGTCGTCCGACGATTTTGTAGATGACCCGACCAGCTCGATTTGCTTGTAAACGTGATCCGACATGGCAATACCCCCTTGAGTGTTGGAGAAGAAATTTTAAAACCGCAAGTCGCGTGCCTTCACCGCACTCGATGTGTTCCGCCCCGTTCGCAGACACCCTCTGCACCAGTCAAACAACCGTCGATTCAGACTAATAGTTACGACGCAATTGGTCCCAACCAACCATCATTCACGCCGCTCTAGTATGAGTTTCACCTCTGGCAAACTCATTAAAAGAGTGGCTCATGATGAAACACCTGATCATGCTCGTGCTCACCACTGTGGTCTCGGTGGTTCACTCTGCACCCTCTATCAGCATCGGCAAAACGTATGAATTCATCGAAGCAAACGCACGCACCTTGACCAAGGGCGTCAAAAACTCAGGTACATCCACCGCATTCGTACGAGTCGAACTGGTGGAGATCACCTACGACGGGGCGCAAGCCGCCGAACGGCCGGTTCTTATCGTGGCCCCCCATGGAAGCAGCCCGCAAGCCACCCTAATCGCAAGCCCGGCGCGCATGATCATCCCCGCCGGAAGCACACAACACACTCGCCTGCTGGCGATGGGACCGCGCGATGCAGAGCGCTATTACAGAGTGCGCTTCATTCCCGTCATCCCGCAACAAAGCGATGCATTCGCGCTGACGAACGAAGAACGCGAGCAGTACGCCGACGAGATGTCCGCTTCACTGACGTTCATGGCCGCGTTTGGCGCCATTTTGGTCGTCCGCCCCGCCACACCGGTCTACGACACACGCCTGGACGACAGCCGGGAGACCTATCGCGTGCGCAATGCGGGCAACACGATGGTCATGCTCGACGATCTCATGGACTGCGACATGGCAGGCCGGGCTTGCTCTTCGGGCAGTCTACGTCGCGTCGTACCCGGCGGCCAGATCACGATTCAAAAGCGGGCGGGACGCAGCTATCGCAGCACGCTAATCGAAGGCGAACGCCATCGACCTCTAGCGTTTTGAATGCATTGCCTTGAACCACCGGAGAATCACATGCACAGACTATTCATCATCGTAGCAAGTCTGATGGCGGCGACAATAACCGGCCCGAGCTGGGCCACGAACGCGGATGTTTCACTGACCTTCGATTTAAGCGCCGAGCTGCGCGCGCCGCCGCTTCGAGCCGCCCGCTCTGCCGAACACCCCTCCGGCCCCGTTGTCATCGACGAACGTCTGGACAATGGAAACCCGCACGCACAAACACTCAAAATCGATGTGTGGGGCGGAGAAGGCGACGTGCAGGCTCAGCTTGTCGAACACTTCGCACTACAAAGCGGCGAACATCGCATTCCGATGATTCTCATCAAACGCAATCAGGCCATGTCGCCCGCCATCCCGATGCATGTCGCTCATCGACACGAGGTCGAAAACAGGGTCAAAACCCTGGTTTTCTCGGTCACAGGCCAATCCACTTCGACACCGCCGCCAGGCCATTACACCGGCCAGTTCGTCGTCCTGTTCGAACCCCACAGCGCACTGTGATCGCTCACTTTGGCGGAGACAAGCCATGCTCAGCATAAAAACAGCCATCGTTGGAGCCGCCTTAGCCATGGTATCGAGCGCCGCACCGATTCTGGCCAATGCACAACACGCGCCGGATAAGCGTTTGATCGAGCAAGCCGTGGTCTTTGACCTGAGCGTTCAGATCAGCATCCCCGTTTTTTCGGCCAAACGATCTGCCGATCACCCACCGGGCAGAATTGTCGCCGACCGCTATCAACCGGATGACTTCAACCCTTGGTTTGGTG
The DNA here is from genome assembly GCA_945903445.1 of Bordetella parapertussis. GTDB lineage: Bacteria > Pseudomonadota > Gammaproteobacteria > Burkholderiales > Burkholderiaceae_B > Schauerella. The sequence goes on from CAMDNZ010000020.1 coordinate 44,555, forward strand.
CACTGAAAGTCGACTTACACGGCGGTCGCTCGGATATCGAAGCGAGGCTGTTAAGCGACCCCGTTCTTTATAACGGCACAAGTCGGATCCCAATGATCGTCGTGACAATGGGTCACCCCATGAAGACATACGAACCCTTGTTCGTCGCACATGCCGACGAGCTGGGTCAACACGTCAAAACCATTGCGTTTACCGCCAAAGGCATCGCTCACAAGCGTCCCCCCCCAGGCAACTACTACGGCGATCTGACCATCCTATTAGAACCCCGTCTTCCCGAGGCTCCCTAGCTCAGTTCGACGGTCGACCCATAGTCGTCATGGCTCGACTGTCACAGCGATGGCAACAAACGCCATCGTCTTTTTCAACAAGTCCCATATGGCTTAACCCTAAGGAGAAACACCATGTTCAAAAGAACCACGATCTCAGCAGGTCTTGCCTTGGCCTTGATATCAGGCGCACCCATGGCGGCAGATACACCACAAGAAGTCATCTTCGAACTTCAAGCCGTGATTGCCTCACCTGTGTTTCGCGCATGGAAAGCACCCGGGCAAGACGGCGTTATCGAATCCAAGGAAACGCTGCCCGATGGGATCAACCCGGTATTCGAACCTTTGCGGGTCGAGATGACGGGTGGAATGGCGGCCATCGATGCCAAACTCGTCAGCGCATTCGAGCTGACGAACGGCGACCAGGTGCTGCCGATGATGGCAATGATCGGATTGGAATCGTTGAGCATGGACTCGGCCATCGCGGTCGCTACTGCCGGCGAACTGGTAAACACCATCAAGTCAATCGACATCTCGGCCGGCGGCACTGCGTCGTCCGCACCTCGCGCAGGGACTTACACCGGTAGCCTCGTCGTACTGTTCGAACCACGCGAGGACTCAAGCGAGGAGTCGATAGATCCTGTCTAGTTCATACAACAATCCTGCTTTCTCACCAAACGCCGACGAATTACTTTTCGTCGGCGTTTTTCTTACTACATATTTTCAGCCCCTTCCATCCAATCGTGACATTTTAGGGGCCTTCATTTCATAACGTAAACCGACTCTTAGACTTCCATCTCGAAGGCTCGCACGTCTTGCAACGTCGGTCACATCGGGATGATTACCAAAATGGTCAAAGGTCTTCTTATCGTTGCTCTGCTCACCCTCGCCTGTACTGCGCGCGCTGCGCCCGCAATCAGCATCGGCGACATGCATGAGTTTGTCGAATCGAGCGCGCGCACGCTGCTAAAACGAGTCAGCAACTCGGGAACTTCAACCGCCTTCGTTCGAATCGAAGTCAAGGAGATCGTGTACGAAGCCGGCAAACCAATAGAACGCGATATGCCGCCCATGACGCTTAGACAAGGCTCGACACAAGCCGGGCTCATTGCCAGCCCCGCCCGCCTGATCATTCCAGTCAATAGCGCACAGACCACTCGCCTGCTGACATTGGGCCCACGCGACGTCGAGCGTTACTACCGGGTTCGATTCGTTCCAGTCATGCCGCAGCAAGGCGAAGACTTCGCACTGACCACTGAGCAGCGCACCGCCTATGCCGATTCTCTTTCGGCAGGATTGACGCTGTTGACAGGCTTCGGCGCCATTGTAGTGGTGCGGCCTGAGGCGGAACGCTATGACACGCGCATCGCCGATGAGGCCGATGCCTTCCGGCTGCTCAACGCGGGCAACTCGACTATCGCGCTGACCGCGATAAGGGATTGCAATGCCTCAGGTCAACAGTGCTCCGCCGAGAGCGTCCGCCGAGTGCTACCGGGTAGCAGTGCCACGATCGAAAAAACCCCAGGACGTGTCTATAGCGCCACCCTGGTCGAAGGCACCGACACGAAAACCGTGACGTTTTAGTTCAAGTGCGACACGTCCAGCCCACTGGGCGCACACCGTAGTTGCCGCTACACACCCGCGGCCTGTCATCGCTGTGTCCATCCGTTCACAGCAACAATGGAGTTATCAATATGTTGAAAAAAGCACTGACCGTAGTCGGTTTGATGGCGACCCTGATGTCTGGGGGGGTTTCGGCTCAAGCCAGACAAGAGGTCAACTTCACGTTAGAGGCCACGATTTCGTCACCCGGTCTCACAGTCACACACACCGACAACCGAAGCAAGTTCACTACGACCGCCACTACTGACAACGGTAATCCGCTATTCAGTGACCCCCTGAGAGTCGATATCACCCATCCCGACGCAGCCATCGAGGTGAAACTCGCGAGTGCATTCTTCCTCACAGGGGAAGGCGCAAATAGCACGGTCACCATCCCCATGCTAGCAAAATTCGGCGCTCAGACCCTCAGCGCCGAAAACGCCGTTATCGTGGCTAACGCTGGAGACGCTAAAAACACGAAAACGATTAATTTCGAGGTATCCGTGGAAGACGACAAGAAAGAAGACACGCCTGCTGGAACATATAACGGCACTCTTTCCCTGATGTTCGAAGTATCTGCTGCATCACAGGGCTAATTCCTGATTGCCAGGTGTTTTCCGTAAACCCTTCTGTCGTACCGGTACATCTCGATGCATCGGTACGTCGGCGCCATCTACTCACCGTCACTGTTTACCCTTATGCCAATCTTCACGCGTTTGGCGCTTGTTGCGATACTGCTTGGTTGTGCCGAATTATCGTTCGCAAGCACCAATAGCGTCGCCGATTTACTCAAGCAGACCGAAGGTATGCCGGAAGATTTTCGTGCTCACTTTTTCGATGTCCCGCTATTGATGAGAGTCGAACTCGATGCTCAGTTCTTGGGCGACGCCAGCGTGCTGATGACACAACAAGGCACCGTACAGATCATCGCGTTCACCGACACCCACGCCAGTCCGATTGCGTCCACCGAACGTCAACGCTGGGCCGATTTTTTATCCCGCCCTCGTCCGCTGGGCGACTGCAATGACGACTGCGGCGCCGATCTGCTAGCCATGCACTACGACATGCAAAGCTCGCGCTTGTCGTTGGTGACACGTCAGGCCGAGCACGATGACAATCGATCGCGTTTTTACACCTTGCCCGAAGGCGGCAGCACCGGACTTATTTTGCGTAACCGTCTGAATGTCAACGCAGGCGACGCGCAAGACTCGTCCGGGCGCTACGATCTCGAAGCCCGTGGAAGTCTGGGTTCATGGACGACCGTAGCCGACTATCAGCTTTCTCAGACGGCTTATCGAAACCAGCGCGCAAGCCCGCAAAGACGTCGTCTGCTGAGAAGTCTGTATAGCCAACGCGAATATGAAGGCCGCTATGTTCGGCTTGGCGCGTTCACCCCTCAGCATTACGGGCTGTCGCGCCAGCCGCGCGGCCGCCTGGGCGACACAGATACCACCGTTGGCATCATGCTCGGCAGCTCGGATGCGTTGGACAACGGCAGCGACCTGCCCAGTGCGTACCCTGTCTATGTGACGGCCAACCGCCAAAGCGTGGCCGAGATTTTTCGCGACGGCGTCATGATCGATACCCAACCCGTCGCCACGGGTCTTCAAACCTTGGATACCCGCGGACTGCCCGGTGGCATCTACGAGGTGGAAATCCGATTGATCGAGGACGGGCGAATCGCCAGTACTCAGCAGGCGTTGATCCACAAACCGACAAATTGGCGGGACCCGGACGAGCGCTGGCGTTACAACGTCTATCTGGGTCAACAGAGGGCAATCCTGGACAGCCGCCAAGCGCGCAGCCATGGGCAATTGAGTGGCGGCATTGCCATGAATTATCTGGCTCATCCCAGAGTTATTCTAGGCAGCGCCTTCCAGCAATTGGGTCGATGGCGATCGATGGCGATTTCGGCCGACTGGCAAGCTCTGGACACCCTTAGCCTGAGCGGCAATGCGTACCGCAGCAATGTTGGAACACTGGGCGCCGACGTTCAAATGCTGTGGCGATATACCAGCGGCAGCGTGTTGATCAACCACCGTCAAAGCTGGCATGACGATAACCACGGTGGCCGCGATCGTCGGGACCATTTCGACAGACGCGATCAGGACATTCACGATGGCACTCGACCATTTTATTCTCATAGACGAGACTCGCGTGCGTGGACCAATCGACAACGCAGCGCATCGACTCGGAGCACGTCGATCACACTCAATCAGCGTTTCGGTTCCCTCATAGAATCGACCACGCGTCTGACCCGTGACCGCACTCGCAATCGAACGGGCAATGGCGTGGACATGACACTGCGCTATCGCCGCCCGCTGTTCGGCCATCACGCCACATGGCGGCTATCGGTGTTCGATCGCCCTGTCGGCGGCTACTATCGTGTCGCCCGCAATCGCGGCATCGAACTAGGCGTCACGCTGTCGCTGTCACGGCAAGGCCGACGTTTTGGGGCGACCATGGGTTCGCGCAACGCAAACGATGGTGGGCGCGATCAATACGGCACCTTCGAGGTCACTCAAGATCTCGACCATGCGTTCTTCCGTTCGGTCAGCGCAACCGCAATGGTTGACCGCTATGGTCTGGGAGGCACGGGCCGCAGCACATTCGAGTCGCAATGGGCGCGCGGCAACGCGTTTGTGCAACGCTCCACTTATGAAGGCAGGATCGGTGGCGGCGCCAATATCGAAAGCACACTTGCAATCGGGGGGCAGTCGGCAGCGATCAGCGGCGCATCGGCCTCGCGTGCCGACGGCGGTGTCATCTTATTCGTCGATAGCGACCTGCCGAACTTGCGTCTACGCGCACGCGACACCCACGGCGGCAGTGTTCCGTTAGGCGTAGGGCGAAATTTCGTCCCCGTCAAACCCTATCGAACCGGCACGGTTCAGATCGATTTCGAAGGGCGCGATGCGCCGGCCGCACGCATACATCCCAATCATTTCGCTTATCACTTGAATAACGGCGGCGTTGCCTACGGCCTCGTCGCGGTCACACAAACCACGACCGTCATCGGCAGGCTGGTCGATGACGCAGGGCGACCTGTTCGCGGCGCGTTCGTCCTGAACGATGCGGGCACGAGCGTCAGCGAAGGTGACGGCTTTTTCGTGTTGGAGATGAGCAATCGCCGCCCCACCATCACGATTCGTCAGGGCCGCAGCGAACCCTGCTCGCTCACCCTCGACCTGGCGAACTACACACGCGATAGCGACGGATTGATGGTGGGCGACTTGGTATGCGCGGGCGCGAATCCAGAAGCACCGGATAAGCTCGCCGCCACGCCTACTCCCTCTGCCCTGGCGTCTGAACAGGACGAACCCTCATGAGCCGACACGCGCCGAACGCAAGCTTTTTCGCACCGTGCTGGATGCTGTGTTGTGCGCTGTGGGCTGCGCTCGCGCCGGCATCGGTCTGGGCCAATCCAAGCCTTATTTCTCGCAACTATCAAGGCCCGGCACACTACGCCGCCTTTTTAGTGCCATCGGGCGAACGCGCGGGCGGCTATGGCGTGATCGCGTTTCCCAGCCTGAGCATCCACATTCCAAACATCGGTTCGAGCGAAACCGAAGACAGCGGCTTGCATATCGGCGTGCCTTTCAATGCGCAGGACGTCCTGTTGACCGGCAGCAATCACCGACAGATACGCGTCAAACTGACGATCACGGGAATCAAAGGGCGCTTGCGCCTGACCGGTGCTGCATCGGAGAGCGACGCCGCTTCGCGACACGCGCTCGCTTCAGCATTGGCTACGCCTGCCGGAGGGTGCTCCTTGCTGGATACAAGCGAATCGACGGACATACTAAGTTGGCAATTTAATCGGCAGCGCTGTGCGTTAAATATGGCCAATACGACCGTCGGCCCTATCCCCGCGTCGCTGACCGACATTCGCCTGGCCTACGACATCGACTGGGGCGACATCGACACACTGCCCAATGACCTGTACATCGGGCACTGGGATATGCGGATCGACGATCCTGACGGCCTGTGGCTGGGCGCACAGGCATCGAGCACCGATTCGACGGTTTCGGTCGAGATCGCGCTACGCGTGGCACACGACATCCAGGTTCGAGCCGCGCGCCATGCACTCGTACTCCTGCCTGTCGGTGGCTCGTGGCGTGACGGTCACGACAGCGTCCACGGGCTGAGCGCCTCCACCGCATTGACCATCTCGTCTGCGCCTTCATTTTTCCTAGCCACGATTTAATCTGACAGTACAACTCTATTAAGCGCCTAAAGAAGGAGACGGTGTCGGCATTGTCCGATTCAACTGTTTATCGAGAGCGAGTTGTTTTGACTCCTGGA
>CAMDNZ010000021.1 GCA_945903445.1 Bordetella parapertussis
GCCTCAAAAGAAAAAAAACGCCCCCCACTGGGGGGGCGTTTTAGTGCTTTAAAATAGAACGTGTTGAAGATTGTTTAGTGCGCCGGGTTTGATCAAAGTAAACTGGCTTTCATCGAGTATCGTCGTGGAAGCGATAGTGACGTCTTGCATGTTTTTCTCCCAATAACTGAACTTAGCTTTGCTTGACGGTTGGCAACGGAATTGTCGAGAATCGCGTCGATAAGCATCGCCATTCCATGGTGAGTTCCTACATTGACGAGCGATGTTTAAAGCTCAAGGAATTTTCAATTGATCCGGGCTAAATGCCGGGGCGGAAGCTGAACATCCACAACCTGCGTGAACGAGCATTAGCGAATTGTCAAAGTTAAGGCGCGAACTCTTCGCGAGTGCTACCACGGTCTTCCCCAACCGATTACAATATCTGCGCACCTGAGGAGCGTTGCGACGGATCTGGCCCACCGGGCAGGCCGCCAGGCTCAGGTTGACGATTTTCTTCGTGCACGCCCCTAGGGCTGGCGCGCGAAGCAAACGGCGCTCACCCCAGTCGTCTACCCGGCTCGGCGGTGTTTGGCGTCGCATGCTTTTTTCATGCGCGATGGCACATTCGTCGCTCCGCTCGACTGGATCTCGCCGATCCTATGGAGTCCACCCGCATGAATACCGTTACCGACAAAAGCTTTACCGATCACATCGTTGCCGACCTCTCGCTGGCCGAGTGGGGCCGCCGCGAAATCGCCATCGCCGAAACCGAAATGCCGGGCCTGATGGCCACGCGCGAAGAATATGCCGCCGCGCAGCCCCTGAAGGGCGCACGTATCGCCGGCAGCCTGCACATGACCATCCAGACCGCCGTGCTGATCCAGACATTGGAAGCACTGGGCGCCGAAGTGCGCTGGGCATCGTGCAACATCTATTCGACCCAGGATCATGCCGCAGCGGCCATCGCCGCCAATGGCACGCCAGTCTTCGCCATCAAGGGCGAGACGCTGGAACAGTATTGGGAATACACCCACAAGATCTTCGAATGGCCCAACGGTCAGCACGCCAACATGATTCTGGACGATGGCGGCGACGCCACGCTGATGCTGCACCTGGGCACCAAGGCCGAATCGGACATCTCGGTGCTAGACAAACCGGGTAGCGATGAAGAGCGCATCCTGTTCGCCGCGATCAAGAAGCAATTGGCACAAGACCCCAAGTGGTACTCGATTCGCCTGGCGCAAATCCAGGGCGTGACCGAAGAGACCACCACGGGCGTGCATCGTCTCTATCAGATGTCACAGAAGGGCGAGCTGGCGTTTGCAGCCATCAACGTCAACGATTCGGTCACGAAGTCGAAGTTCGACAACCTGTATGGTTGCCGCGAATCCCTGATCGACGGCATCAAGCGCGCCACCGACGTGATGGTGGCCGGCAAGATCGCTGTCGTGGCCGGTTACGGCGACGTGGGCAAGGGTTGCGCTCAAGCACTGGTCGCTTTGCGCGCCCAAGTGTGGGTGACCGAGATCGATCCGATCTGCGCCTTGCAAGCTGCAATGGAAGGCTTCAAGGTCGTCACTATGGAAGAGGCTGCCGACAAGGCAGACATCTTCGTGACCGCCACCGGCAACTACAACGTCATCACGCGCGACCACATGGCCCGCATGAAAGACCAGGCCATTGTCTGCAACATCGGTCACTTCGACAACGAAATCGACGTCGCCGGTCTGGCCGACTGCACCTGGGAAGAGATCAAGCCGCAAGTCGATCACGTAATTTTCCCCGACGGCAAGCGAATCATCCTGTTGGCCCGTGGCCGTCTGGTGAACCTGGGTTGCGCCACCGGCCATCCGTCGTTCGTGATGTCGTCGTCGTTCACCAACCAGACCATCGCTCAAATCGAGTTGTTCACGCGCAACGAGGCCTACGAAAGCGGCAAGGTGTTCGTGCTGCCCAAGCATCTGGACGAGAAGGTCGCGCGCCTGCATTTGCAGAAGTTGGGCGCCCAATTGACGACCTTGTCGGCCAATCAGGCTGCCTACATCAGCGTCGCTGTAGAAGGTCCTTACAAAGCCGACCACTACCGCTATTGATCTTGCATCACAATCAGGGACAGGTCATCGCGGGCGCGATGACCGCCTGTGCGCCCTTTGGAGATCGTCATGTTGACCTTGCTGCTCGTCTGGATTCTGAACGCGGTGGCCCTGCTGGTCGTGGCCTATATTTTGCCCGGCATCGCAGTCGCCAGTTTTGGTTCGGCATTGTTGGCTGCGTTGGTGTTGGGCTTGTTAAACACCTTGGTCAAGCCTTTGTTGGTGCTGCTGACGTTGCCGATTACGGTCGTCACCTTAGGTTTGTTCCTGATCGTGCTCAACGCGCTGTTGTTCTGGTTCGCCGGTTCGGTTCTGAAAGGTTTTCAGGTCGAGGGTTTCTGGTGGGCCGTGCTGGGTGCGCTGTTGTATAGCTTGATTTCCGGCCTGCTGGCCAGCATCGTTTCTTGAGGGTCTGGATTTCCAGGCCAAGCTTGTCGTGACTACTGATAAAAAAACGGCGTTCAGCCTGGAATTCTTTCCCCCGCGTGACATCGCCGCCCAAGAGCGTCTGGTGCGCGCGGCTAAACAGATGTTGGCCATCGATCCCAAGTACGTCAGTGTGACGTTCGGTGCAGGCGGTTCGACCCGCGAGGGCACCGCCGACACCGTCAGCACGCTCGCCAACATGGGCTGCGACGCCGCGCCCCACCTGTCTTGCGTGGGGGCTACGCGTGCACAATTGCGCGAGATTCTGCTCGCGTATAAAGCGCAGGGCGTCAGGCGAGTGGTGGCGTTGCGCGGCGACCTGCCCTCCGGTATGGGCGGCGGCGCGGGCGAGCTGCGTTATGCCGCGGAACTGGTGCAATTCATTCGAGCAGAAACCGGCGATTGGTTTCACATCGAGGTGGCGGCCTATCCCGAAACTCACCCGCAGGCTCCCAGCCCCGGGCAAGACTTGCTGCATTTCGTCGACAAGGTGAATGCCGGTGCCGATGCCGCCATCACTCAGTATTTTTTCAACGCCGACGCCTATTTCGATTTCGTCGATAGAGCCCAGGCCAAAGGCGTGTCCGTGCCCATCGTGCCGGGCATCATGCCCATCACCAATTATTCTCAGCTGTTGCGCTTCTCGGATATGTGCGGGGCGGAAGTGCCGCGCTGGATCCGCCTGCGGCTTGCCGGCTTCGGCGACGACCGTGCGTCCATTAAAGCCTTTGGTGTCGATGTCGTGGCCGCGCTCACTCAGAAGTTGATCGACGGCGGCGCGCCCGGTATTCACTTCTATACGCTGAACCAGGCCGAGACCGTCATGGCGATTTGGAAGCGTCTGAACCGTAGCACTTGAGCCCGTCCAGGTCGCGCACCCGGACTGCACCGTATTCGATGCCCACCAGCCCCGCACGCTCCAAAGTGCGCAGGGCCTGGTTGGCGCGTTGGCGCGAGACTCGCGCCAGATAGCCGATCTCTTCTTGCGTAATGGCCAGCCTCATGCCCATGCCGGGATACAGCAAGGGGTTGAACAGTTCGGCCAGACACCGTGCCACCCGCGCATCCGGGTCCAACAGGCGGTCGTATTCGGCTTTGCCGATGAACTGCGCTACGCGCTCGTTCAATTGATGCAGCAAATAGCGGTTGAAAGGAATGCTGGTGTCCAGCAGCCATTCAAAGGTGGCTGCGGGCATACGGGCGATGGCGCTGTCGCGCAATGCCACGACATCGTACTTGCGCGCCTCGCGCTTGAGGAGCGAGCCTTCGCCGATCCATCCGCCTGCGGGCACACCCGTCAGCGACGCCATGCGGCCATCGGCGGTGCCTACCGATACTTTGATCAAGCCGGACAACACACCGATCCAACTATGCGCCATCTGTCCTTTGCGCTCGACGATCGAACCCCCTGGAACCTGCACCACCGACACGTCTTGTCGAACGCGTCCTTGCTGGGACGGATCGAGCAGTTCGAACCAGGCGGCGGACTGATGCAAAGACGCGGTGTCGAGCATGATCGTAGATACCCTTGGGTACGAAGCAAATGTCGTTGTAATGACAGTTGTGGGCCAGCGAATCTTATACCTTAAGCCCTGCGTCACCGTTAAAACAAGGCCGGGCAGTGGACCAGCGCCACTGACCACGGCACGAGGAGACATGACGATGAATGCTCTGCCCACGGCGCACGTGCCGGAGGATGCCGATGTCTGGACGTTTCCGGCTTTGCTGGCGCTGCACGCCCGCGTCCGGCCGCTGCGCCCTGCCATCCGCGAGAAGGATCTGGGTATCTGGCAGACGTTGAGCTGGCGTCAAGTGGCCGACGAGGCATTATCGATCGCACATGGGCTGGCCGCGCAAGGTATTGCGCCCGGCATGCACGTTGCCATCGTCGGCGAGAATCGCCCGCGTCTTTACATGGCCATGATGGCAGCCCAGATGCTGGGGGCTATTCCAGTGCCTTTGTACCAGGACGCCGTGGCGCAAGAAATGGTTTATGTGCTGCAAGACGCCCAGGTGCGAGTGGCCGTGGTCGAGAACCAGGAGCAGGTCGATAAGCTGCTGGAAATACGCGATCAGTGCCCGGATCTCATGCGGGTGGTGTACGACGATCCGCGTGGCTTGCGCCATTACGACGACCCCATTCTGTGCGACTACGAGCAACTGTTGGCAATCGGCGGACAGCACGCCCACGATATGCCGCAGCATGTGACTGTCGCGCGCGCCGCCGTCACGCCGGAGGACACCGCAGCGATGTTCTATACCTCGGGCACGACCGGCAAACCCAAGGGTGTGGTGCTGACGCATCGGGCGCTGATCGACCGGGCAAGGGCAGTCGCTCGCATGGAAAAATTAAGCGATCGCGAGGATGTGCTGGCCTATCTGCCGCCCGCCTGGATTGGGCAGAACATGTTCTCGTACACGCAGTTGCTGGTCTGCGGGTTCACCGTCAACCACCCCGAGTCGCCCGAAACGGTGGCGATCGACATGCGTGATATCGGCCCGACCTATTACTTCGCGCCGCCTCGCGTGCTGGAAGGCTTGCTCACTCAAGTGATGATTCGCATGGAAGACGCCAGTCGCCCGAAGCGGGCCATGTTTCACTCCGCCATGCGGCTGGCGCGACGAGTGGGGGTTCGCATCCTGGATGGCGAGTCGGTGTCGGCCTGGGATCGGTTGCGCTATGCGCTGGGTAACGCGATGGTCTACGGGCCCTTGCGCAATGCCCTGGGCATGAGCCGGGTGCGGGTCGCCTATACCGCGGGCGAGGCGATTGGTCCGGATTTGTTCGTGTTCTATCGGTCGATAGGCATCAACCTCAAACAGCTTTATGGATCGACCGAGACCTCGGTGTTCGTGTGCGTGCAAGCCGACGGTCAGGTGCGTGCCGATACCGTGGGGCCGCCCGTCCCGGGCGTCGATATCCGTATCGCCGACAATGGCGAAGTACAAGTGCGCTCGCCGGGATTGTTCAAAGCCTACTACCGCAATCCGGCCGCGACGGCCGAGGCGCGCACCGACGACGGCTGGTTCATGACGGGCGATGCGGGTTATCTGGATACCGATGGCCAACTGAAGATCATCGATCGGGCCAAGGACGTCGGACGCTTGCGGCAGGGCGATCTGTTCGCACCCAAATACATCGAAAACAAGCTCAAGTTCTTCCCGTACATTAAAGAAGCCGTGGCGTTCGGCAACGATCGCGACTATGCCTGCGCGTTCATCAACATCGATCTGGAAGCGGTTGGCAATTGGGCCGAGCGGCGCGGCATGCCCTACGCCGGATACGCCGACCTGGCCACCAAGCCCGATGTTTATGCCTTGATCCTGGATTGTGTGCAGCAGGTCAACGCCGATCTGGCGACCGACCCGCGCCTGGCTGCGTCGCAGATTCGCCGGTTTCTGATTCTGCATAAAGAACTCGATCCCGACGATGACGAGCTGACTCGCACGCGCAAGGTTCGCCGGGCGTTCATTGCGCAGAAGTACAGCGTGTTGGTCGAGGCCATGTTCGACGGTCGGCCGAACCAGTATATCGAGACCGAAGTGAAGTTCGAGGACGGCCGCAGCGGCAGTATCGCAGCCGATATCCATATCGAGGACGCCGCTCAGGCGCCCTCGCTTGCCAGGGCAGCCTGATATGCGCACTCGCGAATCGCGTATCGGCGAGGTCATCCTGGAGATGTCCAATATCTCGCTGTCGTTCGGTGGGGTGAAAGCGCTGACCGATATTTCCTTCGATGTGCGCGAGCACGAGATTCGCGCCATCATCGGTCCGAACGGCGCGGGCAAGAGCTCCATGCTCAACGTGATCAATGGCGTTTATCTGCCGCAGCAAGGCAGTATCCGCTTCGCGGGCAAGCAATTCGACCGCATGACGCCCCGGCGTGCCGCCGAGATGGGTATTGCGCGCACTTTCCAGAACCTGGCTTTGTTCAAAGGCATGAGCGTATTGGACAACATCATGGCCGGACGCAATCTGCGCATGCGCTGCGGCCTGTTGGCGCAGGCCATCCGAATCGGCCCGGCTTTGGCCGAAGAAAACCGGCACCGGGAATTCGTCGAGCACATCATCGATTTTCTGGAGATCCAAGCCTGGCGCAAAACGCCCGTGGGTCGGCTGCCTTATGGCCTGCAAAAGCGTGTGGACTTGGGGCGCGCGCTGGCCATGGAGCCACGCATGCTGTTGTTGGACGAGCCGATGGCGGGCATGAACATCGAAGAAAAGCAGGACATGAGCCGCTACATCCTGGACGTCAACGAAGAGTTCGGAACCACCATCGTGCTGATCGAACACGACATGGGTGTGGTGATGGACATTTCCGACCGGGTGGTCGTGCTGGATTACGGCAAGAAGATCGGCGACGGCGCCCCCGATGAGGTGCGCGGCAACGAAGAAGTGATTCGCGCCTATCTGGGCGTGACGGCCTGACGGAGACACGAGCCATGGGATTTTTTCTGGAAACCCTGATCGGCGGTCTGATGAGCGGCATGCTGTATGCCTTGATCGGCCTGGGGTTCGTGCTGATCTTCAAAGCGTCCGGGGTGTTCAACTTCGCGCAGGGCGCGATGGTGCTGGTCGCCGCCTTGTCGATGGCGCGGTTTTCCGAATGGTTGCCGCGTTGGCTGGGCTTCGAGAGTCTGTTGCTGGCTAACGTGCTGGCGTTCTGTTTGAGTGCGTTATTGATGTTTGCGTTGGCCTATGCGATCGAGCGCTTCGTGCTGCGGCATCTGGTCAATCAAGAGGCCACCACTTTGCTGATGGCAACCTTGGGCATCAGCTATTTCCTCGACGGCCTGGGGCAGTTCAGTTTCGGCAGCTCCGTCTACGCCATCAACGTTGGCATGCCGAAGGATCCCTGGTTCGCGTTCGAGCGTTTTTTCGAGGGCGGCGTGCTCGTCAGTCTGGAAGACTTGACCGCAGCTGTGGTCGCGGCTTTGCTGGTCGCCGCGCTCGCGGTGTTCTTTCAGTTTACGGCAACCGGCCGCGCGTTGCGGGCCGTGGCCGACGATCATCAGGCTGCGCAATCCGTAGGCATTGCACTGAATCGAATCTGGGTGATCGTCTGGTGCGTGGCCGGACTGTGCGCATTGGTGGCGGGCATCATATGGGGATCGAAGTTCGGTGTGCAGTTCACGCTGTCCACGGCCGCGTTGCGGGCCTTGCCCGTGGTCATTCTGGGCGGATTGACCAGCATTCCCGGCGCCATCATCGGCGGTCTGATCATCGGCGTCGGTGAAAAGCTCTCAGAGGTCTATCTGGGTTCTCTGGTGGGCGGGGGAATCGAGATCTGGTTCGCCTATGTGCTGGCGTTGGTGTTCTTGCTGTTCCGGCCACAAGGGCTGTTCGGCGAACGCATCATCGACCGGGTTTGACAGGGAGCGCGCATGTTTTACCGCGAGAACGGCCAGTTCAAGACCAGCTACCGGGCAGATCAGCAGATTTTCCCGATTCTGCAGGATCGTTGGTTCATGGTGGTGTTGCTGGTCGTAGCGTGCGTGGGCGTGCCGCTCATGGCGGGCGACTATTACCTGGGTGCCATTCTCATCCCGTTTTTGATCCTGTCTCTGGCGGCCGTCGGCTTGAATATCCTGGTGGGTTATTGCGGCCAGATATCGTTGGGAACAGGCGCTTTCATGGCAGTGGGTGCCTATGCCGCCTGGAACCTGGGCGTGCGACTGCCGGGCATGCCGCTGGTCTTGCAGATTCTATTAGGTGGCGCTTTCGCCACACTGGTCGGCGTGATCTTCGGTATCCCCAGCTTGCGTATCCGCGGCTTATACCTGGCAGTGGCGACCCTGGCCGCCCAGTTTTTCGTCGATTGGGCGTTCTTGCGGATTCCGTACTTCACCAACTATTCGCCGTCGGGCAACGTAGCGGTGCCTGCGCTGACGGCATTTGGCCTGCCAATTCAAACGCCGGTGCAGAAATACCTGTTCGTGCTGGCCTTTGTCATCGTCTTCACCCTGATGGCCAAGAACCTCGTGCGCGGGGCCTTGGGCCGCCAATGGATGGCCATGCGCGACATGGACGTGGCGGCCGCTGTGATCGGCATCCGTCCGGTATACGCCAAGCTCACGGCCTTCGCGGTGAGTTCGTTCATCGTGGGCGTGGCCGGTGCCTTGTGGGGCTTCATCCATCTGGGATCGTGGGAGCCGCTGGCATTCGATCTCAATCGTTCGTTTCAGTTGCTGTTCATGGTGATCATCGGTGGACTCGGGTCCATCGTCGGTAGTTTTTTCGGTGCGGCGTTCATCGTGTTGGTGCCGGTGGCCTTGCACAGCATTCCGCGCATGTTGGGTATGCCGATCGCCGTCGATACGGTCGTGCATATCGAGCACATGGTGTTCGGCGCGTTGATCGTGTTTTTCCTGATTGCCGAGCCGCATGGCCTGGCCCGGCTTTGGAGTATTGCCAAAGAGAAGTTGCGTATCTGGCCGTTCCCGCATTAACACTTTGAGGATAGTGAAATGACACGCGCAATCAAACGCTGGACAGCTGGACTGACCGTGGCTGGGGCTTTTGCCGCCGCCGCGCCCATCGCGCAAGCGGCCGAGCAGTTCGTGCCTTTGCTGGTGTATCGAACCGGGTCTTTCGCGCCCTTGGGCATCCCCTGGGCCGATGGTAAGTTGGATTATTTGAAGTTGGTCAACGCGCGCGACGGCGGAGTGAACGGCGTGAATATTACCTACGAAGAATGCGAAACCGCCTACGCCACCGACCGCGGGGTCGAGTGCTACGAGCGCATGAAGCGCCAGGGCGGCGGTGCGTCGGGCTTCGATACGCAAAGCACTGGCATCACCTTTGCGGTCAGCGACCGTGCGCCTGCGGACAAAGTGCCTGTGGAGACCGTCGGCTATGGCTTGTCGCAGTCGGTCGATGGCACGGTGTTCGAATGGAACTTCCCCCTGTTGGGCACCTACTGGACCGCGGCCGATACGATGATCCAGGACATCGCCAAGAAAGAAGGAGGAATCGATAAGCTGAAAGGCAAGAAGATCGCGCTGGTCTATCACGACTCGCCCTACGGCAAAGAGCCCATCGCCTTGCTGACCCGGCGGGCCGAGCAGAATGGCTTCCAGTTCATCCAGTATCCCGTCACGGCGCCCGGCGTCGAACAAAAATCCACGTGGTTGCAGATCCGCCAGCAGCGGCCCGATTACGTGCTGCTGTGGAGCGCCGGCATCATGACGCCGACGGCCATTCGCGAAGCACAGGCGGTGGGTTACCCGCGCGAGAAGATGTACGCCATCTGGTGGGCGGGGTCGGAAGGCGATGTGCGCGATCTAGGGCAAGTGGCCAAAGGCTACAACACCGTCACCATCCACAACAGCGCAGCCACCGGACGTGTCTATCAAGACCTGAAGAAGCACGTCTACGATAAAGGGCAGGGGGCCGATGCAAGCGGCAAATCGACCCTTGGAACCATCGCCCATACCCGGGGGATGATGATCTCGATGCTTCAAGTCGAAGCCATACGCACTGCGCAGGAGAAATTCGGCAAGGGGCAGGCCATGACGCCCGAGCAGGTGCGCTGGGGTTTCGAGAACCTCGACCTGAGCGCCGAGCGCCTGAAAGAGCTGGGCTTCGACGAGATCATGCGTCCTGTGAAAACCAGCTGCGCCAATCACATGGGCGACGACTGGTCGCGTATCGCGCAGTGGGACGGTTCGGCTTTCAAGGTCGTCTCCGACTGGTATCAGGCCGATAAAGCCGTGCTTGATCCTCTGGTGAAAGAGACATCCGCGCGATTCGCGAAAGAGAAGAACATCACGCCCCGTAGCTGCAACTAGTGCGCGATGGCCAGATCGTGCCTGAGCCTCACGTGCTCAGGCACGGCGCAGGTGCGCAACACATGCGTCATTGAACGAGGAGGGGTTCATGAATCTGTCATCCACTGACGTGGCCGGCGTGACGCTCGACGACAGCCCGGCGCGCGAAGCGCCGACGCTGCTCGATGTCAACGGCATCGAGGTGATCTACAACCACGTCATTCTGGTGCTCAAGGGCGTGTCTTTAAAAGTTCCCGAGGGCAGTATCGTCGCCTTGCTGGGCGCCAATGGCGCGGGTAAGACAACCACGCTTCGGGCCATCTCCAACTTACTGCGCGGCGAGCGCGGCGAAGTCACCAAGGGCCAGATTCATTTGCGCGACGAACGCATCGAACACATGACCCCATCCGATCTCGTCAGGCGGGGGGTGGTTCAGGTGATGGAGGGACGGCACTGCTTCGCGCATCTGACGGTAGAGGAAAACCTGCTGACAGGCGCTTATACGCGGCGCTTGAATCGCGCCGACACCGCCGTGGCGTTAGAGCGGGTGTATGCCTACTTTCCTCGATTGAAGCAGCGCCGGGGCAGCCAATCCGGCTATACCTCTGGCGGCGAACAACAGATGACCGCTATCGGTCGGGCATTGATGGCCGATCCTCGCATGATCTTGCTGGACGAACCGTCGATGGGACTGGCCCCGCGCATCGTCGAGGAAATCTTCGAGATCGTGCGGGACTTGAATCAGCGCGAGGGCGTGAGTTTTCTGTTGGCCGAGCAAAACACCCATGTGGCGTTGCGCTACGCCGACTACGGTTACATTCTGGAGAACGGTCGGGTCATGATGGACGGCACGGCCGATGCCTTGGCACGCAACGAGGACGTCAAAGAGTTTTATCTCGGCATATCCAGCGGCGCGCGTCGCAGCTTTCGCGACACCAAGTTCTATCGTCGCCGCAAACGGTGGTTGGCATGACACGAGAAAACGGCAAGTTGCACGGCCGCGCCCAAGGTCCGTTCTACGACGAACGCGAGACGCAGGCGCCCGAGGCGCGCGAGCGCGCACTGATGACAGCCCTGCCTCTGGCCTTGGCGCGCGCTCGAACGCGGGCACCGGCCTTGAGGCAGCAGTTGCAGACGCACGATCCGGCTTCGATCGATTCGCGTGCCGCGTTGGCGACGCTTCCCGTCGTCAGAAAGCATGAACTGCTGGCGCAGCAGCAGGCTGCACGTAGTGGGCGTTCGATATCGCCCGTGCGAGCCGAAGGCCACGAGCGGCCCGATGCGCGAAGTAGGCGCGATGCCGTCTCGCCCGAGGCGCCGTCGCCACCCGCGCTCATGGACGCGTTTGGCGGATTCTCGGCCATAGGCTGGGGGGAGGCTGCGCGGGTGTTCGCTTCACCGGGCCCCATCTATGAACCGGAAAGTCGGCGTCCGGATTACTGGCGATTTGCGCGGGCGATGTTCGCAGCGGGATTTCGTCCTGGACAGTTGGTCTACAACTGCTTCTCCTATCATTTCTCGCCTGCTGGCTCGATGATGGAAACCGCGGCTCACGCACTAGGCTGCACGGTGTTTCCCGGGGGGACGGGCCAGACCGAGCAGCAGGTCCAGGCGATGCTCGACCTGGTCCCTGCCGGATATGTGGGCACGCCCAGCTTTCTCAAAATTCTGGTGGACCGTGCCGACACGATGGGGGTTTCCTTGTCGCTGGGGCATGCCCTGGTCTCGGGCGAGGCGTTCCCCGCCGCGCTGCGCGATGCACTGATCGACAAAGGGATCGCCGGCTACCAAGCCTATGGCAGCGCCGACCTGGGCTTGATCGCATTCGAGACGCCGGCGCGCGAGGGGCTCGTTTTGGGCGAAGACATCATTGTCGAAATCGTTCGGCCAGGCACGGGCGATCCCGTGCCCGAAGGCGAAGTAGGCGAGGTGGTCGTCACGACGCTCAACCCGGATTATCCTTTGCTGCGTTTCGGAACGGGCGATCTGTCCGCCGTCCTGCCCGGCATCTCGCCGTGCGGACGGACGAACACGCGAATCCGGGGGTGGATGGGCCGGGCGGATCAGACCGCAAAAGTGCGAGGCTTGTTCGTACACCCGTCGCAAGTGGCCGACATCGCCCGTCGGCACCCTGAGGTGCTGCGATCACGTGTGGTGATCAGCAGCGAGGCGGGTGCCGATCGTATGGTATTGAAGGTAGAAGTTCGGGTTCAAGGCGAGGCCGCGGCACGGTTGAGTGAACAAATCTCACAATCGGTCCGGGAAGTGACCAAACTGCGAGGCGAGGTGGTCTGCGTCGCTCCGGGCACGCTGCCATCGGATGGCAAGGTGATCGAGGATGCCCGGCCCATTTCTTAAGGCCGGTCGAGATTCGGCATATGCTGCGTTGGAAGCTTGTTGACAGCTGATGGGGGGTAATATTCCCGGAGGAAATATCGAAATCCGTTCGGGCTATTTGGCGAGCGGTTCGCCCCGCATTAAGCTCTGCGCTCGTATACGCCCTTTGTCCGGAGATTGCCATGCACGCGAAGACCTGGTTAGCCGCTTTGACCTTGAGTGCCCTAGCGGGCGGAGTGGCCCAGGCGGCAACGCTTGAAAAGGTCAAAAAGCGTGGCCAGGTAATTTGCGGTGCCACCACGGGTTTTGCCGGATTCTCTGCGCCCGACGCCAAAGGAAAATGGAGCGGGCTGGATGTAGATATATGCCGGGCCGTGGCCGCAGCGATCTTTGGCGACGCCACCAAGTTCAAGATCGTGCCACTGAATGCGCAACAGCGGTTCACCGCCCTGCAGTCGGGCGAGGTCGATCTATTGGCGCGTAATACCACGGTCACTCAGGCGCGCGATGCCGGACTGGGCATCAGCCACGCCGGCATCAATTTCTACGATGGCCAGGGTTTTCTGGTTCGCAAGGATCTGGGTGTGAAAAGCGCGAAAGAATTGGCGGACGCTTCCATCTGCCTGCAAACCGGCACATCGAACGAGAACACATTAGCCGATTGGTCGCGTGCCAATAATGTCACCTACAAGCCGGTGGTGTTCGATTCGTTCGACGAGGTGGTCAGCGCCTTCGCCAATGGTCGTTGCGATGTGTTCAGTACGGATGCATCGGGCTTGGCGTCGATTCGGACCTCGAGAATGTCGAATCCCGACGATTATGTCGTGCTGCCTGAAGTCATTTCCAAAGAACCCCTGGGGCCTTTCGTTCGTCAGGGCGACGATCGGTGGTTGGACATCGTCTTCTGGTCCTTGACGGCCATGGTCGCAGCGGAAGAGTACGGCATCACTTCGCAGAACGTGGACGATCAACTCAAGAGCACTAATCCCGAGGTGCAACGCATCCTGGGCGTCATCCCGGGCGCGGGAAAGAATTTGGGTCTGGATGAAAAATGGGCCTACAGCATCGTCAAGCACGTCGGCAACTACGGCGAGAGCTTCGAGCGTAACGTCGGTCAAGGCAGCCCGCTGAAGATTCAACGCGGTTTGAATGCGCAGTGGAAGAATGGCGGTCTGATGTACGCTTTGCCGATCCGGTGATCGGGCTGCGCGCCTTACTGAGGTGGGGCGCTACTTACGGCTGCGATAGACCAGAGATATCTTGGCGAATGCAATATGTAGCGCTTGGGTGCTGCCCTGAAACACCAGCGGCCGACCTCGCCGGGTAAAGACCACCAGCCGCTTCGATAACAACAGCGGCACGAATTTGGCGAACTGAATGTCGTCCCAAGCGACCTCTCGTTTAGCGATCCAGGTCTGACGCAAACCGCGCTCGTCGATGGTCGTCACCGAACGCTGCATATAGAACGCCACCACCGCCAAACCCACGAAACAGAACAGCACGATCAAACCCATCGTCGATTGGGTGACATAGCCGGGTTGAACCGCCAACACTCGTGCGATTTGAATGGCCAAAACCGCGACGATCGACCACGCCATGGCTTTGACCCAGCCGGGCCAGGCTGGGCCGCTGATGGGAAGCGGCGCCAGATCGTCGAGAAAGCGCGCGTGTTCTTCGGGTGAGGGAGCAGCGAATGGCAGAATCATGATGGTGTCGATCGGCGGTGTCGATGGATGACTTTTTGATGAGCGGCTTCGATTTGGCACTTCGAGGGCTGGCTTTGATGAGCGGCTTCGAGGGCTAGTGTAGATGAGTGGCTGCGCTCAGTGACTGCGATTCGCTGCCACCGCACGGCCGACTCGACTCGGTGATTTCGCCAGGATATCGGCCATCCACAATCCCGTGTCGATCACTGCGTCGAAATCGATACCGGTGTCGATGTCCAAGCCACGCAACATATACAGCACGTCTTCGGTGGCGACATTGCCTGTCGCCCCGCGCGCGTAGGGGCAACCGCCCAGCCCGGCGACCGAGCTGTGGACGATACGAATTCCGCATTGCAACGCCGCGAAAATGTTGGCCAGCGCTTGACCGTAGGTGTCGTGAAAGTGCGCAGCCACGCAAGCAGGATCGACATGTCGCGTCACCGCCGCCATGACGGTTTGCACTCGCAAGGGCGTGCCCGTGCCTATCGTGTCTGCGACGTCGATCTCATGACAGCCTAGAGCCTGGAATTTTCGTGCGACCGCCGCCACGGCCGAAGGCGCGATGTCGCCTTCGTATGGGCAACCCAAAGAACAGCTGATGCTGCCTCGCAGCCGCAGCCCGGCGGCCAAAGCGGCTTCGGCCACCGGACCGAACCGGGCGATGGATTCGTCGATGGAGCAATTGATGTTGCGTTGTGAGAACGACTCGCTGGCCGCCCCGAAGATCACCACCTCTTGCACGTTTGCGGCGAGTGCCGCATCGAATCCCTTCATGTTGGGTGTCAGGGCAGAGTAGACGACGTTCGGGGCACGACGAATGCCGGCCATGACGGCAGCGCCATCGGCCATTTGCGGTATCCATTTGGGTGAGATGAACGAAGCCGCTTCGATGTTCGAAAATCCCGCAGCGCTTAGGCGATCCACAAGTTCGATCTTGACGTCCGTAGAAATCGGGGTGGCTTCGTTTTGCAAACCGTCGCGTGGCGATACTTCAACGAGTTTGACCTGATTGGGCAGCTGCATTGTCTCGTCCCCTATCGTCGTTTTGTAGGAATGGGAACGATGATAGCGCCCCTTTGCAAAACACGAAAACGACTCGATCGCGCAGAAGGCCGGGCTCGATGCCTGGGCACCTGCAGCATTCGTGACGAACCTTGTGCGCCGAGTGTCAGTCGGTACTCGATCTCGGCGCTGACGACGATCGAACATAGCGACCGTCGGACGTGCGCAGCACCTTATCGTTCATCTCCAGCAGGGTAAGTTGATAGGCGACGTCGGCAATCGACATGCCGGTATGCATGACGATGGCGTCCATGTCGACTGCCGTGTAGCCCGTCGCGTCCCAAACCGCTTGCATCGTGGGATCTGCGGCGATTGCGTGGTGGCTCGAATGGGATGCACCAACGGTCGCGACGGTGACGCCAGTGCAGATTGACGAGACCGATGCCGGCCGCCCGCATAAATCCGGATACTCGTCGGTAATGTCGCTTAACTGCGATACGAGGATGGCCCCATCGCGGATCAATCCATTGCACCCCTGTGCCACGGGCGAATGGATCGATCCCGGCATGGCGAACACATCGCGCCCGGCGTCGGCGGCCAAGCGTGCCGTGATGAGCGAGCCGCTTTGAACCGATGCCTCGACGATCAGCACCCCGCGCGCCAGTCCGGCGACAATTCGGTTGCGCCGAGGAAAATGGTTGCGGCGCACGCCCGCGTTTAACGGCAACTCGGACACCAAAGCGCCGTGTTCCCGAATCCGGCGTGCCAGATCGGCGTGGCGGGATGGATAGCAGTGCATCAAGCCCGTACCCATGACCGCAATCGTCTGGCCGCCCAAGGTGCCAGCCGATAGCGCGCCTTCATGCGCCGCTGCATCGATACCCACCACCAGGCCACTGATGACCACCCATCCAAGTTGGGCCAATCGTTGTGCGTAGTCGTGAGCGTCGCGTGCGCCCAGTACGGTCGGGCGACGCGTTCCGACAATGGCCAGCCCCGGCCGATTCAGCACATCTGGCTGTCCGGCAACGTAAAGCGCGAAAGGCGCGCCGGCCTGCGCCCGCAATGCGCCGGGGTAACGACGATCGGCTAAGGTAATCAAATGGCGGTCCGCTTGCGCCAACCACGCCAGTGCCTGGTCGATCTGTCGCAAGATGTCTGGTGTGGGCGGCGCCACCAGCGTATCGGCCAGAGGCGCTCGCACGCGCGCCCGAATACGCTCGGGCGTAGCGCAGAACACGGCAGGTGCATGGCCGAAATCGTCGAGCAGGGCGTGAGCCTGGCTCGTAGGGCCTAGGGTGAGTATCAGGCGCAGCCACGCGGCGGTGGCGCAAAGCGTATCGGGCAGGGGCATGGGTTCAAGCATGCGCGAGAACCGTCTGTGTTCGTCGATGCCTGTGACGCACTTAACGCTGACGGTTTACCCGTTCGTGGTCGAACTCGCACTTATCGGTCGGCATTCATCGATCGGCATTCGCCAGCCGGTATCCACCGACCCACATTCGTCAAGTATTACGTATTCCATTATCATGAGTGCTTGCCGCGAGTCGATGGCGCGCTACATAAGCGCCCCCAACTCCTTGCCTTCCGGTACGACGCTGTGTCTGACACCGGCGCGACCTCTCCTCAGATTTTTCGTCATGGCTCTCCTCGATATTCTTCGTTACCCGGACCCACGCTTGCACAAAGTGGCCCGGCCTGTCGTCACCGTCGACGACAGCATCCGCCAGTTGGTGCGCGATATGGCCGAGACCATGTATGCCGCGCCTGGCATTGGTTTGGCTGCGACGCAAGTCGATGTTCACGAGCGCGTCGTCACCATCGATGTGTCGGAAGAGGGCAATCAATTGCAGGTGTTCATCAATCCCGAAATCACGTGGTCTTCGCCCGAGTGCAAGACCTATGAAGAAGGGTGTTTGTCGATCCCTGGCATCTTCGACGAGGTCAAACGGCCCGCCGAGGTCAATGTGCGGGCCTTGAACGAGAAGGGCGAAGCGTTCGAGATTCACGCCGATGGCCTGCTGGCCGTGTGCATTCAGCATGAGATCGATCATTTGAACGGCAAGGTGTTCGTCGAGTACCTCTCGAACCTCAAACAGAACCGCATCCGCACCAAGCTCAAGAAGGCCGAGCGCGAAGCTCAGCGCGCCTGAGGGAGGCATCGAGGATGCGTATCGTTTTCGCGGGCACGCCGGTTTTCGCGCAACGCGCGCTAGAAGCGCTGCTTGCAGCAGGGCACGATGTGCCCTTGGTGATGACTCAACCCGATCGGCCTGCGGGCCGTGGCATGAAGCGCATGCCCAGCCCTGTAAAACAAGCGGCGCTGGATGCGGGCATTGCCGTGGCGCAGCCCCGCGGCTTGCGTCTGGATGGCAAATATGGCGAGGACGCCGTGCATGCCCAGGCGCAGTTGGCCGAGGTCGCGCCGGATGTTCTGGTCGTGGCGGCGTATGGCCTGATTCTGCCCGCCTGGACGCTGCAATGCGCTTTACGTGGTTGCTTGAACATTCACGCCAGTTTGCTGCCGCGCTGGCGCGGGGCAGCGCCCATTCAGCGGGCGATCGAAGCGGGCGATACCGAAACCGGCATCACCATCATGCAGATGGACGAGGGCTTGGACACGGGCGACATGCTGTTGCGCACCATTGTCCCGATCCGGCCCGACGATACCGGTGCAAGCCTGCATGATGTGCTTGCCGCGTCGGGTGCCGAAGCCATTCTTGCTGCCTTGGCGCAATTGGCAGGCGCTGGGCTGGCGGCCACGCCTCAACCTGCAACGGGCGTGACCTATGCCGCCAAGCTGGACAAGCGCGAAGCAGTACTCGACTTTTCGCAATCGGCAGACGTGTTGGCGCGCCGCATTCGCGCATTCGACCCGGTGCCCGGTGCGACGGCGGTGCTGCCCGGCTTGGCCGAGCCGGTCAAAATATGGCGCGCCGACAGCGTGTCGGCCAGCACCGATGCCGCGCCTGGAACCGTCTTGGCGGCATCCGAGGCTGGAATCGATTTGGCGTGCGGCGAGGGTGTTCTGCGAGTCCGGGAACTTCAGCGTCCGGGCGGACGCCGCCAGCCCGTAGATGTATTTATCCGCAGCTGGTCGGGCACGGCGGGCTAGGGCGTCAATAGCCTGGTCGGAATGTCGGCCGCATGTTCGAAAACGGCATCGGGACGATGTTCGAGTAGAAGTTCGATCGACGAATATCCCCACGTCGTTACACCTACGCGAGTGCCTGCCTGACGGGCCGCTTCGATATCGCGCACCTCATCGCCGATCAGCATCACGTCGTGCAGCGGCACATCGAAATGGCCCGCCAGTCTGCGCAGACGCGCTGCTTTACCGAATAGGTCAATGCCACAGTCGAAGAGCTCGAATCGGCTCTCCAGCTGGGGGCCGATGATGCGACGCACATTGTCTTCGGCGTTCGAACTGACCACCGCCAGCCGCAGCCCAGCTTGCGCGAGCGTATCGACCGCCGATTCGATGCCTGGAAACAGCGCGATGGCGCCCGCGGCCGATTGCATGCGACGGCGCATCTCGGCGACGATACTCGGTGCTTTCCATAAGGGAATGCCAAGCGTGCGTAGCAGGGCCCGGGTATCGAGGCGCCGCAATGCATCGCGCTCGCGCGTCAGGGGGGCGCGAAAGCCGAACGTCTGGGCAACCTCGCCCAACACACTCTCGACCCAAGGATAGGTGTCGGCCAAGGTGCCGTCGAAGTCGAAGGCGACGACGCGCGGCCTGGGGTCCGATGCGTGGCTCATGCCTTGGCCGAGGACGCAATCCATTTCGACACTGTGGGCGGCTGGTACGCCTCAAAATGATTCAGCAACGTCGCCGGGTTGTCGTCCACCGCCAGCATCTGACGGTGCTGCGGCTGCATAAACGCGCTGGCGACAGTGTGGTCCAGAAACTCGGCCAGCCGGTCGTAGTAGCCCGCGACGTTGAACAGCCCGCAAGGTTTTTGATGAAAACCCAGCTGGGCCCAGGTCCAGGTCTCGAAAATCTCTTCCAGCGTGCCCACACCGCCCGGCATGGCGATGAAGGCGCTGGCGCGGTCGGCCATCATGGTCTTGCGCTCGTGCATCGATTGAACGACGTGTAGTTCGGTCAGGTTGGGGTGCGCCAGCTCTTTGTTGACCAGCGATTGGGGAATGACGCCGATGACGGTGCCGCCCGCGTGTAGGACGGTATCGGCGACGACCCCCATCAGGCCGACCCGGGCGCCGCCATAGACCAGCCCCAATCCCCGGGCGGCCATTTCGCGGCCCAATGCACGCGCCTGCTCTGCGTATACCGGGTCGTTGCCGGGGTTGGAGCCGCAGTACACGCAAATAGTGTCGAGTTGCATACTAAAAACCTAAGGCGATGTCTTGGGCCGCCATTCTAGCGCTTTGCCGATTCGATCAAGTGACGATGGCCTCCCGATACTGCTCGGCCAGATTCTCCAAAAAGGCGAGCTGGCGGGCAAGCGGTTTTTGTAGCGCGCTCTGAGATGCATCCGGGGTTAATCCACTGGCTAATTCGTCGCCGAATACCCGCCATGTGCGTTCCAATTTTTCGGCCTCGCTCAACACCGTCTTGCCCTCGCCGTCGATTTTCATGATCGCTTCGAGATCTGCCAGACGAGGTTCGCCAGCGGCTTGACGTTTGCGCAGTTCGCCGAGCGCCCGATCGACGGTGTCGATCTTGGCGTCCAGGGCGCCACGCGCATCGGCAAGCTCGATATACCGAATGCCGTCGCCGACGTTGCCCAAAATCTTTTTCACGATTTCGACCGACTGTTTCACCGCTTCGATTTTTGGATCCGATACGCCGATACCTTCCAGACTTTTGGCGTCTGGTATGTAATCCTTGAACATGTCGGCGACGTTATGCTGCCGCAAGATATCTAAGGCTTCGACGATCTTCTTGCGCTTCGCCTCCAGCTCGGTACGCTCGGTTTTTTGGGTGGAAATCTCCTGTCTAGCGGTGCTCATTGAGGCCCGTTCGTCCTCGAGTGCCTCATTGGCGCGTTGGGCCAATAACACGTTGCGGACATCTCGTATTTTGGCGTCTAGATTTTCGGCCTCTGCGTAAAAACGCTCGCATGTTCGGGAGAACGCGTCGCCCAATTCGTGCGAGAGATTGTCGTATTCCGATTGAAGGTCGGCGCGGTCTTTGGCGCTGAGCGATTTGTCGCCCATCGCTTGAGCGAGGTCGCGCAAGGTTTCGAAGTGTTCGAGTTCACGTAAGCCACGCAGTGAAGTGGTGAGCCTTGGGATCGATTGCCATGCCAGCTCACTGACTCCCTGCGCATTAGCAACGGCTCGCATGGCTTTATTGCGCAACGCCTCGTGCTCGGTGCAACGAAATACCGCCAGGCGCGCCATGTTCTTGGCTGCCTGGCTCATGGTTTGGACGTCGATGTTCGGGTTCGCCGTCTTTGGCGCGATCATGGATACGGTAGACATGATGGACTCCTGTTTAATCGATAGGCGTTATTGGTAGGTCTTCTTGTATTGCTCGATGGCCTCGTCGAAGATGTGGACGAGTTGCTCTGCCGAACTCTGGACGTCGCGCCAGGGTTCGACGATTTTTTTGAAGTTGGCCGTGAACGATGTCAGTCGTTGGGCATCGTTGATGTGGGCGAATTCGGACGCTGAACTATCCACCAGTGTCATCATCGATTGCCACATATAGTCCAGATGATTCAGGGCGATTTCCGCATCCAGCATGCGGGTGCCCAGATCATTGAACGATCGGGACAGCGCTTCGATAGCCGTTTGCAAGGCTTTTTTGCCGGTGACTTGAGACTCGAGCTTTTGTACTTCGTCTAACAAGGCGTTCTTTTCTTTGCGTGCCGCCTCGGCTTTCGCACCGAAGATTCCTCCCGTAATCGCCAGCCCGATGATGCCGCCTGCCGCGCCACTAAAGGACAAACCCAAGTACTTGTCATAGTCTTTTTTCAGTTGCTCGATGCGATCGTTTTTTTCTTTGATCTGCGCCTCGAGCAAAGCGGTCGTTTTAGACAGATTGTTCTGGCGCATCAGATTGTTTTTTGCTTTGACCTGGGGTTCCAGTCCAATCGTCTCCTGGCCGTTGGACAGTTTTCCGCCGACTAACGCGATCCTGAAGTCGGAGACCTGCGACTTGACCTTGACGGTTTTTTCACGATGTGCGTCGATGTCTTGTTTCATCGTCGCGAGAATGTCGCCCAGTGCGACTGCAATCTCCTTGTCTTCCGAGCTGTACGTGATTTCCTTGAGCTGTTGGTCCGTCAAATCTCCGAGCTTGGTACGGGTCCGCTCCAGAATGGGCATTTCCTTGATCGTCGAGATGATCTCGTCGCCCGTGCCGAGCACCTGTTTGGCCGCTGCGGTCAGGTCGATGCCTTGTTGCACGACGTGATGCTCGACCCCGTCCCAGGTCTGTGCGTGTGTGTTGATGGCGCTGTAGATGGTCTGGATGTCAGCAGGCTCCAGGCCATGGATGCCGATTTTCTTGTACCCGATGGCGGTTTCCACCGCCGCTCTTTGAGTCGGTAGGGCAAGCCCATTTCGAACGTAGGTCTTGATGTTGATCAGATCTTCTTTGGTAAAGATTCCGCTGGGCCGGGATGCACCCTGTTGATATCCGGTAAGCAGCTGAAGCGTAATTTTTGGAAGATCGTGCGTGTCCAAGGTGATGCTGGCGTCGGGGTGTGCCGTTATCGCATGCATGTCCGTCTCCTCGATGACGTGTTGACCGAATACACGAATCAGTTGCTGGGGCCTGAGCCAACCGCAGCACTGCATAGACGTGTGTGACCATTGAACGCAGGTCTGTCGTGGACGTAAAGCAAGAAAGGTATCGGCCTGGCGTCGCGCGCAGCCGGTACGCAGGGCGAGCACGTAGGGCGCGAATGTCGTCAGAAAGCGGGCGTGATGTCTGTAAATTGCGCAAGCACAATCTTACAAACGTTCAATCATCACGGCGCGATGCTTAGCGTCGACATGTATGCCCGGCATGCCGTGGAGCCATGCACGGGCCGGTACGATCGGCATGGCATGCAGCTTCCAGCGTCGCAGCGCGTTGAGCGATCGGGCACGCGGAATGCGGGTTGCTTCGGCCTGTTTTTGCCCAAAAAAGGAGCGCCTCATGGACCAAGCCATCAATCCCAATGTGAACCCGCAGACCGGCGAATTCAAGCTGGACGTCGAAGGTATTCGCCGCCGCGCCCGTCAGGACGTAGCAGACGGTGCCGTAACCGAAGGCTATCGCGCCGATCGAGAGACGGTATTGCGCTTGCTGAACGAAGCATTGGCTACTGAAATCGTCTGTGTGCTGCGCTATAAGCGCCACTATTTCATGGCCAAGGGTTTGAACGCCGAACCGGCTGCCGCCGAGTTTGCCGAACATGCTGCTGAAGAGCAGGGCCATGCCGACCGCTTGGCCGAGCGCATCGTTCAACTCGGTGGTGCGCCCAATTTGTCGCCCGAGGGCTTGCTGGCACGAAGTCATTCGGAATACGTCGAAGGCTCGACGCTAAACGAGATGATTCGCGAGAACGTCGTGGCCGAACGCATCGCCATCGACAGCTATCGCCAAATGATCGATTACGTCGGCGACAAGGACCCCACCACACGCCGTATGCTGGAAGAGATCCTCGCCGTCGAGGAAGAGCACGCCGACGAATTGGCGGACTTCCTCGAATGAACGCTTTTTTACGCTTGAATGGGCGCGTCGGATGAATGCGTCCGGCGAGTGCGCTAAAAGCGCAGCGCGTCTAGGGCGTATCGGCGTATAGGTCGTATTCGTCGGCGTCCATGATTTCGACGTCGACCAGATCGCCTGGTTTGAGCACTCGATCCGTCGAGACATAGACGCAGCCATCGATTTCCGGCGCGTCGCTGTAAGACCGGCCAATCGCACCGTCGTCGTTCACCTCGTCGATCAGCACCTGCGTCTTTTGACCGATTCGCTTTTGCAGGCGGGCCGCCGAGATCGCCTGCTGGTGCGCCATGAAACGCTCCCAACGCTCTTGTTTGACTTCGTCGGCAATGGCGCCTTCCAGAGTATTGGCGGGCGCGCCTTCGACGGGCGAATACTGAAAGCACCCGACGCGATCCAGTTGCGCTTCGGTCATCCAGTCCAGCAGGTATTGGAACTCGGCTTCGGTTTCGCCGGGGAAGCCGACGATGAAGGTCGATCGAATGGCCAAGTCCGGACAGGCCTCGCGCCATTGCTTGATGCGCGCGAGCGTTTTGTCCTCGAACGCCGGGCGCTTCATCAGCTTCAAGATGCGCGGCGAGGCGTGTTGAAACGGGATGTCCAGATAGGGCAGCACCTTGCCCGCGGCCATCAGCGGAACGATTTCGTCCACATGGGGATACGGGTATACGTAGTGCAGCCGGGTCCACACGCCCAGATCCGATAAGGCATCGCACAGTTCGGTCATGCGAGTCTTGACCGGACGACCGTTCCAGAATCCGCTGCGGTATTTGATATCGACGCCGTAGGCGCTGGTGTCTTGCGAAATGACCAGCAGCTCTTTCACGCCGGCGCGGACCAGTCGCTCGGCTTCGGACAGCACGTCGCCCACCGGACGGCTGACCAGATCGCCGCGCATCGATGGAATGATGCAGAAGCTGCAACGATGATTACAGCCTTCGGAAATTTTCAGATAAGCGTAATGCCGGGGCGTGAGCTTAATGCCTTGCGGGGGCACCAGATCGACGTAGGGGTCGTGGTCGATGCGCGGTGGCGCGGCTTGGTGCACGGCGCGCACGACCTCTTCGTATTGTTGCGGGCCGGTGACGGCCAGCACGCTGGGATGAACGTTGCGAATGACCGACTCTTCGACTCCCATACAGCCGGTGACGATGACTTTGCCATTCTCGGCAATGGCTTCGCCGATGGCATCTAAGGACTCGGCCTTGGCGCTATCGATAAAACCACAGGTGTTGACCACCACGACATCGGCGTCCTCGTAGGACGGCGATACTAGGTAGCCTTCGGTACGCAACTGCGTCAGGATGCGTTCGGAATCGACTAGCGCTTTCGGACAGCCCAGGCTGACGAAACCGACTTTAGGGGAAGACATGGGGGAGACCTCGGGTCAGGCAAAAGAGCCTATGCACAGGCATATGCGTACGCACGGTACATAGCGGACGGACGGGTGCTTTTGGGCACCGTAACGCTCTATTTTACCTCGGCGCGTTACCATACTGCTTTTCACCCGGATCGTCCGGGAAGTCGAGTTTTTCTGCCATGTCTGCTAGCCCCGCGCGCCAAAACGCTCCCTTGTCCGAATCTCTCATGGGTTGCGCCCAAGTGCTGCTTGCCGTGCGCAGCGGACAATCCATGACCGATGCGCTCGCTCAGGTGCCGGCGACCATACGGCCGGGCGTGCAAGCATTGTCGTTTCACACTATGCGCCATCTCGGATGGGCACAGGCCATCAAGAGCGTGCTGATCACGCGCACGCCCGCCAATGCCTTGCTCGATGCCTTGCTCAGTGTGGCGTTCGCGCTGCTCAAACCCACCGACGCGGCCAGCAAGGCCGCGCTCATCGATCACGAAACCGCCGCCATGCCCGCCTACGCACCGTATACGGTGGTGGATCAGGCTGTGCAGGCCGCCGACAACGATCCCGACTTGTTTCCCTTCAAGGGGCTGATCAACGGCAGCCTGCGCCGCTTTTTGCGTGAGCGCGCCGACGTCGAACAGGCCATCGTCCGGAGTGCCGAAGCACGCTGGAACCACCCCCTGTGGTGGATCGACCTGGTGCGCAATACCTATCCCCAGCAATGGGAAGCCGTGCTGGCGGGCGCGCAGCGTCCCGCGCCGTTGACCTTGCGCGTGAACCGGCGCCGGGCGATGGTCCAGCAGGTGCTCGACGCGTTCGCTGCCGCAGACATCGAGGCCCGCGCCGTCCAGGAGGCCGGTATCGTCGTGGCCAAGCCCCGCCCCGTTCACCTGTTGCCGGGCTTTGAACAAGGATGGTGGTCGGTGCAGGATGCCGGGGCGCAGCGTGCCGCCCCCTTGCTCGCAGTCAAGGACGGCATGCGAGTGCTCGATGCCTGCGCCGCACCTGGCGGCAAGACGGCGCACTTGCTGGAACTCGCCGAGCTCGATCTGCTGGCCCTGGATGTCGATGCCCAGCGTCTGGCCCGTGTGGGCGAAAACCTCGATCGCCTGGGCTTGCGTTCGGATCGCGTGCAGCTGGTCGCTGCTGCCGCGCAAGACCTGGACGCCTGGTGGGACGGCAAGCCGTTTGATGCCGTGCTGGCCGATGTGCCGTGCACTGCGTCGGGCATCGTGCGCCGCCATCCCGATATCCGGTGGTTGCGCCGTCAAGAAGACGTGGCCACCACGGCCCGTCTGCAACGCCGCATTCTGGACGCGTTGTGGAAAACTGTCGCGCCCGGCGGCCATCTGCTGTATGTCACCTGCTCGATTTTCCCCGCAGAGGGCGTTCGCATGGCACTGGACTTCGACCGCCGACATGACGACGCTCAACGGGTTACATCTGCACCAGGGCAATTGCTACCTGTGGCGGCGGACACAACAGAACAGACCGATCAAGACGGCTTTTTCTACGCATTGTTTGCCAAGCAAGGATGATTGTTAAAAAATAGGGTCGATCTCGACAATTCCGTTCACTCCCTGCCGGCGAGCGCATGTCCCTTACAAGTCGTCTTCTCCTGTGTTGTGTACTTGTCTGGACGGCTGTGGTCGGGGCCAGCGAAGCCGAACCGCGGATTCGCAACATCCTGGTGCAAGTCGATGCCGGGCGATTGCTGATCGATGCGGATGTCGATTTGTCTCTCAGTCGGGAGGTTCGCCAGGCCGCCGAGCGCGGTTTGCCGATTTACCTGACGGCCGATCTGGTCATCACACATTCGCGTTGGTGGTGGTTCGACCGTACCGATATCGAGACCTCTCGTACTTGGCGCATCGGTTACAACGCGCTGACTCGCCAGTGGCGCATCGGCACGGGCGCGCTCAATTTCTCGGTCGCTTCGCTGGACGAAGCACTGAAGGTGGTCAGTTCGATCCGGCGTTGGGACATCGGGGCCATCGACGAGGTGGCCGAGGGCACGGCGCTGGAGGGGCAGATTCGTATGCGTTTGGACAATTCCTTGCTGCCGAGGCCAATGCAGGTCAACGCATTAAATAGCAGCGCCTGGTCGGTCGCTACGCCCTGGACGGATTTCGACTTCGAGATCGCCGAGGGCGGGAGCTTGCATCGATGAAGCGCGTGTTGCGCGCCGCCACCTGGATCGGCATTTTCAGTGGACTGATGATGCTCGGTTTGTTGGCGTGGTCCACCGGGAATGCCTACAGATTTGCGAGCTATTACGATGCCTTGCTCATTCTGAACGGGGTGTTTGCGGTCGCCTTGTTGATTTGGGTCTTGGCATTGGCGACACGTTTACTGCGTCAGATCCGCCGCCGGGTGTTCGGTGCGCGACTGACTGCGAGATTGGCCCTGGCTTTTGCCTTGACGGGCGTGTTGCCGGGGGCCTTGATCTACACCTTGTCCGTGCAGTTCATGTCGCGTTCGATCGAGTCGTGGTTCAACGTGCAGGTCGAGAGCGCCTTGGAGGCGGGCTTGAACTTGGGCCGTGCGGCCCTGGACAATCAACTCAGCGAATTAGAGCGCAGCGCGCGTAGTATGGCGCAAGAGCTGGGGCGCGCACCCGAGACCGGTGTGGTGAGCACCCTGGCCCAGCAGCGCGAAACGCGCGGCTTGCGCGAAGCGCTCATTTTTACGACCTCGGGCCGTACTCAATATTTCTCCAGCAGCCAATTAGGCCAGCTGCTGCCACCTGCCATTCCGACCGAAGTGCTCAATCAGCTGCGCCGCAGCCGAGGGTATTCGGCTGCCGAAGCCGACGATTTGCCGGGTGCCGACAGCGCGTCGGACTCGCCTAAAGATAACGGTGGCCTGCATTTGCGCGTGATCGTTCCGCTGGACTCGGGCGTGCGGGTCGATAGCCTGACCGGCTCGACTGGCGAGACCCGATGGCTTCAGGTCCTGCAAGATGTGCCCAGCGCCATCGGTTCGAACGCCAATTTGGTTCAGCAGGGCTTCCAGGATTATCAAGAGCTGTCGCTCTCGCGTCTGGGCTTGCGCAAGCTGTATGGCATCACCTTGACGCTGGCGCTGCTGCTATCGGTGTTCGGCGCGATTGCCGTGGCGCTTGGATTGGCCAAACGCTTGGTGCAGCCGTTATTACGGCTTGCCGGCGGAACTCAGGCAGTCGGGGTGGGCGACTACACGCCGCTACCCGAACCGAACGCGCGCGACGAAGTCGGCCAGTTGACCCGCTCGTTTAATGCCATGACCCGCCAGCTCGACGAGGCGCGTCGAATGGTCGAAAGCAATCGCCGGCAATTGGAGCGCTCGAACGTCTATCTCGAAAGCATGCTGTCCAATCTGTCGTCCGGCGTGCTGGTGTTAGACAATGCGTTTCGATTGACCATGGCCAACGAAGGCGCTCAGGCCATTTTGAACGTCAATCTGCGTACCGCAGTGGGCCGTCCTTTAGAAACTGTGGATGGCATGCTGCCCTTCGCGCGGATTGTGCGTGATGCATTCGCCACCCATTCTGCGGTCGGCTCCGAACGGCTGCACTGGCAGCAGCAATTCGAGCTGTCCGCAACGGGCCAGGCTCAACCGTCCGAGCCCGGCGGAACGCCGCAGACGCTATTGGCACGCGGCTCGCAACTCAAATCGGATGGCCATGGCACAGGCTATATGGTGGTGTTCGACGACATCACAGAGGTGATTTCCGCCAATCGCACGGTGGCCTGGGGCGAGGTAGCCCGTCGATTGGCGCACGAGATCAAGAATCCATTGACGCCCATACAGCTTTCGGCCGAACGGCTGGCCATGAAGCTGGCTGACAAGTTGGAAGGGCGAGACGCCGACATGCTCACCCGCGCGACCAACACCATCATCAATCAGGTGGCGTCGCTCCAGCACATGGTCGATGACTTTCGCGAATATGCGCGCACGCCGCCCGCGGCCATGCAGCCCTTGGATTTCAATGCACTGCTGATCGACGTGCTGGCGCTGTATGGCTGGGACCCGGTGGAGGGTATGGCCCGCGATGCGTCGCCTGCTTTGCAGATGGAAGTGTCGCTGGCATTGGATGTGCCCCGTATCGAAGGCGATCCCACCCAGCTGCGGCAAGTCATTCACAACCTGTTGGCCAATGCGCGCGACGCCGGTGCCGATCAGCCCGAACCCGGCCCCGTGCGGGTTAGTACCCAGGCGGCAACGGCGACAGGCGCAGGTGGGCAGGAACAGAATCTGCTTCGATTCACCGTTCAAGACAGCGGTCCGGGCTTCGCGCCGCATATGCTGCAACGGGTGTTCGAACCTTATGTCACCACTAAGGCACACGGGACTGGGTTAGGATTGGCAATCGTGCGCAAAATTGTGGAAGAGCATGGCGGCAGAATCGATGTCGCCAATCGGAAGGAAGGCGGGGCAAGGGTGTCGATCCTCCTGACGCGGCTGGCGAGCGCTGCGGACGGTCTGGACGTCACCAGGCAAGATAAGGATAATGCTGCTACGCAATAGGTGGAAAACGCTATGGCCAGAATTCTGGTGGTGGACGACGAGATCGGCATACGCGAGTTGTTGTCCGAGATTCTGTACGACGAAGGGCATACGATCGAGTTGGCTGAAAACGCTGCGGAAGCGCGCAGGGCGCGTCTGCGCTCGCGTCCCGACCTTGTGCTGCTCGACATCTGGATGCCCGACACCGACGGCGTAAGCCTGTTGAAAGAATGGGGCTCGCAAGGCTTGCTGGATATGCCCGTGATCATGATGAGTGGCCACGCCACCATCGACACAGCAGTCGAAGCCACGCGCATCGGCGCCATAGATTTCCTCGAAAAACCCATTACCTTGCAGCGTCTGTTGAAGACGATCGCCACGGGTTTATCGCGTGGCCGTGGACCAGCAGCCGCTGCGGCCCCTGCTGCCGTCACTGCGCCCGCTTTCGGCGGCCGCGATGCGAGCCTGCCATCGTCGGGCAGCGTCGCGGGCCCAGGTGCATTGCCCGGCGGTCAGTCGGGCATGCCCCAGCCGCAAGGCAGCGCACCCCAATTCGTGCGCGAGCCGGTCGACGCCGGCTTGAATAACGGACTGCTCAATCCCATCACCTTGGATCAGCCGCTGCGCGATGCACGAGATGAATTCGAGCGTATTTATTTCGAATATCACCTGGGCCGCGAGAACCACAGCATGACCCGGGTGTCCGAACGTACCGGTCTGGAACGCACTCACCTGTATCGCAAGCTCAAGCAGTTGGGCATCGAGTCGTCGCGCAAGCGCAGCACATGAAGGTCGTCATCCTGGGCGCTGGCCGGGTCGGCACCAGCGTCGCAGAGAACCTGGTGTCCGAGCACAACGACATCACGGTCATCGACGCGAACGCCGATGGACTGCGCTATCTTCAAGATCGCTACGACCTTCAAGTCATTCATGGCGACGGCACGCAAGTTTCGGTGTTGCGCGCAGCCGGTTTAGAAGACGCCGACTTGTTCATCGCCTGTGCCGCGCGCGATACCGCCAACCTCGTGGCCTGCAAGATCGCCCGAACCTTGTTCAACGTCCCGCGTCGTATTGCGCGGGTCAGGTCCGCCGAGTTTGCGGATCATCCCGAGCTGTTGGGCGACGAAGGCTTTTGCGTCGACGCGCTGATCAGCCCGGAGCGTAGCGTCACCACTTACTTGCATAGCCTGATTGAGTTTCCCGAGGCCTTGCAGGTGGTGGAGTTTGCCAATGGCCGGGTCAGCGTCGTGACGGTACGCGTGGGACACAACAGCCCGCTGGCACAACAGTCCGTCGATTCCTTGCGCGAAGCGTGGCCGGACGTGGCGGCGCGCGTCGTTGACGTCTTGCGCCATGGCAGGCCGGTGCAGGTCGGTTCGGGCACCATGATCGCACCCGGTGACGAGGTCGTGCTGGCGGTCGATACCCGCCATGCCCGGCGTGCCGTACGCCAATTGCGCGTGGCCGAAAGATCGGTGCGGCGGGTGATGATCGCAGGCGGGGGCAACATCGGCTTGCGGCTGGCGCGTCAGCTGGCCGAAGACAATTACAGCGTCCGCATCATCGAGCGCGATGCCCAGCGCTGTCAACTGCTCGCGACCGAACTACCCAGCAACGTTCTGGTCTTGCACGGCAGCGGCACCGACGAGGCGCTGCTCGAACGCGAAAATATCGAGGATATGGATACCTGGCTTGCGCTGACCAGCGACGACGAAGACAACATCATGTCGTCCCTGCTGGCCAAACGGCTGGGCGCTCGCAAGGTGATCGCCCTGATCAACCGTCAAGCCTACGGCGAGCTGATGCAAGGCAGTCATATCGACATTGCCGTGTCGCCCTCGCAGGCGACCATGAGCGAGCTGCTGCGTCATGTGCGCCGCGGCGACGTAGTGGCGGTGCATCGGTTGCGCCAGGGCGTGGCTGAGGCCGTAGAGGCGATCGCGCACGGCGATCACAACACTTCGAAGGTCGTGGGCCGCCGGGTCGCGGATATTCGCCTGCCCAAAGGCGCGAGCATCGGTGTGTTGGTGCGCGAGGACGAAATCTTGCTACCCGATGCCGACACCGTCATTCAGACCGACGATCACGTCATCGTGTTCGTGCCCAGTCGCCAGCAAATGCAGCGGGTCGAGAAGCTGTTTCAGGTATCGGCCTCCTTCTTCTGACGCCATGAGACGCCTTCTTGCCATTCTCAACGTGGTCGGACTGACCATGATGCTGTTTTCTCTGACGCTGCAGCTGCCCATGGTGGTGGCGTTTGTGGGGGCAGACGGTGGCGAAAGTGCGTTCGTCGATGCCTTTCTCGTGGCGGTGGGAATCGGTGCAGGGCTTTGGCTGACGACCCGGCGTTTTCGAGCCGAATTGCGGCCTCGCGACGGATTTCCGCTGGTGACGCTGGTGTGGCTGGGACTGCCGCTACTGGCCACCATCCCGTTTCTGATCTATTTCGACCGGGCGGGCCTGCCGATTACGTTCACGCAGGCGTATTTCGAGGCCATGTCGGGGCTGACTACCACGGGTGCCACCGTGTTCACCGGCTTAGACGAACTGCCCAATTCCATCAACCTCTGGCGGGCCACCCTGGTATGGGTCGGTGGAATGGGTATTCTGGTGCTGGCGGTGGCGATTCTGCCGCTGCTGGGCGTAGGCGGCAACCAAGTGTTTCGCGCCGAAATGCCCGGTCCGATGAAGGACGAACGTTTGACCCCTCGTATCGCCAGCACCGCTAAAGCGCTGTATGCGGTGTATGTCGGTCTGTCCATGCTGTGTCTGCTGGCCTATCGTGCAGCCGGCCTGTCGTGGTTCGAGGCTTGGGCGCATATGGCGACGACCATGGGCCTAGGCGGCTTTTCCACCAAGGACGAAGGGTTCGCCTACTTCGACTCGGTCTCGGTGGAAGCGGTGGCCGTGGTGTTCATGCTGATCGCCGGCATCAACTTCGCCACTCATTTCACAGCGTGGCGGCATCGCAGCCTGCGGGCGTACTTGCGCTGTCCGGAAGCGATTCCCTTTTTGACGGTGGTGCTGGGTGCCAGCTTGCTGGTGTCATTGCTACTGTATGTGATCGGGGTCTACGACACACCGTGGGACGCCCTGCGTTACGGCATTTTCACCACCGTGTCGCTGGCCACCACGACCGGTTATGCCAATGCCGATTACACGCTATGGCCAATCGGCATTCCCCTGTTTTTGCTGTTGCTGTCCGGGGTGGCGACTTCTGCGGGTTCGACCGGCGGCGGCATCAAAATGGTGCGGGCCCTGCTGCTGCTCAAGCAGGTGCGCGCCGAAATGACGGTGATGCTGCATCCTCATGCCGTCTCGCCGGTGCGGATCAACGGCAGGGTGGTGGATCCTAAAGTGTTGTCGTCGGTCGCTGCATTCATGGTGGTGTATTGCGCGTTGCTGGTCATTCTATCGGCCATCATGCTGGCCACGGGCCTGCCCCCCGACGAGGCATTTTCGGCGGTGTTGTCGTCCTTGAATAACACCGGTCCCGCGCTGGGCTCGCTCGGGCCGATGGGCAGTTTCGGCCATTTGACGGCCGTCCAGACCTGGATTTGCACTTTCGCCATGTTGATCGGCCGATTGGAGTTCTTCACGGTGTTGATTCTGCGGACGCCCGCTTTTTGGCGACGTTGAGCAAGCCTGAGCGCGCGAAGTTACCAATTTAACGGTTGGTCTGTTCGTGGCGGAAATTATGTGCCTGATCGCTCGGGGGAGCTACTGCGCTACATATGGCGCTGTACATGACGCTCAGGCGCGCGTTTTGCTTGGAATCAGGTCGTAATCTCGCATCAACGCTCGAATGTGAGTGCGTACTTATCTTCGTATCGCTAAGTAAATTCGTTGATCGTGCATTAAGTTACAGCTTAAGCGCGTTTAAATCGGCCAATCGTCACAATTTCTTTGTGCTTCTAGCCCCAGAATACGCAGTAGCTTTCAACACCGAAACATACAGACCAATAAGCAGCTGTCGGCTAATGGCCGACCAAGACTGCGCCGCTGTCACCACGAGGAGCCCGTTATGGACAAGATCGCATTCACGCCGTCTGCCGCCAATAGTTTGGGGATTGAGCTAGAGCTTCAGCTTATCGACCCCGCCACGCTCGACCTGGCCGCTTGTGCCGACGAACTATTGGCTCAAATCGCAGGCCATCCCATGGCCGACCGCATCAAGCCCGAAATCACGCTGTCCATGATCGAACTCAATTCGTCGGTGCACGAGCATCCGATGGGTTTGCTGGCCGAAATGCGCGAGATGCGCGATATTATCTGCCAGGCGGCCGATGCCGTGGGCGCATCGGTGTGCGGCGGAGGTGCCCATCCGTTCATGCGCTGGCAAGAGCGCGCTATCTCGGATGCGCCTCGATTCAAGTATCTGGCCGAGATGTACGGCTATCTCGCGCGGCAGTTCACGGTCTTCGGACAGCACATTCATGTTGGCGTCAAAAGCGGCGACGAAGCGATTGCGCTGACTCGCCGGCTGTCGGCTTACGTCCCGCATCTGATCGCCATGTCGGCATCGTCGCCGTATTCCGAGGGCGTTGACACCTTATTCGCCTGCTCGCGCTTGAATGCGGTCAACAGTTTTCCCCTGTCGGGCCATATGCCTGCCGAAATCAACGACTGGTATGGCTTCGAAGCGCATATGTCGCAGCTGTACTCGTTTGGACTGGCCGAGTCGATCAAGGATTTGTATTGGGACATTCGTCCTAAACCCGATTTCGGCACGGTGGAAGTCCGCATTTGCGATACGCCGCTGACGGTCGAGCGGGCCTGCCAGATCGCAGCATTCGTGCAAGCGCTGGCCGTTATGGTCATGCGCGAGCGCGAACCTGCCAGCGGCGTGTGGCTGCCCTATCGCAACAACTTGTTCCAGGCCAGCCGCTTCGGCACGCAGGGTCATTACGTCACCCCTTCGGGCGACCGTCTGCGCTTACTCGATCATCTGCGCGGCACGTTCGGCAGGCTCGCGCCGATTGCCGAAGAATTGGGCACGACCGACATGCTTTCGGCGCTTTGTGCCGATATGCTCAAGCAGGGCAACGATGCCCGCTGGATGCGTAATACTTATCACACTTCTAGAAATCTGCCGAGCGTAGTGCAAGCCATGTCGGATCGTTTCAGCGGTCGCGATCGCAAAGCGGTCGAGATGGATGTCGAGGCCGATTCTCCCCTCGTGACGCCCGAGCGCGAACGCCGCCGAATTCGGGCCAGCTCCGAACCCCTGGTCGATGTCCAACAGTTCGCCGCGCCCGAAGAGTCCGCCATGTTGCAGCCGGCGCGCTTGCATTAGGCCGATACGCAAGCTAGTCGCTTCGGCGGGTACGCCCGCCGATGGCATCTACTGAAAATGTGGTTTCCGTGGCGCTCAAGCGGCGTGCACCAGCGCGCCATGCGTGGCCGTAAGCGACTTCTACGGTCAGCCGTATCAGGCCGTCGTCGCCGCGTCGTGCATCCAGCGCGGCCATCAAACGACGGGTCCAGCCGCGCGCAGTCAGCCCCGAACGACGCGTCATGCTAGGGTTGCCGCCCAACGCGCGGACGTCGGCCAGAAGTTTTTCGGGTGTCCGATACGTGAGCGTCAGCGTTTCCTGGTCCATGACCGGGTCGGTGAAGCCATGCTCTATCAGCAGGTCGCCGAAGTCGTGCATATCCACAAAGGTCGGCGTTGCGGTAGTCAACCCGGCTTCTACCAAAGCATCGCGCAGCTCGCGTAGCGTGCTCGGCCCCAGACAAGAAAACATCACCAGTCCGTCGACTTTGGCCAAACGGCTCCACTCGGCCAGCACGGCATGCGGCTCGGGGTGCCAGTGCATGGCCAGGTTGGACCACACCAGATCTTGGCTTTGAGGGGCGAGTCCGGTGTGAGCCAGATCGCCTTCGACGAACGTGGTGGCAGGACCGCCGCGGCCAGTCAGGCGACCAACCCATGTCGATAGTCCGCTGGGAGCGAATCGCTGTCGGGCCTGAGCCAGTTGGCCCGCGCTATGGTCCAACCCGGTATAGGCGGCCTGGGGATATTTTTCGCGCAGAAGCGGCAGATTGTCGCCACTTCCGCAGCCCGCATCCAGCATCTGGGCGGGTGTCGACCGGATATATCCCAAACGGCCCATCATGCGGCGGGCAATCTCGCCGTATAAAAACTGAGCATCGTTGCGCCCCGCGCGGCGGTCGAACTGCTGCGCCACATGGCGAACGGAGAGGGGCAGAGAGGGCGGTGTGGCGGGCGGCATAGGGGGGTGTGGATAAGCGGGCTCTCGGTTAGCCGACAGTGACAGGACGAGCGCCCAAGAAGCGGCGCGGCGGTCCCGATACGGTCAGATAGCCGGTATGTGCAGCCTATTTGACCATATCCCCACCGAGTGTCCCTTATGTCGTCAGCGTGCGCGCGGCGGGCTTTTATGCGAGGGCTGCCTGGCCGATCTGGATGCCATCGAGCGCGGGCGCGCGGTGCCGCGTTGTCGGCGTTGCGGGCTGTCGCCGCTATCGCCGCTCGCGCCCTGCTGGACGTGCGAGCGCACGCCGCCGCCGTTTTGCGAAGTGATCGTGGCGATGCCGTACGAATGGCCCTA
This sequence comes from Bordetella parapertussis, assembly GCA_945903445.1. Classification (GTDB taxonomy): domain Bacteria; phylum Pseudomonadota; class Gammaproteobacteria; order Burkholderiales; family Burkholderiaceae_B; genus Schauerella. Next base: position 35,424 of record CAMDNZ010000021.1, read on the forward strand.
TGAGGTTTTAGTGGCGCAGCTCAAACGCGAGCACAAGCTGTGGATGGCGCGCACCTTGGGGCACTTGCTGGCACGTGCCGTGACGGCGTCCTTGGCAGGGGCGGATGTGCGCGCAAGCTTGCCGGGTCGACCCGTGCAACGCGATCGAGCAAGTCTGGATGCTGCGCCAAGGTTTAAGCTGCCGTCACCCGCGTCCTTGCCTGGGCTGATCGTGCCCGTGCCGGCCGCCAGAACGTCGCTGTTGCGCCGGGGGTTTAATCCCGCTGGCGAGATCGCACGCGCGCTTGGAGCTCGCCTGTCCCTTCCCGTGCAAGCCGAGGCGCTGTGCCGAGTACGCGAGGCATCCAAGCAAAGCGGTCTAAGACGACAGGCTCGCCTGCGTGCCGTGGCCGGGGCATTCGAGGTGAGTGCAGAGGTGCGCGGGCGGCATGTGGCGGTGGTCGATGACGTGATGACCACGGGTGCAACGAGCACGGCGATCGGTCACGCCTTGTTGGCTGCCGGCGTATCGGCAGTCACGGTCTGGGCCGTGGCGAGACGGGCACGTTAATCGGTCGCTTGTTCATCTCTTCCATAGGCGGGCATACTGACGCCCTTGCTCATTGTCGCCTACCGCCCATGTTTCACGTCGTCCTGGTTTGTCCTGAAATACCGCCTAATACCGGCAATGCCATCCGCCTATGCGCCAATACCGGCGCGCAGCTGCACTTGGTGGAGCCGTTGGGTTTTATGCTTGATGACGCCCGCTTGCGTCGCGCCGGTCTCGATTACCACGAATGGCAGCCCATGCAGGTGCATACGAATCTCGCCACCGCGCTGGCGGCCACCGGTACGGCGCCTGAGCGCATATTCGCCCTGACCACACAAGGTGCACGACCCATGCAGACCATGACGTTCGTGCCCGGTGACGTATTCGTGTTCGGGCGCGAAACGGCGGGTCTTTCCGAAGAGCATCTGGCCCAGTTCTCGCCCGAACAACGCTTGCGACTGCCGATGCGTCCCGGTCAGCGCAGTTTGAATCTGTCCAATGCGGTGGCGGTCACGGTGTTCGAAGCCTGGCGTCAGAACGGCTACGACGGCGCCTGTTAATCGGTTTCTCACAAGGAATACGTATGTCCCGACAGTCTTCATTGGATACCCGCTTGGTGCATACCGGGTTGGCCGAGTTCGATCCGGTCAGCGGGGCTGCGCCGGTGGCCCTGCCATCCATGCGAACCAGTACGGTGCGATTCAAGTCGCTCGAAACACTGGAGCACGCCTATGCCAAGCGGACCTCAGGCGAACGCGTTCCTACATATGGACGCATGGGCATGGATACCCATGCGGCGTTGGAAGAGGTGTTCGCTCAGTTAGAGGGTGGCGCTCACGCTTATCTGGCTTCGTCGGGGCTCGCGGCCATTACTTTGGCGATTTTGGCTTTGGCGAGTGCAGGCGATCATGTTCTGGTGTCCGACTCCGTCTACGGTCCGGTGCGTTACCTGGACGAGCAATTGCTCAAGCGCATGAACATCGAACTGACCTATTTCGGCGCGGGCGACGCGATCGAGTCCTTGGTGCGACCGACGACCCGACTGATCTACGTCGAGTCGCCGGGTTCCTTGTTGTTCGAGATGCTGGATCTGCCCGCCCTGTCGGCAACGACGCGCCACTTAGGCTTGCCGCTGGTGGTCGACAACACCTGGGGGGCGGGCTACCTGTATCGGCCACTGGAGCTGGGCGCGGATGTGTCGGTCGTGGCCGGCACCAAGTATGTTGGTGGGCACTCCGATCTGATGCTGGGTGCGGTCGTGACCCGCGATAAGGCGCTGGCGCAGCGGATCAATACGACGCACTACGCCATGGGTTATTCGCTCAGTGCCGACGATGCATGGCTCGCGTTGCGAGGCGTTCGAACCATGGGAGTGCGCCTGGCGCAACACGCCAAGAACGCGCTGGTGGTATGCCAGTTTCTGGACACGCAGCCGCAGGTGCATCAAGTGTTTCATCCCGCCTGGCATAAGGACCCCGGCCATGCGCTATGGCAGCGCGACTGCACTGGCGCTAATGGCATGCTGGCCGTTCATCTGGACCTGAGCCCCGAGGCCGCGCGCACGTTCGTGAACGCGCTGACGCTCTTCGGTATCGGTTTTTCGTGGGGCGGCTTCGAAAGCCTGGTTCAGTATGTCGAGCCGGCGCAATTGGAAACTCACGCCTACTGGCGCAAAAACGCCCGCCGAGGCGGGGCGTTGATTCGGCTGCACATCGGGCTGGAGTCGGTGGACGATGTAATCGCCGACCTGGCTCAAGCCCTCGATCGCGCAAAGCCTTAGTTCTTCTTGCTCTCCTGGAGTGCCATCGCAACCAGTTTGTCCAACTGCTGGATGGCACCCACGTAGCTGTTGCCCGCCAGCACAGGCGAGGTGATGTACTTGCCACCCACTGCCAGCGAGGGCGTGCCTTCGATTTTGTAGGCATGGGCCAGTTGGTCTGCACGTTGCACTTGACCATTGACCGAGAACGACTCGAACGCCGATTCAAATTTGGTGCGATCGATGCCTTGCTTGACGGCCCAGTCGATCATGGCTGGCTTGGTGAACAGCCTTTGCTTTTCGGTATGAATCGCGGCGAACACCTTGGGGTGCAGATCTTTGCGCTCGAGCGCGATCAAGGTGTAGTACAGGCGCTGCAAGGGCTTCATGCTTTCGTTGAAGGCAATCGGCACGCCCTTGACCACCACCTCTTTCGGTGCCTTTTTTTCCCACTCGCGAACCATGGGTTCCATCGCGGCGCAATGGGGGCAGGTGTAGGCGAAGAACTCCAGCACTTCGATCTTGCCGGGCGCGTCTGACGGTTGGGGTGCGATGGTAATGTAGCCTTCACCCGATTGGGCGTGAGCGGCAGGGGCGACAAATGCCGCGGCAGCGACTGCTGCCGCGGCGAAGAAACGTGAGAACAATGCATTCATAGGACGACTTCCATAGTCAGAAAAGAATAGCTGGCGGTATTGACCGTCAATGCACCGACAAGTTCATTGTCGTCGGTCGCAAGCGCGATGTCATTCGCGTACGACCGCAGATTCGATCTTATTTTCGCCCAACATGACCCGGGCGCGATTCATATCGTCCAATCGTGCAAACGGTCCGACGCGGACTCGATGGATCTGAGCGCCGTTGACCTCGGCCCGCTGCACATTGACCGGCAAGCCCAGCAAGATGATTCGGGCGCGTAGCGACTCGGCATCGGTGTTGTTGCGGAATGCACCGGCTTGCAGCAAATAAATGCCTTTTGCGGCTGGTTTCGCCGCTGTGGGGGCGGGCGTCGTCGGCTTGTCGGGGCGAGAGGCGGCAGGCGTCGCAGCCGAACCCGCAGCCGCTGGGGCAGGCGTGGGCGCTGCAACCGGTGCAGCAGGTGTATCCGGCAGTTTGGCGATCAACTCGTCTAACTCGTTGCGTGGCGAACCCGTCGGTGCCTGTTGGGGCGTGACGCCGGGCAGGGGAGCAGGCGCCGTCGCGGTCGGACCGACCGGTGCCGTGCCTGCTGCACCGTCTCTGCCATACAGGCCGCCATTGGGGTCGGGCACCGCAGCAGTGCTCTGAGGACCCGGCGGCCGAGTCGGTGTGCTGTCGCGCGACGCGCGATCGACGAACGGGTTTGGCGTCTGCGTCACGTAGAAAGCGACGACGGCAGCGACGACCAGGCCGAGTAGAACGCCGGCCAGGACGCCATACAAGGTGCTGCCGCGTTGACTGGAGGATTTGGTCGATCTGCGTTTGGTGGCCATACCCCGATGTTACATCCGTTGAGGTGCCGAGACGCCCATCAGCGTCAGGCCGTTTTCCAGTACCCGACGGGTGGCGCCCGCCAGACGCAGGCGAGCCGCCTTCAGGTCGGCATCGTCGACCAGCACGCGTTCGGCGTTGTACCAAGCGTGGAAATCGGCGGCGCAATCGCGCAGCCAGAACGCGATGTGATGCGGCGCGAGTTCATGTGCCGCCAGGGCCACGACACCGGGGAAACCGGCCAGTCGTTGCATCAGCGCGAATTCGGTGGGTGCCGTCAGACGGCCGATATCGGCAGGATAAGTATGGGCATTTGCCAGCTTGGCCTCGTCCACGCCTGCGGCAGCCAGCATCGAGCAGATCCGGGCATGAGCGTATTGAATGTAGTAGACCGGGTTCTCTTCGCTTTTACTGCGGGCCAGATCGACGTCGAAGACGAATTCGGTGTCGGCACGCCGCTGGATCAGGAAAAAGCGCACCGCATCCTGGCCCACCCAATCGACCAGATCGCGTAGCGTGACATAGCTGCCGGCACGCTTGGAAATCTTGACTTCTTCGCCGCCGCGCACCACTTTGACCATTTTGTGCAATACATAGGCCGGGAAGGTTTTGGGAATGCCCAGGCCCAGTGCCTGAAGGCCGGCGCGAACCCGCGCCACGGTGCCATGGTGATCGCTGCCCTGGATGTTGACGGCGTGGTGAAAGCCCCGCTCCCACTTGGCGACGTGGTAGGCCACGTCCGGCACGAAGTAGGTATAGCCGCCTTCGCTCTTGCGCATGACGCGATCTTTGTCGTCGCCCGTGCCCAGCTCGGTGGTGCGCAACCACAACGCGCCTTCGTGATCGTAGGTGTGGCCGGACGCCACCAGCGCGTCCACGGTCGATTGAACCCGCCCGGAGGTGTACAGCGAGCTTTCGAGGTAATAGTTGTCGAAACTCAGGCCAAATGCCTGCAAATCGAGGTCTTGTTCGCGGCGCAGGTACGCCACGGCGAAGCGGCGAATAGCATCGAGGTCGTCGATTGCACCGGTGGCGGTGATGGCCATGCCATCGGCTTGAACCGTATTGCCCGCCAGGAAATCGCGGGCGATGTCGGCGATGTAATCGCCTTTGTAACCATCGGCCGGCCACTCGGGCGACTCGGTGGAGATGCCACGCGCGCGCGCCTGCACGCTGATCGCCAAATTCTCGATCTGGTTGCCGGCGTCGTTGTAGTAGAACTCGCGCGTCACGTCGAAGCCGCTGGCGTCGTACAGACGGCACAGCGCATCGCCCAAGGCGGCCTGGCGGGCATGGCCCACGTGCAGGGGGCCGGTGGGGTTGGCGGAGACGAATTCGACCAGGATTTTCTCGCTCGAGCGCGGGGCGCGTCCAAAGCCCTCGCCTTGTTCGGCCACGGTGGCCAGCACGGCCTGGCGTGCTGCGGCGGTCAGGCGAAAATTGATGAAGCCGGGGCCGGCGATTTCAGCGCTGGCCAGCATATCGGCCGCGCCGGGCTGTGCCATCAGCGCGCCGACAATGGCTTCGGCCAATTCTCTGGGATTGCGACCTGCCGGCTTGGCGAGCTGCATGGCAACGTTACACGCAAGGTCGCCGTGGGCAGCGACCTTGGGACGTTCGAGCAGAATTGTCGGCTGAGCGTCGGGCAGCACGGCCGCAACGGCTTGAAGGAGGAGGACGGAAAGCTGGTCTTGCTGCTGGGGAAGCATGCGCGTGGACAAAATAAAGGACAAATCGAGTTGCGAATGATAGCCCGAATCGACCGACCGGCATTTGGCAGTCGTGATGGCTTCGGTTAGTGTATTGGCTATCCTCCACTTTTGCGATGGCAGCCATGCTCGTGACCTTCAGTTCGAAAAACGCACCTAGTGTCCTGATGCTCTCGCAGCACGCCCGCGTGGTGCTGGAAGCCGCCGGCAAAACGACCGTGACCGAGTTGCCCGAACGTGGCGTATTTACGCCCGAGCAGTTGCCCGCAGCGGTCGCCGCGCTGGAAAAAGCCATTGCCGCGGCACCCGTCGAGCACGATGACGACGAAGACAGCGACGAACCGCCGGCACCGCCCATGGCGCGCGAGGTAGGTTTCGCACAGCGTGCTTATCCCTTGCTCGATATGTTTCGCCGCGCTCAAGCCAGCGGCGACAACGTCATGTGGGAACTATCGCGCGGATATTGACGCGCCAACCGGGAAAACGCCATGCGAAGTGACGTGACGATTATTTTCGACGCGCGCCGTTCGGTCGATTTGCAGACCGATGTCGCGCCCAGTCCGGAGGCAGCGAATGCTGCCCGTCAGTGGTTCGATCAGACCTGGGAAGACCTCGGCTGCGAACCTTTGCGTCCCAGCGGCAAGGTGCTGCTGTTGGACAAGCTGATGGGGGTGGCCGATGCCTTGGGATACGAGGTGCTGCGCGGCACAGACGACCGCGCCGCGGAATTCGCGCGCCAAGCCGCACTGGCCCTGAACAAACCTCGCATCACCATCGACCTACCGGGCTTGGTGGTCGGTTACTGACCGGCCACCCGATGGGCACCTCGATCGCAGGGCCGGCGTGTCGATGTCTGCCCTGCGCAAGCCAGACGGACTATGCCTGTCGGTCCAACGCGGCTTGCACGCGCTGGGCGACGTCGTCCGGCACCCACTTACGCCATGTGTCGCCGTGTTCTTTCAAAAACAGATGCGCGGCTTCTTGAATCTCTAGTCCTTCTTCGTCCATACGGCCCAATATCTTGCTGATATCGGTGTCGGGCACGTTGACCTTCGCCAGAAAGGCCACCAATGTCGGTGCCTGTTCGGCAAACCCGCTGTTGACCACGGTCTTGACGGGATAGCTTTCGAAACCGCTGGGTTGCGGGTTGGCGCAATCGGGGTCGGCGATGCACGCGGTTTTTTTCTTGTCCACCGGCGGGAGTTCCAGCTTGACCAAGTCGAGCGAACCCGCCAGCGAAGTAGGCGTCCAGTAATAGAACACCACGTCGCGTTTACGTTTATACGCCGACGTAATGGCGGCTCGCTGTGCTGCTGCGTTGCCCGGCGAATAGGCGTTGTACTCGCCATCGAGGCCATGGGCGCGGATTTGGTTGCGGGTCAATGTGGCGCAGGTCCATCCTGCTGCACAGCTGTAGACGCGGCCGCGACCGGGTTCTTCGGCATCGGTGAAGTGCTCGGCCATGCCCTTGAGGTCGGCCACACGCCGCAACTGGGGAAATTTTTCGGCGGTGTAGCGAGGAATGTATATCCCGTCCACGCCGGTGAAGACCGTACCTACCGGCTTGATCGAACCCTCGGCCATGGCCTTATCCCATGGGCCTTGCATCTGGGTCTGCCAGACCTCGCTATTGATATCCACATCGCCGCGTTGCAGGGCCGCAAACATGGGCAGGGTATCGCCTTGTTCCACGTGGGTTTTGCAGCCATAGCCATGTTCTACGATGAATTGTTCGACACCGACCAGCAGCAGGTTCGATTCCCAATTCATGCCGCCGAACGTCACCGGGCGGTCGATCTCGCATTTCGGCTCTGCGGCGTTGGCGCTTAACGACATGCCTAGGCCCATGCATACCAAAGAGCTGGCCAATACGCGTCTGATGGGATTTTTTTTCTTCATCCTAAAGGTTTGTCCTGTTTACTATCGAAACTTCATGGTACCCCAAAAGAAAACCTATCTACTTTTTAAGAAAAATCTGGGAAAGGGCTGGGGGTGTCCCAGCGCTTGACGGATCCATCAGTATGACGTGGGGCCAGGATCAAACGGTCTCGACGGCCTCGACGGCCACTTGCACCCCCGAGCGCAAGTGCCGGTTAACGGCGCTTAGTATGGCGTGGAACGAGGCCGTCACGATGTCGCGATCGATGCCCACGCCGAACCCGGTGGACGACTCACCCAGGCGCAGCTCGACATAGCTGGCGGCGCGCACGCCGGTGCCCGTGCCCATGGCGTGTTCGTGGTAATCCATGATTCGAACCGGCAGTCCCAGAGCGTCGACGAAAGCCGAAATCGCGCCGTCGCCTTCGCCGACCACGTTACGCCGCTCGCCATCGTGCTCGAGTTCGGCTTCGATTCGGAAATGGTGCCCTTCGCTACGGCCAGGATCGCCTTCGATGCGATGACGCACGAGCTTCCACGGCCGATTCTGCTGCAAGTATTCCGATTCGAAAATGCGATGGACGTCGCTGCCCGTGACTTCGCGGCCGGTTTCGTCGGTGACGCGTTGAATCGCCCGGCTGAACTCGATCTGCAAACGACGCGGCAGGACCAGCCCGTGCTCCTGCTCCAACAGGTACGACACGCCGCCCTTGCCCGACTGGCTGTTCACTCGAATGACGGCGTCGTAACTGCGGCCCAGATCGGCGGGATCGATGGGCAGGTAAGGCACTTCCCATACGGCGTCGGGTCGTTGCTGTGACAAACCCTTCTTGATGGCGTCCTGGTGCGATCCCGAGAAAGCCGTGAACACCAAATCGCCCGCATAGGGGTGACGCGGGTGGACCGGCAACTGATTGCAGTATTCGGCACAGCGGCGCACTTCGTCGATGTCCGAGAAGTCCAGGCCGGGATGGACGCCCTGGGTGTACAGATTGAGTGCGAGCGTGACCAGATCGACGTTGCCGGTGCGCTCGCCGCTGCCGAACAAGCAGCCTTCGATACGGTCGGCTCCCGCCATCACGGCCAGCTCTGCCGCGGCCACTGCCGTGCCCCGGTCGTTGTGCGGATGGACGCTGACGATGATGCTGTCGCGACGGGCCAGATGGGTGTGCATCCATTCGATCTGATCGGCATAGGCGTTGGGTGTGGTGGCCTCGATCGTCGCGGGCAGATTCAAGATCATTTTCTTGTCTGGGGTGGGACCCCATTCGGCCGATACGGCATCCGAGACGTCCAATGCGAAGTCGGGCTCGGTGGTGCTGAAGACCTCGGGCGAATACTGGTAGCGCCAATCCGTTTGCGGATACTTTGCCATGGCGGCCTTGACCATACGCGTGCCGGTCACCGCGACCTGTTTGATCTCGTCGCGGCTCATGTTGAACACCACTTTGCGAAATGCAGGGGCAACCGCGTTGTAGAGGTGAATGACGGCGCGCTTCGCACCGGCGGCGGCTTCTGCCGTGCGCTCGATCAGTTCCTGGCGCGACTGGGTGAGCACGATGATCGTCACGTCGTCAGGAATGCGTTTCTCGTCGATCAGGGTTCGCACGAAATCGAAATCGGTTTGCGAGGCCGAGGGAAAGCCCACTTCGATTTCCTTAAAACCTATTTTTACTAACTGGTCGAAAAACCGCAGCTTGCGATCGACGCTCATGGGTTCGATCAGCGATTGATTGCCGTCGCGCAAATCTGTACTCATCCAGATGGGCGGTCGAGTAATGCGTTTAGTCGGCCAAGTGCGTTCGGCAAAGTCGCGCTCGAAGGCTACGAAAGGAATGTACTTTTTCTCGGGTTGGGCGAACATCATGTCAGGCACCTCGGAGTCGGCCTACCGGTTTGCCGTGCGCGATGGGCGCGGCGTAGCTGTGCCGGAGGCGGGTCTTGCTGGGTTCAGGGGACACTGAAGAACTGCAGGTGGCAAGCGTGGCTGCCGAGCTACCACTGGGACACTAGGCCCGGCAACCGATCGGTAGGCGCAGCGATAGTGCGCGCGCGCGACCAAGGCCCAAGCGGGCGGCCAGCGACAACGTGATGGCTCGACCTTTCGCGCAGCGCGACACGGCGCTGGCGTGGCCAGCGGGCGTCGAGGCGGGGGAGGTCGTCGAGAAATTCATGCGCTCAAGCATAACCAGGGTTGGCAAAAATGCGCAAGCCCTGGCTTTCTTCCTAATCGCCCAGATTACCGAGTCGAGGTTCGACCGGGCCGCGCCGGGAAGCGGCGGGACGCGCCTGCGACGCTGCGTCAGCCATCGAACGATTGGGCCGGTCGGTAGCGGGGGCGGTGTCGGTCAGGCCGCTGCCTTGCAGTAGTGCCGTTTGCTCGCGGACGATGGCCAGTTTGTCCACACGTCCGTGATTCAATTCGTCGCGTGCCCGGCGTAAATCGCCTAAAGTGAAGGGCTCGTCGCGATTGGCCCAGCTCCAGCTCAGTACGTCCCGGGTTTCTGGCGACACGCGTTGGGCGACGTGGCTGAACGTGTCGGCATCGACAGGTGCCGCGCGACTGGACTCGATATGGGCATTGATCCACGCTCGAACCGAGAAGAAGACGATCAGAGACCAGATCGCAACGACCGCCCACCATAGATAAGGCCCGATGGTGGTCATTAAATCGACGGCCTGTTGGCCCAGCGCCGATAGCGTGGCGTAGTCCAGCCGCCGTCCGAAATTCAGGATGACCGAGCCGATCCAGAGCCAGACAAGCGTCGCGATCCCGATCACGATGGCGCGCAACAGCAGTTTAGGCGCAGACAGCTTGCGCAGGGTTTGCCCAATCAGGCGGCTGTCGGCCCTAAGGCGCTCGGCGGAAGTCGGATTCATCATGCAAAATATTGTACCTATGAGTCGACCCGCTTTAGAACTTCGTTCGGGTCAGCATTTGACGCTGACGCCACAATTGCAACAGTCCATCCGGCTGCTGCAGTTGTCGACGCTCGACCTCGAACTGGAGATTTCTCAAGCGCTGGCCGACAATCCCCTGCTTGAACGCAGCGAAGAGGGCGACGGCCGAGAGGCTGCGGACATCGGCGAATCGGGCGCAGAGTCTGCCGCTGACGACGCCGATCGTCGCGCGGACACGGCCTCGGACCTGCTGGACGCGCTGAGCGCGCCCGGGCAGGGCAACGGCGCCGATCACGGCGACGACGATCCTGGATTGCCCGAGGCTGCGGGCGCCATCAGTCTGCAAGCCTATCTGCTCGAGCAGCTCAATACGACCCGGGCGAGCGAGCGCGACCGCGCGCTGATTGCCGTGCTGATCGCCGAGCTGGACGAGAACGGTTATCTCGGCTCGCCCCTGGACGATATCGCCGCGTGGTTCGAGGCCGATGAGGGTCCGGGCGACGGCGATCCTCCCGATCTGGACGAGTTGGCGGCGGCTTTGCGCCTGTTGCAATCCTTCGATCCGCCCGGCATAGGCGCGACCGATTTGGCCGACTGCCTCGTATTGCAGCTTCAGCCCTAGTTACACGATGCCTCTGCCGAAGTGCTGTCGATGGCGCGGGAGATTTGTAAGTCCCATTTGGCATTGTTGGCCACTGGCAACTTGGCCCGGGTGCGCGAGGCCGTCGGCGGTGACATGCCGACGGTGCGTGCGGCGCATCAATTGATCGTGCGCTTGAATCCCCGTCCCGGTCGGGCGTGGACGGTGCCTGCGGCCGATTTCGCCATTCCAGACGTCGTCGTGCGCAAAGTGGGGCGGCAATGGCGGGCTGCTTTAAATCCTGCTGCGGTGCCCAAGCTGCGAGTCAATGGCTTGTACGCGCAGCTGCTGGGTAATCAGCGCGCCTCGCAGCACGCCGGCCTGGCGGCTCAGTTACAACAGGCCAAGTGGATGATCAAAAACGTGGAGCAGCGCTTCGACACCATCATGCGGGTCTCGCAAGCGATCGTCGATCGTCAGTCGGATTTCTTGTCCGACGGGCCAGCGGCCATGCGTCCCCTGATTTTGAAAGATATCGCCGAAGTGCTGGGTATGCACGAATCGACCATTTCCCGCGCCACGACCCAGAAGTTCATGCTGACGCCGTTTGGCACCCTCGAGCTCAAGCGGTTTTTCGGATCGGGTGTGGCAACAGATAGCGGAGACTTGGCCTCCGCGACAGCGGTTCAAGCCCTGATTCGCAAGCTGGTCGATCAAGAGAATCCGTCCAAGCCCCTTTCGGATAACCAGCTGACCGCCAAGCTGGCCGAAGCAGGCATTGTGATTGCCCGGCGTACGGTCGCGAAATATCGCGAGTCGTCGCGCATCGCACCGGCTTCATTGCGGCGATCCCGTGCAGCGGCACGGGGGTGAGATGCGCTGATCGGGCGCTCGGTTCGCGCCGATTGTGACCGCTTGGCCGGTCCTTGCATGGCACAGCGCAGCCTGGGGATCGGTGTTAGCGCTTTGAATTTGAAGGATAAGTGGAGATTTCGCCAAACCACTTGCGACTTGGGCAATTATTTTCGATAATTGTTCTCATGTACATTTGCATATGCAATGCGGTGACCGAAAACCAAGTGCGCGCGTCCGTCGAGGCGGGGGCCACTTCGTTGGACGATCTGCACATCGATCTGGGCGTCGCCTCGTGCTGCGGGCGATGTGCCGTCACGGCAGTCGAGTATTTGCCGGGCGGTCGCCGTTGTTCGCGCGCCGAGCATTGCGACGCCGCCGCCGCGTGCGAAAGCGCTTCCCAGCCGATGCCGCAACCCGCTGCACAACCATTGCATTTCTCTCGCCCTACACGCATCCACGTTCACCCGGTCGCGCACACCGCCTCGCCGGTTCATGCTCAGTCGTCAGAGTCCGCGCAGCGCAGCATGCGACGCACCGCACTTGCGGCTTGACCGCCATAGGGTCACGGCAAGCGAACGCAGTTACAGGTGCCGTTACAAAATAACGACATCCCTGATTGGCCCGATCCGGTACCGGTTCGCTTGGCAATGTCCCCAGGTTTTAGCCTCGATCTGCCCGCGGATTAAGGTGTTCATTCGCGTCTCGATTGCCGCAGCGCTTGTATTGGCGTGCTGCCGTCCTCAGCCACACGCACACTTATAGTCATTCTCATTCGTGCTACGCTTCCCGCTCATGTTCGCGCTGCGGTTCACGACTTGAGGGTAGGACTATAGGCGGCAGTGGGCGCGGGTGTTATCTTGGCCGACGTTACCGCTTTCTATGACGCTGCGGCGCACTTTCGCATCGTCTCACCCTATCGGAGTTCCTATGAAAGGCGACCCTCAAGTCATCAAGTTTCTCAACGCGCAGCTCACCAACGAACTGACCGCAATCAACCAGTATTTCCTGCATGCGCGCATGCTGAACCACTGGGGCTTCGAGAAACTGGGCAAGCACGAGTACGAAGAGTCGATTGGCGAGATGAAGCATGCCGACTTGCTGATCAAGCGCATTTTCATGCTGGACGGTCTGCCCAACCTGCAAGACTTGCACAAGCTGTTGATCGGTGAGAATGTCCCCGAATTGCTGGCCTGTGATTTGAAGGTCGAGCAGGGCGCTCAGGCCACCGTGAAAGAAGCCATCGCATACTGCGAGTCGGTGCGCGACTTCGTGTCGCGCGACATCTTCCAAACCATTCTGGACGACACCGAAGAGCACATCGATTATCTGGAAACACAACTGGGTCTGATCGATCAGGTGGGCGTGCAGAATTACCTGCAATCGCAACTGGGCGGCTCGAACGAGTAAGTGTTTTTGGGGGCGCTGTAGCGCAGATTTCAGCGTCCCCGTTTTCAGCGAAGCCTGTACAAACCAATCGTTCGTCGGTCGATGCGGGCAATGGCGGCTTACTCGGGCTGCGGTAAGCGCATTGCCTCGATTCTACGGTTGGCCTTATCGCTGAAAGGCAAACCCCAGCGGCTGAAGTAGTCTCGGAGGTCGTGTCCTGCCGCACGGCTATAAGCTTCGACCACGTAGTCGAGCCGGTCCTCGACCCGTCTCAGGTGGGGGGAGCGCTTTCCTATCGACCCGTCGGGCAACCCATAGGTGACGCGCAGCATAGCTTGACTGGCCGTGCTGAAAAAGTCCGGTCCGTAGCTGGCGCTCAAGAACATAAAGAATTTTAGGCGCTCCCACGGGTCGATATCGCCGTACTTGGCGTGGTGCACATTCGATCTTAGAAAATCGGCTACAGCGTTTTCGTTCCAAGCCGGATAGCCGCTCATGCGTGGATGGCACTCATTCGGCGCACGCTCGCCCAGAAACGCCCGGCATGCTTGAAGAGCGTACTTGTCACGAGTCTGCTTGCGAAATATTTGCGAGTCGTCTATCGAAACATAGGAGTCCGCCATCGTCTCCCAAAATTCCCACTGCATCATCGATTCGTCGATTTTTGGGAAGCGTGCATACAACACGCCTTGCGACGGTTTGAATAGCGGCTCGGAGCCGTCCATGCCGTCGAGACGTTCGTACAATGAAGTGGTTCGCAGCATATAGGCGAGGGTCGAACTCGCCGTGCCCGCCCTATCGTGTACCCGAGACGTGTTGGCGGTCACGATCGTACGTCCGTTGAAATACAGCTTATTTGCGGACATTTGAAATGGTCGGCTGTCTACCCAATCCTCCGGAGTGGTTTGCCCCAAAATGAACAGGGGGTGTTCCCATCCGCCTGAGATCGATATTTTGACGAACTCGTCGTCGAGCTGAGCATCCGGATGGCTGCAACCGAGCATCAAGACACCTGGCTCTGAAAAATGATAGATCGTCTCGCCGTTTGCGTTCAGTGGAATCCGGTCCTCTTCTCGCACCCCATGCAAAAACGACGTGCTCGTGGCGGCATAGCACTGACTCTCCGGCGGCATGCGGCCGGCTTTGATCACAATGCTATTGCCCTGGTGGCTGTAGGTCCGGGTGGGATACATGAAATCTTGCGCATATTTGCCGTAGCGGCCATCGGTAAGCATTTCCGTCCGTTGAGCGATGGGCAGTTGGAACGTCTCGCCCTGTCCCACTGGGTAGATCGTCATGGCTCGCTTCAACCAATACAGCGGATGACCACCATTTTCAGATTGTCTAATCGCTTCGGCCGGTTTGGCACGTAGTGCTTCAAGTGGTGATTCGATGCGAGCGAGTGCGTCGACGAAGGTCGGCCGATGCACATGTGCCTCCCACCAGTGCGGGCTGGCAGGTTCCGGATTGATTTCAGATGCGGCCTCGGAAAGCGCGTGAGGCGGTCCGACGTGGGCGTGGACAGCCAAGGTGCACAGGGCGGCCGCTAAGGTGTATTAGTCAAAACTTAATCTGACATTTTCGTTAACCTAGGGCAAGAGCCCTGAAAGGAAAAGTCAGAGATGAACATGGCCCAGAATCATAAGGTAATCCGAAACAAGATAGGGCTGCTGAAGCTAGCCGAGCAGCTGGACAATG
>CAMDNZ010000022.1 GCA_945903445.1 Bordetella parapertussis
CCGCATGGTGGTCACCGCTCTGACTCTTTCCTTATTGGCCGCTTGTGGCGGCGGTGGCGGCGGCGGTGGTAAAAATTCTCATTTAGGAAACGAAGATCTGTCTAGAGATAGACCCGACGAGCCTCGTAAACATCCAATCGGGGAGTCAGAATCGAAAGGCGATGGCGATCCACCCAAGAACCCACCTAACAATCCACCTAACAATCCGCCCGGCAATCCACCCGGCAATCCACCCGGCAATCCAGGGCGAGGTGGTGGTGATCTCTCCTATGTACCCACCAAACCAAAGGCCAACCCGCCGCCGGCGTCCACATACAACGGCAAAGGGGTGAAAGTGGGTGTTCTTGACAGCGGATACGACGAAACTAAATCGACAAATACGTTCCTATCGATCAAAGCCCGGCTAAAAGAGAAAGTGCTGTTGAGAAACGGTTACCCGCCAGGCTCGGACGGCATGCATGGCGAGAAGGTCAGTCGTATCATTGCTGGGCGCGATTTAGGCGATGGTTGGCCAGCCGGTGCTGCGACGGGTGTCGACATTTATCAGGTCGACCGAGGTGATGGGGACGTGCTCCCTCACCAGATAAAGAGTTTTTATAAAGCCTTTGCTGATCGTAATGTAAAAATCATCAATAATTCGTGGTCTGTAGCGTCAAACACAGGTGTAGAACAGTGGGTCCCACTTCGCGATTTTCCGGCCATTAGCGAACGTCTCGATCTCCTGTCGGAGGCCGTCAACGATCATGGGCAATTGCTGATCTGGGCTGCTGGAAACAACGGCATGTCCAACCCATCGTTTTTGGCGGGCGCTCCCCTCTTCGATGAGCTTGACAAAGATAAGCGCAAGCCCTTGGAAAAAGGATGGCTGGCGCTCACGAAGGTTTCCAATGAATCTATAGCCCGTGGCGAGGTCGCTTTTAACAGGAACGCCTGTGGCGTAGCGGCAAATTGGTGTCTGGCAGCCATGGCGCCTACACTTGCGGAATCGGCTCCACCGTTATCTTGGGGAGACCGCCAGCTATACGGCAGCTCGTTTGCAGCGCCTGTCGTCACCGCAGCGGCGGCTCGCGTTTCACAGGCTTACCCGTGGATGACCAATAGCGAGTTACGTCAAACGTTGTTGTCGACAACCAAGGATCTCGGGCGGCCCGAAAAATTCGGCTGGGGTTTGCTCGACAGCAAGAAGGCCTTGAAAGGGCCGGGGCGCTTCGACACACGTTTGACCTTGACGAAAAATGGTAATTTTCACGCCGATACCAAAGGCCACAACTCCCATTTTTATAACAATATCGTCGGCGACGCCGGTTTGGATAAATTGGGCAAAGGTACCTTGAGCCTGTGGGGCAATAACACTTATCGGGGCGCCTCGAATTTAATCGGCGGCACGCTGGCGGTATACGGGCGGCAAGGGTCGGACGTCAACGTCAAGCCATCGGGTCGCTTGCTGTCCAACGGTGGCACTATCTCTGGCGATGTGAGCAATATGGGTGAAGTCCGAGTGGAGGGGGCGGGTCTAATCATCGTAGGGAACTATACGGCGCAAAGCAAAAATGCCCGTCTCGTTACCCAGCTTGGCACGATGGTCGACGTTCGTTTCGCGGCTCTGTTGAACGATTCGAAGCTGATTATCGCCAAACCCGATGACCGTTACGTTGTCAAGCAGACCGAGCGAGTGCTTAATGCTCGTCTGGGCGTGCGTGGCAAATTTAGCGCAGTCACCGGCGCTCACGGCCTGCTGTACTCGGTGACGCCTCGCTACGCTTTACAGCACGTCGATGTCGATGTGGCACGTACCGATGCCGTTCGGGTTGCTCAGGCGGCCTATCCATTCGAAACCGCACGCCTGGCATCGGCCACAGCCCTCGAAACGGCCCTGCAACAAGCCGATGTCAAGGTGCAGGGCGGCCAGTCGAATGTGAGCGATGAGTTCGTTGCGGCCGCAGCGAAGCTGTTAGGCGAGCGATCGACCGCTGGTTTGGGCGCGTCGTTCGACAGTTTTTCGGGGCAGATCCACGCATCCTCGCAGGCCGTGACGTTTCAGCAATCGCAGGCGGTCAATCGGGCGCTATCGGACCGGCTCGATACGTTGAGCCAGCATCAGACACCGACCGGTCTATGGGCTAATTTCATCGGTGGAACCGGTAAGCTGGAAAAACGTGGTTTTGCCAAGGCCAACACGAATTTCTACGGTGGCCAGGTTGGGTTGGATCATCGTTTCACGCCTCTGAGTACCGTCGGTGCTGCCATTTCCATCTCGGACGCCAACGCGCGTTTCAGTCAATATGGCGGCCGATCTGGGTCTCAATCGGCAGGATTGTCGCTGTACGGGCGGTATGGTGGCGAAGTGGGTACGTATATCGCTGGTCGTGTCGGTCATCAGTGGGTCGATACCGACATCAAGCGCGATACCGTCGTGCGGGGCGTATCGACACGTGTTAAATCCGACCGGAGCGATCGCCTCGCCTCGGTCTATGGTGAGATCGGTCATACCGTGCCATTCGACGCATTGCGGGCGACACCCTTTGTGGGAGTCTCGTACGACCACCTCAGACGGGGTGCGATCGACGAGTCGGGCAGCGCCTTCGCACTGAAGGGCAATAAGAAATCCTACGATCAAACCGCTGCGATGTTGGGCCTACGCCTGCAAACTCAAGCACTGGCTTGGGCGGGGGGCGATTCGATATTTACGGGCTATGGCGCCTATCGCTATGGCAATGCCACCAACCTGGATTACACCGCTGCGTTCGTCGGCGCGCCCGACGCGCGTGGCACGTTCAAGGGCATCGACTTGCAACGGCATACCGGTTGGACGGGTCTAGGCGTGTCAACCACGGCGACAAATCGTCTTTCGTGGAACCTCAACTACAACATGCAGCTCGGTCGGGGCGGCATTACGAATAATGTGTTCTCTGCGGGCTTGAGGTACGCATTGCAGTAAGGCAGCAGTAAACGGATTGCAAATTTTTCTCCGGCGGGGGCCATTGCACAGGTACGGATGTGCGATGGCTCCCACCTTGTTCAGCTAAATAGTTCTTGGGTGAATAGGCCCACTCGCCTGATGACGCGAATACGATACAAAGGGTCGAAACCAATTGCTAGTGTTTGATATTTTTGGTTTCATTGTGCCTTCTTTTTAGGAGAAGCGCATGAGGAAGCATGTGGTCAGCTCGGCTGTAGTTTTGTCTTTGGCGGGATGTGCGTCGGTAACGGGTGAGAACACGCAATCAGTGCGAATCGAAGCGGTTGATAAGGCGGGGGCGTCAGTGGCCGATGTGCAATGCAAACTCGTTAACGACCGGGGAATGTACGATGGAAAAGCGCCGGCAACGGTGTTGGTTCGTAAGTCAAGCGTGAACTTGGACGTGAACTGCGTGACGGTCGATAAGAGCGAGGGATCCGCTACGCTTATATCCCGTGCCGGCGCTGGTATGTGGGGAAATATTCTGCTGGGTGGGGGGATTGGCGCGATCGTTGACCATAACAAGGGTACTGCGTACAACTATCCGAATTGGGTCCGTATAGTCATTGGAAAGGCTTTGGTGTTCGATCGCCGAAATAGCAGCGACGACCAGCCTACGCCGGGATTCGATGCGATCGATCCTACCAAGCCTAAAGAGGGAGCGCCGACTCCGCCCGTCGCTCAGGTAAAGGCGGCGGCGGCTCATTAAACCGGTTTCTAAACCGGGTTTGAGTTGGGGCGCAATGCCTACGTGCGCCCTGTCGGTTACTGGAAAGTCAATTAAAAGTGCGACTTCCCAGTAACCGACAGGCAAGGTGGCCGTTGTCGGTGGCTTAGGCTCATGCTTCGGCGCGTTTGAAAAAATCCGGATTCAGAATGGTGAGGGGTCGTTAAGGATGCATGTCAAAAACCCAGGTTTCACGACGCCATAAGGGCTGTGCTAATGCTATTACTTTTCCCCAATGCCTTGCTTACGCCGCTTTCCAGACGAAGACTTTGATCTCGGGATGTGACTGTCAATACTCAACGCAATGCCCTGTGGGTTGCATTCAGGTCGCGCTCGCTATGATGGCCAGTTTGCAGCAGCGCTGATGTTCGAGTATTTAGCGTTTGCTTCAATTGTGTGGGTAATTCCCGGTTCTGCCCACACGCGCAGTCTGCTACCACGGGTATTCCAATCCTGCGAGGCTCGCACGCCGTAGTAGATTCCAGTTTTATTCAAGTCTCTGAACGTCGTTTTTCCGTATTCGGTCCTGCTTAGGGTGTGACCTAGCGCAACGCGATGGTGATCGAGTCGTAATTTCGGGGTGAGGAAAAAACCGTTGCTCGACGTGTAGCGGTAGCCCATCTTTCCCTACACCGCCAAACCCGTCCCGGAGGTGCGAGTGATTTCTCGGTACTGGCGGTGATCGATCGACGAGGAGCTTCGATTGAAGCGGTCGACGATTGAGCAAAAGAGTTTTCTCCGAAAAAAGCCGAGCGCCTCGTAGGGGAGTAAAGTCTGCGAAAACAAGTTGGTCGCCCACTCGGAGTCCACCACCTTGGTCCTGGAGCGGGTCATTTTGCACTATAGACCGCGATGTAGCAGGACGCCCGGTGGAATAAGCTTGTGCGTGCGCAGCATCGATAGCGACGAGAATCAACGAAATAGATAGATAAGTCTTGCCCAAACGTGATGCCTCGCGACTATGCAATATTCCAAAATATGCCCAGTTCTAGCAGCAAATACCGTATTTAAAAAAGTATTTTTTCATCACCAAATAATCCATTTGTAGGATTTTTTATCGTCAGCACTCGCTGGCAATACGATCTGCGCATCTCCGCGACCGAAAAGCGGGAAATGGCGCCAAACAAGCATGGAAAATGCGTCTTGGCGTAATTCGCCGGAGATCGAAGAATGGGGCGGGCGTTAGCACGGCTGCTTAGCGAGTGGCTGGCACGTCGACCTTGGCGCGGTATCGCCAGGGTCAAGATGAGGGCATGCGTTCGATTTTCCATGCTTTGCGCGTTGTTTCGATGATTGCGTCGATGCGGCCGATCATGATGTGTCGAGGCTCGATGGGGTAGATCCACACTGGATATAGGCCAGAGGCAAGACGGAACATGTGACGATGCAAACCCGCATGCTTGAGGCGACGTGTTCTTTTTTCACCCGCCTTTCGGCTGAAAAACCGGATGCGCCTATGCAGCAATCCAGCGCGAAAAGCACAGCCAGCTTTCAAACGTCTTGCTATAGATTTGTGTCGTTTGAAGATCATCGCTACGGTCCATGCGGGTCGCTTTGCACAGCAAGGTCACAAATTGACGTGGTGTGTCTGAATCTCGAATATAAGGCGTCGCCTATGCATTGGTCAATAGGCATTGCCTTGCATCAATGTGGGACATTTGCTACAGGGCGGCGCTTTCATGAAAATCTGCGCAACGAGTGGGGTTGGCGCGGATCCGGCGAACGTCGTAGCGCAAGCGATGCCTGAACGCGGGGAGCGCAGCTTTACGAGGGCAGGCGGTCGAAAATGCGCCGCGAGTATCGATCGCTAGCGCGCGACCAGCCGCTTGTCGACGCCATTGCGCAAATCGTAGGGCGACCAAAGAATACGGCCCAGAATGCAAACGTCTCGGCCGTCGTCGTCGCATAGCGGCGCGTCGGGATAGATAGGATTCAGTGATCGCATCACCCAGCCGTCGGTTCCAGATTTGGCGATGCACTTCACTAGCATTCTGCCGCCCTGATTGATCGCATAGATCGTGTGCAGATTGATCTGAGAACGATCCATGACGGGCTCGTGGTAGAACAGCATGGGTGCGCGATTACGAATCACGGGTTCCATGCTATCGCCATCGCCATAGACGATACGCATGCGCTCGACGGGTAGCCCAAACGACTCGAGAAACGAAGTGCGTAGTTGCATCTCGCCAATCTGGCTTTCCGTGTAGTTTTCTATTCCTAGCTTGCCGGCCGCCAGGCGAACGTCGAGTTCGGGCACAGCGGAAAACTCGTGATCGTTGGCTGAATAGCCCGCATCTGCCATGTGTTCGGCATAGGACGTTCTGCTGATGCGCAATTGCTGACTCGATTGCTCGGTGCAAGAGCCGACAGAGTGCAGCACGGGGCCCGCTACGTCGATATTCAAGCGGAGTTGGGCGATCGCCAGCGCGAGCGCGCCTTCCAGTGATTTCAGGTCGCCGGGCGATAATGCGCGCACCTGATCTTCGGGAATGCTGGCGAACGGCCACACCAAAAACGCGTCGTCGGCTACGGCAATCGACTGGCCGGTAGAGAGCCCGAACGGCCAATCTGCCGCGGTAAGTCCCCAGTGATCGGGGCCAGCGACATCGGCGAAGTAGCGCCATAGATCGTGTAGGCGACCTTTTTCGATCGAGCCTTTCTTGATCCAGTCGGACACCGATGGGGGCTTTACGCCGAAATGGCGTGCGACCTCTGCCTGCGAGCGAATGGCGCCGCCAGCTATTTTGAGTCTGATAGCCTCGCGTATCGCGTGGCCGAACTCTTGACCTTTAAGCATTGCCTAATGATCCACGAATTTTGGGCATCAGGCAATGCTTGTCGTAGGCTACGGCTCATTGGCGCTCGCACTGTGCATTTTTCATGCATGTGGCCGCCGCTCCAGGAACTTATCCATATCGGCATGATCCTCGTCGTCCTCATCCATCGGAACGTGTTCGGGATCGGCAGGCGGTTGAGTATTGCCCGGCGGCAACTCGGGCATATCCAGCTCTTCGGGATTCTTTGGCTTAGGCATAAATGTCTCCTTGACGTCCTCCACCTACGCACCCGCGATGCCCAAAACCCAATAGAAAAAATATAGGGCCGAATTGATCGGCCCAACGTGGCTCTGCGGAGCAACCCCAAAATTGCAGAGTAAAAGCAAAACGGCCCACACCGCTGTGAGCCACATGAATTCTGGTAGCCCCCCCGTGAGTCGAACACGGCACCAACGGATTATGAGTCCGCTGCTCTAACCAAGCATGAGCTAGAGGGCCACTTGCAATAAGCCAGGCATTATCGCATGGGACCATCGCTTAGGCAAAATCCATGAGTAAGCACTCACCGCGTTTACGCCCGGTATGATGTTCCCTCCAGGTTTATCCAGAAGTGTGTCACACATGCCCGCTACGCCCATGTTCCCATCTGATGTCGCCGCTGTCGTTCTCGACATGGACGGCACCTTGATCGATACCGAGCGCCTATATAAAACCTGCACGCTAGACACCCTCGCCAGTCTAGGGTGGCCAGATCAGCACGCGTTATTGCTAGACATGGTGGGGCTGTCCAGCGACAAATGCGATGCCTTGCTGCGCACGACCTTCGGTGACGACTTCCCATTGGTCCAATACCGCCAATCCTTCATCGCGCGGCGTGAAGCGCTGGCCGATCACCATATTCCGGTCAAGAAGGGCGCCGTTGCCTTGCTCGATGCGTTAGCGACGGCGCGCATTCCTATGGCCATTGCCACCTCCTCTATGCGCGAGTCGGCAGAGCGCAATCTGCGTATTGCCGGATTGCGCGAGCGTTTCGATATAGTCGTCACTGCCGACGACGTCAAGGATGCCAAGCCTAGTCCTGATATATACCTGCTGGCGGCCCACCAGCTAGGCGTTGCGGCCACCGATTGTATCGCTTTGGAGGACTCTGGCCATGGTGTCATGGCCGCCGGAGCCGCCGGCATGGCAACTATTCTGGTACCAGATATGGTTCAGCCCAACGAACGCATTCGCGCGCTATGCGCCGCAGTGTGCGGCGATCTGGACGAGGCATTGGTGCTTCTTCGATCCCATATGCCCCAGCTCAATACAGTCCGAGCCAGGGCGTGACTTACGCTAATTCGTCAAGGCTGTTCGCGCTGTCGAATGGCCCGCTCACGTTCTTCCCGTAATCCTTCCACTTCGCTGCCCGGATCTTCATTACCCGTCGATTCGGGGTGTACCGCCTGCTCGGATGCGGCCTTCTGACGGTCGGCAGTATTGCTATCGACTGGCTGCCCCTCGGGTTTAACGGGAGCGGCGCCATAGGGATTGCCCGCCGCGCCCGACTGCAATGGCGAGCCAGGCTCCGGCGCATGAGGCCGAATGACGGCATCGGCGGGTCGATCGCCTGCGTGCTGCGGATTACGTGTTGTCATGCTGCGGCTCCCTAGGGCTTGAGTAAACGTTTTCATCATTCCACAGCAACAGTCATGCCGTATGCTTGTTACCCGCCAAGCTCTCGATTTTTACGCAACGCCGGGTGGGTGTCGTACGCTGTGTAAGTCGATGCTGCACCTGGCAGCCCCCATGCTGGCCTTAACTCAATTTTGTAGGGTCCGTACGTCGAGATTGAAACGAATGGTCGCAAATACTTGTTTCTTGTCGCTGGTGGGTGATAATCGGGCAGTAACTCTTTACGCATCATGGATAACAACACGGTTTACTCTCCCCCTCGTCACAGAGCGATCAGATGGCTCTTGGACTGCGGCCGGGACGTACCTGCCGAGATCCGCTTCGCTCTGATTGCCAGTCTGTTCGGAACGCTCCCTATTTTTATCGGTGGCGTAGTCAACACGATTGCCATGGCGGCGGTCGCGGCGGTTCGCAATCCCGGTATCGAATTCCAGGTCTGGCTCGTTCTCGAGATCGTTCTCGGTGTCGTGCGTTGTGGCGTCTTATGGCACTCGCGGCGAGCGGCGTTCCATGGTCAGCGCACGCCTACCGATCTTTATATTTACCTGGCGTTGGCGTGGGCGGCGGCCGTGGGCTACGGCACTGTCATCAGTATGCTCAGTGGCGACTGGGTGCTGGTCGCCATGGGTTGTCTGTGCACGGCCGCGATGGCCGGCGGAATTTGCTTCCGAAACTTCGGTGCGCCGCGACTGGCGACGCTCATGATGACATTTAGCATGGGGCCGGTCGCTGTCACGGCGGCGATTATCGGCGAACCCATCTTTTATCTGACCCTGTTACAGATTCCGTTTTACCTGTTCAGCATGAGTACTGCGGCGCATAAGCTGAACCTGATGCTGGTGTCGACGATGCGAGCCGAGCGAGATAACGATTACCGTGCGCGCCATGATTCGCTGACGGGGCTGTGCAATCGGGTGGGATTATCGGTCGCGGTGGCCAGACGCTCGATCAAGCAGAAAGGTCGCAAGCACGGCCTGCTATACCTGGACCTGGATGGGTTCAAGTTGGTGAATGACTCTTATGGGCACCCGGTCGGCGATACTTTGCTGAAGATGGTGGCCGATCGTTTCCGACATATCGTCGGCCCGCATGACGTGATCGCTCGAATGGGCGGCGACGAATTCGCCATTTTGGCCGAAGATATGACGGCAGAAAATGCCACGCACTATGCGCAGGCCTTGATCGATGCGGTCTCCGAACCCTACGATTTAGGCCCGATCGGATCGGCCCAGGTCGGCGTGAGCATCGGTATTGCGCTGATGCCTCAGCATGGCACCGACTTCAACACGCTGCTGGAGCGGGCCGACGTGGCTTTGTACAAGGCAAAGACAACGGGCCGCTCGCGCAGTTGCATCGCCGACGCGGACGGCAAGGGGACCGCCGCATCGGCCCGCCCAGCCTTGACTGGGCCAATTACACCCGTGGCGGATCGGTCTCGCGCTGCGGATGCCGATGCTTAGACAGCGCATCGATAAATGCTTTGATCGCCATGTCTTTGTCCGAGGGCAAGCCGGTCACCACGCCAGCCAGCGCCGAAGGCTCGCCAACTTTTAATACGCCCGCTCGTTCTAGGAACTGTCGTCCAGACCCCAGCGCCAAAATGGTTTTGCCGTGCCGGAACTGATTTTGTACGAACTCCATCACATGGCCATCGGCCGCCAGGGCGTCGATGCCGCCATCGGGCAGAACGAGTGCGTCGAACAGCACAGGCGGCGTATTTTCGGTGGTGGCGGCAGCTTCTAGCGATCCTTTTGCGCTAGCGATCGTGCCCAGTCTCGGTCCCACATACAAAGCCACGGCACCTTGAGTCACCAAGGCTTCCTGAACGGCGGACAGCGACGCCTCATCGACACCCGGCGCAATCAGCAGCGCCACCTTCAGGCTGCGAATCCCACCACTGCCAGGCAGGGCAGTCAACGATAGCGCGGGCGATTCTTTTACCTCCGGCAGGCGCGGCTCATTTAGGGCGCGCGGCATGGCGGGGGGAAGCGCAATGCCCAAGCCGTCGGCGACACGCTGCGCCAATTCAGGCGATACGTTCACGAGCGAACTTACCATTCGTTCGCGGATGGCAGGGACGCTCAGTTTGCTCAGTTCGAATCGGAACCCACCGACGATATGGTCTTTTTCCCACTGAGTCTGACTGTTGTAGAAGAGTGCAGCCTGGGTGTAGTGATCTGCGAATTTCTCTGGCTTGCCGCGCACTTTGTCTTCATGCACCGGTTGCGGAAACGACACGAAGCCCTGACGACCCGCTTGAAATGGGCAACCGCCGCCCAAGGAGTTGGGTTCATAAGCCACCCGCCCGCGATTGACGGTCTGGCGATGCATGCCGT
This sequence comes from Bordetella parapertussis, assembly GCA_945903445.1. Classification (GTDB taxonomy): domain Bacteria; phylum Pseudomonadota; class Gammaproteobacteria; order Burkholderiales; family Burkholderiaceae_B; genus Schauerella. The sequence goes on from CAMDNZ010000022.1 coordinate 10,474, forward strand.
CGCGTTGATTGTTTTGTACCGGATTGAGCGGGGCGTTCACAGGAATTTCATGAAAGTTGGGGCCTCCCAGGCGGCTGATCTGGGTGTCGGTATACGAGTGAATACGCCCTGCCAATAGCGGGTCGTTCGAGAAGTCGATACCCGGGATGATGTGTGCCGCACAAAACGCCACCTGCTCGGTTTCGGCGAAGAAATTGTCGGGATTGCGATTCAGCACCATCCGTCCCACCGGATACACGGGCACCAATTCTTCAGGAATGAGTTTGGTGGCGTCCAGAACGTCGAAGCTGAATCCTTCGGCTTGTTCTTCCGTGAAAATCTGCAAACCCAATTCCCATTCGGGATAGTCGCCCGCTTCGATGGCTTCCCATAGGTCGCGGCGATGAAAATCGGGATCGGCACCGGCGATTTTGTTGGCTTCGTCCCAGACCAGCGAATGCGTGCCCAGCATCGGCTTCCAATGGAATTTACAGAATACCGATTCACCGCCCGCATTGACCAGTCGAAACGTATGCACGCCGAAACCCTGCATCATCCGATAGCTGCGGGGCAGAGCACGGTCGGACATGGCCCACATCAACATGTGCGTCGATTCAGGCATCAAGGATGCGAAATCCCAGAACGTGTCGTGCGCCGAAGCCGCTTGCGGCATGCCATGGTGGGGTTCGGGTTTGACGGCATGAATCAAGTCTGGAAACTTCATGGCGTCCTGGATGAAGAACACCGGTATGTTGTTGCCGACCAGATCCCAGTTGCCCTCGTCGGTATAGAACTTGACGGCAAAGCCGCGTACGTCGCGTGCGGTGTCCGACGATCCGCGCTCGCCCGCGACGGTCGAGAATCGCAGGAACACCGGCGTTTGCTTGCCAGCCTGTGCGAAAGGGGCGGCGCGGGTAATGGCACTCAGGTCTTCATAGGCTTCGAAATAGCCATGTGCGGCAGAACCCCTGGCGTGAACGATACGCTCGGGGATGCGTTCATGATCGAAGTGGCTGATTTTCTCGCGAAGGATAAAATCCTCCAGCAATGCCGGTCCGCGTAAACCCGCTTTCAGCGAATTTTGATTATCGCCGACGGGCACGCCCTGGTTGGTGGTCAGGGCCTGGCCCGATGCATCGGCCCGACTGCTATCCAGCGAGCCGATGGTGGCGTTGGCGCCTATGACGGGCTCGGGGCCGCCCGTTTTGGTCGACGCATTCTTCTCGCTTAAGGTACTGCCGGTCACCGGACAGGACAGGCTCTTGAGATGCGAACCCCGAGGCGGATTCACGGCATTGGCGTGGCCGTGTTCGAGTGCTTTGTCGGCGTTGTAAGAGCGCTTGGCGACCGCCTCATTGACGGCATGCTGCTGATCGGCCAATGCATCGGCCGGGCAACTGGGTACGCTCGACGGAGCGCTTCCTGTATTGCGTGCAGCGGCGGTATCCGAGGTTTTTTTCGACGGGGGCATGCGGGCTCTCCTGTGGGACGACGGGCCGATCCCGTAGCGGATCGACCGGTGCCCAAAGGCGTGCCCTGGGCATCCCCTTACTCGAGCAAGTGCCGAGCCTACCGGGCGAGACTCCTCGGCAGGCCACGGGCCTGCGCGGGATCGGCATAACCCCGTTGGTAATGCTCGGAGAACGCCTGCAGAGCCGACAACGCCTTATGCGGATCATGGCCGGCCTTGACCGCGAACGCGTCGAACCCGCAGCGCGCCAGATAATAAATAGTGTCGATGAGTATGTCGCCAACAGCACGTAGCTCGCCGGTGTAGCCCAGATGCTGGCGCAAGGTTTGTGCGTGCGAGAACCCGCGTCCATCGGTAAATGATGGAAAGTCGATGGCGATAAAGGCCCAGGCGCTGGCGTCGATGCGCGACTCGCCTTCAAGCACCAGCGACCATGGGTCGTCGGCAGGACCGACGAGCAAGGCCACTGGGTGTTGGCGGGCGCTGAGTTCTTCGCGTGCGGACAGCCATGTTGATAGCGGAACGATCCAATCGGGTTCGTCGGGCGGCAGGCTGCGATCCGGCGCATCGATAGCATCGGTCGCAAACACGCGCGCCGTGTCAAATTCGAGTGCACCGTGGCGAATCAGGTGGGCAGTTTCGGTATGGGTCATGGGCACACTCATTGGACGATGGCCTCTTTGCTGTGGGCTGCATCGCCGCCATACACGCCTGCCTTGAATGGGTCGAGACCGACTCGTTGAACCACGTCGACGAACCGTTCGACCTCGCTATCGCGTTCGGCCAGATAGGTTTGCACCAGCTTTTCGACCACGTCGGGAATCTCGGCTCGGGCAAACGAGCGGCCGATGATCTTGCCAATGGCGGCACCGCCCGCGCGCAAGACGCCGCGCTCGTCATAAGCCTGATCGGCACCACCGCTCTGACGTCCGCCGATGGTCACCTGATACCATTCTTCGCCTGCTTTATCGACGCCCAGAATACCAATGTGCCCGACGTGATGGTGTCCACAGGCGTTGATGCATCCGGAGATGTTCAGATCGAGTTCGCCGATCTCGTACAGGTAGTCGAGATTGTCGAAACGCTCTTGGATGGCTTGTGCCACTGGGATGGACACCGCATTGGCCAGGGCACAGAAGTCGCCCCCAGGACAGGCGATGATATTGGTGAGCAAGCCGATATTGGCGTTTGCCAGGCCCAGCGGCTTGAGCGTTTGCCACAAGGTATACAGCTGGTGGCGCGGGACGTCGGTCAGAATCAAATTCTGTTCGTGCGAGACGCGCAATTCGCCGAAACTGTATCGATCGGCCAAGTCGGCCGCCGCATCCATCTGTTCGGCCGTGACGTCCCCCGGGGGACAGCCCGTGGCTTTCAAGGACAGTGTGACGGCGACATAGCCGGGTTGACGATGGGCCTGGACGTTGCGGTCCAGCCATCGAGCGAAAGCTTGCTCGGCAGCGGCGCGCTCGTCGGTGTCGTCCGGATGGTCGGCCAAAGCGGCGTCGTAGGCAGGCCATGTGAATTGGCCCGCTACGCGGTCCAACTCGGCTTGCGCGATACGGCTGGGGCCATCCTTGATGCGCAGCCATTCGGCTTCGACCTGCTCGCCGAACACTTCCGGGCTCAAGTCTTTGACCAGGATCTTGATTCGGGCTTTGTACTTGTTGTCGCGGCGACCGTGCAGGTTGTAGACGCGCAAAATAGCCTGCATGTAGGTCAGCAGATCGTGCCAGGGGACGAACGGCTTGATCAGTTTGCCGACGATAGGCGTGCGACCCATGCCGCCACCGACCCACACCTTGAAACCGATGACGCCGTCTTTTTCGGTGGCTTGCAAACCGATGTCGTGCACGCCCACGGCGGCCCGATCGTGATGTGCGCCGCTGACGGCAATCTTGAATTTTCGAGGTAAGAACGCAAATTCGGGATGCAGTGTCGACCACTGGCGAATGATCTCGCACCACACCAGCGGATTCACGACCTCATCGGGGGCGATGCCGGCGAAATGGTCGGTGGTGGTGTTGCGGATGCAATTGCCGCTGGTTTGAATGGCATGCATCTGCACTTTCGCCAACTCGGCCAGAATCTCCGGTACGTCTTCCAGACGAGGCCAGTTGAACTGAATGTTTTGACGCGTGCTGAAGTGGCCGTAGCCACGGTCCCATTTGCGTGCGATGTGCGCCAGGGTGCGCAATTGGCGTGCGGCCAACATACCGTAAGGGATGGCGACTCGCAACATGGGAGCGTGCCGCTGGATGTAAAGACCGTTTTGCAAGCGCAGCGGGCGGTAGTCGTCGTCGCTGAGTTCGTTCTCGAGAAAGCGGCGAGTTTGATCGGCAAATTGCGCGACACGCTCGTTGACGACCTGCTGGTCGACGGGATCGTAAATGTACATGCATGTTCCCCCAGCCTGATCGGCGGCAAACACGATGCGCCGGCACGTCACGGCCATTAGATCTTCGATTATAGGGAGCCGCCCGATATGGGGCTAGGCGGCCCGTCAACATATCGTTATGAGCAATGGTTATGACAGTTGCGATTAACGCGGCTCGCCGAACATATTGGATAGCGCACCGCCGATATTTTCGATCGTGCCGCCGATGCCGTTGGCCAAGCCCTCGATACTGATGCCGAGCGCGCCTGCGACGCCACCGGCAATGCGTGCCGAGACGCCTTCTTCCATGTTGAATACCGGTTTGGCTAAAGGCCCAGTCAGCGTGAATTTGAATGTGGCTTGCCCTTTGTCGTCTTCCAAGGCGGCAATGGCCGCCTGGCGTGGCAAGGACGCGAGACCATCGTCGGATAGCTCCAGGCGAGACAACGTGAGCTGGCCCGAGGCATTGATCTTTCGGTCGCGTACGGTGCTGTCCAAAGACAAATCGATCGACCCACGACGGAATGTCGATTTGGTACCGCGTTGTAGATACGGAGATAAATGTTGCACGGCAACACCCGTGAGTGCCGTGTCGATGTCGGCGTCGCGGGTGCCCGCGACCAGGCTGCCGCTCACATGCAAACGACCTGACTCGGGCTTGCCGAACTCGCCGGAAATATCGATTTGGGTGGTGGTGTTCAATCCAGGGAAATCGACTGGACCGATTTCGGCGCGTACGTCGTTCAATGGGATGTGATGCGCGGGGCGGCTGATTTGCGCATCATAGAAATCGACTCTGCCATCGGCAAAGATCAACTTGCCGACATGCGATTCGCGTTTTGGATCCGAGTTTTGGCTTGCGCGTTTGCGCGCATTCGCCCGAAGCGAAGGTAATACGTCGATGTCGCCTGCGCGGTGCCGCAGCACGGTCAGTCTATAGCCGCGTACCTCGATAGCGGAAATCTCTACACGGTCAGAGAGTAACGCCGTCCAGTTCGGGTAGAAGGTGACGGTATCTGCATGGAATGCTTCGTCGTCAGGCCAGTCTGCAGGCGCTCGAATCGACACATCGCGCAGGACGACAGATCGCCAGCCAACGTCGATTTCAGCGGCTCGGCCTTCTTCGTCTAACCACTCGAGAGCGATACGCTCGACAGTGGATGTCGCTATCCACATGGCGATTGCCAGTGCAGCCGACAAGATCATAGCGGCCGCGCCCAACCAAAGGGGCAAACGGCGGCGAGTCGGGGTAGACATAAGCGATCCCGCAATGAAAAAGGCGCATCGAAAGCGATACGCCCTTTGGATAATAACCGTCGTGCGCTGGGCGCGCGAGGCCTTATCTCGATTAACCGCCGGTCACAGGACGCGGCTGGCTGGGTTGCGCAGCGTTACCCTTACTGGAGGACTGGCCCGACTGATGATTCGAGCCCGGGGTGTTGGCCATGCCAGCATCGTTCTTGGTGGGCGTCGCACCCGAATGCGTCGCAGTGCCCGAGTGCGTCGAGCCATGTGGCATGGTGCTGCCGTGCTGCATGGTGCTGGGCGTACCGGCCGGTGAGGTCGAGCTCGATCCGGCAGGGGCAGGGGCCGGCGCCGAAGACGAGCGCGGTTGATTCAGCGGCGCAGCGGTAGTGTCGTTGGGGATTTGCGACGGCGCTTTCTGACCGCTTTGATTAGCGGCGAATGCGGAGCCCGACACAAGCAGGGCGCCAGTCACGAAAGCGGTAGCGAGGGTACGTTTGTTCATTATCGATCTCCTGGTTAAGGTGCCTTTCACTTCGCAATCGCTGTGCCTGCCCTCTGGCGGGTTATGCTCGTACTCCTATGAATGTTCTCATTCCAGTTTCCTGGCGCGATGCCGCCGACCACCCACACAGCGCGCAGTGGGTGACCAGTGCTTTGGGTGCACGCCCACCCGCTCGTATCGTCACCGCCGAGGACACGCTGACGGCCGATACGGCCTACCGGCTGGCCTGCGAGGGCACGGCATTGGTGTGGCAGGGCGATTACCAGAATGCGCGGCAACTTCTGCAAGCCATGGCTCGCCGAGTCGATGCTCATCGCAGTCGCAAACGCGTCAAGACGCCCGCGCCAGCGACAGGCGATCCTGCGCTGTTTCACGCCTATAGGCAGGCGCAGTCGGCGCGCGCCAAGGTGCTGGGCATGCTGTGGGTGCCGTTGACCCCGGACAACGCGATTCCACTGCGGCGTGCGCCCGATGTGGCGCAGGCACTGGAGCAGGCGTTTGGTGCCGGCGTGAGCAGTGAGTTGCGCCTCGTCAGTCTGCGCGAAGTGCTGGGCGTCATCGGGGCCGCTCAGTGGCGAGCGCGCGGGGTGCCGGTGCCGGTGTTGGGGCAGGATGCCCGGATTCATCCGTACTACGGGGTGTTCTCTCCGGTGCGCGGCGAGTATCTCGATCTGGTCGCGCAGGCGCCTCTGTCCCCCGCTGCGGTGGCCTGGGATATCGGCACGGGCACCGGTGTGCTGGCCGCACTCTTGGCGCATCGCCGTGCCGCGCAAGTGCTTGCCACCGACATTACCGAGCAGGCTTTGGCCTGCGCGCGCGACAATCTGAAGCGCCTGGGCATGAACGACCGGGTGCAGGTCGTGCGAGCGGATCTTTTTCCGGTAGGACAGGCCGACGTCATCGTCTGCAATCCGCCGTGGCTGCCCGGGCGACCCACGTCGGCCATCGAATACGGCGTGTACGATCCAGACAGCCGAATGCTGAAAGGATTTTTACAAGGGCTGCGCAGCCACCTGACCGAGCGCGGTGAAGGCTGGTTGATTCTGTCCGATCTGGCTGAACGCCTGGGGCTGCGCCAGCCAGATGACCTGTCGTCGTGGATCGAGCAGGCGGGTTTGCGTGTGGTGGATCGATTGCACGCCCGGCCGCTGCACGGCAAGGCCGCGCGTACGGATGATCTCTTGCACGAGGCCCGGAGCCAGGAGATGACGTCTTTGTGGCGGCTGGGCGCGGTGTGATCGCGCGAACGAACCGAACGAGATGGTGATGAAGGATTGACGCAGTGGCGAACTTTAACGATTTTGACGACGTACGTGCGTGGGTCGGCTTAAACGACATGGACGCACTGCGCGCGTCGACGACCGATGGGTCCTTACGAGGCAAGACGCTGGAAGTGGCGCGTGCCTATATCGAGCACGTCGAAGCGCATGGCTTTGACGCCATCGAAGAAGACGAAGACGAGGACGACGATCTGAAATGGGAATGGCGTGCCTGGCGCGTCGTGATCGTCGCCTTGTTCTTGCTCGGCCCCCCGTTGATCGTGTGGGCCGTCAGGGCGTTGGAAAACTAGTTTTCTTCGACGATACCCAGGGCGTCCAGCACGGCATCGCGCACGGCCTCGGCCTCGCACAGAAAGACCGCGGTATCGCCTGGGTTCATGTTTTTCAGCACCTCCAGCAATTTGTCTTCGACGTCGTCGCCTGCGGCCACGGCATTGGCATGAACCTGACTGTCGGGGCTGAACGCCTGCTCGCCGACGATATCGGGTAAGCGTTCAAGCTCGGGTGGCGCCACCACCACGAACACCGTCACATGCTCGCCATCGAGCGTTGTGGTCAGCACGACGCCGCCCGGGGCGTCGTCGCGAATCATGCTAATCAGTTCCATGGGTGCTCCTGCGCAAAGCGTCATTTGAACAGAAAAGCCGCTGCCCGACAGGGCGATGCGCGTGGTATAAGCTTTGCCCGCAGCACCGCGTAGTGTGGGTCGAACCGATCACCCCGATACCCCTCAGTAAGGAATGACATGTCCAGCGGCTCCCCAGACTCTCTCGTCGCCCATTCGTTTGTGCCGGACGTTGCCATCGTCGGCGGGGGGCCTGCGGGCTTGATCGCCGCGGAGGTGTGTGCTGGGGCGGGATTGCAGGTTGCGGTGTTCGACGCCATGCCTTCGGTCGGGCGTAAGTTCTTGCTGGCCGGCAAGGGCGGCCTCAACTTGACGCACAGCGAGCCTTTGGCGGCGTTGGAAACGCGATTCGGCTCGCGCGCCGACGTCGTCCGGACCTGGTTGGCGTCGCTAGGCCCGGATCAGTTACGCGGCTGGGCCGAAGGGTTGGGTATCGACACGTTCGTCGGCAGTTCTGGACGAGTGTTTCCCGAGCACATGAAGGCTGCACCCCTGTTGCGGGCCTGGGTGTCGCGCCTGCGTCAACAGGGCGTTCGTTTTCACACGCGGCATCGCTGGCTGGGTATGCTGCCCGGCGATAACGCGGGTGCCCAGGTCGGACTGGTATTCGACGGCCCCCAAGGGCACAGCGAGGTGCGTGCAGGCGCAGTCGTTCTGGCATGTGGCGGCGGCAGTTGGGCACGATTGGGATCGGATGGCGCATGGGTCGCGCCCTTACGACAGGCGGGCGTGGAGGTCGCCGATTTGATGCCCGCCAATTGCGGATTCGATGTCGAGTGGTCGGCTCATTTCATCGAACGCCATGCCGGCGAACCCTTGAAAAATATACAGGTCAGTGTCGGCGCATCGGGTATGCCGGTGGCGGGTGAGGCCATGCTCAGTGCGCGAGGGATCGAGGGCGGTGCAGTGTATGCCGTGTCGTCTGCTTTACGCGATGCCTGGCAGGCCAATGGGCACGCCCTGCTGACAATCGATTTGCTGCCTGCATTCGATCTGGCGCGTGTGACGGCTGCGGTCAGCAAGCCTCGGGGGGCGAAGTCGTGGTCCAGTCATCTACAAGCTAATCTGGGTTTGAAAGGGGCGAAGGCGTCGATATTGCGCGAGTGCGCGCCCGCTTCGGCCTGGAACGACCCGATGCAGCTGGCCGCGTCGATCAAACGTTTGCCTGTCAAACTGGTTCGGCCGCGCCCGATCGACGAGGCCATTAGCACGGCCGGGGGCGTTTGTCTGGAAAGCCTAGACGACACTCTGCAATGCCGATCTTTGCCGAACGTTGCCTGCGCCGGGGAAATGCTGGATTGGGAGGCACCCACCGGTGGCTACTTGTTGACCGCCGTCATGGCCAGCGCCGTGGTAGCCGCCTATGGCGTGGTGGCTCGCCACGACGAACGCCATTGAAGGCGCGTCGCCGCGACGCGCTGTGGTTTGCAGTGGCACGCTAGTTGAGCCGACGGGGCGTTCGAGCACGGCAGGCTGCTCGCGAATCGCGAGGTACGAATCAAGCTATTCGTCGCTGCCGAGTTCGCGCGTACGCTCAGGCATTCAAGCTGCGTGCGACGGCATGTGCGACTTCGATGCCGTCAATTGCCGCCGAATAGATACCGCCCGCGTAGCCCGCGCCTTCTCCCGCCGGAAATAAACCTTGCACGTTCAAGCTTTGAAAACTGTCGGAATGCCGGGTGATGGCCAGCGGCGAAGAGGTGCGCGTTTCCACGCCGGTCAGCACCGCATCGTCTAGTGCAAAGCCGCGCAGCTTGCGGTCGATGGCGGGCAAGGCCTCGCGTATGGCGTCGATAGCGTAATCGGGCAGCGCAGTGCTCAGATCGCACGGCGTCACGCCAGGCTTGTACGAAGCCACGACCTTGCCCAATGACGTGGATGCACGACCCGCGACGAAATCGCCCACCGTTTGCGCCGGCGCGAAGTAATTGCCGCCGCCCAGTTCGAACGCTTGGCTTTCCCAATGGCGCTGAAACGCGATGCCAGCCAGCGCGTCGCCGGGATAGTCGTCAGGCGTGATGCCCACTACCAATCCTGCATTGGCATTGCGCTCGGCGCGCGAATACTGACTCATACCGTTGGTGACCACTCGGTTCGGTTCGGACGTGGCCGCCACCACGGTACCGCCGGGGCACATACAGAAGCTGTACACCGAGCGTCCGTTGCTGCAATGGTGGACGACTTTGTAGTCGGCCGCGCCCAGCAGGGGATGCCCGGCTTGGGGGCCGAAGCGGCGCTCGTCGATCAAGCTTTGTGGATGCTCGATGCGAAACCCGATCGAAAAGGGTTTCGCCTTCATGTAGACCCCGCGTCGATGCAACTGCTCGAACGTGTCGCGCGCGCTATGGCCGACGGCCAACACGACGTGATCACAGGCCAGCGAACTACCGTCCGACAGCGTAAGCCCGACGATTCGGTCTGCTTCGATATGAAAATCTTCGACCCGCGTCTCGAACCGCACTTCGCCACCCAAGGCAATGATCTCGGCACGCATCTTTTCGACCATGCTGACTAAGCGGAAGGTGCCGATGTGAGGTTTGCTGACGTACAGAATTTCTTCCGGCGCACCGGCTTTGACGAACTCGTCCAACACTTTGCGGCCGAGGTGTTTCGGATCCTTGATCTGGCTATATAGCTTTCCGTCTGAAAACGTGCCCGCACCGCCTTCGCCAAACTGAACGTTCGACTCGGGGTGTAGCACTGTTTTCCGCCATAGTCCGAAGGTGTCTTTGGTTCTTTCGCGCACGGCTTTGCCGCGTTCCAGGATGATGGGCGCGAAGCCCAACTGCGCCAGGATCAATCCGGCGAACAGGCCGCATGGGCCCAGACCGATCACGACCGGTCGCGCCCGAGCGTTGGCGGGGCGAGCGGCGAGATCGGGCGCATAGCGCATGTCTGGTGTACGCGAGACGTGAATGTCGCTTGCGAAACGTTCAAGTAAGGCGGCTTCGTCGGGCGTTTCGACGTCCAGCGCGTAGACCAGAACAATCGCGCCGCGTTTGCGCGCGTCGTAACCCCGCTTGAATACGGTATAGGCCGGGAGGCGATCGGCCGGTAGATCGAGTTTGGCGCACACGGCAGCGTCGAGCTGCTGGGGTGTGTGATCCAAGGGCAGGCGAACTTCGGAAAGGCGTAGCATGTAAAAAAAATCCCGGATGCGCTAGAACGCGCTGCGGGATTTTAACTGGCCTGAGGCCGGGCTTGTAGCGCGAGCACGGCAAGGCCGATTTTCACACCGATGCAGCGCTTAGCGGGCTTGCTGCGCCACGGGCGAAGGCGGCACGCCCGGCGGGTCGGCAGGTGTCGGAGGGCCACCCGGAACGGGCGATTCCCCGGGAATGGGGGCTTCGTCCGGCGACGGATCGCGGTGATCTGCCGTCAATGCAGTGTGAGTAAGCGAAGTGCGCGATTTGGATTTGGCGTAATCCGGCATCTTGAACATGAACGTCTCCTGACGATGGCACGCAAGGAATATGCGGCGACGTATGTGTCAATGCAACTCGCGTGCCCAATAAACCGTAAAAACACGTCTGAACACTAAGCGTTATCCCTTGGCATGTCGCCATGAACGACTCGTTAAATCATCCATCTTCATCTTCGGGCACACCGTTTGCTAGGTGCGCTGCGGCGGGTTCGCATGGGCGTGCCTGATTATGATCCGTGCCCGGTCCTGGGCGTTCGAGGAGAAAGTTCATGAAGAACAAAGCGATCCTGGCAGTCCTGCTGGCAATCTCGGCCTTGTCGGCCGGTTGCAATACCGTTGAAGGCGCAGGCCGCGACATCGAGCGTGGTGGCGAAAAGATTCAAGGCGCCGCCAATCGTTAAAGGTCCGGCGTGGCGGTGAGCTAGCGCGTGCGCGATTTCGCCGCCTTTTTTTACGAAAGCATATGACAGGCATGTTTCATACGACCCCTAGATTGACGCCAGAACAATTCCGCTGGTTAAAGGAGCTGCGCACTCAGCGTGTGCCGGCTCGATGCGTGCCGGATGCGGTACGCGATCGATTGCTGGCATTGAACTATATCGAAGCACCCGAAAACGGCTTCGCCCGGACAACGGGTTTAGGGCAGCGGGCGATGGGTACGTACGTTGCCGTAGGTACGGCCCAAATCGCGGCCTGAATCTGGGATGGCCGCCGCCAGGTTCACTGGCCCGTACGAGCAATCCGCGCCTGTCAGGCATAATGCCCTGCCTGGTAAGAAGGAGAGCAGGACATGCGAGCAGGATGGATGGCCATTGCGTTGGCAAGCAGTGTTTTGGTGGGTTGCGGAGCGGCTGGAATTCAGCCCGGCGGCGATTTTCCGAAAGAGACGGCTGTCGTGGATGTCGATTATCTATCGGCTTTCCGACGCGCTCAAGAATACTTCCGCGTGTGCCATACCGATAAGCCGAAACGCTACAACGTCCAGTACTCGACCGACCACATGATCGATCTCAAAGGCACGCTGACGACGATCAATTTGACCAAAGTAGGTGAGGGCGCAAGTCCGGTCATGGTGTTCGCATCCGAGCCCGACCCGGCCGATCGCGACAATCGTCGCCGTTCGCTCATTCATGTCACCGTACTCGGACAAGCCCCTTGGGACGCCCGCGAAAGCACGGCATTGCGCCAAGCGGTTCAAACCGCCACGCCGCAATGTGTCGCTGGACACGACTGACCGATTGAGAGCCGCCCCTCATGGGCGGTTCATTTTTTCCGACTTGGCCACCTGATTTTCGGGTGCCACATTGCCCGGATCGCCAGGTTCGGTATGCACGCGTTTGCTGCGCGGCATACCTGCAACCGTTGCACTGCCTTCTGGCATTGGCAGCTCACGGGTGCCTGTCAGTTCACTCTCTTTTGTCTTCCGGACGTTCTCGCGGGCCGTGTCTGGCGTGGGAAGGTTTGACATGCGCGTCTCCTCGATTCAAAGCAGTGACGACCGGGCATTTTTCTTATTGGGCGCCGGCTGGGTGCTATCGGCCCAGCTCGAACGAGTCGGGTCGACATCCTGGCGGGCGTCGGCATGGGCATATCCGCCTTGGTCTTCAGGGGTATGGGGCACTAAACGAGTCGCCGTGGTCACTCGAGGCCTTGCGGGCGGCTGCCGCGCGCTCTGCGGCACTGGCGCAGGCCGATTGGGCACATCCACAAGGCTGCTAGGGGGAATGATCTTGCCGACCAACACCTGTTCGGTGTGCCCTGGCCGAGCATGGTCGGGACGATCTCGATCTGAATGCTTGGGACGCGTCATGCCGGTCTCCTGTTGCGTATCGTGCAATACCTGGTGCAAGTCCCATACCCGTTATGTAATCTCAACTTGAATATACGCAGACAAGCTTTTAATATACGCAGTGCGTACATAAGGAGCAGCAATATGTCGATCGCCCAACAAGCCTTCCTGCGCGATGCCATGCGCAAACTGAACCTCACTCGCGACGTGTTCGCCACCCGCATCGGTGTAAAGCGGCGAGCGTTGGACAGTTGGCTGTTGCCCGAAGGCTCGCAAGAGTTCCGGGCGATGCCCGAGGTGGTCGAGCGTTTTGTCTCCGAAATCGTCCAAAACGACGAGCTATTGAAAAAATATACGCAAAGCGCCCAGGCCGGCGAGCTGCGCGATCGTATCGCCTACAACGGTCGCCCCCAGCTGCTGTCCGTAGACCAATTCAGCCGTGAATCGGTCGAAGACCTGTTCCGCATCGCCGATATGATGCAGCCTATCGCGCGCCGTCAAAAAGTTTCGCGAGTGTTGGAAGGCGCAGTGCTGGGTAATTTGTTTTTCGAGGCCAGCACACGGACCCGCGTGAGCTTCGGTTCGGCATTCTGCCGCCTGGGTGGCTCGGTGTGCGACACCACCGGGTTCACGTTTTCGTCGATGGCCAAGGGCGAGTCGATCTACGACACCAGCCGAGTGATGAGCGGTTACGTCGACGCCATGGTCATCCGTCATCCCGAGCAGGGTTCGGTCGCCGAATTCGCCGCGGCGACCAATATTCCCGTGGTCAACGGCGGCGACGGCACCGGCGAGCATCCCAGCCAGGCTTTGCTGGATCTGTACACCATCCTGACCGAATTCTCTCGCTTAGGGAAGCTGCTGGATGGCGCGCACATTGCCATGGTGGGCGATCTGAAACATGGCCGTACCGTTCACTCGTTGATCAAGTTGCTGTCCTTGTATCGCGGGGTCAAGTTCACGCTGGTGGCACCCGTCGGCCTGGAAATGCCGGCCTACATCGTCGATCAAGCCGATCGCAATGGCAATGTCATCGTGCAGACCAGCGAGCTGGGCCAGGGGGTCGAGGGCGCGGATGTGATTTATGCCACGCGAGTCCAGAAAGAGCGCTTTGCCGATGAGGCCAGCGAAGGCTATTCCGCCGATTTTCAAGTGAACACCGCGCTGATCGACGCGCACTGCGGACCGGACACTATTGTCATGCACCCCTTGCCGCGCGATAGCCGTCCGGGCGCTAACGATCTAAGCGTGGATCTGAACCACGATCCACGACTGGCGATCTTCCGTCAGACCGACAACGGTATTCCCGTGCGCATGGCCATTTTTGCGGTATTACTGGGTGTCGAAGGGCTTGTGCGCCATTCGATGCGCGATGTCACCTGGCGTCACCCCTCTCACATCGGGCCGGACGATTCGAGCTTTCACGGCTTAGACTGATTCGAGCGGGTACGCATCACCGTCAGCAAGGCTTGCAGGGGGTGTGCCAGTGTGCGGCCCGCCAGGCGATCGACCTGACTGCGGCACGAGTATCCATCGGCCAACAAGACGGGCGACAAGGCCGATGCCGTGCCCCTTGCCGCGACAGGGACTGCGTCTGCGTGCCGCATATCGCTTGCCTGGCCGCGCTTGCTTGGCGATGTGTCCGTCAGTGCGCCAGGGTGGCGCTGCACGATGGCGTCCCAAGACTGGGCATAAATGATCCTCGAGGTCTCGACGTTGCGCGCCTCGTGGCCGTAGGTGCCGGACATGCCGCAGCAGCCGCTGTCGGCGACCGTCAGGCTTAGGCCGTGGCGGGCGAATACAGTCTGCCACAGCCCAACAGCTGCCGGGGCATTGGTTTTTTCGGTGCAGTGGGCCAATAGATGGAAGGGCGCCTGAGCACTTCGCTCGGCAGCGTCTTGTCCTTGCGGCAAACTGGCCAACCACTCTTGCGGCAACATTACCTGGGGTGCTCGATCGCCTAGCAGTTTTGCGTATTCCTGGCGATACACCAGCGTCATCGCCGGATCGAGGCCCACCAGTGCAACGCCATAGGCGCTCAAGGCCGATAGCGTTGCGGCATTGCGGCGTGCTGTGCGTTCGAATGCGCTCAAAAAGCCCTGCACCTGCAAGGGCTTGCCGTTGGCTTTGAACGGCGCCAGATACACCTTCCAGCCCAGTCGAGTCGCCAATTCGATCCAGTCGATAGCCAGTTGAGTTTCGAAGTAACGCGTGAACGCGTCTTGTACCAACACGACGGTGCGCGCACGCTCTTTTGGCGAAAGGGCGCGCAAGGTGAATGCCGTGGCGGGCCGCACGTCGTAGCGGCTCAATGCCGCATCGAAATCGGCGCGGGCGATCAGCGGGCTATCGACCATGCCGGCCGTGCGTTTGAGCAGGCGGGCGATCAGACGATTACGCATGATGACGTTGTAGACGCCCGCTGCGCGTGCCAGTGTGGGGATCGTAAATTCGAGCGAACCGATGAAGTAGTCTTTCAGCGGGCGCAGGTAGCGGCCATGATAAAGCTCGAGAAAGCGCGAACGGAACTCGGGCACGTTGACCTTGACAGGACATTGGCCTGCGCATGATTTACACGCGAGGCATCCCGCCATGGCGTCATAGACCTGATGCGAGAAATCGTGTTCGCCGCGCGCACGCCGCCATGTGTTGCGCACGCGGGCAGGCAGGCCGCGTAGGCCCCAACGCTGGGTGTTATGGGCGTCTTGCAACACATCGACGCCGGCCGCGTCCTGTAGCCGCAACCATTCGCGCATCAGCGATGCACGTCCTTTAGGCGAGTGAACGCGGTCGCGCGTGCCTTTCCAGGACGGACACATGGCGTCGTCGGGGTCGTAGTTGTAGCAGGCGCCATTGCCATTGCAATGCACGGCGGTCCCGTAGCTTTGCCACACGCGTTCGTCGATGGTGCGATCTAGGTCGCCCCGAAAGGTGACGGCGTCGATACGCAAGAGCGGCTGGTCGCTGGCGAGCGGCGTGGCAATCTTGCCAGGGTTGAACTGGTTGTGCGGATCGAAGGCGGACTTCACTTCTTGTAGGGCCGAATACAGTGATCCAAAAAAAGCCGGACCGTACTCCGAGCGCACGCCCTTGCCGTGCTCGCCCCATAACAAGCCGCCGTAGCGTTGGGTGAGCGCGGCTACGCCATCGGTAATAGGACGCACTAGCGCTGCCTGTGCGGGGTCTTTCATGTCCAGGACGGGACGCACGTGCAGGACGCCGGCATCGACGTGACCGAACATGCCGTATTGCAAGCCATGGCCGTCGAGCAAGGCGCGGAAGTCGGCGATGAAGTCGGCCAGGCGTTCGGGTGGTACGGCGGTGTCTTCGACGAAAGCTTGGGGACGGGCTTCGCCTTGGACGTTGCCCAGCAAACCCACGGCGCGCTTGCGCATGGCGTAAATCTTCTTTACGGCGGCTTCGCCATGCGCCAGGGTGTGACCCAAGCGGCGCACCCCGGCATCGGCCTGGATGTGCGCGACAAACGCCTCGACCTGCGCGTCGAGTGCTTGTGGATCGTCGCCGCTGAATTCGACCAGGTTGATGCCCAAGGTCGGCGCGGTGGGATCGGCGGGGAAGTAATCGGCCACCCCGTCCCAGACGATGTCCTGCATGGCCAGCAAGAGCACCTTGGAATCCACCGTTTCGATGGATAAGGGGTGGTGCGCCATGAGCGCCTGCGCATCGCGCAAGGCATCCATGAAACTGGCGTAGCGAATATTGATGAGCGTGCTGTGACGCGGAATCGGCAGTACGTTCAGCAAAGCTTCTGTGACGAAACCCAAGGAACCCTCGGCCCCGCAAAGCACGCTGTTCAGGTTGAACCGCCCTTGTGCGTCGCGCAGGTGCGCCAGATCGTAGCCCGTCAGGCACCGGTTGAGCTTCGGGAATTTCGCTTCGATTTCGTTGGCGCGGGTTTCGACGATCTTGCCTACCGTTCGATAGATCGCGCCGATCCGATCGTCGCGCGCGGCCAGTGCGGCATACGCTTCGGCGTCTACTGGTTCGCTGAAGTGGCGTTCGCCACCCAGCAGTACGGTATCGAGCGCCAGTACGTGGTCGCGTGTCTTGCCGTAGGTACAGCTGCCTTGGCCGCTCGCATCGGTATTGATCATGCCGCCCAAGGTAGCGCGGTTGGACGTGGATAGTTCGGGTGCAAAAAACAAACCATGCGGACGTAAGGCCGCATTGAGTTGGTCTTTCACCACACCCGCCTGAACCCGTACGGTGCACGCTGCGACGTCGATATCCAGAATGCGGTTCATGTGGCGTGATACGTCCACCACGATGCCATCGGTCAAGGACTGGCCATTGGTGCCCGTGCCACCGCCACGCGGCGTCAGGACGATTTTGCGATAGGCGGATTTTGCCGCCAGCCGAGCCAGGCATTGCACGTCGGCTGTGTCGCGAGGGAACACGGCGGCCTGAGGAAGGCGCTGATAGATCGAATTGTCGGTCGCCAGAACGGTGCGCGTGGCATAACCCGCTTCGATCTCGCCCTGAAAACCGGCGGTGTGAAGAGCGTCGAGGAATTGTTGGTACTGAGGCCGGAGCGTATCCTCGGGCGCGATGCGGGCGATCATGGGTGCGGCCAGGTGGTATCAGCAAAACGTACATTTTATGCAGATTCTTGTATTTCTTGTCAGGTGCTTTGTCGATATGCCCTGGTGCGGCGTACAGATCGATGTCGTGTTGAATTGAATAAACAGGAAATTTGTTTTGTATAGGCGCCCTAAAAAGGGCGATAAAGTGAGATAAACCCTATAACTATCCGATTTGTGCCGTTTGTGCTTTGATTTCCATGTGTTTAAGCGGCATAATTGCCCCTAAAAAGGTAGTTAAACTGTAGAAATTGATTTTTTTTGCCCTAAAAGGGGCAATTATTAAAAAGCCAATCATTTTCAGCGAGGGTAGAAAGATGGAATCGATGGTGGATCGGACCCCGGAAGAGTTGGAGGCCGAGATCGGCGATCAGCTCCGAAGCCTACGAGTCAATCGAAACATCGACCAAAAGACTTTGGCCGAGCGCGCGGGAATCAGCTTGCGGGCCTTGCGTAATCTGGAGGGCGGCGCGGGCACCACGCTGCGCACGCTAGTCTCGGTGGTTCGAGCGCTGGGCCGCCAGGATTGGTTGCGCACGGTCGGGCCTGTGGCGTCCATCAACCCGTTGATGTTGAGCCGGACGGCGCAGCCGCGCCAGCGTGCAAGCCGCCCGCGCCGATCGACCGATAGCGGCGCGGGTACGTAATGGCAACCCGTCGGCCACGTCGCGCGAGTCCGTATCGGCACGTCAACAGTGTCGACGTTTATCTATGGGACAAGCACGTGGGCGCTGTCGCGCTCGATCCTGCCTATGGGTATTATGCCTTTGCGTATACGCCGCAGTTCAGGGAAAGCGGGATCGATCCCGCGCCGCTACACATGCCGGTGGCACGAGACGAGGTCTATCTCTTTCCTGATTTGCCCGTGGCGACCTACAAGCGCTTGCCTGCGCTGTTAAGCGATGCGCTGCCGGACGATTTCGGCAACGCGCTTATCAATCGCTACATGGCGGACAAAGGTATTGCCGCCGATCGGGTGACGCCGCTCGATCGTCTGGCCTACATGAGCACGCGGGCCATGGGCGCGCTGACCTTCAAACCGGTACGCGGTCCGGCTCCGCAAAAACCCACTGCGGTCGAACTGAGTCGTCTGGTGGATGAAGCGCGCCGAGCGGTCAAAGGCAGCGTCGATGACGAGGAGCATACCAACGCCGCCTTGCGTAGCATCATCGAAGTGGGCACATCGGCCGGCGGTGCGCGCGCCAAGGCAGTGATCGCCTGGAATCCCGATACCGACGATATCCGTACGGGTCAGCTCGACGCGCCCGAGGGTTTCGAGCATTGGTTGCTCAAGTTCGACGGCATGGGCACCGACAGCGAGTTGGGGGCGTCTCAGGATTATGGCCGCATCGAGTACGCCTATCACCTGATGGCGCGTGCCGCAGGCATCGAGATGATGGATTGCCGGGTGTTGGAAGAGAACGGCCGGGCACATTTCATGACCAGGCGGTTCGACCGGGGGGGCGGCAATACGCGTCATCACATGCAGACGCTGTGCGCCATGGATCATCTGGATTACAAGAAAAAGGGCGTGAATGCCTATTCGCAGCTGTTCCAGGTCATCCGCCAGCTCGATCTGCCTTACGAGGACATGGAAGAAGCGTTTCGCAGAATGGTCTTCAACGTGATGGCGCGTAACTGCGACGATCACACCAAGAACTTTTCGTTTCTGCTCGAGCAGGGAAAAGCCTGGCGTCTGTCGCCAGCGTACGACCTGACCTTCGCCCACAATCCACAGGGCGAATGGACGCACCAGCATCTGATGTCGGTGAATGGCAAGTTCAAGGGCTTCACCGTGGACGATCTGCTGGCCGAGGCCGAGCGGCGCGGCATCGGCACTGCCAGGCGAGTGATCGAGGAGGTGAGGGCGGCCGTGGCGCAGTGGCAGGACTATGCAGGGGCTGCGGGCGTGCCGGAGTCGATCGCTGCCGGCATCAAGGCGCAGTTCAAACTACTCGAGTCGTCCTGGTAGCACGGGCCATGGATGCAGTCAGGACCTGCGCTCGACACAGCCGATATCAAATCATCGTGGCCTTGTTTTTCGGTACAAAAACGACGCCTGGCAGCGCTTCGAAATGAGCGTCGCAAGTGACAAGTTCGGCCTGATGGTGCCGAGCGGTGGCATACACAATAGCGTCGGCAGTTGCCAACTTGTATTGGCGGTGAAGTTCTGCGGCCAGTAGGACAATGGTCGTGTCCATAGCAACGACTACGCACTTTTGTGTATAAGCAATAACTTGATCGGCTTCGTCATCGCCTACTTCGCGTACTAGCCATTTCGAAAGTTCGAGTTGGACGAGGGTGGGCACGATGCAATGGTGTCTGTCGGGAAAGTGGTCGCGTAGCGCACGACCTAGTTCGCTGTCGGTAAGCCATTCGATCCAGACTGATGTGTCGACGACGCGTAGATGTTCGCGCATCAGTAGCGATCGCCACGATCACGATAGTTATCTTTGCTCGCGCCTTTTGCTATACCTGCCAGCTGACTAAGCTCCGGGACGGGTATCACCAGAACACCATTGCCTTTGGAAATAAAAACAAATTCTTGTCCCGCCGCTCAATGCTGCTCTTCCCGAACAACTTTAGGGATGGATATCTGGAACTTACTCGACAGGGTGGCGGTTGCAGCCATTTCTTGACTCATCTTTATCGATCGATATTTGGTAAGAATACACGATTTCGCTTGAGCCGGGCATCATCGCATGACGCTATTCAATGCAGTCGCAGAATCGAATAAGGATTTTTCACTCGATATTCTGCGCCTGCTCGCGCATCTGCTCGATCAAGACTTTCAAGTCCATGGCGGCGTGGGTCATCTCGAGGCTGGCGGCTTTCGAGCCCAGTGTGTTGGCTTCGCGGTTCATTTCCTGAAACAGGAAGTCCAGGCGTTTGCCCGCGCTACCACCCGCCGATGCGGGCCGTTTGCCGCCCGTCGGCTGTGCCGACTTGCCTTCCAGAATGGCTTGCAACTCTTGCAGGTGCGAGCGCAGCCGGGCGATTTCTTCGGCCACGTCGATACGCAGGGCGAACAGGGTTGCCTCCTGCGACAGACGCTCGGACAGTTCGCTGCCGCTGATGCTGGCAAAGCCGCCCGGAAACGCCGCCGACAGCGTGTCGCGCAATTTCGCAGCCAGTTTGTCGCGATGCTCTTGCAGCATCACGGGGAGATGTGCCTGGACCCGCTCGATGACGCTTGCAGCCTCGTCGGCACAGGTTCGCATGACCTCGGCCAGCCGCTCGCCCTCGCGCGCTCTTGCGGCTTGAAGCTGCGACAAGGCATCGTTCGCTGCGCTCAAGCACGCCGCCCCCCACACTTCTCCGTCGAACGACTCGGTCGCGCGCTGGCCGGGCCAGTTCAGCAGTTCGATCAATCGGGGAGCCGCCACGTCGGGCATCACGCCGCGGGCCAGAGCGAGTTGTGCCGCCACGTGCGCCAGCGATTGCGCATCCAGCTGGCCTGCGTCGGCGCGATCCTGACGCATGAAGCTGGCGCGCACTTCGACTTTGCCGCGTCCCAATGCCGCGGTGAGCCGCTCGCGCAGCGCGGCTTCGACATGGCGCAACTCCTCGGGCAGCTTGAAGTACAGATCCAGAAAGCGGCTATTGACGCTGCGAATTTCAAACGAGAGAGTGCCTTGCGTCGTGTCGGCTCGGGCGCTGCCGAAAGCAGTCATGCTATGGATCATGGAGATGTTCGCTTAGTAGCCAGCGGTCAGACCGTCTGGGTTGCGGGGATCGGATGCACCGTACAGCATGCCGTCGTGCCATTGAATGGTGTTTGTGCGGCCCATCACGGGCTTGAGCACTATATTGTGACCCATGCGGGTCAGACGCTGCAACGTGTCGGGACTAAAACCGCGCTCGATACGAAGTTCGTCCGGCATGCCTTGATGGTGGAAACGCGGCTGGGCTGCCGATTCGGCCGGATTCATGCCGAAGTCGATGGCGTTGACCAAGGTTTGCAAGACGGTGGTGATGATGCGGGCACCACCGGGCGAGCCCGTCACCAGCCAAGGTTTGCCGTTTTTCAGCACGATGACCGGCGTCATCGAGCTCAAGGGCCTTTTGCCGGCCTGTACCGCATTGGCATCGCCGCCCAGCAGGCCATAGGCGTTGGGCACGCCGGCTTTGGCAGAGAAGTCATCCATCTCGTTGTTCATCAACACGCCTGTGCCCGCCGCCACGATGCCCGACCCGAAATTCAAGTTCAAGGTATAGGTAGTGCTGACCACGTTGCCCGCGTTGTCGGCCACCGAGTAGTGCGTGGTCTGGGGGCTTTCGTAAGGTTGCGGCTTGCCCGGCCGCAGCGTGTTGCCGGGGCGCGCACGACCGGCATCGATACGCGCCGCCAGACTATCGGCGTAGCGACGCGAGGTCAGCCCACTGACCGGAACCGATACGAAATCGGGGTCGCCCATGTATTCGGCACGGTCGGTGTAGGCGAGTTTCATGGCCTCGCTCATCAGATGAATCGCCTGTGCGCTACCGGCACCGAGTTCGCCAAGAGAATAGCGCTCCAGGATGTTCAGAATCTGCACCACATGCGCGCCGCCCGAGCTGGGTGGCGGCATGGACACGATGCGATAACCGCGATAGCTGCCTGAGATGGGCCGACGCTCCACCGCCAGATAGGCTTTCAGATCCGCCAGGCCGATGATGCCGTTATGGGCTTTCATTTCGGCGGCGATCTTCTCTGCGGTCGTGCCCTCGTAAAATCCTTTTGCGCCTTGCTGCGCAATGCGTTCCAGGGTGCCGGCCAAATCCGTCTGACGCAGGATGTCGCCGGTTTGCAGGGGGATGTGCGGGGCGTCGCTGGCGCACGGCGAGGGTGAGCACGCCGTCGGCGCTTTGAAGAATATCTTTTTCGTGGCCGGCCACTGTTGCAGGACATCGGCTTCCGCCTGCAAGATTCTGGCGAGTGTGGGCGGGATGGGAAACCCGTCGCGCGCCAATGCGATGGCCGGTGCCATCACTTTGGCACGTGGCAAGGTGCCGTATTTTTCCAATGCCTTCAGCAGGCCCGCCACGGTGCCGGGTACGCCGATCGCTCGATGGGTGTAGAGCGACTCGCCGGGAATCAAGTCGCCCGACGCGTCCAGGTACATATTGCGGCGTGCCGCCGCTGGCGCGGTTTCGCGGAAGTCCAGGGCGATGTCCTGACCCGATTGCGAGTGATGGATCAACATGAAACCGCCGCCGCCCAGGTTGCCGGCGTTGGGCAGGGTGACTGCCAGGGCGAAGCCCACGGCGACTGCCGAATCGATGGCGTTGCCACCCTGGCGCATGATCTCGACGCCGACGCGTGTCGCCAGCGTGCTATCGGAGGCCACCATGCCATGGGCCGCTTCGACCGGCGAGAAAATATTCGAACCGAATTCGTAGCTGGACATGGGGTCGCGCGTTTGCACCCCCGTGGATGCCGTTTTCGACGCCGGATCGGCAGCGGTGGGCATCGGCCCTTGAGCCCAGGAGATCGATGCGCCCGCCAGCGCAAGTTGTGCGACAGCCAGGCGGACCATCGATCGGATAGGGGGGGCGGCAAACATGACGGAACTCCTTTGAATGTCGGGCCCTGCATCGGAACACAGCCATACCGTCTCGAGGTGACTGACTTGGCGGGGTTAGAATCGCGATGGCCGATCTTAACCTTCTGGAGTTACCCCTTGACCGTTTCCACGCCTGCTTTGCGTTTCGAGAACCGCGCGCCCAATGCCTTGCGCCCGTACAGTGCCGTTCGTGGCTTTACTCGCTATGCCGAAGGGTCGGTGTTGATCAAGGCGGGAGAGACCCATGTGTTGTGTACGGCCAGTGTGCTGGATCGCGTGCCGCCGTTTCTCAAGGGCAAAGGGCAGGGCTGGGTGACTGCCGAGTACGGCATGCTGCCGCGTGCCACGCACACGCGGGGCGAGCGCGAAGCGGCACGCGGTAAACAATCGGGCCGCACGCAAGAGATCCAACGTCTGATCGGCCGCAGCTTGCGAGCCGTGGTGGACATGGAAGCATTGGGCGAGCGCACTTTGCACTTGGACTGCGACGTGTTGCAGGCCGATGGCGGGACGCGCTGCGCCAGTATTAACGGTGCGTGGGTTGCCGCATCCGATGCCGTCAACGCATTATTGGCGCGTGGCGAGCTGACACGCAACCCGATCCGCGACGCGGTGGCGGCGGTGTCGGTCGGGCTGGTTGACGGTCGTCCTGTGCTGGATTTGGATTATGTCGAAGACTCGGGCTGCGATGCCGACGTCAACGTGGTGATGACGGGGTCTGGTCATTTCGTCGAGGTGCAAGGCACGGCCGAGGGGCATAGCTTCAGCCGCGCCGAACTCGATGCTTTGCTGGATCTGGCGCAATCGGGTATTGCCGATCTGGTGCAGATGCAATATCAAGTCCTCAAGGGCTAGGCACGGATTGAGCCACGCCGACTAAGCTGAACGGACTAGGCGTCGCAACTCAAGCGACGCAGCGTCAAGCGAAGCGGAGCTGGCGACTCAACGTTCAGCAAACTAAACGGGCAGCAGGGCATCGATGCGCGGCGCGTGCTCGATGCGCCAGACCTGTTCGATCAAGGCTCGGATTTCATCGGCCGTCGCGGCGTGTGCATAAGTGCCTAGCTGCACCGCTTTGGCTTCGATTTCGGGACGGGTCAGCGTGTTGCCGGGGTCGCCTTTGGGTTCGTCCACCCGGCCTTCGATCACCTGGCCGTCATGCGTGGTGACGGTGACCTTGCCGATCCAGCGCTGGGGATATGCCGAGTCGACCTCGTCGTCCAAGACCATGGTGACTCGCGGCGCGAAACCGCGGACGACTGCATCGTCCAGCACAGCGTCGAACTCGCTTAATCCGGCTCGGCGGTTGCGGGCGATCAGCCCCAGCACCGTGCCCATCGAGAACTTCGATTGATGCACGGTGCTTGGTTTGACCACCGGTCCCAGCACGTCGATCGCACCTTGATGAACATGGGTGACGACCTGCGCGATGTCGCCTATTGTGAGGTCGTGACGTTCGACCACGTCTAGCAATGCATCGGCTGCCGGATGGGTATGACGACACGACGCATGGTATTTGAACGAGGTCTCGACCAAGGCCCAGCGCTGGCCCAGGCGGTCGGTCAGGCGGGCCGGATCGGCGTCGGTGGACATCCCGGCAGCCATGCCTTGCGCGCCTTCCAGAATACGGCGCGCACCGGTGAATCCATCGAGTGCGAGGTAAGCGGCGGTGATGCCGTTGGCGGCGGCGCAGGCCGTGTGCAGTTGCTTGGAATCTGCGGCATCTTTCAAAAATTCCCACAGCCCGGCGGCTTGCGTGCCCGCCGATCCGAGCGCGTGCAGCATCTGAGCCGGTGCGAGGTTCAATAGCCGTCCCACGGTGACCGCAGATGCCAGCGTGCCCACCGTACCGGTAGTATGAAAAATCCGGTAGTGCGATCGGCCCAGATATTCGCCCGCACGGATGCCGACCTCGTAGCCCGCGACTGCCGCTGTCAGCAGCTCGCGTCCCGAACGGCCCAGCGCCTGGGCCACCGCCAGGGCAGGCGGGAAGACCACCGCCGCCGGATGGAAAACCGAGCCATTGTGTACGTCGTCCTGTTCGACCATGTGCGCAGCTGCCGCATTCACCATAGCGGCGAATAAAGGCGAAGTCTTGCGACGCGAGATCAATACTTCGGACGGGCCATCCGAGCCGCCCATGGTCTGCGCATACCGGTCGATGGCCTGGACGGCAGGCGCACCGGCCCCAGCCAGAATCGACCCCAGGGTATCGAGCAGCAAGTCTTCGGTACGGCGTAAGACGTGTGCGGGAATGTCCTCGAATTGTAGCGTGGCGGCAAACGTGGCGAGTGCGGCGCTGGGATGCAATACGGCGATATCGGCGGGAGCGGCGGCAGATGTCATGGTTAGAAAGACCTCGGTAGGCCAAGCACGTGCTCGGCAACGTAGGACAGGATCAGGTTGGTGGAGATGGGGGCGACTTGGTAGAGGCGCGTCTCGCGGAATTTGCGCTCGACGTCGTATTCGTTAGCGAAACCGAAACCGCCATGAAATTGCAGGCACGCGTTGGCGGCTTCCCACGAAGCGTCGGCGGCCAGCAGCTTGGCCATATTGGCTTGCGCGCCGCAGGGCTCGTGGGCATCGAACCGGCGACACGCTTCGAAGCGCATCAGGCTGGCGGCCTCGACGTTGATATGCGCGCGCGCGATCGGAAACTGTACGCCTTGGTTTTGACCGATGGGGCGGCCGAACACGACGCGTTCTTTGGCGTAGGCGCTCACGCGATCGACGAACCAATAGCCGTCGCCGATGCATTCGGCGGCGATCAGCGTGCGCTCGGCGTTCAGACCGTCCAGAATGTATTTAAAACCCTTGCCTTCCTCGCCGATTAGGTTCTCTTCCGGGATTTCCAGGTTGTCGAAGAACAGCTCGTTGGTCTCGTGGTTCACCATGTTCGGTATCGGTCGAATGCTCATGCCGTGTTTGACCGCATGATGCAGATCGACCAGAAAGATCGACATGCCCTCGGATTTGCGCTGAACCTCTTCCAAGGGCGTCGTGCGTGCCAACAGGATCATCAGATCGGAATGCTGCACGCGCGATATCCAGACCTTCTGGCCGTTCACCACATAGCGACCGTCCTTTTTGACGGCGGTGGTTTTGATCTTGGTGGTGTCGGTGCCGGTGGTGGGTTCGGTCACGCCCATGGATTGCAGACGCAATTCGCCCGCGGCGATTTTCGGCAGATAACGCTGTTTTTGCGCTTCGGAACCATGACGCAGCAAGGTGCCCATGTTGTACATCTGACCGTGGCAAGCGCCTGAGTTGCCGCCACTGCGGTTGATTTCTTCCATGATGACAGAGGCTTCGGTCAATCCCAAGCCCGATCCGCCGTATGCTTCAGGAATCAGGGCAGCCAGCCAACCCGCTTGGGTTAGGGCGTCGACGAATTCCTCGGGGTAGTCCCGGGCTTCATCGATGCGGCGGAAGTATTCGTCTGAGAATTGCGAGCATAGATCGCGTACGGCTTCGCGGATGTCTTGATAGTTGTTGTCGGTAGCGGACATAGGGGGGGCGGGTCTCTGGTTACGGCATACTGCCACCCCATCACTGTGCCGCAACCGTGGGTTCACGCCAATTTATGATTGGTGAAGCCGGTGTTTCTGCATGCAAAAGCACGCACGCCTCATTAGCATCACGTTTTTCGAGCGAGACCGAAGATGGCCATGCATTTTGATTTGACCGACATGCAGTTGATGGTGAATACCGGCGACTCGCACAGTCTGACTCGTGGTGCGGAACGCTCGCACCTGTCGCTACCGGCGGCCAGTACCCGGGTGAAAAACCTGGAAGAGCATTTCGGTACTCGTTTGCTGTATCGCACCAGCCAGGGGGTGACGTTGACCCCGTCGGGCGAGGCATTCACCCGTCATGCCCGGACGGTCATGGCGCAGATCGAACAGATGCGGGGCGAGATGCAGGAGTATGCACGGGGTGTTAAAGGCCATATCCGAGTCCTGGCCAACACGACCGCCATGACGGAATTCATGCCGGCGGTGTTGGGGCGCTTCCTGGCGGCGCGGCCGGACATCAATGTAGAGTTGCGCGAGCGGTTGAGCTATTTGGTATTTAAGGCGGTGGCCGAGGGGTCGGCCGATATCGGGATCGTGGCTGGCAGCCCCAATGTGGACAACCTTCAGTTCCTGCCGTATCGCAAGGACCGGTTGGTGCTGGTCACGCCTGCCGATCACCCCCTCACAAAAGCCGAGACGGTATCGTTCGCCGAGACTTTGAGCTACGACTATGTCGGCCTGTCGGAATGGAGCGCCATCCATCCGTTCTTGTTGCAAGCCGCCGATGCCTTGGGCCAGCCCTTCAAGTTCAGGGTGGAGGTGGGGAACTTCGAAGCCTTGTGCCGGATGATCGAGTCGCGGGTGGGGATCGGCGTCATTCCCCAGTCCGTGGCGCTACGCATGAAGCGATCGCTGGATATCCGCCTGGTGGGATTGTCCGATCCCTGGGCCGAGCGCAAGCTGAACGTCGTCGTGCGCGATCTGAGTGCCTTGCCCACGTTCGCGCGCGAACTGGTCGATCTGCTGGTGGCCGACGTGCCGGAAGAAGAGCGTGAGGGCAGTGCGCACTGATATGCACACGCTTGACGACCTGGGTTCGCGTATCTGCATACTGGGCCCCAGTAACAGCGGCAAGTCCACGCTTGCACAGGCCATTGCGCGCAAGCGTGGCTTGTCGGTCATTCACCTTGATCAACTGTTTCATCAGCCTCACACCGACTGGCAGCCCCGTCCCGAGGAAGAGTTTCTTCGCCTGCACGACCAAGCGATACAGCAGAGGCAGTGGGTCATGGAGGGAAACTACACCAGCAGCATCAATCGACGGCTGGAGCGCGCTACAGGCTTCATCCTGCTCGATTTGTCGACAGCCACCAGCTTGTTCCGATACTTTCGTCGAACCTGGTTGGAGCGCGATCGACATGGTGCGCTGGAGGGCGGGCAAGACTCCGTAAAGTGGCGGATGATTCACCATATAACCGTCACCACTCCGGCCAATCGAAGGCGTTATGCAGCGCTGTACGAGAGAATTGCCTTGCCCAAGGTGAAACTGGCGACGATGGCCGACCTCAGGCGTTTCTATCGCATAGAGCAACTCGGCCGCTAGGCCGCGAATGGAGTTTGTCTCCTGAGGATGCCATGCGCAAGTGCGATGCTTGCCCAATCCAGATGTGACGTGCATGATGGCGTTTCACCAGACCGCCTCCGTCAGAGGGGCGACACGAGGAGACACCATGTTCATCACCGTCACACGGCGGGCGTTCGCCCGCGCACTGGTCTTGCTGCCTGTCGCCGCGCTCACGTCCGCACCGGCGCTTGCCAAGTCCGAATACCCAGATCGTCCCGTACGCATTGTCGTCGGGTTCCCGGCTGGCGGCTCCACCGATGTCGTCGCTCGCATTATGGCGCGCGAATTGACCGAACGGCTCAAGCAGTCCTTCGTCGTCGAGAACCGCCCCGGCGCGGGCAGCAACATTGCGGCCGAGGCCGTCGCCCGCTCGGCGTCCGACGGCTATACGCTGTATTTCGTGGCGGTCACCAGCGCCATCAACCAGACGCTTTATCCCAATCTGAATTTCGATCTGATGAAGGATTTCGCGCCGGTAGGCTTTGGCGCCAAGGTGCCCAACGTGCTGGTCGTCAATCCTCAAGTGCCCGCCAAATCCGTGAAGGAACTGGCCGACTATGCCCGTGCCAATCCCGGCAAGCTGGCGTTCGCGTCCTCGGGCAGCGGGACTTCCATCCATATGGCTGGTGAACTGTTTAAGCTGCAAGCGAAGGTGGATGTCCTGCACGTGCCCTATAAAGGGAGCGCCCCCGCATTGACCGACCTGATCGGCGGGCAGGTTCAATTCGATTTCGACAACATGCCGTCGGCATGGCCGCACGTTCAAGCAGGCAAGCTGCGCGCTCTGGCCGTGACCACGCGTGAGCGCTCGCCCAGCGCGCCGGATCTGCCGACGATGGCGGAGTCGGGATTTCCGGATTTCGACGTGTCCTCGTGGTTCGGTCTGCTGGCGCCCAAGGGCACGCCATCGGAAGTCGTGAACAAGTTGAATGCTGCAATGGTGGCGGCGCAAGACGATCCACAGGTGCAGCAGCAGTTCCAGCAATTGGGCGCCACCGGCGAAAAACAGTCCCCTCAGCAATTCGGGGAATTTATCCAGGCCGAAATAAATAAATGGGCCCCTGTGGTGCAAGCCTCTGGCGCAAAAGTGGAGTAAATCGCCTAATGGTATTCCCTAGTGGAATGCCATTAGGACGACCGGATCGCCGTGTCTGCTGTCGTGTAGCGTAAGGTTTTACGTAAGTGGTTACTATCGCGGCAACCGCGGAGTAGAGCAATCATCCCCTGACTAGCCTCATAAATATAGCGACCTTCATTGGTCGCTATATTCATTTTATGCATCGTCAAGAATGACTTTTAATCACTTTTTTGAAAAATCTAAAAGTTTCACTATCCGGATTGCCGTAACTTCCGACCAACTGGAGTGCCATGTCTGCCGTGTTGACTGGGTCGCGCATCCTGCCGGCCCCCCCCGTCGCCCCTGCGGCGATCATTGAAGCCTTGCGAGGCATCGTTACCCCGCACCTGAGCGACAACCTCGCACGACGCGAGGGTATTGCCGGCCTGTCGCGCTACAACCGCCGCGGCAAATTGGTGGGCACCGCCGTGACGGTCAAGACCCGTCCGGGCGACAACCTCTACATCTACAAAGCCATGCTAACCCTGCAACCCGGCCACGTGCTGGTAGTAGACGCAGGCGGCGATCTGAACAATGCCGTGCTGGGCGAGATCATGAAGCGCTATCTGCAGCAACATGGCTGCGCGGGCGTGGTGGTCGACGGCGCGATCCGCGACGTTGTGGCGTTCGAGGAGGACGATTTTCCCTGCTATGCACGAGGCCACATCCATCGCGGTCCTTACAAGGATGGCCCGGGTGAAGTGAACGTGCCGGTCGGCATCGGTGGCCAGGTAGTTCACCCCGGCGACCTGGTGGTGGGCGACGAAGACGGGTTGGTGACGTTCTCGCAGGCCGAGGCCGAGGCATTGATCGCACGTGCCCATGCCCACGCCGACAAAGAAGCCAGGATCATGGCGGAAATCGCCACGGGCAATAGAACACAAAGCTGGATGCAAGCCGCTTTCGACGCGAAAGGAATCTGATCATGACTGCCAAGACTTCCGATCTGGTGCTGGCCAAGCGCGCCCAGGTCATCAAACCCTCGCCCAGCATGGCCGCCAAAATGCGTGTCGATGCCTTGCGGGCCGAAGGCCGCGATATCGTCGATTTCACGGTAGGCGAGCCCGACATGGATACGCCTGCGCACATCGTCGAGGCCGGGGTTCAGGCATTACGTACGGGTAAGACCCGCTACACCGGCGCCGCCGGCATGAAGTCGGTACTGGCGGCCGTGCAAGCCAAGTTCAAGCGCGAGAACGGTCTGGACTATGGCCTGGACCAGGTGCTGATTGGCGTGGGTGCCAAGCAATTGATTTTCACGGCGCTGTCGGTGACGGTCGATACCGATGACGAAGTGATCGTGCCCGCGCCGTACTGGGTGTCGTATCCGGATATGGTCTTAGTCAACGGCGGTCGCCCGGTCATCGTGCCGTGTGTCGAAGCCGATGGGTTCAAGCTGACGCCGCAAGCCTTGGAAGCCGCGATCACACCGCATACCCGCTGGTTGATCTTGAACACGCCCAGCAACCCGACTGGTGCGGTGTACTCGGACGCCGAACTGCGAGCGCTGGCAGAGGTGTTGTTGCGTCATCCGCAAGTGTGGATCATGACCGACGAAATCTACGAGCACTTGTGCTACGAGGGCTTGAAGCCCGTGTCGCTGGCAAGCCTGGATCCGGCGCTGTACGCTCGCACGCTGACCATCAACGGCGTGAGCAAGGCGTATGCGATGACGGGTTGGCGAGTCGGTTTTGCCGGCGGTCCGGCAGCTCTGGTGCGCGCCATGACCACCATGATCTCGCAAAGCACTTCGTCGGTGCCGCAGATGAGCCAGGTGGCCGCAGAGCACGCGCTGACCGCCGATCAGGGCAGCGTGATACACAACCAGAAGATATTTGAGGCGCGTCGCGATCGCATCGTCGCCGGCTTGAACGCCGTGCCCGGCATCCGTTGCCCCAAGCCCAATGGCGCGTTCTACGTCTATCCCAGCGTCGAAGGCTTGTTGGGTCGCAAGACGCCCAGCGGCAAAGTGCTGGAAACCGACTTGGACGTCGTGATGTATTTGCTGGACGAAGCCGGCGTGGCCTTGCTGGACGGCGCCGCTTATGGTTTGTCGCCGTACCTGCGCATGAGTTTCGCGACTTCGATGGAAAACATCGAGGCCGGATGTGCCCGCATCGCGCAAGCGTGCGAAAAATTGTCTGTTGCAGTTTAACGCTCTGGGGATATACATACCATGAAGATCAAATCGCTCGTCATCGCCCTTGGTCTGGCCGCAGTGGCCTCGTCGGCGGCTCAAGCCGGTCAGCTGGAAGACATCAAGGCCCGTGGCAAGTTCATTTGCGGCACGCTGGGTACGGCCGAGCCGTTCAGCTTCCAGGACCCGGCCACCCGTCAGGTCGTGGGCTATGAAGTGGACATCTGCCAGAAGATGGCCGACAGCCTGGGCGTGCCGCTCGAGCTGAAGCTGATCGCCGTCGAAGCGCGTATTCCAGAACTGGTCGCTGGTCGCGTGGACGTGGTCGCCGCCAACATGGGTTGGAGCCCCGAGCGCGCCAAGCTGGTGAACTACTCGTTCCAGCATTTCGTCAGCCCGCAGAAAGTGCTGTCGCGTGCCTCCGACGACGCGCTAAAGTCGCCTGCCGATCTGGCCGGCAAGCGCGTGTCGGCCACTCGCGGTTCGTCCTCGGAAGCCGGCGCTCGCAAGAACATCCCGAACGTTGACGCCGTGACCTTCAAGGACCCGCCGGGTGCCTTTCTGGCGCTGCAACAGCGCAAGGTCGATGGCTTCGTGGCCTCGGAACTGATGCTGGTGAAGTTCAAGGATCAATCGGCAAGCAGCGCGGTGCCGGTCAAGATTCTGGAGCCGGCGCTGTTCGTCGAACCCTGGGGCATTGCCGTTCGCAAAGGCGACGACGCGTTCCTGGGACACGTCAACAAGGTGCTGACCGATCTGGAAAAATCGGGCGAAGCCACCCAGATCTTCGACAAATGGCTGGGCACGAACACGGCGTTCGGTCTGAAGCGTGAGTTCCGCTTCGAAGAAATCAAGGGCTGAGCTTAGTCCTCTGATGCCGGTAGAGCGCGGATTCATTCCGCGTTCCCACCGCATCGCATCTAGCGGTACACACATGACTTACGAATTTGATTTCGCTGCGATATTCACAGGTGAATATCCGGCATTGATGCTGCGGGGCTTGCTGACCACGCTGGCGTTGACCGGCCTGGCCTGGGTGCTGGCGATGGGCCTGGGCAGTGTGATGGCCGTGATCCGGTTGACGGGATCGCGCACGGCCAACGCCATCATCTGGACCTTCGTCGCCTTTCATCGCAATGTGCCGATGCTGGTGCACATCATGCTTTGGTATTTCGGCATCGGCGCCATCTTGCCCATCAGCATTGGCGATTGGCTCAACCGCAACGGCAGCGAATTCATCCTGGCGATGATCGCGATCGGCCTGGTGATGTCGGCCTACGTGACCGAAGACTTACGCAGCGCCGTACGGGCGATTCCCGGCGGGCAGATGGAAGCATCGCGTGCGCTGGGCTTGAGTTATCTGCAGTCGATGCGCAAGATCATCTTGCCGCAGGCGTTCCGCATCGCGATCCCGCCGCTGCTCAACCAAACGCTGTTGCTGTTTAAGAACACCAGCCTGGCGATGGCCATCGGCGTGGTCGAATTGACCGCGGCAGGGCGTGAGATCGAGAACTACACCTTCCGGACATTCGAAGCGTTCGCGGTCGTGACCGTGACGTATCTCTGCATCTCGTTCCTGATCATGTGGGCGGGCTCGGTCTTGGCCAAGCGTTATCAGTTCATCGGGAGACGCTGACATGTGGGACATCATCCAAAACAACTGGGAGCTGCTGCTGATCGGCCAGTATCCCCATGGTCCAATAGGCGGTCTGGTCGCCACGCTGGGCCTGGCCGTGGTCAGCCTTTTGCTAGCCATTCCATTTAGCATCGTGTTGGCGCTGGGCCGCATGAGCCCGTACAAGATCTTTTACCTGCCTGCCTCGGGCCTGGTGTTCGTCGTGCGGGGTCTGCCGCTGCTGATGTTCATCTTCTGGGCTTACTTTTTCGTCCCGTTGATTATCGGGCGACCCGTGGCGGGCGCGACCACGATGATCGTCGCG
This sequence comes from Bordetella parapertussis, assembly GCA_945903445.1. GTDB lineage: Bacteria > Pseudomonadota > Gammaproteobacteria > Burkholderiales > Burkholderiaceae_B > Schauerella. Next base: position 43,646 of record CAMDNZ010000022.1, read on the forward strand.
CTGGTGTGCTACGAAAGTGCCTACCTGGCGGAGATCATCCGGGCAGGCGTGCAATCCTTGCCGCCGGGCCAGCAGGAAGCAGGGCGCGCGCTCGGCCTGTCGTACATGCAGACCATGCGCCGGATCATCCTGCCGCAGGCCATGTTCAATATGCTGCCTAGCATGCTCAGCCAGTTCATTTCGACGGTCAAAGAGACGTCGTTGGCTTACGTGATCAGCGTTCAAGAACTGACGTACGCAGCGAACCAGGTCAACAGCGTGTTGCTGACCAAGCCATTCGAAGTGTTCGGACTGCTGGCCTTGACGTATTTCGTTCTGAATTTGAGCCTGACCGGTCTGGTACGTCTGACCGAACGGCGTGTCGAGAAAAAGCGGCTGGGCAGGCAAAGGCCGACGCCCACTGCAACAGAGGTGCAAGCATGATTCGTTTCTCCCAAGTCAACAAATGGTATGGCGAGTACCAGGCGCTCGCCGACGTGAGCGCCGAGGTCAAGAAGGGCGAGGTCGTGGTGGTGTGCGGTCCTTCGGGTTCCGGCAAATCGACGCTGATTCGTACCGTCAACCGCCTCGAACCCATCCAGGGCGGCAAGATCGAAGTGGATGGTCATGATATCTACGGCAAGACCATGAAACTGGACGAACTGCGTAGCCATATCGGCTTCGTGTTCCAACAATTCAATTTGTTCCCCCATCTCAGCGTGCTGGACAATCTAGCGTTGGCACCGGTCCAACTCAAGCGTAAGAATCGAGCACAAGCCGAGGCACGGGGACGCGAGTTGTTGGAGCGCGTGGGCTTGGCGAACAAAGCCGATGCCTTTCCGGCCCAGTTGTCGGGCGGCCAACAGCAGCGCGTGGCCATCGCCCGGGCGCTAGCCATGGATCCGCCGGTCATGCTGTTCGACGAGCCGACCAGCGCGCTGGACCCGGAGATGGTAGGCGAGGTGTTGCAGGTGATGAAGTCATTGGCGCGCGACGGCATGACCATGGTGTGCGTCACGCACGAGATGAACTTTGCGCGTGAAGTGGCCGATACGATCTGGTCCATGGACGCCGGTGCGATCGTCGAAACGGGCACGCCCGAAGCCTTTTTCACTCAGGCGCAGTCGCCCCGCGCTCGCAAGTTCCTGACTGATATCCGTCACTGAGCGATTGAGCCTTATCATGGTGGCGCACACCCGCAGGCCATCCTGGATGCTGACATGCTGACCTTCAAGCAAATCGAAGCACTGTACTGGACGGTACGCCTGGGCACATTTTCGGCGGCAGCCGAGCGGCTGCATACCGGGCAATCGGCCATTACTAAACGCATCCAGGAATTGGAAGCGGATTTCAATGTGCAGTTGTTCGATCGGTCGGGACATAAGGCCAGCCTGACGTCCAAGGGGCACGAGGTGTTCTTGATGGCCGAGCAGATGCTGGCCCATCGCGATCGATTGCTGGTGCAGCTCGAAGGCCAGCACACGCTGACGGGCACGCTGCGATTCGGCATTACCGAGATCACCGCGATGACGTGGTTGCCCGCGTTCATCAAGACCATGCGGACCCATTATCCGGGGGTGACGCTTGAACCCTTGATCGATCTGGGCGGCGACCTGCATCGACAGCTGGCGTCCGGTCATATCGACATGGCGTTCCTGAACGACCGGTTTCAGGATCCGCTGTTGGATAGCGTGCCTTTGGCCAGTCTGGAGTTCGCCTGGATGTGCGCGCCAGGCCAGGTCGATCCCACGATCACGTACACCCCGGCGCAGTTGGCCGAAATGCCGCTGCTGCGGCAAAGCCGAGAGTCGGGTTTGAATCCTGTCTACGACGCGTGGCTGCATCCGCATGTGCCAGAGAAAAATCTATTCACCATCAACAGCTTGATCGCCATGGCGGGATTGACGGCAGCCGGGTTCGGTATATCGTGCCTGCCGCGCGAGTATTTTGCGAACATGGTGCGTGGGCGGCAGCTGGAAATCGTGCGCACCACCACGGCTGCGCCGCATACTCGATACGTCGCGATGTTTCGGCGCGATGCCAGCGCGGCGTTCTATGAAAACGTCGCCAAGCTGGCGCAAGAGTGCTGCGATTTCGCCAAGCTGGGCGATTGATACGCAGCACGGTGTCGGTGCTGTTGCCGCTGTGTACTGCTCGGTCGATCGGCGATGGCCGGCGTAAAACCGCAGACGAAAGACGGCAGACCTGATGCAGAAGATTCGAGCCAGCAGACCTGAGTCAGCCGGCTGGCAACTGGCTTGAACGACGCCGTTCAAGAATCCAGTTTCCGCACCGCGCCTGCCAGCTTGGAAAATTCGAACGGCTTAATCTTTTTTCGAGCAAGCCACTGCATCGCGCCAATCACCACGACCGGCACGAAGGTCGCCACCAAAAACGATTCCAGCAAATAGATCGGTTGTTCGCCTGGAGCGGGAAACAGCAGTAATCCTGTCACCAGGCCGCAGACGGTGCCGACCATCGCGCGAATGCCGTTGTGGCGCTTGCTGAACAAACCGTAGAACACTGGAAAAGCGGCTGCCGAGCACAGCAGGTCGGCCAACAGGAAGAGGTACAGCACGCTATAGCCTTGAGCGGCGACCACCATCACGGGAAGCGCCAGCAATACGACGAGCGCCCGCGAGACCTGCATCATGCGACGGCTGTCGGCCCGAGGCATGAGTCGTCCCAGATCGACCGCGATCAGGCTGGATACCGCGCTGATGGCGCTGTCGGCGGTGCTCATCACGAGCGCCAGTCCCAGGGGAATGAGCGCGAAGGCGAACCAGTCCGGGGTGTGCGACATGACCAGAGAAAACACGGCGACGCCGCTGTCGCCCCCGGGCACCAGCGCTTTGAGGGCCAAGCCGAACAGACCCATAGCGAAGATGAACGGCACGACCATGAGCCCACCGAACAGAAATCCGCGGCCAACGGTGCCCGAGTCGCGCGAGGCGTAGATGCGTTGCCATGCGCCTTGATGAAACAGCCCGGTGAGCAGGATCGCGACGAAGAACGTCAGGCCCGCTTTAATGCCCACGGGATCGGAGAAGTCCAGCATATGAGGTGCATTCTGGCGCAGGGCGTCCAGCGTGGGCGATACGCCCCCGGCCACTTTCCAGCCGTAGTAGAACAGCACGCCCAGCAAGGGCAGAATGACCAGCACTTGCACCTTGTCGGTAAAAATGGAGGCTCGCAGACCGCCGTAAGAGGTGTAGATCAAAGTGGCCGCCATGACGATGGCCGAGGTTTGCCAAAGTGGGACGGGTGCGATCAAGGTCACCAGCTTGGCGATTGCTGTGATTTCGGCCGACAGCGCG
>CAMDNZ010000023.1 GCA_945903445.1 Bordetella parapertussis
GAATCGACCGTAAAGCTGCCGCGAGCAAACCGGCGCCCGTCGTGGGCAACACGACAATGAGCGAGCAGGAGCGGCAAGCGCTCGACGCCGCTGGCAAGGGCTATGACCCGGCAGCGGGCGCTTTACCCGAAACGGGCGAACCGCCAGCACCAGAACAATCGACACCGGCCACGCGCTGGGTGGAGAAAAAGGGCGACGCCGATAAGGTGAAAAGTGCCGAAAACGAGGGCCTGGTTGCAAAAGACGCCACCGTGCCGCCCCTGGACGGCCAGCGCTAGATCAGCCCGCCGCCCACGAATCGCGCAGGGTGACGGCGCGATTGATGACGGGTGCGTCGGGCGTCGAGGTTTTCGTGTCTACGGCGAAGTAGCCCAGACGTTCGAACTGCCAGCGATTGCCCACCGATAGATCCGTGCCCGGTTCGATCCAGGCTTGAACCGTTCGCTTCGAATCGGGATTCAGATGGGCGATGAAGTCCCGGTCGCCGCCATCGGGACGTGCATCGGCAAACAAGCGGTCATACAGATGAACCGTCGCGGCCAAGGCGTCGGCTGCACTGATCCAGGTGATATTGCCCTTCACCTTGACACTGTCGGCACCTGGTGTGCCGCTCTTGGTATCGGGCAGATACTCGGCCTGAACTTCGATCACATTGCCGGCGGCGTCTTTGGTGCAGCCGGTGCAAAGCACCACATAACCGTACTTCAGGCGAACTTGATTGCCCGGGAACAGCCGGAAGTATTTCTTGGGGGGGGCTTCGCGGAAATCGTCGCGCTCGATCCACAGTTCGCGGGCGAACGGGAACTGACGCTGACCGGCTTGTGGATCGTGCGGATTGATCGGCGCATGGCACAGTTCCCGGCCATCGGCCGGGAAGTTGGTGATGACCAGTTTGACGGGATCTAGCACGGCAACCACGCGGGGCGCGATCGGGTCCAGGTCGTCGCGCAGGGCTTGTTCGAGCAGGCTGTAATCGATACGCGAGTCCGACTTCGACACGCCCGTGCGATCGCACATCAGGCGGATGGCCTCGGGCGTGTAGCCCCGCCGGCGCAGACCTGCCAGCGTAGGCATACGGGGATCGTCCCAGCCATCGACATGCCCTTCGCGCACCAGTTGCAGCAGCTTACGCTTGCTGGTGACGATGTAGCTGAGATTCAGGCGGGAGAATTCGTACTGACGCGGCAGCGGTTCGGCCAACAGGCCCAGCTCGGCCAAGCGTGCCAGCACCCAGTCGTAATACGGGCGCTGATCCTCGAATTCCAGCGTACAAATGCTATGAGTGATGCCTTCGAGCGCGTCTTCGATCGGATGGGCGAAGCTGTACATAGGATAAATGCACCACTTATCGCCCGTGCGATGGTGGTGAGCGTGACGCACCCGATATAGCACGGGGTCGCGCAAGTTGATGTTGGGCGAGCCCATGTCGATCTTCGCGCGCAACACCAGACTGCCGTCCGGGTGCTGGCCGGCCCGCATCTCGCGCAACCGGGCGAGCGACTCGGCCGCGCTGCGGTCCCGCCAGGGCGAATGGCGGCCACCTTCGGTCAGCGTTCCACGGTTTTCGCGAATCTGTTCGGCGCTTTGCTCGTCGACATAAGCGTGACCGGCTTGCACCAGCGCTTCGGCGAAGCGATACATATCGTCGAAGTAGTCGCTGGCAAAATACAGGTTGACCCCGCCCGCACCCTTCCACGAGAAGCCCAGCCACTGAACGGCCTCGACGATGGCATCGACGTACTCCTGCTCTTCTTTCTCGGGATTGGTGTCATCGAAGCGCAGATGGCATACGCCGTCGTAGTCCTGCGCCAAGCCGAAGTTCACGCAAATCGACTTGGCGTGACCGATGTGCAAATAGCCGTTGGGTTCGGGCGGAAAGCGCGTGCGGATGCGTGCCGGGTCGGGTCCACCCGTCTGCTGGACTGCGGCCGGACCGGGCTGGCCCGCCCAACGTTTATGCTGGAATCGGCCAGCACGCAAATCGGCTTCGATGAGGTGGCGCAGGAAGTTGGAAGGTGCCGCAGGCGTAGGAAGGGGGGTGGTCATGCTTGAAGAGGTCGGATCACGGCCGTAAAAGAGGCATTTTGCCACGTCTGGCACAGTACCGTCGCAAATGCACGAAGTCGCTCTACACTACGGGCCATTATGGATATTTCGCTCCTCGCCTGGACGCGCGCTCAGTTCCTTCTGAGTCTTGCGTTTTTCTTCTTTTTCCTGGCCCTGACATTGGGCCTGGCGTGGCTGCTGTTGCTATTCAAATGGCGCGCCAGGCGTTCGGGCCATAGCGGTTGGCTGGCGGCCTACCGATTCTGGGTTCGCATCTTCGCACTGTCATTCGTGCTGACGCTGGCAGGATCTGCCGCGATGCTGTTCCAACTGGGTGGCCTGTGGGCTGGCTTGATGGATCGCATCGGCAACATCGCCGGGCCGCTGCTTGGGTACGCCGTGCTGACCCTGTTCGTCTTCAAGTCGTGCTTCCTGGGTGTGATGCTGTTCGGTCAGCGCCGCGTGTCCGAGCGGGTGCATACCCTGTCGGTCGGCATGGTGGCGGTGGGTTTGACCGCCGCTGTGTTTTGGTTGGCGGTGCTGCTCGCGTGGCTGGATACGCCGCTAGGCGCCCGGTTGTTCGAAGGGCGCTATCAGGTTTTCGACTGGCAAGCCGTGTTGTCGAATCCGTCGCTGGGCTGGCGCATGGGCGCCCTGCTCGCGGGTGCTGCGCTGGCTGCGGCCTGTTTGACGATGGGTGTCACGGGGGTGCTGGCACTGCGCCGCAAACTGGAAGAGGGCGAACGTCTGGCGTTTCACGCCGCAGTGATGACGGCACTCGTTGCCGGTGCCATCCAGGTGCCGCTCGCGATCGGCGGATTGGACGTGATGCGGCAGTATCAACCAGCCAAAGCCGCTGCCCTGATGGGATATTGGCACACGGGCCAGCCCGCCGATCTGGTGCTGCTGGCTTGGCCCGATGCGCGCACCGAGTCTAATCTGGGTGCGATTAGCATCCCTGGGGCGGGCGCGAATTGGTTGGGAGCCGATGCACAAGGTCAATTACAGGGATTGGACAGCTTCTCCGGTATGGGCCCCCCGGTGGCCGTTGCCTTCTGGTTGTGGCGAATCGAGATTCTGTCCTGGCTGGTGATCATGATGGTTAGCTGTTGGGCGGCAATGGCGGGTCGCAAGCATCGGTTTGATGCCGGTAATCTGCCCCGACCGTTGTTGCGATTGTTGGCAGGCGGACTGAGCCTTGGCGCATTGGTGGCCGTCATGCGTGCGTGGGGCGACGTACTGGGTCGTGCGCCTTACGTCGTTCAGAACGCCGTGACACAAACCGAAGTCTTGGGCCCCATGCGCCCTGAGAGCGTGCTGGTGGGCACGGTGGGCTACGGCGCGCTGTACCTGCTGCTGACCTTGTCGTTTTTCAGTATGTTGTTTCACGCGGTGCGGTACGGTGTCGTACCGGTGCGGCGAGTCGGGAGGCATCCATGATCGATACCTTGGCCGCATCCATGGGCCTGGCGGCCAGCGAGCCGTCGTTCTGGATGCCTTTGGCGTTCATGCTGCTGCTGTTTCTGGTGATCGCGGCTGGCACCTTGTTGGACGGCTTCGATATCGGCGTGGGCATTCTGGTCGGCATCGCACCCGAAACCGAACGTGGCCGCATGATGAGCCTGCTCAGCCCCTGGCGCGATGCCAACGAGTTTTGGCTGCTACTGGGCTTGGGCCTGTTTGCCGCGGCATTTCCCTTCGCCTGGGGCGTTGTTCTGGGCAAGTTATACGGACCGCTCACCTTGATGGTGCTGGGTGCCATGTTGCGCTCAGTGGCGTTTGAGTTTCGTATTCGGTCGGTCGCCGCCAACAAGCCCCGCTGGGTATGGGCGTTCTGTCTCGGATCGCTGATGACCGCCATGGGTCAAGGCATGGCGCTGGGGCGAATCGCCACCGGTTATCAGACGGTGGCGGGCTACGGCTGGTTCGCCGTGTTCGTCGGACTGTGCGCGGTGGCCACCTACATGCTGCTGGGTGCGACCTGGCTGGTCATGCGGGTTCGTGGCGATCTGCAAGGCCGAGCGGCGCTTTGGGCGCGTCACGCAGTGCGGTGGACCGCTGCGGGCATGATCGCTATTGCGGTTACCTTGGGTTTGGCCAACGCCGGCATTTTCTATAAATGGAGCAATTTGGCGCACTTGAGTGTAGCGGTCTCGTTCTGGCTGGGCTTATTGGCGTGTTTCGTGACGGCCGAGATGGTGCTGGCGCGGCTTCCGGGTCGCTCGGCCACGCTAAGTGCGGTGCCTTTTACCTTGTGCGCGTTGCTGGCCGTGATGTTGCTGGGGGCCTTGGGTTTCAGCCTGTTTCCCTACGTGATTCTGGACGATCTGACCCTGTGGGATGCCGCTGCCGCCGACGATTCTTTGCGATTGTTATTGGTGGGGGTTGGCGTGGCTTTGCCGGTAGCGCTGGTTTTCAATCTGCTGGCTTATCGCAGTGTGTTCGGCTTGGCACCCCACGACCCCAAACCCCTGAACTGATGCCAGGAGGGTGGCTTGTGGGGCGATCATGCCGATCATTCCGCCGGCATGTCGTCATCAATTGCAGTTGCAGTCGTACTCGGGCGCTCTCGTCGGTTCGCCCGGGGTGCTGTTGATCACCCGAAGCGATCGTCTTGCGACAGCGGGATTCGCACCGTCACTGCCAACCCACCTTCGGCGGCAGCGCCCAGCTCCAGGGTACCGCCGTGGGCCCGGGCAATCGCCTCGCACAAGGCCAAACCCAAGCCCACGTTGCCACTACGAGTGCGCGCATGATCCAGTCGGGCAAAAGGGCGCAGCGCCTCACTGCGCCGCTCGGGTTCGATGCCTGGTCCATGATCGCTGACGCGCAGACAAGCGTGCTCGTCTTCTTTCCACAGGGCTACTTCGACCGGCGGTGCGCCGTGGTGCAGTGCGTTTCCCACCAGATTGTCCAATAGTCGCGCCAGCGCCACGGCATCGCCTTGAATCGTGACGGGAGATTCGGTGTGTGCTTGCAGGCCGATGGCGGTGCCCGCCCCTTGCCAGGCGGCTACGCGCTCGGTGAGCCATGTGTTCAGGGGCAGTGCCTCGAACCGGTAGGCACCTGGGTCGGTGCCGCGCACGAAGCCGATGAACTGATCGACGATGCGCTGCATATCTTGCACGTCGTTGAGCAGCCCGGTCTTGATGCGTGGGTCATCGGTCATTTCGATGCGTAGCCACATACGCGACAGGGGGCCTTTCAAATCGTGCGGCAAACCGGCCAGCAAAGTGCGTCGAACCGACTCCGCCTCGGCCAGGGCGTCCAGCATGGCATTGAAGCGCTCGCCCAGGGCCCGAGTCTCGCGCGGGCCGGCAGGCGCGACTCGCCTGGGCTGGCCTGCGGCCAGTTGATCGGCTGCCGCCGCCAGTTGCGTCAACGGCCGGGCGACATTCCATGAAAACCCGGCGGCCAGAAACAGCAGCACGCCCAAGCCCGCCAGCCATACGGCAATGATCGGCATGAAGAATGGCGGATCCAGGCGCTCGACGGGGATCACCAGCCACTCGCGCAGGAACGGCGTGTCTTCAGCGCCTGGGTTGGGTGCCAGCGAGATGAACACTTCGGGGCGTGGCCCGCGTGACAGCGCCACCCGTGTACCGTCGTTTAACTGTTGATTCATGCGCTGAACCAATACACGCAGATCCTGGCGAAAATTATCGTCGGGCGGCGGTGGCGGGGGGCGGCGGCGCTCCGGTTCGCCCCGCCGCCAGGGGCGCTGTAACTGGGCTTCGGCCGGCAGTACCCGGGACCACAGCCGCCATTGATTTTGCGAAGCGTTGCGTACGAAGTCGGCGCGCTGCTCGGCAGGGACTTGCGAGACTGCGGCCCGCAGCGTGCGGACGGTGGTGACGATGTAATCGAGCGCAACGTCTTCCATGAAGCGGCTCTGATAATAAGAGGCCGTTGCCACGGTGGCCCCATGCGCCAGCAGGACGGTCGCCAGCACCAGCAAAATCAGGCGGGCGCGTAGCGATTTAGGCAGCAGGCGCCGCAACCAGCGGATCATGGCGAAAACCGGTAACCGATGCCCCATACGGTTTGGATCCATCGCGGTTGCTTGGGATCGACTTCGATGGCGCGTCGCAGACGCAATACGGCGATGTCGATGGCCCGGTCGTTGCGTTCGCCCGAGTCGTCGTCGCGTGCAAGCACCAGCAATCGCTCACGTGACAGAGGTTTGCCCGGATTACGCACGAGCGCTTCGAGCAGATTGATTTCGCCACCGGTCAGTTTGACCACCGCCCCGTCGCGGAGCAATTGCCGTTGTGCCGGATCGAACACGAACGGCCCGAAATGAACGGGGGTGTCGCGCGTCAGCGCCGATGGGCCGCGTTTGCGCCGTAGCACCGCCTCGATGCGGGCCAACAGCTCACGCGGGTCGAAGGGCTTGCCGAGATAGTCGTCGGCCCCGGCTTCCAAGCCGATGATGCGATCCACCGCCTCGTCGCGTGCGGTCAGTAGAACGACAGGGATGTCTTCGCCACGCTCGCGCAGACGGCGACAAGCGTCGGCGCCGTCGCCCGACGGCAGCATGCGATCGAGCACCAGCAAGTCCGGGCTGTAGCGCATGATGCGTTCGGGCAGATCGTTGGCATCGGCGGCAAGCAGTGTGTCGTAGCCATGACGGTTGAGATAGTCGGCCAATAGCTGCCGAAGATCGGGATCGTCGTCGACGACCAGCACTTTGGTGTGAGGGGCTTCCATGGCCATATCATCTCTGCTTGTGCAGGTCTGGGCAAGGCCGGCGAAATCGTTTGAAATCGCCTCACGCTTGAAACATCCCGTGGCAGGGTGTTGTGCTTCTGTCTCAACAAGACTTTTTGTGCCCGGCTTAAGGCTTTACACTTTTCCCATGAATGCTGTTTTACCGTCGCTGCTGGCTGTGCTGGGTCTGTTCGCAGGCGCGGTGACCGCAGGCCACGCTGCTGCGCCGATCGAGGCGGGCGGCGACGTCGTCATGCCCGATGCGTCGGCATACTGGCCGACCCGGTCCACCGTGCAGGCCGGTGGCTTGAATCGTCTGGCGCCGGTCGAAGCGATGCCCGTTCAGCCGATCGCACCCGTGGCCATGAAGGTCGAGTCGCCGCTGGCCACCGAGTGCGCGGCAGCACTGGACGACGAGGGCAACATCAGCACCGTCCAATGGGACATGTCCGACCCGTGGATGCGCCTGTTGGCCGAAACATGCGAGCAATGGGCGATCGATCGGGCTCAAGCCGTGCCGACGCCCGATCCGGTCTACGCTTTCGGCTTGCAGTGGTCCGACCGGTTCACGCCGTCTCGCCTCGGGTTGACGCCTTATCGGCCCGTGCGCAAGCAGGCCACGTTGGCTGCCCTGCCTTCAACGGGGGGCACCCGCTACAACGCGCGCAACATCGTCGTGCAGCAGTCCGACGGCTTGTCGCTCTCGCTGGGCAGTTCGCTCACCCGCGCGCCGGCCTGGAGCGACGCGGCCCGTTTGAGCGGCGTACAGCTGTCCAATTGGGGGCAAAGCCAGGGCGGGGTGCTGACGCCCGGTTCGTGGGGGTATTCGACTTCGTTCGGCGTGCTGGATTACACCGACACTGCTGCCACGTCCGGCAACCTGCACGCGGGTGGGGCTGCGGGCAGCACCAGCTTGCGTTATGGCGTCCTGCCGGGCTGGACCCTCGAAACCTATGCCGAAAGCGGCCCCGCATTGAGCACGATGGGCGTGGGATCTGCCACCCAGGTCGGCCCACTGGGCACGCTGAGGGTGGGCGCCACGGAAAGCGAATACGAGTCGCGCACCGCCACGCGTACCCGCCTGGGCTATAGCGTGGCCATCGCCGAAGCCGTCAAGGTGGGCTATACCAACGAGCAGATCGGCGCGGGTTACAACGACCTGTCGGATTTTCGTAGCGGGGCCGCAGCCACCGATCAGGTACGCAATACGTTTTCGGCAGGCGTACCACTGGGGCGGTTGGGCACCTTGACGGGCACCTATGCCGGTTTGCGCGGTCAAACGGGGATGGTCGAACGCCGAGTCGGCCTGGCGCACGATATGGCCTTGTCGCGTTCGGTAGGCTTGGGGCTGGCCGCCGATCGCGACACCATCTCTGGCGATTATGCGATGCGAATGAATCTGCGCATGCCGGTCGATACCTTCCTGGGCCACCTGCGGCTGCCATCGTTTTAGCGCACCTGTCGGGCGGGCGACGATCTGTGGCTTAAAATCCGCGGATGACCTTGCCCCACTCCTTGCGCCATGGCTGATTCCAAGCCGCTGCATATCCTCAAACACGTATTCGGCTACGACAATTTTCGGGGCGATCAGGCCGCTATCGTCGATCGTGTGATCAATGGCGGCGATGCCTTGGTGCTGATGCCCACGGGCGGCGGTAAATCCTTGTGCTATCAGGTGCCCGCGCTGGTACGCGAAGGTACCGGCATCGTGGTGTCGCCGCTCATCGCGCTCATGCAGGATCAGGTCGATGCCCTGCTCGAACTCGGGGTCAAAGCGGCGTTTCTGAATTCCACCCAGGACTGGCGCGAAGCGCGCGCGGTCGAGCAGGCGTTCGTCGAGGGTCGGCTCGATTTGCTGTACGTGGCACCAGAACGGCTGTTGACCGACCGGTGTCTGCAACTGTTGGATCGGGGCCGTATTGCCTTGTTCGCGATCGACGAGGCTCATTGCGTATCGCAATGGGGGCACGACTTCCGTCCAGAATATCTGGGCTTGTCGATGCTGCACGAACGCTGGCCCGACGTGCCGCGTATTGCGCTCACGGCCACGGCCACTGCCGATACCCGGGTCGAAATCGTCCAGCGCCTGGCGCTCGAACAGGCCGAGCAATTCGTCTCCAGTTTCGATCGGCCCAACATCCGCTATCGCATCGTCGAGAAAAAAGAGGTCAAGCGTCAGTTGCTCGATTTGATCCGTACCGAACACTCGGGCGAGTCGGGCGTGGTGTATTGCCTGTCGCGAGCCCGGGTCGAAGACACCGCCGAATTCCTGGCCTCTCACGGCATCAACGCCTTGCACTACCACGCCGGTCTACCGCCTGCGATGCGAGCCGAACATCAAGCGCGATTCTTGCGTGACGACGGCGTGGTCATGTGCGCGACCATTGCATTCGGTATGGGCATCGATAAACCCGACGTACGCTTCGTCGCGCACATCGATCTGCCCAAATCGGTCGAAGGCTATTACCAGGAAACGGGTCGGGGCGGGCGCGATGGCCTGCCGGCCACGGCCTGGTTGGCCTATGGTCTGCAAGATGTCGTGCAGCAACGCCGCATGATCGACGAGTCGCCCGGCGACGATAGCTATAAGCGTCGCTTGGGGCAGCAATTGGATGCCATGCTGGGGCTGTGCGAGACGGTGACGTGTCGGCGGGTACGCCTGTTGAACTATTTCGGTCAAACCATCGCGCCCTGTGGTAATTGCGATGTCTGTCTCGATCCTCCGGAGGCATGGGATGGCACGGTCGCCGCGCAGAAGGTGCTGTCCGCGGTCTATCGCTTGTGGCGCGAGCGTGGCCAACGTTATGGCGCGGGTCACATCATCGACGTCTTGCGCGGCAAAGTCACCGAACGGGTCACCCAGTCGGGACACGACACACTGAGCGTGTTCGGCGTGGGGGCCGATCTATCCGACACGGCCTGGCGGGCCGTGCTGCGCCAGTTGTTGGCGCAGGGTTTGCTAGCCTTGGATCACGAAGGATTCAATACGCTGACGCTGACCGAAGACAGTCGCGCGGTGCTCAAAGGCGAACGGCAATTGATGTTGCGCCGAGAGTCCGAGCGTAGCGCACGCGGCAGTCGCACCAGCACCCGGGCCAAGCCTGCCCGGGTCGAATTGCCGCCCGAGGCCGAGCCCGTATTCGAAGCCTTGCGCGCCTGGCGCGGCGAAATCGCCCGCAGTCACGGCGTGCCTGCCTACGTCATCTTTCATGACGCGACGCTGCGCGATATTGCCCTGGCGGCACCCGACTCCTTGGACGCGTTGGCGGAAATCAATGGCGTGGGTGCGCGCAAGCTGGAAGCCTATGGCGCCGACATCCTTCAACGCGTGGCCCGTCCGCTGGTCTGATAGCGGTCATCGCGTTATCCCAGTCGAGCCGAGGGAATCGCCTTTGCAGGCGTTCTAGTTGGTGTTTCTGTAGGCGTTTCAGGCGATTGGCTCACGAGCAAGCCACAAGCGATTCGATCACGGGCAGGCCGTGTGTCGGCTCACTCGAATAAATCGCCGGCCAGTCCGCGTGCCGCGCCCGGCGCTTTCAAGCCCAAATGCCGCCAAGTGGTCTGCGTCGCCATGCGGCCACGCGGCGTCCGTTGCAGATAGCCGTGCTGGATCAAGTAGGGTTCGATCACGTCTTCGATGGTGTCGCGCTCTTCGCCGATGGCAGCTGCCAGGCTATCTACGCCCACGGGGCCGCCGTCGAATTTGTGAACGATGGCATCGAGCAACTTGCGATCCATCAGGTCCAGCCCCTGCGGATCCACTTCCAGCATGGCCAGCGCGGCCGAAGCCACTTCATCGGTAATGCGTCCCTGTGCCTTGACCTGCGCATAGTCCCGCACCCGACGCAGCAATCGGTTAGCAATACGCGGCGTGCCACGCGAGCGTCGCGCCACTTCCATCGCACCGTCGGGCGTGATGTCGGCCGCCAACAAGCCGGCGCTGCGGGTGACGATACGGGTCAGATCCTCGCTGCTGTAGAACTCCAGTCGCGAGACGATACCGAAGCGGTCGCGCAGCGGATTGGTCAGCATGCCGGCACGCGTTGTGGCGCCCACCAGGGTGAAGGGTTGAAGGTCGATCTTGACGCTGCGCGCGGCCGGGCCTTCGCCGATCAGAATGTCGATCTGAAAATCTTCCAGGGCCGGATAGAGGATTTCTTCGACCACCGGCGACAGACGATGAATCTCGTCGATGAACAACACGTCGTTCTTTTCGAGATTGGTGAGCAGTGCCGCCAGATCGCCGGGGCGTTCCAGCACCGGGCCCGATGTCTGACGCATTTGCACGCCCATTTCATGGGCGATGATGTGTGCCAGCGTGGTCTTGCCCAAACCCGGGGGGCCGAACAACAGCACATGATCCAGCGATTCGCCGCGTTGGCGGGCGGCGGCGATGAAGATCTCCAGTTGTTCGCGGGCGCGATGCTGGCCGACATACTCGGCCAATGCCTTGGGCCGAAGCGCGCGTTCGATCGATTCTTCGTTGGGCGAGCTGGTTTGCGGGGCCACCAGGCGTTCGCCTGGTGACCGTGCGGAGAGGGAGTCGGACTGGATGGCCATGGGTCAGATCGTACACCAGCGCAAGCGGCGCGGCGGCTTATCGCACCAGTGCTTTAAGCGCCAATCGAATGCCGTCGGACACCGACACGTTCGCGGGCAGCGTGCGCAACGCCGCTGCCGATTCCTTGTCGTTATAGCCCAAGGCCATCAGCGCATTCAGGATGTCGGCCTGATCTCTGTCCACGGGTTGCACCGCCGCGCCGATGTCGGCGCCCAGTTTGCCGCGCATTTCCAGCAACAGGCGTTCGGCCGTTTTCTTGCCGATGCCGGGCACGCGCATGAGGCGACCCGCTTCTTGCAAGGTAATGGCCTGCGCCAGTTCGGCCACCGACAGTCCCGACAGGACCGACAATGCGGTGCGCGCGCCGATCCCGCTGACCTTGATCAGTTCGCGGAACGCGGCACGTTCATGCGGCGTCGCGAATCCGAACAGAATGTGCGCGTCTTCGCGCACGGTGAGGTGGGTGTATAGCGAGACTTGTGCACCGATGTCGGGCAGACCGTACAGCGTGCTCATGGGTACGTCCACGTCGTAGCCCACGCCACCGACGTCTATGCACACGTTGGGCGGAAGCTTCTCGATGAGTTTCCCGCTGATTCGACCGATCATGTCATGGATTCACTAATAAATGATTAAGTGTGGGCTGCTTACGCGACCAATCGACCGGCTCGCATACGCAGGCCTCTACCGGGTGCCGCACCCTTATCGCTCAAGCGCAACAGCAGCGGTGCGACGTGGGCATGGCAGATCGCGCAGGCCAAGGCATCGGCCGAGTCGGGCGCAGGCATGCCATCGAGGCGCAGCAGGCGCTGGACCATGGCCTGCACCTGCTCCTTGGCCGCCCGTCCGGTGCCGACCACCGATTTCTTGATCTGCAAAGCCGTGTATTCGGAGACATCCAGGTCGCAGTCGGCCAGCGCGCACAACGCGGCACCGCGTGCCTGCCCCAGCAGCAGGGTCGAGGCCGGATTCGTGTTCAAGAACACGATTTCCATTGCGGCTACATCGGGTTGGGTGTCGCGTGCGACTTCGCGGATATTATCCAAAATGACTTTCAGCCTGGTGGCCAAAGGTCGGTCGCTGGGCACGACGATCGTGCCGCTGGCGACATACTGCATACGTGCGCCTTCGACATCGATCACACCGAAACCGGTGCGGCGCAGGCCAGGATCGATGCCGAGAATACGCATCAGTGACGGAAGTGGCGAGTGCCGGTCAGAACCATGGCGATACCGCGCTCGTCGGCGGCCGCGATCACTTCGTCGTCACGCATGCTGCCACCCGGTTGGATGACGCAGGTCGCGCCGGCATCGACCACCACGTCCAGGCCATCGCGGAACGGGAAGAACGCGTCCGACGCGACGGCCGAGCCTTGCAGCGCCAGGCCGGCGTTTTCAGCCTTGATAGAGGCGATACGGGCCGAGTCGATACGGCTCATCTGACCTGCGCCGACGCCCAGCGTCATGCCGCCGCCGACGAACACGATGGCGTTGGATTTGACGTACTTGGCGACTTTCCAGGCGAACTTCAAATCCTGCATCTGTTGCTCGGTCGGTTGCACCCGGCTCACCACCTTTAAGGCCGAATCGGGCACGGCGAAGGCGTCGGGCGTTTGCACCAGCCAGCCGCCGCCGACACGCTTGACGTCGAAAGCGTTCTGGCCACTGCCCGCAGGCACGACCAGCACCCGAACGTTTTTCTTGGCGGCCAGGACGGCCAGGGCTGCGTCGTCGTAGGCCGGCGCCAGCAGCACTTCCAGGAACTGCCCGCTGACCGCTTCGGCGCAGGCCGCGTCTACCGGATGGTTGAAGGCGATGATGCCGCCGAAGGCCGAGGTCGGGTCGGTCTGGAACGCCTTGCGGTAGGCCGCCAGGCTACCTTCGGCCACAGCCACGCCGCACGGGTTGGCATGCTTCACGATGACGCAAGCGGGGGCGTCGAACGTACGTACGCACTCCCAGGCTGCATCGGCGTCGGCGATATTGTTGTAGGACAGTTCCTTGCCCTGAATCTGCTGATAGCTGCCCAGCAGCCCGGCGGGCTGGCCGCGATCGGTATAGAACGCAGCCGCTTGATGGGGGTTCTCGCCATAGCGCAGGGTTTGATGGCGATCCAATTGAAGCGTCAGCGTGGCGGGCCAGGGGGCGCGCTCCGGGGCGGTGTCCTGGGCGGGCTCGGCTTCGGTCAAGCTGGTCAGGTAGGCCGCGATGGCGCCATCGTAGGCTGCCGTGTGGGCATACACCTTGGCGGCAAGCGCTAGGCGCAAGCCGTAGGACGGTTCGCCTTGCGGGCCGTCGATATCGGCCAGCACGCGGGCATAGTCGGCCGGGTCGATCACGACGGTCACGCCGCCTTCCGAGGTGCCATGGTTTTTAGCTGCGGCACGCAGCATGGCGGGACCACCGATGTCGATATTCTCGACGGCGTCAGCGAAGGTGCAGCCTTCGCGGGCAACCGTCTCGCGAAAGGGGTACAGGTTCACCACCAATAGATCGATGCGATCGATGCCGTGTGCTTTCAGGGTGTCCAGATGCTCGGCGCTGTCGCGACGCGCCAGCAGGCCGCCGTGAATCTTCGGATGCAGCGTCTTGACGCGGCCGTCCAGAATTTCGGGCGAGCCGGTATGGGCCGCCACTTCGGTCACCGTCAAGCCCGACTCAGCCAGCAATTTCGCCGTACCGCCGGTCGACAGCAAGCGAACGCCGCGCGAAGCGAGTTCGCGGGCGAATTCGACGATCCCGGTTTTATCGGAGACGGAGAGCAGGGCAGTTTGTAAGGTCATGACAGAGAGGCTTCGTAGGGCGAAGAAATAAAAAAGGGGAAAAGGGGGCGGCGTGCCCGACTGGGCGGTCGGTCAGGATTGAAGATTGTGTGCGAGCAGTTTCTTGCGCAAGGTGTTGCGGGTCATACCCAACATCTCGGCGGCGCGCGATTGATTGCCGTTGGCGCGGGCCATGGCGGCCTCTAATACGGGACGCTCGACACAGCGCATCACCATGTCCCACATATCGCGCGGCTCGGAATCGCCCAGATCGTCGAAATAGCGATCCAGGCTGGCGCGAACACAATCTTCCAATACTTCTTGTTTGCTCATCTTAATTCGTCGAATAGTTCAATACAGTCCGTCAGGCCGCCAGGAGGGTGGACGAGACGGGCAGCGCCGATGCGCTGCGTTCTAATTCGTCGAACCAATCACGCACGGCCAGCCACTGGTCGTGGGTCGATTCGATACGGTTCATGACGTCGCAGAATGCTGCGGCACCGGGCAGGGCGCTGACATACCACCCAATGTGTTTGCGTGCCGAACGCACCCCGACCGACTCGCCGTAGAAGCGGTAGTGATCGTCAAGATGTTCGAGCAGCAGACTGCGCATTTCGGCATAGCTGGGTGGCGCTAGATACGTACCGGTGCGCAGGTAATGATCGATTTCGCGGAACAGCCAGGGGCGGCCTTGAGCCGCTCGACCGATCATCACGCCATCGGCGCCAGTGTAGTCTAGAACGCGACGGGCTTTCTCGGGCGAGTCGATATCGCCGTTGGCGATGACGGGAATCGAGGCCGCGGCCTTAACTGCGCGGATGGTGTCGTACTCGGCATGACCGGTATACAGATCGGCACGAGTGCGTCCATGCAGTGCCAAAGCGCTGATGCCGGCGTTCTCGGCCAATGCCAGGATGCGCAGCGCGTTGCGGTTATCGCGATCCCAGCCCGTCCGTGTCTTGAGCGTGACGGGCACGCCCAAGGGCGCACAGGCTGCCACGACGGTATCCAAAATGCGTGCGACCAGATCTTCATGGCGCAGCAGCGCCGAGCCGGCCGCGACTGCGCACACCTTCTTGACCGGGCAGCCCATGTTGATGTCGATAACGCGTGCGCCTTTCTCGATGTTGAAACGGGCGGCTTCGGCCAGCATGTCCGGGTCGGCGCCGGCGATTTGCACGGCCACCGGTGCGATCTCGCCCGCGTGATCCAGACGGCGCGATGTTTTGACGCTATGCCACAGTTTCGGGTTGCTGGCGGCCATCTCTGACACGGCATAGCCGGCGCCCAAGCGCTTGCACAGTTGACGAAAAGGGCGGTCGGTCACCCCCGCCATGGGGGCGACGCACACGTTATTGGGGAGAGTCCAGGGGCCGATACGCATGGAAGGGATTTTACCCGCCATAATGCGGCCCCAATTGACGCGATTGGGCGCGCGTGCCGATTTGCAACGATGAAGGAGAAACTATGCATAGTCGATCCGACCGTCGATAATCGGAGCGATGGCCTGGTTGCTGAACCCTTTAAGTGCGCGTACCGTACAACAAATGCCGGGCCAATGGCGCGCGCAACCGCGCACTGGCGTCGAGCGCCAGTAAGGCTGCCCCGCAGGCATGTTCGAGCGGTGCCCAGCCGGTAGCAAACACACGCGGTAGCAGATCGGTAACGCCACCGGTAATCCAGCGGTCGGCCATTCGCTGCCGAGAATATGTCGCCAGTGCTGTGGGGATGGCATCACTGGCGTCGTTGGGGCCCTGCGCCAATGCGGGGGCGAGGGCAGTGGTCAGCTGGACGGCATCGCGCAGGCCCAGATTCAAACCCTGACCGGCGACGGGGTGCAGCGTCTGGGCTGCGTTGCCGATGGCCACGATCCGGCCATCGACCAAGGTGCTGCGGGCTTTTAATGACAAGGGAAACGCGTGGCGCAAGCCGTGCAAACTCAGACGACCGAGGCGCTCGCCAAACGCGTCTTGCAGCGCAGCCGCGAAGGCGTCGTCCGGTAGCTTGCGCAAACGGTCGGCGGTGTCCGGGCGGCAGCACCACACGACGGAGTATTGATCGACGCCTTGCGGGTGAGGCAGCAATGCCAGGGGCCCTTCCTGGCAAAAGCGTTCATAGGCCCAGCCGGGGCGGGACTGCGATGCGCGAACGGTAGCCAGTAAGGCGTGCTGATCGTATTCGCGCACGATATCCACCTGGGGCATGCCATCGGCCAACACGGCGACGCGTGTGCGAATCGGACCATCGCCCGTGCTTACCGCGATGCCACGAGCCGCGTTAATGACCTGCTCGGATGCAACGGCCGGGCGGCGAACGACGCCGCTGGACCGGGCGCGCTCGTTCAAGGCTTCGAGGAGATCGGCATAGGCCACCGTATAGCCCAGCGCGGGCACGTCGAAATCGGTATGACGGATATGGGTGCGGCCGAGCCGCCCTCGCTGCGAAACGTGAATGTCGTGGATGGCCGAGGCATGCGCGGGCCACGCGTGCAAACGGTCCAGTACCTGACGTGTGCCGTAGTTCATGGCCAGGGTGCGCGGATCGCGTGAGCCAGCCGTCCGCGCAGAGGGCAGAGTGCCGAACAGGGTGATACGGCCAGCCTCGGGCGCGGTTTGCGCCAGCAGACAGGCGATGGCAATGGCGACGGGGCCAGCCCCGATGACGGCAACATCATGATCGAACGACATCGCGCTATTTTACCGTCGGCTGCGCTGCTTCGGGGCGATCGAAGCCCTCTACAATGGCATGCATGTCGATGTCGCCCATTTCTCCCAAGACGCCCCGCTCTAAACTGATCGCCGCTTTGCTGGCCTTGAGCTTGGGCACCGTGGGCGCGCATGCCTGGTATCTCCGCAGATCCCACGCCTGGGCGATCACGCTGTATGCGGTGGTATGTGCGGGGCTGGCGGCCCTCCAGCCCGTGTGGTGGGACAACCCCGCGTTTTTCCTATTGTTCATCCCCGCCATAGACGGTTTCGTCGAGGCCGCCGTGTTCAGCCTGTTGGGAGACGAAAAATTCGACGCCCGTTACAACGTGGGCAGGCCGACCAACCGGACGGGCTGGCCACACGTGCTGACGGCCTTGGCCACGGTGCTGATCGGCGGTGCCGCATCCATGTTCATGTTGGCGATGGTCGTGGTGTATGTGTATCACGCCCTGGGCTGGCTGGACGGGCTGAGCTACTAGCGGTACACTGACAGTCCCATATAAATCAAGGAGTTGTTCTGTGAACACCGACAGCGGCGACAGTTGTTGCCGATCTCGTATCGGTCTGCTTGCCTAAGCAGGGTTAAGTCCGCAGAACACGTTCTGCCACGCCCTGTTCATCGCAACAGAGGTGTGGTCTTGTCACTCGGCAGCATGGTGCTGCCGTCTTCCGGCTTGGAGCTTACTTCAAGCCCCTGACGCACTTTACATCGCCAAGTACACGAGGTCTGCCCGCGCTTACGGGGTAGGCCGCCGTTCGCCGAATCCTCTCGTCGTACCAGGAGGTCAGTATGCGTATGTTCGATTTGTTTCTTCGTCGTGCCGGCGTCGATGCCGCCACCAGTCTCAACCGCCGTCGCGCCGTGTCGCGCCTGACGGTCGAATGCGCGCGCGAGCACCTGCCCGCATTGCGCAAGCAGATATGCCTCGATTTTCAAGCGGCAGGCTTGGACGTGGCCCACATGCAGGTTCACGCAGGCGTAGCACCCGAGCTGGCCCGTGCCTGCATCACCGTAACGTGTCCGCCCGAGCGACGTCCGGTCCTGATGGATCAGGCGCGCTTGTTGAACGCCAACCCCGAGGTGCGTGGGGTGAGGTTCGGACAGCGCCCTGTCGCTCAGGCCGCCTAGCTTTCCGGTAGACTTCCGAGTGGTGAGCGGCGCGTCTCGCGCCGCTTTTTTTCGCCTGTGTCGCTCTCTTGTGCCGGCTTCGTTCGAGTCCGCTCGCGCGAGCGTCCATCGCGCGATCTACGTTTCACGTTTTCCCCGACCCCCCCGGCTTCATGACCCTGCTCGACTGGCTCACTCCCTGGGAGTTTTCGCCCACATTGATTCTCGCGTTTGTCGTCGCGGCGGGCTTGTTCGTACGCGGCGCACGGGTGCATCGAGTCGGCTGGCCGCGGCATGTGTTCTTCTGGGCGGGCATGGTGCTGCTGTATCTCTCGCTGCACACCCACGTCGATTACTTTGCCGAGCGGATGTTTTTCATCCACCGGATTCAGCACCTCGTGCTTCATCACCTGGGGCCCTTGCTTTTGATGGGCGCGTTTCCCGGTCAGGTCATGCGAGCAGGTTTGCCCCTGGTTTGGCGGCGTCGCCTGCGCGACTGGTCGCGCAACACCGCCAGCGGTCGAGTGACGGTGGGTTTGCTGACCCACACGGTGCTGGTGCCGGTGCTGTTCGTGTTGCTGGTGATCGTCTGGTTGCTGCCGACAGTCCAGTTCTATTCGATGCTCGACTGGCGACTATACCGATTGATGAATTGGTCGGTAGTGATCAGTGGCTTCATGTATTGGAATTTGATTCTGGATCGCCGCCCAGCGCCTCCGGCGGCGATGTCGCCGGGATATCGGGTGCTGTCGCCCATCCTGACGATGGCGCCGCAAATGGCAGCGGGGGCCATCATTGCGTTCACGGAACGCGATATCTATCCGTTGTTCGACCTGTGCGGGCGCGCCATTGCGATGTCGCCGCAAACCGATCAGATGATCGGTGGAATCACCATGTGGATTCCCGCAGCATTGGTCGAAGTGGTGGGCATGCTGATCGCCCTGGGCACCTTGATGCGCCTGTCGGGCAAGGGACGCCTGCGCGCAGCCGACAGAATGGTCGCGCGCAAGCCATCGAGCTAAAGGGGCACTGCCCCCGGCGCTACGATTACGGCTCCATGCCGTGATACTTGCGAGCGAAGGCCACGGTTGCTTCGAACATGCCGTGTTTGTTGCCGCAGTCGTAGCGCTTGCCTTCGTAGCGGTGCGCAAACACTTTGCGCTCGCGCAGCATCGCTTCGATGCCATCGGTCAGCTGGATTTCGTTGCCCGCGCCGCGTTGCGTGCGGCGCAGGTGATCGAAAATCTCGGCTTCCAGAACATAACGGCCCACCACCGCCAGCGTCGAGGGCGCGATCTCGGGTTTCGGTTTTTCGACGATGTGCGTCACCCGGTGCGTGCGCGAATCGATTTCTTCCAATGCCTCGCAGATACCGTACTTGCTGGTGTCTTCGCGCGGCACGTCCTGCACACCCAGCACGCTACCGTCATGCTGCCTGGCGATGTCTACCAATTGCTTGACGACAGGCGTCTCAGCATCGATCAAGTCGTCGGCCAGCAGAACGGCGAACGGCTCGTCGCCCACGATGGGGGCCGCGGTCAGCACGGCGTGGCCCAAGCCCAGCGGGGCCGATTGGCGGATGTAGATGCAATTGACATGGGCCGGCAGCACGTTGCGCACGGCTTTGAGCAGTTCGAGTTTCTGCTTGTTTTCGAGATCGGTTTCGAGTTCGGGCGCGGAGTCGAAGTGATCTTCGATTGCACGCTTGTTTCGGCCCGTCACGAAAATCAGTTCGGTGATGCCGGCATTGACGGCTTCTTCCACGGCGTACTGAATCAAGGGTTTATCCACGACGGGCAGCATCTCCTTGGGCATTGCCTTGGTGGCGGGCAAGAATCGAGTACCCATCCCTGCTACGGGAAAAACCGCTTTGCGTACGGGGCGCATAAAACCTCTTGGCGAAAGAAAGAATCGTTAAACTTTTGGTCGACATCGCTATCATATTCCTATGGAGAACAGGATATGACACGATTTTCAACGTGGGGACATCAAGGCACGGCGACCTTGCTGTGCGCGGCCCTGGTCGCGAGTAGCTGGCCCGTGAGCAATTCTTGGGCCCAGCCGGTTGGACTCCCTAATATTGGCTCGTCCGAGTCGTCTGAATTGTCTCCCCAGGTCGAAGCCGAGCTGGGCGCCGCCATTATGGCGCAAGGGCGTCGAGACCCGACGTTTATCGACGACACAGAGGTGAATCAGTATCTGACCGACATGGGGCGCAAGCTGGCCGCATTCGCACCGGGCGGCGCGCCCCAGGTGCAGCTGTTCGCTGTGCGCGATCCCGAGATCAATGCTTTCGCTTTGCCGGGCGGATATATCGGCATCAATAGCGGTTTGGTGGTGTCCTCGCGCTCGGAGTCGGAGTTGGCAGGCGTCGTGGCGCACGAAATCGGACATGTCTCGCAACGGCATGTAGCACGAGGAATGACTCAACAGAAGCAAAGCGGCATGCTGATGGCGGCCTCCATGGCTGCGGCATTGCTGGCTGCTTTGGCAGGAGGCGGCGCCAATCTGGGAATGGGTGTTGCCGCATTCGGCCAAGCCGCCGCCATTAACCGCCAGTTGGGGTTTTCGCGCGATGCCGAGCGTGAGGCCGACCGGGTGGGTTTTCAGATGCTGACCCGTGCGGGTTACGACCCCGAGGGCATGGTGGCCATGTTCTCGCTGCTGATGAACGCGTCGCGCCTGAACGAAGGCGCAGGTGGCGGTTCCTGGGTGAGTACCCATCCCTTGTCGATCGACCGTCTGTCGGACATCCAGAACCGCTCGCGCGCGTTGCCAGCCTCGCGTTATCTGGATAGCGACGACTATCCTTACGTTCGTGCGCGCTTGCGGGTGCTGCAAGGTCGAGATCGAAACAGTCAGCGCTCGATCGAGCAGCAGCTGAAAGACGAGGTGCGTGCGCTGTCGGGCGTGCGTCAGTCGGCCGCTTATTATGGCTTGGCCATGTTGGCTTTGCAGGATGGTGCCGGTGCCCAGGCGCTGGAATATCATTTGCTTGCCATTGAATACGGCAGGCAAGCGCCCATGCTGGCGCGCCAGCGTGTAGACATCGCCCGGGTGCAGAAAAACCTGGCGCTGTCATTGCAAGTTGCTCAGGATGCGTTCAAGCGATGGCCCAATAGCCGGGCGCTTGCGCTGTCTTATGCCCAGGCTTTGCAAGACAATGGTCGAGATCGCGAGGCCGTGGCCTTCCTGCGAGACCGTGGCAAAAGCTGGGCGCAAGACGAACCCAGGGTGTTTCAGCTTCTGGCTCAAAGTCAGTCGCGTGCCGGGGACGACGTGTCGGCGCGGCGCGATATGGCGCGTTATTACGTGGCGGTCGGTGCGTTGCAGGCTGGCGAATCGCAGCTTCAACAGGCGCGTGGCATGACGCAGGATTTCTACGAACAGTCGCAAATCGATGTGCAGATTCGTGAGATTCGCGAGCGAATCGACGCTCAGCGTCAATTGTTGGAGCGTTTCAAGAGCTGATCGCCGAGCCAAGTCTGGGGCGGCCGAGTTTAATCCAGCCGGACCGGGTCACGCCGTATGCGTCGTGACGAGTCGGGCGGAATCGTGATGGATCGATCGAACCCAAACCGAACGGGATGCGCTGCCTCGACGCATCCCACACGTTCTCTATATAGACATCTCGAAGAATTTTGCGAGACACTGCGGCAGCCATCCCAGATTGCCGGGAAAGGCACCGGTGGGAAAGCCGGCATGGCCGCCTTCGGGGGGCTGATGCAACAGAACGCTGGGCGCACAGTCGCGCATGCCGGGCAGCGCCGAGGCGGGCATGAACGGATCGTTGCACGCGTTCAAGACCAGCGTGGGAATTCGGATGCCGCCCAGCAGAGGCTTGCTGGAGGCGCGAGTCCAGTAATCCAAGGCATTTTTGAAACCGTGCATGGGGGCGGTATAGGCGTCGTCGAAGTCGCGCAGATCGCGTGCGTGCGAGATTCGGACCACATCGATCGCAGCAGGAAATCGTCGAGTTTTTTCCAACACCTTGTGCTTCATGGTGCGGAGAAAATGCGCGCTGTAAACATGACGATTGAACAGACCGCGCGACAGGCGGTTGCCGCCCGCGACGAGATCCAGCGGCACGGAAATTCCCGCAGCCGCTGCCAGCCAGCGTACCGAGTCGCCCTGCTCGCCCAGATGCTTGAGCAGTGCGTTGCCGCCCAGCGATACGCCGGCGGCATGCCAGCGGGCGTGCGGCAAGCGGCTTCGCACCGTGTTCAACATGAAGCCGACTTCTTCCGAATCGCCAGAGAAGTAAGCCCGCGCCAAGCGGTTGGGCATGCCTGCGCAGCCGCGAAAATGAGCGACAACGACGATCCAGCCGCGTGCGCGGAAGTAGTGCGAAATGGCTTGTGCATAGCGGCTCTTGCTGCCGCCTTCTAGGCCGTGAAATAGCACCAGTGCCGGCGTGTCCTGGCCATGAGGAAAAGCGTGCCAGTCGGCAGGTTCGATCCAGCGCGCGGCGGCCGTCTGGCCGTCGGCGATATGCGGCAGCAACTCCAGCGCCGTGCCGTCGGGGCGGCGGTGTGGAATCAGACCCGGCCCGGTCCAGTCGAAATCGATAAAGTCGCCATCGGGCGTCTCGACGCGTTCGCGCACGAACGAGATGCGATGATTGTGCGCCACGAAGGCGGCCCAGATCGTCTGGCTATGCCCATCGGGCAACCAGCGTGGAACGGGGCAGGGCGTGGTGTCTAGACGGGCATGGGCCAACTTCAGGTCCTGTGTCCTGGTGGTGGATGCAAAGCGATCAATGCAGCCTGTCCGGTGCGTCGAACAAGTCCAGCGAACTGGCTTGCGGCGGCGCGGAGGACGCGTGATGCAGCACCATGTGCCAACCCGAGCGTCCCTTGTGATAGACGTTGGTTGCATAGCAGGTGCTGATCATCGTGCCTTCGGGCGTGTTTACGGTGATCTGCTCGACCAACACGTGAACCACCGTCGACATGCTGGGCAAGACGACGTTGCGCAACGGTCTGATCGTCAGCGGCCCGTTGGCCAGTATTTCCCGCCACGACTCACGCACAGCATGATGGCCATGCGCGCGCAGGCCACCTGGGTGGATACACGCGATGTCTTCGTCGTCGGCCCACACTTGCATCAGACGAGTGGCGTCGCCTTGCGCCAGCGCGTCATAGAACGCCTGCTCGGCTTCTTCGGAGGTGGCGAAAGGGGGGCTGCTCATGTTCAGTGGCCGTGTGCCAAGGGACCGCCTTGCAGCCGATACTGCGCGCCGCAGTAGGCACATCGGGCGCTGCCCGTGTGGGCCACGTCTAGAAACACCCGGGGGTGCATGCTCCATTGCGGCGCATGGGGCCCCGGGCAGTAAATGGGCAGATCCTGGGGTTTGACGTCGATCACTTCCTGGGCGGGTGCAGCGGCACTCATGGGCAGTCCTGGGAAAAGAATGCTGGGAAAAGAATCTCTGGCTCGCATTGTATCAAGCACACCCCGCCACACCATACGCAGAAGCAGGTTATAGCGGAGTCAACCCATATGCAGAGGCAGGTTACAGCGCAGTTTCTACGGGATGGTTACAATGCAGCAGCCGAGGCGCGCAT
This sequence comes from Bordetella parapertussis, assembly GCA_945903445.1. Lineage (GTDB taxonomy): Bacteria > Pseudomonadota > Gammaproteobacteria > Burkholderiales > Burkholderiaceae_B > Schauerella. Next base: position 23,462 of record CAMDNZ010000023.1, read on the forward strand.
AAGTGCCTTCCCGTTTTCACCTCCTTGCAGTCGCGCCCAGGCAGCTACCTTGTCTCAGTACCCGCCCGATGAACTCGCCGCTATGCAGGCATTAAAAGCCGAGCGGCGGGCCGCCTTCAAAGAGGGGGCATGGGCCATGCGATCGGCCATGATCGCCACCGCCACGTGGGGCCTGGTCACGGGGGTCGCCATGGTCAAGAGCGGCTTGACCGAGTCGATGGCGATTGCGATGACACTTCTCGCTTATGCCGGATCGGCCCAGCTGACCTCCCTGCCCTTGATCGCCTCTGGCGCACCGCTGTGGTTGATTTTCGCCGCCGGTTGCGTCGTCAACGTGCGATTTTTGATCTTTGGCGCGGCACTGCATCCCTATTTTCGGCATTTGTCGTGGCCCAAACGGCTGGGTTTGGGCTATTTCACGACCGACATGGCGTTTGTGCTGTTCATGCCGCGTTTCGGCGATGCCAAAGTACGCGGCACGCGAGAACAACTGTGGTTCTTCCTGGGGGCCATCGTGCCCGGTTGGTTCGCCTGGCAGACCTCCAGCTTGATCGGCATTGCCCTGGCGAGTGCCGTACCGATGGAGTGGTCGCTGGAGTTTGCCGCAGTGCTGGCACTGCTGGCGATTACGATTCCGTTGGCGACGACCCGTCCGGTTCTGTTGGCCATGCTGGCTGCCGGCCTGGTGGCCTGGGTGGGGCAGGCTTTGCCGCTGAGATTAGGACTGGCGGCGGCCGTCGTTGCAGGTATCACTGCGGGTATCGTGGCCGAAAAAGCGATGAAACGAGCATGAGCGACACGCTGATCTATACCGGCTGGGCCGTCTTCCTGTTGTTCGTGTGCAGCCTGCTGTGCCGGGCGGGCTATATGTTGTTCGGCGATTACATGCCCTTGCCTGACGGCGTGCGTCGAGCGCTGCGCTATGCACCCGCGGCCGCCCTGACGGCCATTATCGTGCCCGACATTTTGCCGTGGTCGGCAGCCTCGGGGCCGCAGTTCGATCTGCGGCTATTGGCTGCGCTGATCGGCGTATTGGTGTACATGCGAACCCGCAGCGCCGTGCTGCTGATCGTCGCGGGCATGGCCGCCCTCTGGTCGATTCGCTGGGCACTGAACTAAGGTGCTTGGTGTATCGAGTCGGGTCGAATGCTGCACCTGCGGTAAAATGTCGCCACACGAAGCAGCCGGACCGGTTTGGAAAAGTTTTTTCTAAATTGGAAGTCGGGCTGCAATACTTTAAATGACAGCTCCCATTACTTCCGATACCGGCGCCGAAGCGCCCACGCTCACTTTCGCCGATTTCGCCTTGCATCCGCTGCTTTTGCAGTCGATCGAGGAGACCGGCTACACGCGTCCCACCCCCATCCAGGCGCAAGCCATTCCAGTCGTGATCGAGGGGCGCGATGTCATGGGCGCCGCGCAAACCGGCACCGGCAAGACCGCAGCGTTTACGGTGCCTATTTTGCACCGGCTCATGCCGCACGCCAACACCAGTGCCTCGCCGGCACGCCACCCGGTGCGTGCTTTGATTCTGGCACCGACGCGTGAGCTGGCCGACCAGGTAGGCGAAAGCGTAAAGCGCTACAGCGCCAAGACGCCCTTGCGTGCGGCGGTCGTCTTCGGGGGCGTCGATATCGCGCCGCAACGAGACGCTTTGCGTCGCGGTTGCGAAGTCTTGGTGGCCACGCCTGGACGTCTGCTCGATCACGTCGAACAAAAAAACGTCAACCTGAGCCAGGTGCAATTGTTGGTGTTGGACGAAGCCGACCGCATGCTGGATATGGGTTTTTTGCCCGATCTCGAACGCATCATGCGCTTGTTGCCGCCTGCACGGCAAACGCTGTTGTTCTCGGCGACGTTCAGCAACGAGATTCGCAAGCTGGGCCGCACCTATCTGAAGCAGCCGGTCGAGATCGAGGTGGCCGCGCGCAATGCGACCGCTGAAACCGTCACGCAGATCGCCTATCAGATGTCGGCCGACGCCAAGCGTGCGGCTGTGGTGCATCTGGTCAAGTCGCGCAATTTGCGCCAGGTCATCGTGTTCTCGAACACCAAGATCGGCACCGCTCGCCTGGCGCGTCAGTTGGAGCTGGACGGTGTTCGAGCCGAATCGATTCATGGCGACAAGACGCAGGCCGATCGCATGAAGGCGCTCGAAGCATTCAAGGCGGGCGAGCTGGAAGTGCTGGTGGCCACCGATGTGGCCGCGCGCGGGCTGGATGTCGCGGGCGTGCCCTGCGTCATCAACTACGATCTGCCGTATAACGCCGAAGACTACGTTCACCGCATTGGCCGTACGGGTCGCGCGGGCGCGTCGGGCGAAGCTATCGCGCTGTTTACTGCCGATGAAGAGAAATTCTTGCTGGATATCGAGAAGTTGACCAAGCGTCAGGTGCCGCGCGGCACACTCGATCTTCCGGCCGATGTGCTGGCTCGCAGCCATGTCCGATCGGCCGATGCGGGTCGCGCAGGTGGCGCCCGTCCGGCATGGGAAGGCCGCGAGCCTCGAGAGAATCGCGATGCACGTGCACCGAGCGAAAGCCGCGAACGCGTTCGCAGCGGTCGGCCCTATGGCTCACGCCAGCCGGTCGATGAGTTTTTTCTGAAACCTTACGTGCCGTCGAATAGTCCGGTGCTAGACGCGCCCGTGCCGCTGGCGCCCTCAGCTGCGTCGGACGGCAAACGCAAAGTAGCCGTTTTGTTGGGCGGCGGAAAAAAAGCCGATTGATCGTGTGACGTTCTGACTCATCGTCGATGAGCGATGGTGCTTGCCAGTCGACCGCCGTATCGGCCTATCCCGCCGTCAACAGCGCCGCTACGTCGGGCACGCCTGCGAACACTTCGGCCGCGTCGTCTGTCAGCGTGTCCAGTAGCCGCTTGAGGTGGCCGATGTGCGGCAGCATCGGACCGAAGAACAGCGTACGCGCCGCGTGTTGGACCAGCAGGGTTGGAAAATTTTCGACGTCTTCGTCCCCGAGATAATCGGGATGGTCTTCGATATCGATCCAGGCGAACGTCATATGGGGCCTGGCCTGCGCCAGCGCTTCGAACTTGTCGCGATATTGCGTGCAAACGTCGCACCAGGCGGCGCAATAGCAGGCCACCAGCCATTTTGAGGCGGCCGGCGGGGCGGTCTGGTCAGGGATACGGAGCGTCATATGGCGAAAGGCGGTCTGGATTGACTATGATAGCCGCTCGAGCCCTCATTTCAGGATGGTCGCATGCCCAGTTCGCCTACGCCGGTCACCGTCACGCCTTGCGCGCCGCTCCCGGTCGGATTGTCCGGCGTGTGGACAGCCTTCGGACGCGCAGCCGTCTCGCAGTGCCACCCACGCATGTTGTTCGCGTTGCTGCTGCCGTTTCTGATCATTTTCTTCGGTGCCATCGTTCTGCTGTGGTTGTTCTGGACACCGCTGACCGGCTGGTTGACCCTTCAGGCCGAAGATTGGGGCGTCGTTCGCACCGTAGATCAGTGGCTGTTGGCCGTCGGGCTTTTTTCCATAAAATTGTGGCTGGTGCCGGTGTTGGCTGGCGTCATTCTTCTGCCCATCGCCGGTATTTTCGGTGTTGCGGTCGCGGCAGTGTTTGTCATGCCCATGGTGCTCAAACACGTGGCGGGTCACGACTATCCGACGCTCGCACGTCTGGGCCAGCATGCGACAGCCGTCAGCGTCTGGAACGCCGTGTGGGTGATGACCGTGTTTGCTTTGGGTTGGTTGTTTACTTTGCCGCTGTGGCTGTTGCCACCGCTAGGTGCGGCCTTGTCGGTGTTCTGGTGGGCTTTCGCGTTCTCGCGAATGATGCGTGTGGACGCCATTGTCGAGCACGCCGCGCCAAACGAGCGCCGCGCCTTGATCGCCCGCCATAATGGCGGCTTCTGGATGTTGGGGCTGCTGTGCTCCGTGTTGAACTTGTTGCCCCCCGCGTGGATTGTGCTGCCGGTGTTCTCGGCGTTATTGTTTGCGCATTACGGTCTGGCGGCCTTGCAGAATGCTCGCTTGAGCCAGCCGAACCCTGTAGTTTGAGTCGCCGTTTCATCCACCCGAGTCTGAGCCGATCGCCATGCCGAACACTTCCGCCGAACGCCGTTTTTCCTTGATTATTGTCGGCGACGAAATTCTGTCTGGGCGCCGCCAGGACAAGCATATGTCCAAGGTGGTGGAACTGTTGAGCGCGCGCGGCTTGGCATTGTCGCAAGTCACTTTCCTGGCCGACGACCGCGACCGCCTGACCGACGGTCTTAAGCGCAGTTTCGCATCGGGCGACATCGTGTTTTGCTGTGGCGGTATCGGCGCTACGCCGGACGATCACACCCGGCAGGCTGCAGCCGCTGCCCTTGGGCGACCCCTGGTCCTGCATCCCGATGCCGAGGTCGCCATCACCGAGCGCTGCCTGCGCTTGGCCGAAGAGGGCAAGGGCGTGGCGGACATGTCCACACCCGAAAATCGGCAACGCTTGCAGATGGGCGTGTTTCCGCAAGGCTGCGAGATTGTGCCTAATACCTACAACCAGATTCCTGGATTTTTCATCCAAGACCACACCTTCGTGCCGGGGTTTCCGGTCATGGCATGGCCGATGATCGAAACCATGTTGGATACGCGTTATCGCGATCGCCACCATCAGACTTCCTGGATCGAGCATTCGTTTTTGGTCTATCGCCTGCCCGAGTCGCGCATCACGCCTGCCATGGAAGCGCTGGAGCGCGATTTTCCCGGGGTACGCGCGTTCAGCCTGCCCAGCGTGGGTGAGGACGGCGCTCGACCGCACATCGAACTAGGCGTTAAGGGTGCGCCGGAAGCAGCCGCTGCGGCATTGCAGTTCTTGCGCGAGGCTGCCGAGCGGGTGGGCGGCATATTTCAGCCCGATGCGATGCCGGTGGCCGACAGCCCGGCTGTCGCGGGCGCGAGTGGGCGATCCGGCGAGGTTCGCCCATGACTCGACAGGAAGGCAGTCTGACCGCTGTCCCGGAGGACGAAACGCCGCTTGCGATTCAGGTGCTCGACCGTGCCATGCGTTTATTGGACGCCTTGGCCGAGCAATCCGAACCGGTCACGCTGAAGGCGCTGGCCGCACGTACTCAACTGCATGCCTCGACCGCGCATCGCATCTTGAACGATCTCGTTGTCGGACGTTATGTCGAGCGAGTCGATAACGGCGTCTATCAATTGGGCATGCGCCTGCTCGAACTGGGGTCCCTGGTCAAAGGCCGTCTGAATGTGCATGAAGCTGCGCTGCCAGGCATGCGTGCCTTGCACAAGCTGACCGGTCAGACCGTTAATCTGTCGATCCAACAGGGCGACGAGATCGTCTATATCGATCGTGCTTGGAGCGAGCGCTCGGGCATGCAGGTGGTGCGTGCCATCGGCGGACGTGCACCGCTGCATCTCACCTCCACCGGCAAGCTTTTTCTGTCGCAGGCCGACAGCCGGACGGTGCGGGCCTACGCCATGCGAACTGGGCTGGCGGGCCAGACCCGCAATAGCCTGACCGAGTTCGACCGCCTCGAACGCGATCTGGCGCTGGTTCGACGCCTGGGATACGCGCGCGACAACGAAGAGTTGGAACTCGGCGTGAAGTGCATCGCCGCGGGCATCTTCGATGACACCGGTAAGTTGGTGGCGGGACTGTCGATCTCGGCACCGGCGCATCGGCTGCATGACGACTGGGTCAAGCATTTGACGGGTACGGCTGCGCGAATTTCCGAGGCGCTCGGGTTCGAGGCGGGGCCAAACCACGCGATGCCGCCTCTGGAAGCGGCATCGTCGGTGCCCGGTCGGGCGGCTTGAGGCGAAGCCGCCCGGCAAGCGCGGGCCTTACTGGGGTTCCAGCTTGGCTTTTTTGAACAGCTCGGCCCACTGCGGCACTTGTTGCTTGACGTGCTTGGTCAGTGCTTCGGGATTGGCCTGATCGGTCATGACGCGCGCACCCAAGACTTTCATGCGTTCCTGAAACTTCGGATCGGCCAAGCCAGCTTGCAATGCGGCAACCAGCTTGTCAACCACGGGCTTGGGCGTGCCCTTCGGCACCCACATTCCGTGCCAGATACCCACTTCGAAGCCTTTGTAGCCCGACTCGTCCATCGTTGGCAGGTCGGGCAGCGTCTCGACGCGTTTTAAGCTGGTGACGGCATAGGCTTTGACGCGCTTGCCGTCGATCTGCTGGGTCGTATTGGTAGTCTGGTCGCACAGCACGTCGACTTGCTTACCCAGCAAGTCGTTCATGGCAGGGGCAGTGCCTTTGTACGGAATGGTCAGTAGCTCGATGCCCAGGGCGTCCATCAGCATCACGCTGCACAAATGGCTGGCCGCGCCGACGCCGGCATTGGCCACCGATACCTTTTCCTTGTTCTGCTTGATGTACTCGCTGAATTCTTTGATGTTGTTCGGCGGGAAGTCTTCGCGCGCGATGATGGTCATGGGCACGTCCACCACCAAACCAATAGGCTCGAAACTGGTGTAAGGATCGTAGCCAGGGTTTTTATATAACGACGGCGCGGTCGAGAAACCGGCGTGCATCAGCAAAATGCTATAGCCATCGGGTTTGTCGCGGGCGACTTGGGAGGTGCCCAAGGTGCCGCCGGCACCGCCCTTGTTTTCGACCACGACGGTCTGACCCAGCGACGTACGCATGGCTTCGGCCAAAGAGCGCGCGACGTTGTCGGTCGGGCCGCCCGCGGCGAACGGCACCACCATGTTGATTGCTCGGGTGGGGTAATCGGCGGCTGCCACCGCGCCCGTGGCGAGCAAGCAGGCGGTGGCAAACAATGCGGCCAAGGGCCGTTTGGGCAAAGTCATACTGTCTCCAGATAAGCATCGAACACGAGCGTTCGAAGGCTGTTTTTTTCTTGTGTCCTCTGTTGTACAGAGCGATTGAGCGCAAGTCTAGGAATATTTGGTCGGTGGGTCATCTCAGGAGTAATCCCTAAGTAAAAACCGCGGTTTTCACAGGGAAATAGCGGCAGCGCGACGCTGATATTTAAATGCTTGATTTGTAAGGTTTATTGCGGTGCGTCATGGGGGTTGACGTGGAGGACGAAATGCCTAAAATAGTCATTGTGCGGTGCACCAAGAGGCCGCAAAGCCAAGGCGATCGCAGTCATCCAGTCAGTCGTCACAGCCCACCGGCGGCTAGAGCCGGACAATTCCAAAGGAGAGATGCATGAGCGCAATTCCCGAGCAGGTTCTGGCCCGTCAGCAGTCGGCCATCAATCAATTTGTCGCGGCGCAAAACGCCATGTTTAGCGGCTTCGAAAAGCTAGTCGATTTGAACGTGAAGGTCATGCGCGCCACCTTGGACGAATTTAATCAGCACGCGCAGCAAAGCGGCAGCATTCGCGATCCCCAAGAGGCACTGGCTTATGCGTCTTCGGGTTTCCAGCCGGGTGCCGAGAAAGCCATGGCTTACGGCAAGCATGTCTATAGCATCGTCGCTGGCGTGCAAGGTGAGTTGGCTAAGTTGCATGAGGCGCATATCAGCGAGTCGCACGAACAGGCCGTCGAGTTGCTGGACCAGTTAGCCAAGAACGCGCCGGCTGGCTCCGAAAGCGCCATCGCCGCCATGAAATCGTCATTGAGCACCGCCAACGGCGCCTACGAGTCGCTGTCCAAGGCTGCCAAGCAAGCGGCCGACGTGGCTGAATCGAATTTGAATGCCGCCACCAATGCGACCTTCAAAGCTGCTTCGGATGCCGCCGAAGCCGCTAACAAGGTTGCCGCTCGCACCCGCCGCACTGCCTAAGGTGGGTTAACGCCCGTTCTGGCTTGGCCAAAAACGGCTGCGAGTGACAAATCAGTTGTACCGCCTGCATATTGAGGCCGCCCCTGCCGAGGCGGCCTTTTTTTCCAATTCAATTGTTACGATAACAACGGTCAAGTTTGTGGGTTTCCGTGCCGGATGTAGCGTGTGATGTGCGATCCCGCATCCTTGCGAGTCGCGCACGTCCACTTCACGGGATATCAATCATGCAGACTTCTCTATGGAAAACCTTGGCGGCGACCTGTGCCATTACACTCGCTTTGGGTGCCAGTGCGCAAACGTATGCCATGCCCGCGCCGTTGGCAGAACAAACGGTTTCGACTACGACGGCGTCGAACTCAACACCAGCTAACACGTCCCAATTGGGGGTCGGCGAAGATATTTTTTGTACGTTATTGTCGTTCTGGTGCTGGATGACTAAATGACACCTGATCGTTAGCGATGGCTGATGGCCATCACGCAGTCGCGCACCAGAGCAGGGCCTTTGTAAATCAGTCCAGTATAGAGCTGCACTGCATCGGCACCCGCCGCAATTTTTTCTCGTGCCTGCTGGCCCGATGCGATACCGCCGACCCCGATGATGGCGAGGTGATCGCCCAGTTGCTCACGTAAGCGTGCGATCACCGCCAGCGACAACGCATGTACCGGAGGACCTGACAGGCCGCCCGTTTCGTCGGCATGACGTTGGCCCTGTACGGCCTCGCGTTGCAATGTGGTGTTGGTGGCGATGACGCCATCGATCTCGTGCTGTGCCAGCGTATGAGCGATATGGTCGATCTGTGCGGTTTCCAGATCGGGTGCGATTTTCACGACCATCGGGACACGGCGCCCATGCTCGTCTTCCAGCACCTTGCGGGCGTCGCGCAGGGCGGCGAGCAATTCGGTCAACTCGTCGCCGCCTTGAAGCGCTCGCAGGTTCTGCGTGTTCGGCGATGAGATGTTTACCGTTACGTAATCGGCGTAGGCGTACACTGCCCGCAGTCCCGCAAGGTAGTCGTCTTTCGCGCGTTCGATAGGGGTGTCGGCGTTCTTGCCGATGTTCAGCCCCAGAATGCCGCCATGTTGACGGAACGTGCTGGTGCGCACGTTGGCGATGAAGCTATCCAGACCACCGTTGTTGAACCCCAGGCGGTTGATGAGTGCTTCCGATTGCGGCAGGCGGAACATGCGCGGCTTCGGATTACCCGGTTGCGCGCGCGGGGTGACCGTACCCACCTCGATGAAGCCGAATCCCAGGTTGGCCAAGGCATCGATGTGCGCGCCGTTTTTATCCAATCCTGCGGCCAATCCCACCGGATTGCGCAGGTTCAGTCCCATGACGGTACGTGGCGCACGCAGGTCCGCCCCGAGTAATTTGCGCGTGAGCGTGCAATCGTAAGCGCGTTGCAAGTTGCGTAGCGTCAACTCGTGCGCGGTTTCGGCGTCGAGACTGAACAGGGCGGCGCGGGCCGCTGGATAGGCATGGTGCAGGATAGACATGGGAAGCGATTGTACGGTGACTGGGGCCGATGCGATATGCGGACATCCGAGCCTGCGGGAAGGCCGGCGCTTAAGTCGCGAGCGAGGCAGCGCGGTTGAGATGGTGGGGGTGAACGAAGCGTTCAGTCGGGTTCGGGCGAGTCGGACGACGGGTACCAGACGCCATCGATCAAGCGCTGTTGGGGCGTGAACCCCGCTTTGTAGGCCATCTTGCGGCTGTCGGCGATCCAGTAACCCAGATATAGCCAGGGCAAGTTAAGCATCCTGCATTGCGCGATCTGCCACAAGATGCTGTAGGTGCCCAGGCTGCCTTCGGCCTGCGGATCGTAGAAGGTGTAGACCGATGATAGACCACGATCCAACACATCGATGATGGACACCATCATCAGTCGGTTGTCGGCGTCCCGAAACTCGACCAAACGGGTGTTCACGCGGGTGGTCAGCAAAAACTGAGCGTATTGCGTGCGGCTGTCTTCGTCCATGCCGCCGCCAGGATGGCGGTGCTGCTGGTACGCGAGGTAGAGGGCGTAGTGCTCGGTCGACCATGCCAACTCGGCGACGAATGCGCGCAAGTTCGCATGGCGCCTCCAGGCCCGACGTTGATTGCGGTTGGCTTGATGACGATCGACGTCCAGACGGACGGGCACACAGGCCTTGCACGTGTCGCAATGTGGGCGGTAGGTAAACAGGCCGCTGCGTCTGAACCCTTGTTGGACCAAACGAGAATAGGTGTCGGCGTTGATCAATTGGCCCGGCGCAGCCACTTGCGACCGCGCTTGCCGTGCCGGCAGGTAGCTGCACGGATAAGGCGCGGTCGCGTAAAACTGCAAGGTCGAGAACGGAAGTTCAGAAAGCTTGCTCATGCCTGCTCGCAGGGAACCGGCGTATCGCCGGTGTCTGGGGTCGGATGGTCGATCGAATCGATATCTCGATATCGGATTACATAGTAACGCCGAAGCTGGAGGCTGGCGTATCGGGCACGATTTCACCCGTGAGAAGCAAAACGCCTGCCGTCCATGGCGGTGCGGGCCGAGTGTATGTACGCTGGACGTGGGCGATGAAGTCGGCCCGTGGAACCGGTGCCGCACCCAGGCTGGCCAAGTGCCGGGTTTGTTGCTGGCAGTCGATCCAGGTCACGCCGTAGCGTTTTAGAAACGCTACCAGGTGCGCTAACGCGATTTTCGAGGCATCGGTGACTCGGGTGAACATCGATTCACCGAAGAACATCTCACCCAAACTGACGCCGTACAGCCCTCCGGCCAATTGTCCGTCGATCCATGTTTCGATGCTGTGCGCCCCGCCGGCACGGTGCCAGTCGGTATACGCCTGCTGCATGGGGGCGGTGATCCACGTGCCAGGCTGGCCGTCGCGAGGTGCGGCGCAGGCCGCCATGACGTCAGTGAAAGCGGTATCGACTCGCACAACGATGTCGCCTGCGTCGCCGCGCTCCACCTGACGCAGGCGTTTGCGTAAGGCACGTCCTGGCGAGAAATCGGCGCAAGCCAGCACCATGCGAGGGTCAGGGCTCCACCACAAGATCGGTTCGCCTTCGCCGAACCAGGGGAACACCCCAGAGCGGTAAGCGTCGATCAAACGATGCACGCTGAGATCCCGTCCGGCGGCCAGCAGACCCGGTGGGTCTTCCAATGCCTGATCGACTGGCGGGAAAGGGGTGTCGATGTCTAGCCAGGGCAGGGTCACGGCTGCATGGGGGCGTAGGGTTCGAGCGAGTACTGACGGGTCCGATAGCAGCCCCGAGCGTGGTCCGCCACGTAGTGTTCCAGTGTGGTGATGACCGAGCGAAACGACAGCTTGTCCCAAGGGATGTCCGCGAGCGCGAAGTACCGCGCTTCGAGGCTCTCCGGACCGGGATCCAGGCGTTCCGAACGGGCATGAGCGAGATAGTAGATGTGAACCTGATCGACATGCGGCACGTCGATCATGGTGTACAACGCGCCTAGCTCGACATCGGCGCCGGCCTCTTCCCGAGTCTCGCGCAGCGCGCCTTGCGCGGTGGTCTCGGCCAGCTCCATGAAGCCGGCCGGCAGCGTCCAGGTGTTGTGACGTGGCTCGATGGCGCGCCGGCACAACAGAATGCGACCGTCCAGCACCGGAACCGTGCCGACCACCATGCGCGGGTTTTGATAATGAACCGCGCCGCAATGCTCGCAGACATCGCGTTCGCGATTATCGTCGGGTGGCACCCGCCGGGTGATTGGTGTGCCGCACTGGCCGCAGAACTTCGCGCGGCGCGGAGCGGGAAAATAAAAGGACGGGTCTGCGCTCATGGGTGGATTTTACTCACGGGCGGCCTTTGCCGAAACGGATGACGCGAGGCCGCTCGCAGTCGGCGTGGGTTCCTCGGGTGCGCGAATGAAGGCGAGCGTCGCTGGCACTTGGTCGGCCGGTACGCATGTGACCTGGATAAGCGGGGTGCCTAGGCGGTGCCGTACGAATAGGGTGTCGCCGACCGCCATGCAAGCCAGTTCGTCGATCGCCGCGGCACCGTCTTCCAGGTGTAGCGACTCACAGACCGCCGCCAGATCGCGGTCGTCGATGGCAGCGGGGCCCGTGTCCGATTGCGCATACATGCGGCCTGCGTCGTCCAGGATCCATCGAGCGACAGGGCCGAAGATCGAGCCCGTATGCGTGACGAGGCGGCCTTCGGTGGTCTGGTGAACGATGTAGGGCGCTGTGTCGAGGCGGAGGTAAACGCGTTGCGGGCCGTTCTGGAAGAACCATCGACCTTTGTCGTCATGCGTGTAGTTACGCCCGATGAATGCCTGGATTCGAGTGTTGCCGATGGGTTCGCCAGCACTGCCCAAGTTGGCATTGCCGCCTCGATGAAAGCGCCAGGCCCCGCGCGGGTTCAACGACAGCCAACCGTAGGCGGCGGGCACGTTGGGCCAGCGAGCAAGCGCTTTGCGTACGTCTTCGTCCATGAGCGGCCTCGATAAAGATCACCGAGTATACCGATGCGATGCCGCGGCGATCACGCTGCATTTTCATTGGTGCGGAGTAATCGTAACTTCGTGCGAAGCGTGTGCTTGCGCTGTTCGTATCGACGTAATCTGAGCGATCACGGTCGGTTTTTGACATTAACCTGAGGTACCGTATGAGATTATGCATACTGCTGTTGACGTGGTCCTTGAGTTTCGTCGCGTCGGCTAGGGTGGACAACACCGGTTTCATATACATGGTTTACGCTGGCGATAATCTGGCCTCCATTTTTCATCATGGCATTCGAACCACGGGGAACAACGGTGACTTGATCGCCCACGCATCGGGCCGCAGCTGCGATGCCCCGGTTCAGGATCAAGGCAGCAGGTATCTGCAAGGGACGGCACATCAATATGTCGCGCACGGCGATGCCCGCCGACAGTCCACCTTGCACCCGGAGCAAGCCTATTCCGTGCTCACGCTCAGGTCGACGCCGGAGTGGTATAGCCTGACGACGTCTTTGCAACGCATACGAAACGAATCCTTGCCAGACTCGCGTTTCGATATGCTCATCGATTTTATCGGGGAACGCTCAGCGTGGATCACCGACACGAATATTCGGGCCAATGACATTTTGAGTGCGGTTGTCTACGAAAACGGGGTAATGGCTTTCCCGGTTTTAAACTCTTTTGTCGACCCGGAAGGCATCTCATTCATCAATCAATCTCCTTATATTCCGGTCGGCGATCAGGGCAATCCCGACGACTTCGAGGAAGTGTCCGTCGTCGATTGGGTCGTGCCTGCGCCGCAGTGCGCTTTTCAGTGCAGAAATCGGCCTATCGGCTTGCTGATGGGAACGGGTCGGTCATTGAACGACGCTGTAGTACATCAGGGGGGCGCATGCCGTGCACATCCTACGAACATGCGCATGCGCATCGAATATGCGTGGGGAAGGATCATGGCACCAGGATTGCTGACAATTGGACTGATGTGATTTTGATTAGTTTAATTCTGTTGTAGGCACGAGTAGAAATCGCCCTAACGCACACAAAATTCGTAATGTATTAAGGCCGAGTGTATTAAAAATTCGAAAGGGACTTTTTACAGCTCTTGATATCGAAGACTCTAGCGCTTGAAAAAATCGGGTAATGAATTAAAAACACGCACATAGCTTTTTTAAAATACGGCTGCTCGGTCCAGCCAGCTAGCTCGAACGTCTTCCGGTAGCCCTCAACGCTGCGCAGTACGCCGTGCTGGCGGTGTATCTCGAACAGAGCGCGGCGAAGTTCCGGCGTTGGGTTGGAGTCGTAGAGTTCGCGTAGCTGGGATTGAGTGAGGGGCGGGTAGTCGATCATGGCAATATACTGTATGAAAAAACAGTGTATGCCAAAGATGGGATTTGAATGTCACGAAATCCCCACACAGCAGCGGGAACGAAAAAGGCTCTCATCGCTGAGGGCCTTGATTCTGCTGGAGGCGCAAGCCGGAATCGAACCGACGTACACGGATTTGCAATCCGCTGCATAACCACTCTGCCATTGCGCCAGTCGCCGCCTGGATCGCTTGAATCTTTCAATGCGATTAGGGGAGCCTTCCCTTTTTAGGGAAGATCGCGACTATATCCTGATTCAGACACCCCGTCAAACTCGTTGTGCCGTCCAAGTGCGTCTTGGGATGGTCTGAGCGATATACCGAGGTATACATCGCCTATCCGAGCGTTCAACAGCCACACCTTAAAAGCCACTAGCCGTGCGCAGCTCGGAATGCAAGAATGTCGGTGGTCGTGGCGTGAGCAGTGACCCCTTTCGAACAACCAAGACAAAGACTATGGACCCTGACCCGTATAAGCGCTTTTATGCGCTCCGTTTTATTCGGTATCCCACTCTGATCGCATCGTATCGGGCAATCGCCCCGAGGCGCTCGCTCACTTGAACAGGTGAGGTGCCTCGGTGGCTGCTTGCCTCGAGGAGAATCTCATGCTGTTTTACAACACCGCCCATAACCCCTCCCTACGCCGCGCATTGCGTGCCGCCGTCGCGTCCCACCGTCCCGCCGCGTTGCAAGCCTTGCTGGCTTCGCACGGCGAAGTGGCTTTCGCCCAAGGTATTGCCGGATTTTCCGATCGAGTCATCGCTGACGCGTTGACCATGCTGGCCGACCAGAATTGCTCCTGCGTTCTGAGCCATCTCCCCCGTGCCGCTCGCAAACGCTTACGCTTCGTCGCCGACGCCGACGCCGACGCCGCCCCGCGTCGCCGCCTTCGCTGACGCACGCCATTTTTGGGAGACTGCCATGCAAAACCTTTCTTTTACCACCGCTACTTCGGCAGGCCAGTACACGTCTGGCCCGTTGCGGCTCGTGCGCCGTCTTAACTGCGAGCTTCATCGTTTGGCCTGCCGACCGCAGTCGGCCGTCCTGGCGGCGCTGCGCAGTCGGTACGACGGGCTGGCTTTCGACGATGTGCTGCGTCGTCTCTTCGAGCACGGCCCCAACAGGCCGACGTCCTGTGCCGCCACTGCGCCCGATCTAATGCGTCTGGCAAACACGCTCAAGGACCAATCCTGCACCGTGCTGCGGCGCCGGGGGCAGTTCGACCTGCCGGACGAGCTCACGCGTGTGCCCGCGCGTTTGCTTGTGCGTGGCGACATCGTGCGCTTGAGTGCTGGCGATTTCGTACCGGCCGATCTGCGTCTGCTCGAGCAGGAGCACCTGGTGTTGGAGCGCGCGATTTTGCAAGGCTGGCCTGACGCCTGCGCAATGGGCGATCGAGTCGTGGCCGGCACTGCGCTCGCCGTGGTGGTGGCAACCGGCAACGACACTTTGCTGGGCATTTTGATGCGAACACCTCGTTCGCGCCGATCTTGGCTCGACAGTTTGTTCGCGATGATGCAGCACTGCACTGCAAAGACGAGTGCAAGCTCGGCTAGCGTCGCTACAGCAGTGCTGGTGGGAAGTGTCTCGATCGATAGTCGAGCAGAATCGGAGCTGAGTTTTTATGGCACGGTCGATACCGGGATGGCGTGGACCCGGGTGTCGGGCGAGTCCAGTCAAAGCGGTCTGCTCAGTGGCGGTCAGACCGACTCGCTATGGGGGCTGCGCGGCCGGGAAGCGCTGAGCGGCGGGGCCTACGCGCTGTTTACGCTGGAAGGGGGAATCGATTTGGCTAAGGGGCGGGCCGAGGATCCCGACCGCCTGCTCAATTATCAGTCGTGGCTCGGCCTGGGGCATCGTGCGCTAGGCGAGTTGCGTCTGGGACGTCAATATACCGTCGGCCAGGCGTTCGTCTCGGAGATCGAAGTAGGGGGATGGAAGGATTTCGGTGTGGGCGCATTGATGCGCGCTTCGGATAATTATCAGGTCTCCAATCAGCTCAGCTGGCGCAGTTTGCAGTGGCACGGCTTACAGTTCGGCAGCAGCTACAGTTTCGACGCGAGCGACGCGGGTACGAAACATTCGCGTACCCGGCTGTACAGCTTGGCGCTGCGCTATGAGGAAGGCCCCTGGCTGCTGGCTGCGAGCGTCGAGCGAATGGGGGCAGTCAGACTCGACCGCCATCGAGCGCGGCGTCCCGAGGCTTGGCAGCTGGGTGCCAGCTACGATCTGGGCATCGTGCGCCTCGCTGCCGGGTGGAGCCGCCAGCGCAACGGCTTCGTTGGACGCAACGGCGATGACGGTCCTGAAACCCTCGAGGCGCGCGGTCTGCAAGGGCTGGGCCCGATCGAATTTATCGACGGCGGCCGTTTGGATGTGATATATTTCGGCACGGCGATTCCCGTCGGGCCAGGCGAAATTCAGCTGCAATGGTCGCACGGCCGTCCCGATTGGGTGTGGCAGGACAGTGCCACGCGTGCCCGAAACAGCCAAGTCATGTCGGTCGGTTATGTCCATGCCTTGTCGCCACGCACCAGTCTGTATGCGTTTGCAGCCGAGGGACGGCGTTATTCGATGGACGCGGTGGTCAGTGCCGCTCAGCCCAGCGCACGCCGCGTGGCCGTCGGGTTGACGCATCGCTTTTGACTGTGCGCGGCGATGACGCTCGATGTGAAAGCCGTAGGCAAGGAGATCGACAGTCGATGAGCGCTATCCATTTCAGTAGTCTAGAGCAGTTGACCATCACCTTCGTCAATCTATAGGTGGCCTTCGTCCTGGGCGCCTTGATCGGCATCGAACGCCAGGTCCGGCAGCGTACGGCAGGTCTGCGTACGAATACGCTGGTCGCAGTCGGTGCGGCAATTTTCGTTTCTTTGGGCGCCCGTTTGTTCGAGACAACGGGTGGGTCGCAGACGCCGATCCATGTCGTGGCCTATGTGGTTTCCGGTATAGGTTTTCTCGGTGCCGGTGCGATTATGAAGAAAGGTGCGGACATCTCCGGTCTGAATACGGCAGCGACACTATGGGGGTCGGGCGCGGTCGGCGCCTGCGCAGGCGCCAGCCTGTTGGGCGAGGCGGCAATAGCAGCACTGTTCGTGCTGGCCAGCAATACCTTGTTGCGTCCGGCGGTGAATCGGATCAATCGCCGCCCGTTTCGCGAGGAAGCCGGCGAAGCCACTTACATGGTGCATGTGATCTGCCAGCGCGCCATCCAGTCGGATATCCGCGAGCAGATCGTCGAGATGCTGAACGTCGCCAGTTACCCACCCCGTCAGGTCGAAGATCAGGCTTTCGGTCAGGATGCCGTAGAGATCGAATTCACTTTGTATGCGACGGCCGTGCAGGCAGAGGATCTCGATCGGGTGATTAAGAATGCCGAAGCCCTGCCTGGCGTGCAGCAGGCGTTCTGGCATGCTGGAGACGAGGGCTGAGTTGAGTGAGTGATGGGCGTGCAACCGGGTCGAGGGCCATCGATGCATCTGAAGTCTTTTCAAGCGCCACCGAGATCTTATCGAACGGCACATTTGACGTTTATGGCGGTCGTAATGGCCGCGATCTTTCTGGCCGATACCACGACTCGTTACGAAGTCGCCGTATCGGTGTTCTACGCCGGCGTGATTTTGACCGCAGTGCGCGTGCTGAGTCGGCGCGCAGTGGTGGCCCTGACCGGCCTGTGCATTGCGATGACGCTGCTTAGTTTCGGGATAACGCCGCATGGCGACTATGGCGCCGGTCTGATCAATTTGAGCATCAGCATCGTATCGATTCTGATCACCAGCTATTTAGTGCTAAGAATGGAGGCGGCACGCTCCGCAGCCCATGACGCGCAGGCTCAGTTGCTGCGCATCGCGCGGGTAAAAACCCTGGAAGGCCTGACGACATCGATTGCGCACGAGATCAATCAACCGCTTGCGGCTATCGTCACCAGCGGCAACGCCTGTCGACGCTGGCTGGCGCACGAGCCGGCCAATCTGGAAAAGGCGCGTCAAGCGCTCGAGCGCATTCTTGCCGATGCAGGCCGCTTAGACAGTATCGTGGCGCGCGTGCGCAGTCTCACCAAGGGCGAGCCGCCATGCCGAACCGCATTCGAGTTCAACGCTGCGGTTGAGGAAGTCGTGGCGATCTCGCAAGGAGAGATCGCGCGCGGCGGCATTGCGCTGACGGTCGATTTAAGTCCTGATCTGCCTTGTGCGCTGGCCGATCGCATACAGATCCAGCAGGTGATGAGCAATCTGATCCTCAATGCCATCGAGGCTACTTTGCCGATGCCGCTATCGAAGCGTACGATACGAATCGCCTCCGTGTGTCGAGACGACGAGATCGTCTTTACCGTATCGGACTCGGGTGTTGGCCTGCCTGCCGGTAGCGATGAGCGCCTGTTCGAAGCATTCTGGACGACTAAGAAAACAGGGATAGGCGTGGGATTGAGCATCAGTCGGGCAATCGTCGAGGCCAACGGCGGCCATATCCACGGCGTATCCAATGCACCCGACGGCGCGGTATTTACGTTCAGCGTGTCCGCGACAGACAAGGAGCACACGTGATCGATCGGCCATCCGCACTTTCCGAGCAGGCACCCATTGTGTATGTGATCGACGATGACGACTCCGTGCGCGCCGCGCTCGAGGATTTATTGGCCTCGGTCGGGTTGGTGGTGCGGGCATTCGCTTCTACCCGGAGTTTTCTTGCGTCCCCCATCGAGGATGTGCCGGGATGTCTTGTCCTGGATGTACGCATGCCCGAGCAAAGTGGAATGGACTTTCATCGCCAGATGGTGGGCTTGGGACTTTACCTGCCGGTGGTTTTCATCACCGGACATGGCGACATCGCCATGGGTGTGAAGGCCATCAAGAACGGTGCGATCGAGTTTCTGACTAAGCCCTTTCGTGACCAGGAGCTATTGGATGCTATTCACCAGGGGATCGAGCAGGATCGTAACCGTCGGCAGCGCGATGTGGTGCTTGCAGCGCTACAGGCCCGGTGGCAATCGCTGACCGAGGGCGAGCGCAAGGTGGCGCTGCTAGTCGTGCAAGGTCTGCTGAACAAGCAGATCGCCCATCAACTCAATCTTAGCGAAGTGGCCGTCAAAGTTCGCCGCGGCCACGTCATGCGCAAGATGCAGGCGTCGTCGTTGGCAGAGTTGGTTCGTTTGGTCGAGCACGTGCCGACTTAAGTCTGAACCGTATCGAAGCATATGGCGAACATGC
This sequence comes from Bordetella parapertussis, assembly GCA_945903445.1. Classification (GTDB taxonomy): domain Bacteria; phylum Pseudomonadota; class Gammaproteobacteria; order Burkholderiales; family Burkholderiaceae_B; genus Schauerella. The sequence continues at coordinate 42,214 of CAMDNZ010000023.1, forward strand.
GGCGACTATCGTTTTGGCGCATGGCTGGACGATACGGAATGTCGGGGGAGGGGGCGATCCGACAGCGATGAGTGCATCGTGATGGTCGGTCGTATTTGGAGTATGCCTGACCGAGGTCGAGAAGCTGTGGGTAGAACAAAAATCACAGACGACGCTTCGTAGGACTTCAGTCGCGATCAATATCCGGCTGGTTGAGAAAGATCAGCGCGCCGAGCATCGCCATATAGGATTTGAACGCCGCATCCTGACCGTTCCACTGATGCGATTGCCACATCAAAAACCACTCGCCGCCAATCACCATGAAGCCGAAAAACCACACCATTAGGCCAAGAGTGAACCCGAAAATGGCAAACGGTTTGGCACGGTTGAATTGCTGACCACTGGCCTGCCGCGCCCGCCACAGTTCCAGTGCACCCCGCAGCAGTAATACGGCGGTTAAGACTTCACCAGCGATAATCAGCCCATAGGCGCCATGCCACAACCACGGCGTGGTAATTGCCCGATACATGGCTGCGTTATCGGGAAAGATGGTGTCCATGCTCAGAACATGTCGGACAAAGGAAAAGTTGGAGCCGTAGTCGGTGATGTTGTTGAACGCGACAAGAATGGCGAAGGCCGCCAGCATCAGCGTCAGGATGATTTTTGAGTAACGGGTGGTCATATTTTTTCTGTTTCCCCAGGGCGATCGCACGCGTGCCGCACGGTAACGCATTACAAGCCGTGCATGGCCGGCACGCCCTGTCAGGCCGTGTGACTACGCATGTCTAAGCATGGTCGCGTCTTATGCGTCGATGCCGTGCGAAATGTCGCGTTGTGCAGAAAGCAGAGGTTCTGCCGTTGGCGAGTGGCGAACCGACCGAGCCGAATTTGGACTAAAAAGATCCGGATAGCCGTGGTTTTCGACGGACGTTGGTAGAACGAAAATAGACGCCGAGGCGTCTATTTTTAATCAGTCTATTTTTTGACTTAAAGTTTCATGATTTGAATGCTTCTTTCGAGCCCTATAGTCACGAATTGGAGCGGGAAACGAGGTTCTAACTCGCGACCTCAACCTTGGCAAGGTTGCGCTCTACCAGCTGAGCTATTCCCGCATTTCTTCGCAGCGTTTAGCGAAGAAAAGCACTATACATAAGCAAAAATAGAAATGCAAGCGGTGGGCCATGAGAAAATACGGCTGTCGAAAAATCACGCCCAAGGAAGCCGAAGCATGCGCACTGAAGAGACCCAAGTCGTAGCAGCACATCACGTGGACATGGCGCAGCTCGCGACTGAGATGACGCACTGGCGTCGCACGCTGCACACGCATCCCGAGTTGGGGTTTCAAGAATACAAGACGGCTGCGTTCGTGGCTGAAAAATTGCGTGACTGGGGCATCGAGACGCACACCGGCATCGGTGGCACGGGTGTCGTCGGAGTGATCGAAGGCAATCAAGGCGCGGGAGGGCGTCTGGGCTTGCGTGCCGACATGGATGCCTTGCCGATGCAAGAAGACACCGGTGCCGATTATCGATCGGCCACGCCCGGCGTGTTCCATGGCTGCGGTCATGATGGCCACACCACCATTCTGCTGGGAACGGCCTATGCCTTATCCCGCAATCCGGCGTTTCAAGGCACCGTCAACCTCGTCTTCCAACCGGCCGAAGAGACCTTGCTGGGTGGATTGGCCATGATGGACGATGGACTGTTCGAGCGTTTCCCCTGCGACGAAATCTATGGCTTGCATAACCATCCGCCCATGCCATCGGGCCAGGTGGGGGTGCGTGTCGGCGCGCTGCTGTCGGCCTGCGATCTGTTTCGGATTTCCATCAAGGGCGTAGGCGGACACGCCGCGTCGCCGCATCGCGCGCGCGATCCGATTGTCATCGGCAGTGCGCTGGTGAGCGCGATCCAGACCATCACCAGCCGCAGTATCGATCCGCTTCAAACCGCTGTAGTCAGCGTGTGCCAGTTCAACGCGGGCACCGCGCCCAATATCATCGCCAGTACGGCGACTCTGGAAGGCACGGTGCGAACGCTGGATCGGCAGGTTCAAGCCGATGTATTGCGCCGCTTGCGAGAGGTGTGCGTGGGCGTCGGTGCGACATACGACTGCGAGATCGAGTTCGATCACTTGCAGACGTCGCCGCCTACGCTGAACAAGGCGGGTCCGGTGCAGACCGTGATTGCCGCGGCCCGCGAAGTCGTAGGCGAGGCCAATCTCGACCCGGATGTGCCGCCCTTGATGGCCTCGGAAGATTTTGCCTACATGCTCGAACGCGTACCTGGCGCTTATTTTTTCTTGGGCAACGGGGGGGCCATGTGCCACAACCCAAAATTCGATTTCAACGACGCTTCGCTTCCCGTAGGGGTTCGGATGTTCGTCGAAATCGTGCGTCAGAAGATGGCGGCTCGGTAAGTCGTAAGCGCGGTGTGCTTGTCCCGTACTCGCGTTAAGCCGTGGGAGTCTTATGGCGGCGCACGAAGGGATAGACCACCGCCAGCGGCACGAACCACAGTGGCGTGACCGTTAGTGCCTGGGCCGTGTCGGTCTGTTGCGACAAGGGGCATCGACGATCAAATGGCGTTGTCGGGAATGCGATCGAGTTGACGCGTCAGCATGGCCGCAGTCATGTTGCCTACGCCTTGCGCTTTCAGCTCGCGGTCAAGCGACGCACGGCGGCGTTCGGGATCGATCTGTTCGACGGCTTCCGGACTCAGCTGCGTTTCCAGGCTGGCGACGACGACCAGGGTGATCGCAACGCGCCAGAAGTCTGCCGGTGGTGGATTTACACCAACGCTGCGATCAGCACCGGCGCGACAAAGGAAAGGATTAGGCCGCTGACCAGCGCGATAGGTACGGCTTGTGCAGGACAAACCTGTTTGATGATGGGCAGCGTCGAATCCATGGCAGTCGCTCCGGCGTTTCCCACGCATATGGCAGGGTGGCGTGCACCTAGCGCATAAAGGACGGCGATGGCGATCAGCTCACGAAAGAGATCGGTCATCAAGGCTAAGGTGCCATAGGCTTCGCCCAATGCTTTGCCCATCAGGACGCTCGATAGGGTGAACCAGCCATATCCGCTGGATAGTGCCATCGAGATGCGCAGCGGTTCGCGAGTGAGCCACGCGGCGGCGATGCCTGCGGCGAGGGATCCGATGACCACGCCAGCAGGAACCAGCAGGATGCGTAGCGAAAACCATCGACGATCTAAGGTGGTACGCGCGAGATCGGCGCCCACGAATACGATCAAGAGCAGCAGCATGGTACTGCTGGGCGGTACAGGAACCGCGCCGTTTAAGAAACGCTCGTCGATCACATAGACGACACCGCCCAGGGCCACCATGCCCAAGGCAATACCGGCCTCTTTGACGGGCGGCCATGCGCCGCTCAAGGTGCGCAGCGAAAAGCGGCTGGACGGGTGCGTGCCAGGAGAGCGTTTGTTGCTGCGCGCGTTTGCGGGGGGAAGGATCCAGCGGCTCGAGGCGATCAGAACCAGCCAGGGGCCCAGGGTGGTCAGCAGGGCGAACACCAAGGCCGATCGCAGAACGTGGCCGATTGCGCCGGCAGACGTGATGACGGCACCGAATTCGATACCAATCAAAAATAAGAGCAGCCATACCAGCGGGATGACCAGACGGCCCGCAAGCCCGGACCAGCGCGCAGGCATCCGACGGCCAAGCAGGTAGCCCGCAGCGAGCGCAAGCAGGATAGGAAGAAGCGATTCAAGAAGCGGCATGGCTGGTACTGAATGGGAGGCAGGCATCCGGCCGATCTCTACCAGTGATTGAAGCGGCTCCAGCGTTCGATGTGTTCGCCGTCGGCAGCCACTGCATGATAGGCGTTGTGCTGGGCACCCGTGGCGCACGCGTGGTTGGGCACGATGCGCAGTTGACTGCCGATCGGAAACGCGTGTTCCAGGTCGATGGTAGGGTCACCGGTCCAGGCGAGCACGCCGTGCTCTTGGTTTGCGTCGTTGAACACGAGTTCGTAAATGGGTTTGCCCGACGCGTCGCAGACCATGCCGTAGCCATAATCTCGAGTCTGCTTTTGTGTACCGCGATCGCGGCTGACTGCCATCCATCCCGCGTCGGTGATGATCCAACGCGCATCGGCACGGTGGCCAATGACGGTACACAAGACCGACAAAGCGATGTCGTCGGGCGTGCAAATGCCAACGCCCGCCATGACCAGATCGAAGAACACGTAGACACCGGCACGAACCTCGGTGACGCCTTCCAAGGACTGGGCCGACAAGGCGGTCGGTGTGGAACCCACTGTGACGATGGGGCAGGCGAAGCCAGCGGCGCGCAGCCGTTGTGCCGCACGAACGCAACCGCTGCGCTCTTGCTCAGCCAGCGCTATCAACGCCTCGGGTGTGCGCAGACCATAGGAGTTTCCGGCATGCGTAAGTACGCCCGCCAGGTTCGCACCATGGCCGTTTTCGAGTCGTAAGGCGGCGGCGACGTCCAACAGGCGTGCCGCCTCAGGTTCGAGACCGGAACGATGCCCGTCGGTGTCCACCTCGATCAGTACCTCGAAGCGCACACCGTGATCGACACCAAAGCGCGAGAGCCGGGTTGCGGTGTCGGCGGACTCCACCAAAAGCGTGAGCGTCAAACCGCTGTCGATCAGTCGGCGTGCTTGCTCGAATTTGCCTGGTGCAATGGCGACG
>CAMDNZ010000024.1 GCA_945903445.1 Bordetella parapertussis
GAAATACAGGCCCGGTTCGGTGATGACGCGGCGGACTTCGCCTAGGGTGAATTGAAGCGCATAGTCGCGCTCGCGCACGACGAACACGCAGGATGACAACACGGCCAGAGCAATGACGAGACCGACGAGATAGGGAAAAAAGCGTTGCATGATGATGATCTCCGGTCGGTCAGCGGTTCGGGCGGTCGCGCGTCAGCGTGTTTTGATTGACGCCCGAGTGACTCGCACCCGATTGACCGGCGTTGCCGGAGGAACCCGAAGTGCGTTGCGGCGCTTGAGGAATGGAAGGCGTTGCGGCACCCGGCAGGCTCAGCGTGGACTGCGCCTGGCCCGTGCGGCCCGCGTCTTGTGCGGCTTGCTGAATGATCTTGTCCAGCGGCAAATACATCATGTTGTTGCCATTGGCCGTATCGATCATCACCTTGCTGGCGCTACCAAAGACCGCTTGCATGGTTTCGAGGTACAGACGCTCGCGCATGATTTGCGGCGAACGCGCGTGCTCGTTCAAGATGGAGACAAAACGTGCTGCGTTACCCTGGGCATCGCCCACCACCTTGGCCTTGTAACCCTCGGCTTGTTCGGTCATGCGCGACGCCTGACCGGCTGCCAATGGAATCACTTGGTTGGCGTAGGCCTCACCTTCGCTGATCTGACGCTCGCGATCTTGACCGGCCTTGATGGCATCGTCGAATGCGGCTTGCACTTGCTCGGGCGGCTGCACGTTCTGGATGGCGACCGACTCGACCTGCACGCCGGTGTTGTAGCGATCCAGAATCTGCTGCATCAGCTTTTGCACCGACAGCGCGATCTCGGTCCGGCCTTCGTACAAGACGAAATCCATGCTTTGTTTGCCGACGATTTCACGCATGGCGGTCTCGGACGCTTGACGCACCGAGTCGTCCGGATTGCGCGTGGCGAACAGATAGTTGCGTGCGCCGTTCTCATCGCTTTGCAAGCGATATTGCACGACAAACTGCATGTCGATGATGTTTTCGTCGGTGGTCAGCATCAGCGACTCGGCCAGCATCTTGTTGCCGGCATTGCCACGGAAGCCCACCTCGAAAGTACGCACCTGCGACACGTTGACCAGCTCGTGCTCTTGAATGGGGTACGGCAGACGCCATTGGATACCGGCCGGCGTGGTCTTGATGTACTTGCCGAATTGGGTGATGACCGCGACTTGGCCTTCCTGAACGATGAAGATGCCGCTGGCCAACCACGCACCCACGACCACTGCGGCGATGACGCCGCCACCGATGCGTATGCTGCGCGGCGACGGACCTTCGCCCCCACCGCCGCCGGGCCGTTGAGGCTGACGCGGGCCGCCGCCTTTGCCACGCCCGAACAGACCGCCCAGGCGATTATTGAAATCGCGCCAGACCTCGTCGAGGTCGGGTGGACCATCGGGCCGATTGCCCTGAGGGCGACGCGGCGGCTCTGAGCCGTTGTTATTGTTTCCACGACCCCAGCCGGGATCGGTTAGATTGAACATTTTGCTTATTCGACGCATGGGTTTCCGCAATCTGACCGGCGTGTTGCAATTGCCCCGCGCAACGCCTCTAGACCAGCGCGCTCGGCGGCGCTTACAAACACTCGCGCAATACTACCATGCGAGTCGTATTCTACCCTGGGCGCCAGGCCCGCCAGGTCGATCTTGTTATAGACCAGTATTGTAGGGATCTCTGCCGCACCAATATCGGCAAGCACTTTATTCACCTCGAATATCTGCTCGTCGCGCTGCGGGCTGGCCGCATCGACCACATGCAACAGCAGATCGGCATGGGTCGCTTCCTCGAGCGTGGCCTTGAACGCCGCAATCAATTGAGGGGGCAAGTCGCGAATAAAACCCACAGTATCGGAAATTGTCACCGACCCTGCCCCTTCGATCCAAATGCGTCGAGTGGTGGTGTCCAAAGTTGCAAACAACTGATCGGCCACGTAGGTACCGGCACGCGTCAAGGCGTTGAACAGGGTCGATTTCCCGGCGTTGGTATAGCCCACCAGGGATACCGACAGCGCACCGCCCCGAGCGCGCGAGCGCCGCTGAGTGCGCCGCTGACGTTCGACCCGGTCGAGCCGTTCACGCAGCAACTTGACCTTGTCGCCGATAATCCGGCGATCCATTTCCAACTGTGCCTCGCCTGGTCCGCGCATGCCGATACCGCCACGCTGACGCTCCAGGTGAGTCCACATGCGGGTGAGGCGAGTCGCCAAATGCTGCAACTGCGCCAATTCGACCTGCAACTTGCCTTCATGGCTTTTGGCGCGAAGCGCGAAAATATCCAAAATGAGCGCCACCCGATCGACCACGCGCATATTGAACTCACGTTCGAGATTGCGCTGTTGGGCGGGCGATAAGGGTTGGTCGAACAAAACGACCTGCGCGTCATGGGTCTTGGCGACCAGCACGGCTTCTTCGACTTTGCCCGATCCAATGAAATACTTGGCATCGGGACGATCGCGGCGGGCTCGCACAATGTCGACGATCTCGGCTCCCGCGCCTCGCGCCAGCATGACGAACTCTTCGGCATGAGCGGCATAGTCGGGCGAACCAAGGTCTACAGTCAAAATCAATGTACGCATGGGGTCTCGACCTCGCATAGGGGTAGGCACTCACGCGCAGGGCTGCGGCAGGTCTTGATCAAAATAGGCAGTATCGGCAATGGAAACAATTGGATGGTGTTCGCGGCTGCGAACGTGAAAATGCCCGTCGGCGCAAGGGCGCGGCGGGCAAAAGAGCCTTCGGTCGATGCGGACTTATTCAGCGGGGGCATCCACCGCGAAATTAACGGCGCGCGCGGGCACCACGGTCGAAATGGCGTGTTTGTAGACCATTTGAGTAACGGTGTTGCGCAGCAGGACGACGTATTGATCGAAGGATTCGATCTGACCTTGCAGCTTGATGCCGTTGACCAGGTAAATAGACACGGGCACATGATCTTTGCGCAGTGCGTTCAGGAAAGGATCTTGCAGCATTTGCCCTTTATTGCTCATTGGCCAGGCTCCAGGTTGTTGTTTTGGTGGGGTGTCGGGGGTAAAAGCGTACTCTACAGGGTTTTCCCAGGCGGTGCCACAGAGCGCCGCGAATGCATCCGACTGCGAATCCGGTAACAGCGCACTATTTGGGTAGCCGATCAAGAGCCGCCAATAACGCGGCGTTCTGAGCCTCGCTACCCACCGTGATTCGCAAGAAATCGGCGATGCGCGGTTTGTCGAAGTGGCGAACCAGCACGCCTTGCGCGCGCAAGAAAGCGGCGATCGACGCAGCATCGGTCTTGAGGTGACGGGCGAAGACGAAGTTGGCCTTGGAGGGCAGCACGTCGAAGTCGCGCTCGATCAAACCAGCGGTAACGACCTCGCGCTGGGCAATCACGAAGGCGCAAGCCTCGGCAAAATAGGCTTCGTCGTCCATGGCAGCGGTGGCACCCGCTTCGGCCAGACGATCGATCGGGTAGGAGTTGAAGCTGTTTTTCACGCGCTGCAAGCCGTCGATCAATTCTGCCGGGCCGATGGCATAACCCACGCGCAATCCCGCCAGCGACCGCGATTTCGACAATGTATGCACCGTCAACACGTTAGGCATCGACTGGGTCAAGGGTACGGAAGACTCGGCACCAAAATCCACGTAGGCTTCATCCACCACCACGACCGCCTGCGTGTTGGCACGAGCGATTTCGGCGATGTGCTCACGAGTGAGCGCCACACCAGTCGGCGCGTTCGGGTTGGGCAGGATGATGCCACCCGCAGGACGTGCCGAATCGACATAGTCGCTCGCGCGAATGCGAAACGCATCGTCTAAGGGCACCGTTTCGGAATCGATACCGTACAGGCCGCAGTAGACCGGATAAAAGCTGTAGCTGATATCCGGGAAACGCAAAGGGCCGTGCGCTTGCTTAAGCAAGCCCAAAAAGATGTGCGCCAACACCTCGTCCGACCCGTTGCCCACGAACACGCAGGACGCATCGACCTTGTGATGACGCGCGATGGCCGAACGCAAGCGATCGGAACAAGGATCGGGGTACAAACGCAAACTGTCGTTGACCGCTGCCGAGATTGCGGCCAGCGCCTGGGGTGACGGCCCCAGGGGGTGCTCGTTGGTGTTTAACTTGACCAGATTGGGGATCTTGGGTTGTTCGCCCGGCACGTAAGGATCCAGCTGCCCGACCAGGGCACTCCAGTAGCGGCTCATGATGTCAGCGGTTTTAGATGTACGGATTCTTCGAGGACTTGAATTCGACTCGCAGCGGCGTGCCGTTCAAATTGAAGGCTTCACGGAAACGCGTTTCCAGATAGCGGCGATAGGTATCGGCAATGTCGTCCAAACCGCTGCCATGCACGACGATCAAGGGCGGATTCTGGCCGCCCTGGTGGGCGTAGCGCATCTTGGGACGGAAAATGCCTTTGCGCAGCGGCTGCTGCTGCTCGATCGCCGACTGCAACTCACGCGTGAGCTTAGGCGTAGACAACTTCGCGAAGGCGGCGGCGTGCGCCTCGTTGATCGACTTGAGCACCTGATTGATGCCCTGCCCGGTCAAGGCCGACATCGTGTGGACTCGCGCGAACGACAGAAAACGCATCTTGCGGCGGAACTCGCGCTCGATACGCTCGCGCTGATCGTCGTCCAGGCCATCCCACTTGTTGACCGCAACCACCACGGCACGTCCGCTTTCCAGCACGAAGCCCGCAATGTGCGCATCTTGATCGGACACCTCGGTCTGCGCGTCGATCATCAGCAGCACCACGTTGCTGGCCTCGATGGCCTGCAAGGTCTTGATGACCGAGAACTTCTCGATGGCCTCGAACACCTTGCCGCGCTTGCGCAAGCCTGCGGTGTCGATCAAGGTATAACGTTTGCCGCCCCGATCGAATTCGATTTCGATGGCGTCGCGCGTGGTGCCGGGCATGTCGAACGCAATCACGCGTTCTTCGCCCAGCAGCGTGTTGATCATGGTCGATTTGCCCACATTGGGACGACCGACGATGGCCAGCTTGATGCGGTGATCGTGCGGCAGATCGGGCATCTCGGGCTCGGCGCCCTCTGCCACTTCTTCGCCTTCCATGGGCTCGGGCAATCGTTCGCCCATACCCTCGAGCGCCAGTTCGATCAGATCGACGATACCGTCGCCATGAGCGGCCGAAATAGGTTGCGGTTCGCCCAGGCCCAGCTCGTAGAAATCGGCAGCCGCACGCTCGCCACGTCCTTCGGCCTTGTTGACGGCAAGGATGACCCGGCGGCTATTACGGCGCAACAGATTGGCGATGTCGTGGTCGTGGCCGTTGACGCCTGCCCGACCATCGACCAGAAAGATCACCACATCGGCCTCGGCGATGGCCTGGGTGGTCTGCTTGGCCATATGGGCCAGGATGCCTTCCTTGGTGACCGGCTCGAAACCGCCGGTATCGATAACGATGAAGGGCACCTCGCCCACCCGCCCTTCACCGTAATGGCGATCGCGCGTGAGGCCGGCGAAATCGGCCACCAACGCCGCACGCGAACGCGTCAGGCGGTTAAAGAGGGTTGACTTGCCCACATTGGGGCGGCCAACCAGAGCGACGACGGGCTTCAAAGACACGATAGGGCCAAAAGTAATGAATCAGTATTTAGCGTCGAGCATGACGAGATTGCCATTGCCCGTTTGCACAAGAATACCGCGTGACGTGCTGGTCAGCGGCGACACCACGGCCCCACCTCCGACGGACACGCGGCCCAACAATTTGCCGTCGCCTATCGACAGCATGTGGACGTAGCCCTCGTAATCGCCGACAGCCAGGGCACCGCCCAATATCGCCGGAGCCGTCAATGCGCGGTTGCGCAAAGCCGTCTGCTTCCAGACGCTGGTGCCGTCCTGCAAAGCGAAGGCGCTGACGCCGCCGTGCTGATCGCTGGCGAACGCGAACCGTTCGTTCAAATCCATGCCGCTGCTGCTGGAGAAATCCTTGGCCCACAGCGGGCGTCCGCCCTGGGTCACGTCAAAGCAGGTGATACGGCCTTGATAGGCCACCGCGCACAACAAAGGACCGACCATGCGAGGCGCGCCCACCACGTCGGTCAGTCGCTCGAGGTCGCTGGCGCCACGGGGCGAAGCCACCGTGCCTTCCCATTGGACGTTACCGCTGGCGGCATCGATGGCCAATAACTTACCACCGGGTAAACCGGTGATGACCAAGCCTTCGACCATGGCCAGTTGCGAAGGCGCTTGCAGTGCCAAGGCGGGGCCGGGGCGTTGGATGTTCCAGAGGCGCTCGCCGCTGTTCACATCGAATGCCTGGATGCGGTAATCGCCACTGCGAACAACCACCATGTTATAGCCGACGATCGGCGCAATGGTGACGTTGCTATTCGCACGGGTGCGCCATTTTTCACGGCCACCATCGTCATAGGCGATGATTTCGCCGTTCAGCGCGGCCACGACGGTCGTGGTGCCGTCGCTGCCGACACCGGCCGACAAGCGCGTATCGGCATCGGCGCGCCAGCGCTCGGCGCCGGTTTGCAAGTCGTACTTGCCGACGCGCCCATTGGGGGTCGCGGCGTACACGCCATCGTTGACGACGACCGGCACGAAACCCGTACCACTGCCGCTGCCTACGGAAGCGTTCCAGATCGTGGACAAATTGACGGCGGCCGGATATTCGGTCAATTCGGCCGGGCGGTTGCGATCGTCATCGGACGAGAACAAACCGCAAGCCGACAGGGTCAGGGCCACGCAACCGGCCAATGCAAACCGGGAAGCCCGGCGCGCGAGGGTGCCATTCATCACATCACACTCCACTCAAGGCATCCAGCTTGAGCTGAACTGCCTGCGTCAACGGATCGCTCTGACCCAGCAGGGTTAGGGCTTCTTGCCATGCCTGGCGAGCGTCCTCAGATTTGCCCTGCTCAGCCAGGATATCGCCACGGCGATCGGCATATAGGGCGGCAAACGATGCAGGCGGCGACTGCAATTGTGCTGAGGCCTCGTCGTATTTCTTCTGATCCAACAGGATACCCGCCAGTCGAACTCGCGCCAGCGGTTGCAGCACGGCATGCGCCGGCTGCTTGAGCAACCATTCGAGCTGCGCACGCGCGCCATCGGGATCGTTCTGTTTCAGTAGTGCATCGGCAGCCACCAACACTCCGCGGCCGGTATAGGCACTATCGGCGTAATCCTTGCGCAGCGTCTCGGAGGCGGCTTTGACTTGCGAGACCGAATCGGCGCCACCGGTGCGAGCACCGTCGCTCATCGCCTCGAAATAGTTCATGGCTTGCTGGCCGCGATGATTCTGGTAGGCCTTATAGCCCGACCACCCCCCCCAGGTCAGCAACAATGCCGCGACGAACACCGTCACGGCGGTGCCGTATGTTGCCCACCACGCCTTGAGCGCGTCGAATTTTTCTTGTTCTTCCAGATCGTATGCCATCGTCAGTTCACACTTTTCAAAGCTTGTGCCAGTTGCGCCAGGGGGACCTGGGTTTGGGTAGCGTTATCGGGACCATCGCGTAGCGGTTTGACGCTGGCGACCCCGGCCGCCACTTCATCGGCGCCCAGGATAACCGCATTTGCAGCACCGCTGGCATCGGCGCGTTTGAATTGTGCCTTGAATGACGTCGCCCCGGCGTGCACGATCACCGACAAGCCGGCGTCGCGCAGTTGCTCGGCCACCGTCGCGGCCAGGCGCTGCGCGGCCTCGCCCTGATGCACCATGTAGACATCGCATTCGGGCGGTGCCTCGGTCGGAGCGGCCTGTTGCCACAGGTCCAGCAGACGCTCGATACCAATACCGAAACCGACTGCCGGGCTGGCTTTGCCGCCCAGCATCTGAATCAAACCGTCGTAGCGGCCACCGCCGCATACCGTGCCTTGAGCACCGATGCGATCGGTCACCCACTCGAACACCGTCAAGTTGTAATAGTCCAAGCCCCGCACCAGACGCGGATTCAGGCGATACGCAATACCAGCATCGTCCAGACGCGCGCACAGCCCATCGAAGTGCGCGCGCGATGTCTCACCCAGGAAATCGAACAAACGCGGCGCGCTGTCGGCCATGGCCTGCATGGCGGGATTCTTGGTGTCCAGCACGCGCAGCGGGTTGCTGTACAGGCGACGCTGACCGTCTTCGTCCAGGACCTCGCGATGGGCTTCCAGGTGAGCGATCAAGGCTTCGCGATGCGCCGCACGCTCGTCGGGCTGGCCGAGCGAATTCAATTCGAGGCGCATATCGGTCAAGCCCAGAATGCGCCACAGACGCGCCAGCATCACGATCAACTCGGCGTCCACGTCCGGACCGGCGAAGCCCAGCGCCTCGACATCGATCTGGTGAAACTGACGATAACGTCCGCGCTGGGGGCGCTCATGGCGAAACAGCGGGCCCATCGCATACACCCGGTGCGGCCGGTCGTACAACATGCTGTGCTCGATCGCGGCGCGCACGATGCCTGCTGTCATTTCCGGACGCAGCGCCAGCGATTCCTTTTCGTTGTCGACGAAGGTGTACATCTCTTTCTCGACGATATCGGTGACTTCGCCGATTCCCCGGGTGAACAGTCGGGTCAGTTCGATCACCGGCGTTCGCATGTTGCGATAGCCGTAGCTGCGCAGCCAATCGCGTACGATGGCTTCCAAGGCTTCCCACTGAGCGGACACACCCGGCAACACGTCATTCATGCCGCGCAAGGCGGCGACTTTCTCAAATTCTGAACTCATCTTGTCGTTAATCCCGCCCACGCCATGCCGGGCGGGTGGGACATGCCCTTTTATTGCTGATTGTCGGAATGCGCACCCCAACGGCGCGCGACATAGTTCTCGACGATGACTTGAAACTCTTCGGCGATACGATCGCCTTTGAGGGTAACCGTCCGCTCGCCATCGACGAAGACAGGGGCCGACGGCACCTCTCCGGTTCCCGGCAAGCTGATGCCGATATCGGCATGACGGCTTTCTCCGGGCCCGTTGACCACACAGCCCATCACCGCGACGTTCATGGACTCGACGCCAGGATACTGCGCGCGCCAGATCGGCATCTGATTGCGCAGATACGACTGAATGCTGTCGGCCAGTTCCTGGAAAAACGTGCTGCTGGTGCGGCCGCAGCCGGGACATGCCACGACCATCGGCGTAAAAGCCCGCAGCCCCATGGTTTGCAGGATCTCCTGGCCCACGATCACTTCGCGGGCGCGGTCGCCATTGGGCTCCGGAGTCAGCGAGATGCGAATCGTATCGCCAATGCCCTGTTGCAGCAAAACCGACAAGGCCGCGGTCGACGCGACGATGCCTTTGCTGCCCATGCCCGCTTCGGTCAGACCCAGATGCACCGGGTAGTCGCAGCGTGCCGATAGATCGCGATAGACGCCGATCAGGTCCTGCACGTGACTGACCTTGCAGGACAAGACGATTTTATCGCGCCCCAGGCCGAGTTCTTCGGCGCGCTGCGCGTTGGTAATGGCCGAGACGACCAACGCGTCGCGCATGACGGCCTGAGCGTCCCAAGGCGTCGCGCGCGCATTGTTTTCATCCATCTTGCGCGCCATCAATTCGTGATCGAGGCTGCCCCAGTTCACACCGATACGCACCGGCTTGTCGTAACGGCAGGCCACTTCGATCATCTGGGCGAAGTTGTCGTCCCGTTTTTTTCCGCCACCCATGTTGCCCGGGTTGATGCGGTACTTGGACAACGCCTGGGCGCATTCCGGAAATTCGGTGAGCAGCTTATGGCCGTTGTAGTGGAAGTCGCCCACCAGCGGGGTATCGACCCCCATGCGGTCCAACTGCTCGCGAATGGCGATCACTTCACGCGCCGCGTCGGGCGTATTGACAGTGATGCGCACTAATTCGGAACCCGCCTGGGTCAATTCCTTGACTTGAATGGCGGTGGCGATGGCATTGGCCGTATCGGTGTTGGTCATGGATTGCACGACCACGGGCGCGCCGCCCCCGATGGTGACGACCCGGTCGCCCCAGCGCACTTTCACGGCGCGGGTCAAGCGGCGGTCGGCCGCACCGATGGCGCTGGGCACGAGATCCAGACAAGCAGGCTGTGAAGTCACTGACATGGATGTTTAAACCCCGCTAAAAACACGGAAATAAAATAGGAAGACGGTGCCGATGAGGCGACGCGACACGTCATTGTGATGCAGAACCGGCGGCAGGTGCCGCCGCAGAGCCCCTCACAGGCGCTGCGACCGATGGCGCTCCCGGCGCGCTTGAGCCGATCGCAGCCGGCCCCGGCGTTGACTGACCTGCGGCAGGCGCGACGACACCCGCAGGTGCTTCCGTTGCCGCCCCGCCGCCGGGCAACCATTTCGACGGCAGCCAGCCTTGCCAGAACGCATAGGTCGCTCCGGCTGCCACGAACAGCAACAGAACGATCAGCCATCCCCACGATACGCCGCCAGTGGCCTCGTCTGCTACCACGGGCCGACGACTGCCGCGCAAGGCTGCGTTGTCGGGTCGAACCGGCTGCACACCGGCATACGGCGCGATGATAGCGGCCAGGGCCGTCTCGTCGGCACCGACTAAGCGGGCGTAGCCCCGCACCAGGCCACGCAGGGAGACACCCGTGGGTAAATCGGCCCAGCGCTCTTCTTCCAGCGCGACGATCTGGCGCGGCGAGAACTTGATACGGCTGGACACGGCCTCGGGCGTCAGCCCCTGGCTTTCACGCAAACTGCGCAGCGCCGCACCAATGGACGGTGCTGCGGCGAAAGACGATGGCGAGGAAGCGGCTGTGTCGGTTTCTGTCATGCGGGAACCTGGCGAATCGGGATGGCTTTACGCGCAGCAGTCATGCGTTCGGCGATGCGAGTGCGATCGCGCACTTCGCCAGCCAGCTGGCCACAGGCGGCGTCGATGTCGTCGCCACGCGTCTTGCGCGTCGTGGTAACCACACCGGCATCCATCAGGCGCTGTGCGAACTGGCGCACACGCGCGGCCGGCGAACGCAGCAAGCCCGATTGCGGGAATGGATTGAACGGAATCAGATTGATCTTGCAGCGCACCTGAGCGGCGATGCCGATCAACTCGCGTGCATGTTCGTCCGAATCGTTGACGCCATCGAGCATCACGTACTCGAACGTAATGAAATCGCGCGGCGCGTACTCGAGATAGCGGTTGCACGCCGCCAGCAGCTCGGCCAGCGGGTATTTCTTGTTCAGCGGCACCAGCCGATCGCGCAAGGCGTCGTTGGGCGCGTGCAGCGACACCGCCAGCGCCACCGGGCAGTCGGCGGCCAGGCGATCCATCATGGGCACGACCCCCGAGGTGGACACGGTGACACGGCGACGCGACAGGCCATAGGCATTGTCGTCCAACATCAGCCGCAAGGCCACCAGCAAGGGATCGTAATTTAAGAGCGGTTCGCCCATGCCCATCATGACCACGTTAGTGATGATGCGCGAATCGGCGGCGCCGCGCGACGGCGCGGCGGCAGAATCGGCGGGGCTCAAACGGGCGGCACCCGCGCCGTCTTCACGCAGGCGCTTGTTGGCCCACCACAGTTGTCCGATGATTTCGGACGCGGTGAGATTGCGGTTGAAACCCTGATAACCCGTCGAACAGAACGGGCAGCCCACCGTACAGCCCGCCTGGCTGGACATGCACAGGGTGCCCCGGTCGTCTTCGGGGATAAACACGGTCTCGACCGCATTGCCTGCGCCCACATCGAACAGCCACTTGCGCGTTCCATCGGTGGAGCGCTGCTCGGTGGTAAGCGTGGGGCCGGCGATTTGGCAGTGACGATCGAGCTTTTCGCGGAAATCGCGGGCCAGGTCGGTCATCGCATCGAACGAATTGGCTTGGCGTTGATGCATCCAGCGCTGCAACTGTCTGGCGCGAAAAGGCTTGCCGCCCCATTGGGCGACCAGTTCGGACAGCGCCTGGGATTCCAGGCCAAGGAGGTTGACGCGTTCGTCAGTATTCATGATGTAAACCTTGCCCCCGTTCGAGTGGGCGGCGAGTCGACTTTTTTAAGACAGTTCGGTCCGGACGGCGCCTTCCGGGACAGGAAGGAGAACGACGGACCGATACTGGCCGGAAAAACTGGCCGACCGGCTCGACGGGCGCGGACAATCAGGTCGGCAGCGACGCCGACCCACGCGCTCAACGACCCAGTTCGGGGAAGAAGAAAGCGATTTCGTTTGCAGCGGTGTCGGCAGCGTCCGAACCGTGAACGGCGTTGGCATCGATGCTGTCGGCGAAGTCGGCGCGGATGGTGCCTTTCTCTGCCTTCTTGGGATCAGTCGCGCCCATCAGATCACGGTTTTTCTGGATGGCGTTCTCGCCTTCCAGGGCTTGCACGAACACGGGGCCCGAGATCATGAAATCGACCAGGTCCTTGAAGAAAGGACGCTCTTTGTGCACGGCGTAGAAACGCTCGGCATCGTCGCGCGACAAGTGCTGAAAACGTGCAGCGACGACCTTCAGGCCAGCGTCTTCGAAACGCGTGACGATCTTGCCGATCACATTCTTGGCAACGGCGTCAGGCTTGATGATCGATAGAGTACGTTCGACAGTCATGGAAACTCCACAAAAACAATGGTTTACAGTAACCCGGTATTCTATCATGTCAACATGTCCAAAGAACATCATAGAATGATGGGTTCGCCCAGCCTTGCATGGCCTGGCCGCCCGCTCCTACCGAATCAACTCATGACTGCATCTGCCCCTTCAGGCATTCCCGCCGACGCCCCTCAGACCGATCTGCCCAAAAGCTTCGAGCCGGCCGCGATCGAACGCTCCTGGTACGACCGCTGGGTAGCCAAGAACTATTTCTCGGCCGGACGACATGTCCAGACTGGTAGTGGCACCCCCTATGTCATTCAGTTTCCGCCACCTAATGTGACCGGCACGCTGCACATGGGTCACGCGTTCAACCACACCATCATGGACGCGCTGGTGCGCTGGCGTCGGATGTCGGGCGACGACACCGCCTTCGTTCCCGGCACCGATCACGCCGGCATCGCCACGCAGATCGTGGTCGAACGCCAGTTGGACGCGCAAGGCGTGAGCCGCCACGACCTGGGCCGCCCGGCGTTTTTGGATAAGGTGTGGGCCTGGAAAGAGACCTCCGGCAATACCATTACCAGCCAGGTGCGCCGCCTGGGTTCGTCGGCCGACTGGCCGCGCGAATACTTCACCATGGACGATCGGATGTCGGCCGGCGTGCGCGAGACCTTCGTGCGGCTGTACGAGCAAGGCTTGATCTATCGCGGCAAGCGACTGGTGAATTGGGATCCCGTGCTGCTGACGGCGGTGTCCGACCTGGAAGTACTGAGCGAAGAAGCCGATGGCCATATGTGGCACATCCTGTACCCGTTCGTAGACGGCCCGCAGACCATCACCAACGCAGAGGGCGAGACCGTCACCCTGCGCGGCATGAGCATCGCCACCACCCGTCCCGAGACCATGCTGGCCGATGGCGCCCTGTGCGTGCATCCCGACGACGCCCGCTATGCCCATCTGGTGGGCAAGTTAGTCGAGCTGCCGCTGTGCGACCGGAACATTCCCATCATCGCCGACGATTTCGTCGACCCCGCCTTCGGTACGGGTTGCGTCAAGATTACCGGCGCGCACGACTTCAACGACTACGCCTGCGCCCTGCGCCACGGCCTGCCGCTGATCGAGATCTTCACGCTGGACGCCAGGATCAACCACAACGGCCCCGCCCAGTTCCAGGGCATGGATCGCTACGACGCCCGCCGCGCGGTGGTGGCCCAGCTGGACACCGACGGCTATCTGGTCATGGTGCAAGCGCACAAGATGATGCAGCCGCGCGGCGATCGGACCGGCGTGGTGCTCGAACCCATGCTGACCGACCAGTGGTTCGTCGCCATGAGCAAGCCCGCCCCCGAAGGCACGCTGAACCCTGGCAAGAGCATCACCGAAGTCGCCCTGGAGGTCGTGGCCGACGGCCGGGTGAAGTTCTATCCCGAGAACTGGACCACCACCTATAACCAGTGGCTGGAGAACATCCAGGATTGGTGTATTTCGCGCCAGTTGTGGTGGGGCCATCAGATTCCTGCCTGGTACGCCGAAGACGGCCAAGTGTTCGTGGCCCGCGACGAAGCCGCAGCACTCGAACAGGCGCGTGCGGCCGGTGTGACCGGCCCCCTGCGGCGCGACGAAGACGTGCTGGACACGTGGTTCTCGTCGGCACTGGTGCCTTTCACCACCCTGGGCTGGCCCGAGCAAACGCCGGATCTGGCGCGCTACCTGCCGTCCAGCGTGCTGGTCACCGGCTTCGACATCATTTTCTTCTGGGTTGCCCGGATGGTGATGATGAGCACCCATCTGACCGGCCAGATCCCGTTCAAACACGTGTATGTACACGGACTGGTGCGGGATGCGTCAGGCCAGAAAATGAGCAAGTCCAAGGGCAACACCCTGGACCCGGTGGATCTGATCGACGGCATCGACGTGGAAGCTCTGGTCGCTAAGCGTACCTTTGGACTGATGAATCCCAAGCAGGCGGGCTCGATCGAAAAAGCCACTCGCAAGGAATTCGCCGACGGCATTCCGGCGTTTGGCGCCGATGCCCTGCGCTTCACTATGGCGGCCTATGCCACCCTGGGTCGCAATATCAACTTCGATCTGAAGCGCTGCGAAGGCTATCGGAACTTCTGCAACAAGCTGTGGAATGCGACTCGCTATGTACTGATGAACACGTCGGACGCCCCTGCGGCGACCGAGACTGCCGAACTGTCGTTTGCCGACCGCTGGATTCTGAGCGCCTTGCAAGATGTCGAACGCGAAGTGGCCAAGGGCTTCGACGACTACCGCTTCGACAACATCGCCAATGCGATTTATCGCTTCGTGTGGGACGAGTACTGCGATTGGTATGTCGAACTGGCCAAGGTGCAGATCCAGCGCGGGTCGCCCGCACAGCAAGCCGGCACTCGCCAGACACTGATCCGCGTGCTGGAAGTGATGTTACGGCTGGCCCACCCCATCATTCCGTTCATTACCGAGGCATTGTGGCAAACCGTGGCAGTCGCGGCCGGCAAGCGCGTGGAAGGTCAAGAGGCCAGCATCAGCGTGCAACCCTACCCTGTTGCACATCCCACATGGGACAACGCGGAGGCGACCGCGGACATCGGCGCCTTGAAAGCTCAGGTCGACGCCATTCGGGCACTGCGCGGCGAGATGGGCCTGGCGCCGTCGCAACGCGTTCCGCTGATCGCGGCAGGCGACAAGGCGGTGCTGATGCGCAACGCGCCCTATCTGGCCGCGCTGGCCAAGCTGGCCGAGGTCGAGATCGTCGATACCTTGCCGGACGTGGGTGCACCGGTACAAGTCGTGGGCAATGTGCAGTTGATGCTACGCGTGGGAATCGATGTCGCCGCGGAGCGGGCACGCCTGGACAAGGAAATCGCTCGGCTAGAAGGCGAGATCACCCGGTGCTCGGCCAAATTGGCCAACGAAGGGTTCGTGGCCCGGGCCCCGGCAGCCGTCGTCGAGCAGGAGCGCGAACGCATCGCTCAGTTCGAGGACACCTTGGGCAAGGTGCGCGAGCAGCGCGGCAAGCTGAAGGGTTGATTGCCCGTACGATAAGTAGCGTATCTCGCCCTGCGCATTGAAACCCGCTCATCGGCCCCCGCGTGCTCCACACGCGGGGGCCGAATCATTTATGGAGAGCATGCCGCTTGCGTGCCGGGAGGCGGCAGAGGTGCCACCGGACTTTTCGTATCAACGCATCACGGCAGTGCCTACGATCGACAGGGTTTTTCAGGTCTGGGGCGGCGACGACAATGCCACGCCCCACTCGTCCAAGTGCACGATAGCGGCGAGATTAACGAGTGAGTGTGACAAGCCCTGTAAGCATGCGTATCGGGCAAAAGTGTCTCGTCAGGTCGCTGCCACGACGATCATAAACAATCGACTTCTCCCCGGGCCAGTTGTAAGTCGCCGATCGACTTTTAATCTACATCCTCAATTAGAGACGCCGTTGAAAATTCTCACAGCATAAAGGCTGGCGGGAATTACCACTTCTCTTCATTTAAGGTCAAACTCCTAACTACCTGAGTATTATTTCCCGGATAATTAAATTTAACCATCACCGCCTGATTGAGATAATAAGCTCTCTCAGCCATGGCGCAAATACGATAATTGCCATTATTACCTCTGTTTTCTACCAATCTTAATTTTTCGTTAAAATCTATTTTATCCCCCGTGAACGAAATGTAGCAATCGCTGGCATTGTAATGAATCGAATGCACTTTAATCGGGTATTTCTCTTCTGTAGCAGCAGCGGGATTCAGCATCGACAGCGCCAGAAACGGGATCATTCCAAGGGCATGATTAATTCGCATAACTTTCTCCATTAATTAAACGAAAAACTCAAAAATTCAATAAGAGCGGTCTATGAAATCACACGGCAATCGGACAGGCTTTCAGAACCCCCGGAAAGTTACATTTAGTTAGCACCAAATCCAGCGCGAACCAATTCGATCAATTCGCATCCAAACTAGGGAGACAATCTTCGTCGGACTTTGACAGCGCGCCTGCCAACCGCGCAGCGGCGATTAAATCGGGATGGCGAATCGCCGTCCCGTGAGCCACAGTAGAATGACCGCAAGGCCGTCCGGAATGTCGGAGAGAGATTTGGCACTGAGTTTGCTGTCGGAGACATCCTGGCCAACCGAAGTGCTCGACGGAGACGCCCGAATACGCTCGACCAAGACTCGCAGCGGCTCGGCCTTCATCACCATGCCGAGATCACCACCATAGAGGCGGCCGTCCACCGTGCGATGCGCGTCGTGCGTGGCATCGCGCGGATTCCAGGCGTGCAAGGCCCAATGCCCCTGCGTATACCCGCGCGCCGGTTGCAGTGGTCGAGCCGGAGCGGCAGCGTTCGATTGATTGGATCGCCTTAGTTGACGACGATAAGAATTCGCCTCGTGGTTTGCCTAAGGGCCGATTCGAACATCTCCTCCCCGTGCGCCTGCGAGGACTGTTTAGGGGTAGCAGACCGGTTCACTGCGTGCCGCAGCAAGAAGACCTCAGAACAGAACCGAATAGATCGACGACCGTTCACTACAGGTCGCAAAAGCAGACCAGGGTTCAATTCCCCAAGCAGGATGCGATTGCGGAAAGCCGGCAAGTTGGGGTTGAGGCCCAGAAAAACTCGAACCCGCGTACAACCATTCGCGGTAATCGGGGTTGCGGACAACGGAAGATCCACGCCCTGCCACGCGCTCCCAGCCAATGATTTGATCCCAGTGAATCACCCCTAGCGCTGCAAACTCTAGTTCATAAAGGATAGGCGGAATAATCTCTCAATGTGGCATTGACGTCGATGAAGTTGGGCGTAGGCGCAAGATGATAAATCGAGGTACTCGGTGGCCATGGCTATCCTTTTCGGGTATGGCAGACTTGTTCCCCTGAGAAGCTCACAATTAAACCAGTGCGGCCTGGCTTCCACGTTCAGTGCATCTCATCCGTTTCAATTAGCTCGCACCTCTTCCGGCACGGTATGACAATGGCCACCACGACACCGCCTGCCACGATACCGACCAACGCACCCAGTAGCGTGCTCACCAGATTTTGAATCAAGCCGTTCGAACTGCTCGGCGCCACCACCGATTCGACCCCGGCAGCCAGCGCAGGAACGCCGTGCACCAGAATCGATCCACCCAGCATGAACATAGCTGCGGTATCCACGATCGATAGCGTCTTCATCGAATAAGGCGCGGCGACCACCATGCCATGGCCTATTTTCTTGCTGATCGTCGAAGCACGTTGGCTGTAGGGCGACTCAATCTAAGGCGAGCAGCGCCGAGACAACCTTAGAAGAACGGCTCAGAGACAACCGAGCGTTGCGAGATAACGCTCATCGGCTGCCGTCAGACGACCGGCTGCACGGGCCGTGGCAATGAGATCCGGGCGCCGGGTCGCCGTCAGCCGCAAGGATTGCTCACGCCGCCATACCGCTATTTTGGCGTGATGGCCGGACAACAACACATCTGGCACGGGCACACCATCCAACACCTCGGGGCGGGTATAGTGCGGGCTGTCCAATAAGCCAGACATCGCATCGTGGAAAGAGTCGAAACGAGCTGAATCGCTGTCGTTCAGCACGCCTGGCAACAAGCGAACCACCGCGTCGATCATAGCCAGGGCGGCGATTTCTCCCCCGGACAACACGAAGTCGCCGATCGACCATTCCTCATCGACGTGAGTGTCGATGAAACGCTGATCGACGCCTTCGTAGCGACCGCAGATAAAAATGGCGCCGGCGCCACCGGCCATCTGCTGTGCGGCGGCTTGATCGAAGCGATGACCGGTGGGCGACAACAGAATGACCGGACGTGTATGCGGGCTGCCTCGGCGACCCGACGCCTCCAACTGAGACGTTCGAATCCGATCGATGGACGCCCGCAGCGGCTCGGCCATCATCACCATGCCTGGACCACCGCCGTAGGGTCGGTCGTCCACGGTGCGATGCACGTCGTGCGTGGCATCGCGCGGATTCCAGGCGTGCAAGGCCCAGCGCCCTTGCGCATGCGCGCGGCCCGTCACGCCGCTATCGCGAACCGTGGCGAACATCTCGGGAAAAAGACTAATGACGTCGAAACGCATCAGAAGGTCGTCGGCCAGTCGGTATCGATGCGGCGCGCCGCGAGATCGACATTGTGGACGTGTGCCGATACAAAAGGAACGAGCATATCGACAGGCCGCTGGCGTGTATCCAGCACAGGACTGCGCTCGCCCGACATGGCATCGATCCGATGGACGTGAATCTTCAGCACGCCATGCGCGCCGTTATCCAGCACTTCGTGGACCGCACCGATCAAGGCGGGTTGATCGGCCTCGTCCAAGCCGTAAACGTCGCAACCGACCAGATCGACCCAATAGAACTCGTCGTCGTTCGCTTGCGGAAAGGCCTCGCGCGACACGCCGATGACGCAGCCCTTGAGGGCTTCTGCCTCGTCGCGATCGTCCATGCCCTCGAAGTGTGCGACCAAGTCGCTGCCCTGGCTGCGCACTCGCGCGACAGTCATAGCGAATGGCGCAGACGCAACAACGCCCTGTGCCGCAAGCGGCACAGGGCGCGTCAACCACCACTGCTTGGCAGAACGCAATACATCGGCATGTGCGGAAAAAGGCTGAAGTTTGATCCAGCCTTTGATGCCGTAAGCCGATACGACGCGACCGAGATCGACGAGATCTTGAGGCGTCTGCGCGACGGGCGAAGTCTTGGAAGTCATGTCACACCTGTGCTGATAAAAGCTTGCGAAAACCTACCGGCTAAGCCGAGGGCCCCGCATGGTGCCATGCTACCGGATACGCCTTCTCAGAGGCGCCCCCTGACCGACCCATCATGCCGCCTACAGCCTTAGGCTGCGGCGGATGCCTTGGCCGAGAATTCCTTGACCAGACGCTCTACAGCGGGCGACAACTGGGCGCCGTTGCCGGTCCAGTAGGTCACGCGATCCATTGCGATACGCAATTTCTCGTCACCAGCGTTAGCCACGGGGTTGTAAAAACCCACGCGTTCGATGAAGCGACCGTCGCGACGGTTACGCGAATCGGTGGCTACCAGGTTGTAAAACGGACGCTTCTTGGACCCTCCGCGGGCCAGGCGAATCACCACCATAGGTAATCCCTAAATTCGTTAATGACAAGCCCGCTAATATAGCAGGCTTCAATGTGCTTACGCAATCAAAGCCATGCAAGACGGGAAGTCGGCGTTGTGTAGGCGCGCCACTGCGAAGCGAAATGCTTCAACGGCGGGCGATGAAGTGGGTACACACAGTATCAGTCTGCACCTGTTCCAGCAAGACGTTTCGGGACTGCGTACAAAATGCTTGAAAATCCCGCACCGCATTTCGATCCGTGGTCGAGACCGACAAAATCTGACCACTTTCCAATTGAGATAACGCTTTTTTGGCCTTCAAGATGGGCAAGGGACACGCCATACCACGCGCATCGACCGTGGCGGCCACGGCATGCGCTGCTCTGGCTGCGGCTTGCGCCGGGGCACTTACCCCTGGCAAACCGTCGTCCGACGAACCTTTAGACGATAAGTCCTTACCCAAGAAACCGCGGTTCGACGAGTTTTTGCCGGACACGTCGTCGGCGTGCGGATCAGAGCCGCTCATCGACCCAGCCTTGAACGCTGGCCACGGCTGCGGGCAAGGCGGCCAGATCGGTACCGCCGCCCATGGCCATATCGGGGCGACCACCGCCCTTACCGCCGACTTGCGCTGCCACGAAGCCGACGAGATCGCCTGCTTTGACGCGAGCGGTCAGGTCGGCCGTGACGCCGCCCACTACACTGATTTTGCCCTCCGACCCGGCCGCCAACAGCACCACGGCCGTTTTGAGCGTGTTCTTGATCTGATCGGCCATGCCACGCAACGCCTTGGGATCGACGTCGCCCACGTGAGCGGCCAACACCTGCACGCCCTTCACCGCGACGGCCTGGCGAGCCAGATCGGAGCCCGCGCTAGACGCGGCCTTGGCGCGCAAGCTCTCGAGCTCTTTCTCGAGCGCCTTGAGTTGATCTTGCACCTGCGCGATACGCTCGGGCAATTCGGCAGGCGCGGCGCGCAACTGACCCGCCAAGCGGCCGATCAACGCTGTCTGTCCCTGCACCCACGCTAAGGCGTTATCGCCCGTGATGCCCTCGATACGGCGCACGCCGGCGGCCACGCCGCCTTCGGCGACGATCTTGAACAGACCGATGTCGCCGGTGCGCAGCACATGGGTACCGCCGCATAGCTCGCGTGAGAAGCCGATGTCGATGACGCGCACTTGGTCACCGTATTTCTCGCCGAACAGCGCAGTCGCACCACCCTGCACCGCCTCGTCGTAACCCATCACACGCGACTCGGTCGGGTGATTGGCCAGCACTTCGGCGTTGACGATGCGCTCGACCTCGGCAATTTGCTCGGCCGTCATAGGCGCGTCCTGGGCGAAGTCGAAACGCGTCTTGTCGGGATCGACCAAAGAGCCGCGCTGCTGAACGTGATTGCCAAGCACCAGACGCAGTGCTTTGTGCAGCAGATGGGTGGCCGAGTGATTCCGTGCCGTGCGGGCGCGGCGTGCCACATCCACGCGTGCTATGACTGCATCGCCCACGGCCAAACGGCCCTCGGACAGCACGCCGTGATGGCCAAACACACCCGGTTGAATCTTGACGGTATCGGCCAAGTCGAAACGCACGCCCGCCTCCTCGAATACGCCCGTGTCGCCTACCTGACCGCCCGATTCGGCATAAAACGGCGTGGCATCCAGTACCACCACAGCCTGCACACCGGCGTCGATCGAATCGGTTTTCACACCCTCGACATACATCGCCTTGACGACGGCGTGATCGAACGCCAGATTGTCGTAGCCTTCGAAACGGGTCTGCTCGCCGTCGTACTGAAGACCTTCGACCGCTTTGAACTTACCTGCAGCGCGTGCCTGATTGCGCTGGCGAGTCATGGCGGAGTCGAAACCCTCCAGATCGACGTCGACCTCGCGCTCGCGGCAGATGTCGGCGGTCAGATCCACCGGGAAGCCATAGGTGTCGTACAGCGTAAACAGCGTGTTGCCGTCCAGTGCCTGACCGGCAGGCAACTGCGCCAAGGCGACGTCCAGAATACGCATGCCGTTTTCGAGGGTTTCGCCAAAACGCTCTTCTTCCTGGCGCAGCACCTGGATGACGCGCTCGGCTTGCTCGGCCAGCTCAGGATAGGCCTTGCCCATCTCGGCGACCAGATCGGGCACGATACTGTGAAAGAACGGCTTGGTCTGACCCAGCTTGTAGCCGTGACGCAAGGCACGGCGCACGATACGGCGCAATACATAGCCCCGGCCTTCGTTGCTGGGGATGATGCCATCGACCACCAGAAACGCGCAGGCGCGGATGTGATCGGCAATCACCTTGAGCGAATCCTTGCTCAGGTCGGTCGTGTCGGTGGCACGCGCAGCGGCCTTGATGAGCGTCTGGAACAGGTCGATTTCGTAGTTGGAATGTACGTGTTGCAGCACGGCCGACAGGCGTTCGAGGCCCATGCCGGTATCGACGCAGGGTTTGGGCAGGCGCGGCATATTGCCCGCCGCATCGCGTTCGAACTGCATGAACACGAGGTTCCAGATCTCGATGTAGCGGTCGCCGTCCTCTTCGGGCGACCCCGGAGGGCCACCCCAGACGTCGGGGCCGTGATCGTAGAAAATCTCGGAGCACGGGCCACACGGACCGGTATCGGCCATTTGCCAGAAGTTGTCCGAAGCATAACGTGCACCTTTGTTGTCGCCGATGCGGATGATGCGCTCGGCCGGCACGCCAACTTCTTTCAACCAGATGTCGTAGGCTTCGTCGTCTTCCTGATATACCGTGACCCAGAGTTTTTCGGCGGGCAGTTTGTAGACGGTGGTCAACAGCTCCCAGGCGTTCAGGATAGCGTCGCGCTTGAAGTAATCGCCGAAGCTGAAATTGCCCAGCATTTCGAAGAACGTGTGGTGACGAGCGGTGTAGCCCACGTTTTCGAGGTCGTTGTGCTTGCCGCCGGCCCGCACGCAGCGCTGCGACGAGGTCGCACGACTATAGCTGCGCGTTTCCTTGGCCGTGAAGACGTCCTTGAACTGGACCATGCCCGAGTTCGTGAATAGCAAAGTCGGGTCGTTGCCGGGGACCAGCGACGACGACGGGACGATCGTGTGCCCCTTGGACTGAAAGAACTGCAAAAATTTCTGGCGAATCTCGGACGATTTCATCTTCACGAACCGGCAATAAGGCGAATTTTTCATTATAGGGGTTGACCGAGTCGAACGCATTAAATCCGAGCGGCGCTCAACGCACGCACACCCAGGCCGCACGTTCTTGAGGGCGTTCCCAGTACCAATCGGGAGACTCGCTATAGACTTTGATCGCCCGGAATCCGGCTGGACAGGCACATGTGCCGGTACGCGGATTGACGCCGCCGGCTCGCCCACAAGGCTCTCGGGCGATTCGTGTGAATGCGCCGCCGAAAGCGCCATCGCTGTACCGCCATTGCCCGCGTATGCATGACAGCGGTTCGCCTGAGTAATCGCGCCCAATAGCGCCCGGCACGGCGCAGCCATGACTAGATACCGCTAAGTAGTCGGGTTGGATCCAGCCACTGGCATAAAGGTTGCCTTGAGCGGACACGCTGCCGGTCGCACGTACGTGCGTGCCCGCGTGTATGTCCTGTTCAGCATGAATGCTTTGCCCTGCACGGATACTTTGCCTGGCATATATGTTTTGTCCGGCATGAATGCCACCCGACGCACGGACATCGCCTGCCAGCACTGCACCTTGGGCTGCGATCGAACCTGCCACAGTCAATGGCCCTTTGAAATCCGGGTCACGGGTGTCCCCAACTCGCAGATACGCCAGCGTGCTGCTGCGATCCATGCCCGCCCAGGCGCTCAAGCTGCCGACCGGCCAAGCGGTCGACGCGCCTTGGCACGTGGCAGGCAAGGCCAGCATGGGACCTCGCCACTGGCGGGCATCCGCCGCCCTGACCTGAAGCGCATAACCTTCCAAGGTTCGACTGATCACTGCGCGCTCGTCGAGACTACCCAGCCAGGGACTGGTGTTTGTCGGGCTGACGGCAGCGATCACGGCGTCCAGCCGACAGCCCAGGCCAGGACAGGGTTCGGCAACCGTGATCGACACCGCCACCGTGAAGCCAAGTGCACTGACGCTCGCGTAATCGGGTGGCAAATGACCGGCGTGCCGCAGTTCGGCCAGCGTCGGGGCGAGCGCTTGGGAAAAAAGGGGCTGACCGGTCGCGCCAAGTGGCATGGCGCCATTGGCTAACGCGTCGTAATGCGCCCGAAGCATTTGATCCACTGCCAGACGGACCTGAGACAGCCACTGGCCAGCCGCCTCGGCACGCGCATCTCGAACTCGCGCAACATCGGTGCCCGCCTGCCATATCGCCAGCAACGTCGCTAACACCAACGCCAACGTCACCTCGGCCAATGCCCAGCCCTCCTGTCGGCTTTGTCGGCAGGTTCGACCGCGGATTCGAACGAATGCATTCATCACCGGTACTCGAACACAAAATCGTTCGCGTCACCGTGCGTACAAGCTTGTGCGGTGCGCGCCGCGCTGTATCTCTGCTGCGGCGTGGCCCAGGCGTTCTTCAATACAATTCCCCCACCGCCAGTGGCCACAAGACGCACCATGCCGGCAGTGCCTTGCAGAATCGACGCCAATGCAGGACATGCAGCATGATTGACGCGAGTGAGGGTGAGCGTAAAAGCCGTGCCCGCGCCGCCCGCCTGAGATCGCCCCGGTGCCAGGGTCAGCACGCCTCCCTGGCCCAAACCATGCGCGACACTCGCGCCAGCACCCGTGCCTCGAACGTCGAACACCGTGTTCTCGCGCAGCGCACGAGCCAATACGCCGGTATCCAAACCCAGATAGGGTGCATCGCCACCGCCCTGAGCATTCACCTGAGTACGAACCGCAAAGCGCTGCACAGCCTCGGCCACCTTCGGCACTTTATGCTCGATCACGAAAGCGCCCACCGCCGGGATGCCGATGATGGCCACCAGCACGACGATCGCCGTGACGATGGCGACCTCGACCAGAGAAATGCCTTGTTGATGGGTCGAGCATCTCATAGCTTGCCGGGTCGGCGACATTTTCATCACGCGCTTGGCATTGTCCCCGGAAATAGCATATCCAATCTGGCGCATCGAACGCTCCTTTTTCTTGCTCGCGACCGGCCACGCCGCAAATCGACAGCCCCCACCCCACTTCGGTGTTCCAACGCCCTATATCTGCGTTAATCACCGCCCCACATCCGGGCTATCCACCGCCCCACGTCTGGGCCAGTCCCCGCCGCAGTTCGTCGATGGCCATAAAGTGCCACCCCGCAATTCCTAACGCCAAGCCTACTGCGCCCAGCAGCAGGGCCCAACGCCATGTCAATGATTCGTTCGCCACCCTGGTGCTCAGACCGAAAACCACTCGCTCGCGTGCAGCTTGCAACCCGGTGTTCAGCCCACGCGCTTCGACTGCATCGGCTAAAAACCAATACACAGGCGGATCCAGCAGACCGGTATCGAACGCCGATACGTCGATCACGCCCGCATCCAATCTCATGCACATGGCATGCACATGCGCGCGCAGCCAAGGCGGCGAGTGCTGGGCAATCGTGGATAACGCAGCGGCCAAGCGGGCATCTGTCGCCTGCACGTCGCGCAACAGCAGGGCCAGCACGTGCAAGAATCGAATCGCTTGAATATCGCGATAGATGCGAAGCATGGGCCATGAGTCCAAGCGAGCACGCATCGCCCCAGACCAGCGCGGTGCAGCGAAACACAGCGCTAAAGGCATCGCTGCCAGCGTCGGCCCTACCCATGGCAAGAGGGGTGCAGACCATGCCGACCACGCGAACAAACGGGCGCTGGCACTACCCGGCAAAGGCGGCGGGGCGTCGGCGAATACCTCGGCCAGACGCGGCACCGTATAGATCGGCATCGCCCACAACAACAGCCACACTACGACCCACGCCGCCACGCCCGCGGCCACGGTTTGCCACAATTGGCTGCGCAGACGCTGCGCCAGAAGCGTCGTCTCGCCCAGACCGATCAGCACGCCAGCCAGCGCCTGCGAACCCGCGTGTTGGGCCACTTCGATCAGTGCTAGATCGGCAGCGGGAAAGCTGCCCGTCCAGGTTTGTGCCAAATCGCCGCCCGTCACTTCGAGACGATCGCACCAGATAGCCGCTACCCGGCCTCTGGC
Source organism: Bordetella parapertussis (assembly GCA_945903445.1). Classification (GTDB taxonomy): domain Bacteria; phylum Pseudomonadota; class Gammaproteobacteria; order Burkholderiales; family Burkholderiaceae_B; genus Schauerella. The sequence continues at coordinate 25,684 of CAMDNZ010000024.1, forward strand.
GGTCGCTGGCCCATACCTGCGCGCATCATCGGCAAATACGTCGGCCAGCGAGCGGCGGCCCGCCAACACACCCAACAGATCGCCCAGATAGGTGTAGTAATCGGCGCGAGTACGTCGCATATGCCAGCTGTCTCGCCAGGACACGACGCTCATAACCGTTTCCCGCCGTGAAGGTGAAGCGCCCGAGAATCATGGCGACCGAAGACGTCAGCCAGATCCAACTCACCTTGAAACACCTTGTACAGCGCGCATTGCGCGACATCCTTGTTGTGCATATCGGCGTTATCGACAGCGCTGCGAGGTCGATGGCTTCTCCAGCGTGCCAACCCAACGTTGTCGCCTTGCCGAATACACGTCAGGATGGTGTCGTCCGCGTTCGGATCGAAGCACTCGGCCACGACAGTCCGTCCAGCGTACCCCCACAACGACTGCGCTTCACCACGGCATTGCGGGCAGCCTTGCGGCGAGCGTCGGCGTACGTCGGCCAGCGACACGCCAAGCGGCTCGAACCTAGCGAGCTCGGCGGGCGTAGCGGCCTCTAGCCAGGGCGTAGCGCAACCCGTGCAGAGCCTGGGCAACAGCATTTGGTAGACGATTAACTTCAGAATGCCCGGACTGGCCAACAGATCGCGCGACACGCCAATGAAGTCCGATGCCAAGCGCTCGGGCACCAGCAGTGCCGATCCTGCATGCGTCGTGGCATACACCCGTGTGCCACTGGCGACGATATCCATGAAGGCTTGTCCCGTCTGGCGATCGCGCACCTCGCCAATCAGCAGATCGTCCAACGCCGATCGCTTGACGGTCCGCAGTTTGGCGGTAAATGCCTGATCGTCGTCGCGATCCAGGCGGCGACAAATACTGGATTGCAATGCACCGGCAATGCCGTATTCCACGGGGTCTTCCAAGGTCACAAGCTTACGCGTGCCGGGTATGCCGTTTAGCAGTGTCGCCAAGGTACTAGACTTGCCCGATCCTACGGTTCCGGCCAACACGATGGCGCCGCCATCACGATCTCGAGCAGCCTGCAGCGCTTCGATCTGGCTGGGCAAGTAACCCAAAACGCCCAGATCGGCATGGCCGTTGCAAGCATGCGGGCGTAGCACCCGCAAGCACACGGCGGGTCCAGCATCGGTTGCCAGAGAAGCCCACCGCAACAGGACGTTTTCGCGGCCCACCTGCATGTCGATGCGCCCTTGCTGCTCGGCATGGGGATCGAATAGCGCGCCCTGCCCGCCTCGCACCCGCATCCACGCCACTGCCAGCATATCGAGGGCGGTGGCAGTGGGTAGCGTCTTGAATCGATCCGACGCGACGTAGCGGCCATCGAGCGTGAAACGCAGCATCGATTCGGCATCGGCCATACGCAGGTTGAAATGAATATCGCTGGCGCCATGCTTCACCGCCCACTCGACGATATTGTCGAACGCGGCACCCAGCGCCGAACGGGTGGTGTCGTTCGACCCCGAGCGGGGATCGATGGTTTTGCGTCCGACAATCGCCAGTAGCAGCGGTGCAGGCACACACCAACGCGATGGCGAATCCAAGAACCACCCTCGCTGGACAAGCAGACCCTCGACCGCATCGGCTTCGTCGCTGCGGGCGTATTCCGTCAACACGAGTAACGCCACCCGGCCGTTACCTCGCTCGACCGGACAGATACGACCGTACAAGGGCCCCAGATCGAGTTGATCCGACAGCAGACGGCGCAACGGTGGCTGCCATGTCGACCACGCCTGTGCATCGGCAATATCGCCCAGCACCGCATGCACGGGCGTAGAAATGACTGGATCGATCGATCGTGTACCACCGCCTGCCCAGGATTGAATGCGCCCCCAGCACCCTTGGTATGAACGCAGACGCCTCGCGCTCGCGACATGCCGTCTATCATCCATTGTCTTGCCCCTTGCCGGTGGCAATAGGTTTTGCTTTGGACGACTGCTTGGCCATAGGCTCAGCCATGGCTGGCAAGCACAAACGACGAACGGTTCGCCGATAGCGCAAGGTCAAGCAGGATCCGGCGATATGTTCTGCGATCAAGCTGTCGGCCCCTTTGCCATCGGTGGCACGCCCTGCCCCCGAACTGGGTATCAGTACATGGCGCGCACCACCAATGCGCAATTCGGCACCCAAATCTCGCCCGATGCCATAAATAGCGACTAATTCGACAGAAGGAGCAACAGGTGTCGCAGGCTCGCCCTGCAAAGGCTTCATACTGCGACGCGCATGGCGAGCTTCCATCTCAAGCCAGTCGCGCACCAGCGTTGCCTCGGTTTCAAAACGCTCGGATAAGGCCAAGGGTGCGGCGGCATCGGCGGCGTCCACCGCGCCCTCAACGGCACGCGCCGAAGAAATGCCGGCGGCCAGCGCCGCCAATGTAGCGCACGCGGCACGCACTACCCGCCACCACGCTGCGTCATCCCGCCGCATGGTTGCGCTCATGAATCCACCCTCTGATCAACATATGAATCCGGCTATCGGTTAATCCTTCGCCAGACGACTCGCGAACGGTCAATGCCGCCTCGGTCCAGACGGTGTGCGGCGCATGCGGCCATAGTGCAAACGACCGCATGGGGCCCTGTGCGTCGACGGCACGGCGGCCCGGCGCACCGTCCGGCCACACCGGCCAAGATCTAGACCCAGGCTCGGCTCGTCCAGAATCGGCGAGCATCGAAAATGTTTCCGGTGCGCCGATGGACAAGTGGGTAAAAGCTGGAGCAATGTGCTGCAAAGCCGATATCCACGTCAAATCGACCTCGGTCGAGGCCGGCCAAGCCCCCCACTTCGCCGCTTGCCCCGCCTGGGCTTCGCGCCAGGACAGATAAGCATGATCCACAGGGGTGAACGACAAGGACCAGTCGCTCGACACGGCATCGGCCAGCGACTGATTGGTCGCACGAGCGTCATCGCGTACGTACTGGGCACGACACGCCCAAGCGTCGTTTTCCCACAGGCACCGCGCATGTGCCAATGCCCACCCATCGAGCCGGACGGGAAGCTGCCGAAAGCGGTCGTAGATAGCCGTCAGGGCAGGCGCCCCACGCCATTGCCCGTGCATGGCGGCGATCCATGTTTCGGTAGGATCGACCGTAGCGATGTCCAGATCCTGCTCGGATTGATCGGCACCATCGGCGACGACGTGGGCATTCGGCACGCTGCTTCGCCATAACCCAGAAGCTGCTCCGAACGAGAGCACACCCGCGACTAGCAGCGGCCACCGATGACGTCTGGCCACGCCTTCCAGGGCCGTTAATCGGTGCAGCATCGCGCCCGACGGACTGTCAATAGCGAAATCCGGACAAGCATCGATTGGGATTTCTAGGCTTGCCGCATCGTCGAGCCCACGGCCCGACAGACTTCGGCACGAGCCTGACGGGCGGCCTGGTCATCGACAAACAGGCGATCGGTGCGTGACAACACAACACCGGCACGAGCGCCAACCAGCCAATAGCGCTGATCCGATAAGCGATAGATGTCGAGGTGTAGCCCCTGCCCCGCCCTGGCCGCGTAGATCGCGGCGGCGGCGACGCGATGCCAACCGGGCTTGAGACCGACCGCGTGCCGAGGCCAGCGAACCACGCCCAACGCGACGCTCGATTCGCCCGCACATGCGTAATGCGATGCGCCGAACACTGCCGCCCGCTGGCGCGCATCGCGCCTGGCATGGCTGCCGATCAGAGGCATCCAGTGCAATCCGAAAACCAGCGCTATTGCACGCTCAGCGTCGGCGTGTACGAATGGCTCATTGACATCGCGCCGGGTCATTCGCCTGTCTCCTCGATTTGAGCGGTCACGAAGATCAGCGTGGTCACCCGCCGTGCAGCAGAGCGATCGGCCCCGCCCAGCAGCCACGCCCAGCCTGGTGCCAAACGCTTGGTCTCGCCATCGTGCTGAAGTCGGTCGAAACCGGCAATCAGACTGGGTTCGCCCGCTCGCAATTCGATTTGCTGGACCGTGCCGCTGCCATCGATCGCCACTTGCTGCACCTGGACCGATTGCGCGCCTTCGCCCATGGTGAGGATCTTGAGCGGTTGGGCAACAGTGTTGTCGTAAGCCACCGACAACATCATTCGGCCGTCGTCCTGGATATCGGGCAACACGGTCAGAAACGCGCCGACGGTTTCTTCTTTTTGGCTGACTGTGGCCCCCAGGTCGGGCGTCATAGTGTCGCTTGCACTGCGCATACCGCCGCGTTGCACCTGATCGACGTATGAAAACGTCGTTCTCACGGCGTGCGTCACAGGCCGGCGATTCAAGGTAGACAAAGGCACGCGCGTATGCCGCAGCACGTGGGTGTACTGGCTCAAAGCGCCGACTAGGCCAGTGGTACGCGCCCATGGTCCCGACGTCGCCCCCACCGACGTCGTGGCGGCGTGCTCGGGCATGCCAATACCGGTTTTAAGGCTGGCGGCCAAGCGTCCGGCGGCGTAGACCGCCGACCAATCGATCGAGCGGCTTTGAAGATCGTGTGTATCGACGCTCACCTCTTCGAATACCAAACGGACTCGCCGAGTGAGCGCGCGATTCTCGACCTCCAGGAACGCCTCGATCCGATCCAGCACGGCAACCGTGTCGGTGACGACCACGCTGCCATCGCCGCCTGGATGGACGGCCAACACGCCGGCACGTGTCAGAAACGGCTGCAAACGTGCGCGTATGGCTTCCAGGGTATCGACCGCCGCAGTACTGAAAACGGTCTGCGAGGTGTTTTGAAATCCACCCGCCCCCCCTTGCGCTTCGCGCCCCGCCCGCCCGAGCTGCGCCTCGGCACGAGCCGTCATCGACAGCGCACGAATCCGAAAGACGCGGGTATCGACACGAAAGAACTCGATATGGCCGTCGCGATAACGCCACGACACGCCTAGACTGGCCACAACATCGTCCAACAATCGCGGCAAAGCTGCGGGACCGACCCGCAGCGTCAGGCGCAAGGGCGCCGTAGGCGCTGCATCCTCGACGCCGGTCAGTCTGGGCAGAAAGTGATGGGCGGGCAAAAGCGCGTCGGGCAGCACCCGCACAGGGATGCCGACCGCCCGCTGAATGCGACGCGCGATGGTTTGGAGATCGAGAGGACCGCTTGCAAACAACAAGGTCGTGTCTACATCGGCCTGCAAAGCACGCGGCAATACTGCCTCGCGGGCCAGGGTCGTCGCTCGACCAGTCAACCAGGGCGATTCGACATGTTGAGCTGCGAGACGGGCCTCACGGTCGGTCAATGCCTGACCGAAACGGTCGGCTCGAGCGATCAAAACAGCCTGCCGCTGCCGCGCAGAATCGGCCTGCTGGAGATACGGCAGGCCACAGCCGGACATCAGGGCGCAGGCGGCGCATACCATCTTAGCTCTGCGAAAAAGAGACGGACCGATGCCACTCGGAAAAGGCCAAGCTGGGCCGCTATGACGATAGACGGGCCCGTCAGAGCGCCGCCGAGTCAAACGTGGGTGATGCAGACAAAACGGACGCCCGAGTTTGAAATCGCTCATGACGGCGTTCCGCCAACCGCTAGACCCCGAGCATGCCGCGCCGATGCAGAGGCATCGGGTACATCCCCGCGCGGATCGCACCGCTGTGCGTAGGCGATCACCCGCAGAACGCGGTTCTGATAAAAACACGGCTGCACGGGCAAATCCGCCATCTCGGTGCTGGCCAGCAAGGCGGAAACAGCCCGATGGAAATCGCTGCCTAAATTCGCACCTGCCGTGATTGGAATATCGGCGGCGAGGGTCCAGTGTTCGGCCTCGAAGGTCCACCCTGCAGCGTGCGCCCAGCGTCGCAACGCGCGAGGCAGATTGCCGTCCTCAGGGCTGACTGAGTACTGCGTCGATGGCGCGGCAACGTTGCGCGACCCATGAGTATCCTGCGCCGGCGGGTGCTCGACTACGGCACTAGACTGCATCGACTGTGCAAACGAACCCGAACGCTCTGCCACGTGCTGAGGCACTCGTTTTGCCAGCGCTATACGATGCCCGGCACGAAAACGCAGCGCAGCCCACAAACCGGGCAGGTAAACATAAGGCGCTTGTCGTCGAAACGTCAGCAAACGCTCGGCACCGTTTGCCGCGACGCCAAAAATAGCGGGTAAATGACCCATTTCTGCGAAATGCAGCCAAACGCCGGTTTCGCTGCTGAACACCTGCAAGGGCGCTGCCGTCGGATCGCCTTCCAATCGCCAATTAAAATCGAACGGCCCCTGCGCCACCAACGGATCGCCGTGCGCGGGCGGCTCTGTGGCCCTAGGAACCGAATCCAATGGAGGCAAAACCTGCGGCACCATGCAGGCCGGCAGCGACAGCACGACGCCGCAAATCACGGGCAAACGAGTGACGAGGCGCATGATGCTGGTCTCCAGGTCCGATTGAACGAACTCGAATGGTGCCCGCAGCCCATCGTCGCGCCTATGCGCAGATATCCTGACAGAAAAAAGCGCCCAGTCAGTTTCCCGACGGGGCGCTTTTTATCGGCACGGGCACACGGTCCGGCCAATCATTCGATCAAATCATCCTGTACGGCGTCGATGAAAATACCCGCAAAAACAACCGACCATTACTTCTGCGACGACAGCGACTTGGCCGCATTCGCAGCCGCGCTCAGCGCGGCGACGGGCGGCTTCTTGCCTTCCAGCGCGTCATTCACTTCGCGGTTCAGAATCGGCAGAATCTGATCGTAGTTCTTCACTCGGAAACCACGGCCATTGGGCCCGGGTTGCGCACGCATCGAAGCGATCACGTTATGCGAGCCGGGGTACTTGTCGTAGAACGACACGTCGGCAGCACGGAATGCGGCCTCCGTCAAAGGCAGGTAACCCGTCTGCTGATGCCATTGGGTGGCCACCACGGGAGTGGACAACCAGCCCAGAAACGCAGCGGTCGCCTTGTCTTCGGCTGCCGGCTTGCCGTCGATAGCCCACAAAGCTGCACCGCTGACAAAAGGCAAACCCGGCTCTTTCGTCGCCTGCGGGTAGTACGGCAGGGGCGCGACGCCAAATGCCAAACGGCGGGTTTTGGCAAACTCGCCAAACGCACCCGAACCGGTGGTCAAGACAGAGCATTCGCCTTTGGCGAACAGCGCATCGGCCGTGTCGTCGGCGGTATGCTTGGTGAACAACTCCGAACGCTTCCACGTCACCATCAAAGACACGTGACGCATGAACAAGGTGTCGAACTGCAATGCCGCGGGTGGCGCTTTATTGCCCGCCGCAGTCAAACCATTGCCGTTGCTCACATACAACTGGTTGTTCACCGAGGCCAGATTTTCCAGGTGAATAGAAACCTGCTCGGAGGACGCATACGGGCAGGTTTGCGTATCACGCAGCGCGATCAGCTCGGTCTGCAGGTCGGCCCAGGTGCGTGCGGGCTTCAATGCATTCAGTCCGGCTTTTTTGTAGTGGTCGATGTTGTAGAACATCACCGGCATTTCGGCCATCCAGGGGAAGGCCAGCAAACGATTGCGTTCGTCGCGCACGAAACTGCTGGTCTGGGGCAAGTACCAATTCACATCCTTGATCGGATGCTTGGCCAGCAATTGGTACAGCGGCAGAATGGCTTTGGAATCCGCCACGACTTCGGGCGAATGGTTATCGGCCAATTGCAGCAAGTTGGGGGCTTGTTTGCCCTTGACCGCCACGCGCGCCTCGGCCTCCAAGGCCGATTCCGACGGGAAGCCGCGCAGCTTGACGGCCACGGCGTCTTGATCTTTGTTGTATTGCTTGACGAGTTTTTCGAACTCGTCTTTGTTGGCTTCGGGCAGCGCGTGCCAGACTTGAATCTCGACCGGCGCCGCATACGCCAACGTCGCACCGGCCAGTGCAAGCGCAAGTGCGCTGACTCGGGCAGACCAACACAAACCACTGTTCGACAGCACGGAAGTCTTCATGAATTATTGACCAAGAAAAGGAAAATCGGGTTCGGGACGGCGTCCGTCGATCAAGTCAGCAAGTGCCCGGCCCGAGCCTACACCCATAGTCCAGCCCAATGTGCCGTGACCCGTGTTCAGGTAGAGGTTGGCCAGACGCGTGCGCCCGATTAGCGGCACGTTCGAAGGCGTAGACGGGCGCAGGCCCGCCCAATAGGTCGCTCCCTCGATGGCGAGGGCGCCAGGAAACAATTCATCGGCCAAGCGCGCCAGCATTTGGCAGCGTGCCTGACTCAGGTCGCGGTCGTAGCCACCGATCTCGGCAGTGCCCGCCAAACGCAAGCGTTGACCCAGGCGCGACATCACCACCTTGTGCGCCCGATCGGTCAGACTGACCGTCGGCGCGCGCGAGTCGTCGCGAACGGCAAACGTGGCCGAATAGCCCTTGGTGGGGTAGACATTGCACGGCACACCCAGCGGCTCGACCAGGTGCGGCGTGTGGCTGGCCAACGCCACCACATACGCATCGGCGAGCACCGTATCGAATCCGCCATCCGGGCGCACGATTTCGAGGCCAGTCACTCGCCCTCGCTCGGACGTCAAGCGGGTCGCTTGCGTGTTGTAGCGAAACGCGACTCCGGCCTGCTCGGCGTGCCGGGCCAGCGCGCGCGCAAACAAATGCACGTCGCCGCTCTCATCATCTGGCGCGAAATCGCCGCCCACGATATGGGCACGTTGTGCCGACAAGGCCGGTTCGATCGCGACCACTTCGTCGGCCGACAGCACCCGGCGCTCTACACCGTAGTCGCGCATTAAGCCGGCTACACGCTGCGAACGGTCGAATTCTTCCTGATCGCGGTAGAAACTCAGAATGCCACGCTCGCGATGGTCGTAAGCGATCCCGAGCTGGGCACGCATACCGCGCAAAGTATCGCGGCTGTACTCCGCCAAACGAACCATCGATCGTATATTGGGCGCAAGACGCCCTGGCGCGCACTCTCGTAAGAACGCCAGCGCCCAGCGCCACTGCCGGGCGTCCAGTCGAGGGCGGAACAGCAATGGGGCATCGTCCTGCATCAACCAGCGCAGAATCTTCAGGGGGGCGTCGGGATTGGCCCAAGGTTCGGCGTAAGACACCGATATCTGACCGCCATTGGCGAAGCTGGTCTCCTGCGCGGGACCGCTACGGCGCTCGACGAGCTCGACATCATGCCCAGACTGGCGTAACCACCACGCCGTGGAAACACCGATGATTCCGCCGCCCAGAACCGCTACTTTCATGCCTCGCCTTTGCCTGCATGTGACCAAACGCGATTTTACATTGGGAACGTCATATGTTGCGGCCGGTCTCTGACTAGCCGTATGTAACGCCATGATTGGCCGCACCTCTTCACATTTGTGATGAGTAAGGCCGGCCTGCGCTTGCATCGGAGGCGGCCATCAGCCTTTGGCCAGATCCGCTTCGGAGGTGAACGCGTCGGCAAAAAACGCCTCTTCCGGCAAGCCGCAAGCACTGCTGAAGCTACGACGGGCCGCGTCCACCATGACTGGCGCGCCACAGGCATACACCTCGTAGCCGCTCATGTCGGGCACATCGGCCAGAACGGCCTCGTGTACGAAGCCGGTACGGCCAGTCCACTCGTCCTCGGGCAACGCATCGGAAACAACCGGGACGAAACGGAAGTGGGCCAAGGACGCCTCCCATTCGCGTGCCACATCGGCCAAATACAGATCGTGAGGGCGACGTCCGCCCCAATACAGCACCGTCGGACGTTCGCTGCCCATGTGCTGCATATGCTGCATGATGGCCTGGACGGGCGCGAACCCCGTGCCGCTGGCCAACAGAATGATGGGTTTATCGCTTTCTTCGCGCAGGAAGAACGAACCGAACGGCCCCTCCACCCGCAAAATTTCACGCTCCTTCATTTGCGTTTCAGCCGCGCCGAACACGTGGTCGGTGAACCGCCCACCGGGTAAATGGCGAATGTGCAATTCGAGCGGACTGCCGGTATGCGGTGCGTTGGCCATCGAATAGCTTCGACGCGCGCCGTCTTTCATGATGATCTCGACGTATTGCCCGGCGTAGAAGCGGAACGGGTCGGCAGCCGGCAATTGCAGCTGCACCACCATCACGTCATCGGCACGGCGCGTCAGGGTTTGCACGCGAACCGGCATCTTGCGAATCTGAATGTCGGTAGCCAGGCGAACTTCGCGCACCTCGATCTTCAGATCCGTACCCGGACGGGCCTGACAGAACAGCGTATAGCCGTCGGCCAGTTCTTCCGGCGACAGCGCCTGCGCGGGATACGGACCGGCATCGACTTCGCCTTCGATCACGCGGCCTTTGCACGACGAGCATGCGCCGTTGCGACAACTATAAGGCAACACTAACCCGGCAGCCATCGCGCCATCGAGGACGGTTTGACCCGACTGCACAGAAAAAGCATGGCCGGAGGGCTCGACAATAACCTGGAAACTCGTCATCTACTTATCGGTACGCAATGCGTTCATGGTTCACAAGCCAGACATTCTAGCCCCGGACATCAAAACGCGTATTCGAACTCGCCCGAGGCGCCCACATGCAGGGTGCTTCCTGCGCCTGAGACCACGATGGCATTTTGACCGAAAAGGATGCCTGCATCGAACTGTCTAAACCCCGCCAAAGTGGCACCAGGCTCCAATCCTGGCTCGCCCGTGGCAGGATTCACGTCGGGCACCGAACAGCGTGTGCATGCCTTGACGACACCCAGACGCAAAGCACCGAAGGACAGTTCCGAGACGTGATCCTCGTCGAAGGCTTCCAGCCCTTCGACCACGATGTTCGGACGAAATCGATCCATTCCGACGGGCGGCTGGTGACGGGCCGACAGCCGCTGATTCAACTCGTCCAAAGACGCCTGATTCGCGATCAGCAGGGGAAATCCATCGGCAAACCCAAAGCAGTGGTCGGCCTGATCGTCGGGCGAGCCATTCAGGCCCAGCCAGGTGTGAAAAGCAGGATCGTCGGGTTGACGGAGAAAAGGCTCGGCTGCGCGCAGCAGTTGGCAGGCCACGCCTATTGCCTGAGTGAACCAGGCGGCGATATCGGGGCTCAATGCGTGGGCGGCAACGCGCGCGCGCCACACCCCCACTTCGATCATTGCGGTATCGCGGCCTTCGTTCAGGCCGATGGACAGCTCGGGCATGCCGGGGGCCGTGACCACAAGTGCCAAATCCGTCAACGCGGTGCGGATACGGGCCATGTGCGGATGCGTGCGCTGGGTCAGAAACTGGCCTTGGGCGTCGACCACCAACCAACGCCGATCCCACGCAAGTCCGGCACCATCGACCCGCGACGAGGCGAGGTCGATGCCTGCACAGGACTTGATGGGATAGATATGCAAACTACGAACGGCGACGTGCATGACAGACCCAAAGCAAAAAATGTCGCATTGGGTCTGGACACCCTACGCGCTCGAAGGATTTACATCAGCTTACCACCTTGAGCGGATCCAACGGCGTCAGCGCGTTGAACTGTTTCCGAGTGGCAATGTGCTCGGGCCGAGGCATCAATCCGTACTTTGGCGGCTGCAAGGTGTTCTCCATGCTGTTGTACACGGTAAACACGTTGGCTCGCGGCCACGGCGAAATATTGCTGTTCGATCCGTGCATGGTGTTGCAGTCGAAGAAGATGACCGAACCGGCACGCGCCGTCATGGTTTCGATGCCGCCCTGATCCACCAACAACTCGAGGCTGACGGGATCGGGCACGCCGTATTCTTGCTTCTTCAGTGACTTCTTATAGTGGTTGTCGGGCGTTTCGCCCACGCACGAAATGAATTGGCGATGCGAACCTGGTACTAACATCAGCGGGCCGTTGCTGGTATTGTTGTCGGTTAGCAGTACCGAGCAACTCAAAGCGCGCATGCCGGGCATCCCGTCTTCGGCATGCCAGGTCTCGAAATCCGAGTGCCAATAAAACTCTTTGCCTTTGAAACCGGGTTTCAGATTGGCACGCGATTGATGGATATATACCTCGGAACCCAGAATCTGGCGAGCCACGTCCAACACGCGCGGATCGCGCATCAAACGATGCAGAATCGGACTGAGCACATGCACCATGAAAATGGACCGCACTGCTTCGCTATTGGGCTCGGTAATGGCTTCCTCGCGGCGGACGATGGCCGGATCGCGAGTCATGCGCTCGATCTCGGCCATCAGGCCGCTTACTTCCTTGTCCGAAAATACGTCTTCGAGCAACAAGAAACCGTTGCGGTCGTACGAGGCGACCTGATCGTCGTTCAATGCCTGGGTATATTTTCCGTCGCCGTACACCACCGGATCCTGGCGGGCGATAATGGCCGAGCCCCGGTCGGTGCGTGAAGCATAAGGATCTTTAGCAGGTGAAATCATGCAAACCTCCTTAAGTGTTCAAGCGGGTTGATCGTCGAGAATGGCGGGATAGACACCTTTTTCGTCATGGACTTCGCGGCCGGTCAATGGCGGGTTGAACACGCAAATGACGCGTAGCGGCTCTTTGCCACCGCACAGATAATGTTCGTCGTGTTGATCCAGCGCATACACGACGCCCGGACCCAAAGCGTGTTTCTTGCCATCGGCGAGCACTTCGATCGAGCCGTCGCCTTCGATGCACCACACCGCCTCCAGATGATTCTGGTAGTGAATGTGCGTGCGACCGCCCGGAAAAATAGTGGTCTCGTGAAACGAGAATCCCATATTGTCTTTTTTGAGCAGCACTCGACGGCTCATCCAGGTATCGGTAATGACCTCGTCTTCGGTCCCGATCACGTCTTTAATATTACGTACGATCATCGACGATTTCCTCCAAATTTCAAAACACGGGCGGTGTGGCCGGCTTCGCCCAAGACCGCGCTCATGGCGCGCTCGATGGTGTCCAGGCCACGCGTGAGCAGTTCGTCTTCGATGGTGAGGGCGGGCAAGAGCTTGAGCACCTCGTCGTTGGCGCCCGAGGTCTCGACGACAACGCCATGCTCGAACGCTTTGTGCGCGATCTGGTTGGCCAACTCAGGGGCGCCAGCCGTCACCAATCCCTGGATCAAGCCGCGGCCGCGCGCTTCCAGTCCGGCATTCGGATAGCTGTGAATGATGTTTTCCAGCCAGTCGCGCACGATGCGCTCTTTGCGCTGCACCTCGACGGCAAACGCATCGCTAGCCCAGTAGCTGTTCAGTGCTGCGGTGGCGGTGACGAACGCGAGATTGTTGCCTCGGAAAGTGCCGCTATGCGCACCCGGTTTCCAGACGTCCAGATCGGGCTTCATCAGTACCAGCGACATGGGCAAGCCAAAGCCCGACAGGGACTTCGACAGCGTGATGATGTCCGGACGAATCCCCATCGAGTCGAAACTGAAGAAGCTGCCGGTGCGACCGCAACCGACCTGGATGTCGTCGACGATCAACAGCATGTCGTGACGGCGGCACAGCCCTTCCAGCTCTTTGAGCCAGCGGCGGGTGGCGACGTTCACACCGCCCTCGCCTTGCACGGTTTCGACGATCACGGCGGCCGGATGATCGAGGCCGCTACTGCGATCTTCCAGCATGCGCTCTAAGTAGGCGATGGTGTCCACGTCGGGGCCGAAATAGCCATCGAAGGGCATGAACGTGGTGTTACCCAAGGCATAACCCGACGCGTCACGGAACTTCGCGTTGGCCGTGGCCGCCAGCGAACCGCCACTCACGCCATGAAAACCATGGGTGAAGGAAACGACGTTCGAGCGACCTTTCACTTGTCGAGCGATCTTCAGCGCGGCCTCGACCGCGTTGGTGCCGGTCGGGCCGGTGAACTGCAAGGTGTACTGCCAGCCGCGCGGTTTGAGCAGCACGCGCTCTACCGTTTCGAGAAACTCCTTTTTGGCAGTGGTCGCCATGTCCAGGCCATGCACCACGCCATCGGCAGCCAGATAATCGACCAGCTTTTCCTTGAAGACCGGATTGTTGTGGCCGTAGTTCAAAGTGCCGGCACCGCTGAAAAAGTCGATGTATTCGTTCTTTTCCTCATCGATCAGCAGCGAGCCACGGGCTTGTTTGAAGATGACAGGAAACGAGCGGATATACCCACGTACTTCCGATTCCATCCTGTTGAAAATATCCAAGTCCATACTTTCCTCCCGTTGTGATACGTCAGATTTCGGATGCGAGTTCACGCCTGGCCGTCATGGACAACCATTGGTGTGAAACTCGCGTGTAAAAAACGATGGCGTCGCGCCGCCTTACTTCATTGCGCGACGCATCCGCTAAGCGCGCTTGAGGGTGCCGATGCGCAACAGCCGCTCGTCCTCGTGCGCTTGCGCGCCAAACAGCGCCGGCGGAAACAATTCAGACTCGACCAGCCTGGCCTCGTATGACTGTGCCAATGCAGCGAAAGTGTTGCGGGACGCCGCGTTGTCCGGGCCTACTGTGGTTTAGACGAAAGCGATGTTGTGCAGCGCCTTGCGCGACAACAAATCGTTCAGCATGCGTGACGCCAGGCGTCGACCGCGAGCGCGTTCGTGCACGGCGACCTGCCAGACAAACAGGCAATCGGGACGGCCCGGCGGGATATAGGCGGAAACAAACCCGTCGATTTCGCCTGCGGCGCTTTCGGCCACGATGCAGGTCGCCGAAAAGTGTTCGCACAGTAGCAGGTAGCAATACAGCGAATTCACATCCAGGGGCGGGCAGGCCGTAGCCAGTTCGTGGATGGCGCATCCGTCGAGCTTGGCAGGCGCACGCAGCGTATGAGTATCGAGGGCGTTTTGCTCGATCACACTCATACCACCAGCCCCGATTCGGGTTGGGCACCCGAAGTAGGGACTTCGAGAATCGGCGAAGTCAGGTCGGCGGGGGCTTCCACGGGCGTTTGACCACCCGCTGCCATCAAGGCCACGATGCGCTCCAAAGACAGCGTAATGGTCGCCTGCTCCAACTCGGGCAGCGCATTGAGTGCATCGGCCAAATGCTTTTGCAGCGGCGACGGCGCTTCGCCCGCCAGTACCACACCCGCCTCGGTGGGCCAGACGAACACGATGCGGCGGTCTTCACGTCCTCGTTCACGTCGGACCAGACCTTTATCTTCCAGGCGGTCGAGAATGCCGACCACCGTGCTGGGGCTGACATGAATTTCGCGGCTGATGGCAGTGGCCGTCAGCGGCCCATTGGCAATTACGGCACGCAGGCACATCAGTTGAGGTGCGGTGATATTGCTGACCGCGGCAAGCTGGCGCGAGTGCAGCGCAACAGAGCGGGTGATTTGGCGCAGTGCGCGCAAGATGCGTAGATCGTATTGCGGCACCGCCGGAGTCGGACTGGTTTGCGTCATATCGAATCTGTCTTGTCGAATTAATTTCAACACAAATGATATGGGTCTAGTAAGATCGAGTCAACCCAAGGAACGGCGTAAATGTAATGAATTACGGCGGTTATTGTCATCAACTACACAGGGAGCAGGCGGCAGCCTGTTCGTGCGGCGATCCTGTCATTTCAGGTGAAATGATTCGCGTATTGTTACATCGATTTGGCTATGTCTTGTGCACGACGGCGATCACCGCTCATCAACAAGGCTCCCGCCTGGCGAAATAGCGCCTCCGAGAGTGGATTTGAACCCCCTTGTTTAGGCGCCATTCGAGCAGCCAGAATGTTATGTTCTAACTGCCATCACATCACAACGCGGGCGACAGCACCGGATCCTTGGCCTTCACATCCAGCAGCTTCCCCTTTCGGGCGCGCTTGCCGATATACACCGCCAATGCAGGCCCGGCCAGCACGTCTTCCCAGTCTCGATTCCGATACACGCCTGCAGCCCGCAAGCCCCCTGCTCCCACGGGCACCACTTGCGCCAACGCATCATCGGCATCGAGTTGCATCAACGCCGTGCCACGGCCACCACCCGATAGCGCCTTAACCTCGTCCAACGCCACCACCAAGCACTTGCGTTTGGCCGACAGCAGCGCCAAATGCGTCGCACCATCGAACACCGGCACAGGCCGCAGCAGCCTATCGCTTGCCTCCAGGCTGACGAACTGCTTACCAGCACGCTGCCGGGTCGTCATGTCGCTTACCCGGGTCACGAAGCCCAGCCCGCGAACCGTCGCCAACACCCATCGCACACTGGCGGGAGCCGCCAACATGTGCACGATTCGTTTACCTGCTTCCAGTTCGATCATGCTGGTCACCGGCTGTCCGTCGCCACGCGCCGAAGGCAGCGCACTGATCGCAACGGTATGCACCCGTCCCGAATCCGAGAACGCAATCAACACATCGGTCGTCCGGCATTCGAACGATCCATACAGATCGTCGCCCTGCTTGAACGTGAATTGTGCGGCGTCGTGCCCATGGCCTTGACGCGCACGCAGCCACCCCTTTTGCGAAACGACCACCGTCACCGGCTCGTCCACCACCTTAGTCTCCAACACCGCACGCTCGGCCGTCTCGATCAAGGTACGACGCTCGTCGCCATAAAGCTTGGCGTCGGCTTCCATTTCCCGCACGACCAGCCGCTTGAGCGAACTGGGATTGTCGATCAGGTCCTGCAAGCGAATCAGCTCTTCGCGCTTCTCGGTCAGCTCCTGCTCGATCTTGAATCCTTCAAGACGCGCCAGCTGACGCAGGCGCATTTCCAGAATGTCTTCGGCTTGACGCTCCGACAACTTGAACCGAGCCATCAACGCCGCCTTGGGCTCATCGGCCTCGCGGATGCACTGAATCACCTCGTCGACATTCAGATAGACAAACTGCCGACCTACCAGCACATGAATGCGGTCGGCCACATTGGCATGGCGATGACGCGTACGACGCAAGACGGTGTCGGTCCTGAACACCAGCCATTCGGTCAGAATATCGCGTAAGGGCTTTTGACGCGGGCGCGAATCGGTGCCGATGCACACCAGGTTGATGGGCACGCTGCCTTCCATGCTGGTCTGCGCCAGCAAGGTGTTCACGAAATCGTCGCGGTCGATCTTGCCGGTTTTGGGCTCGAACACCAGACGTACCGCTGCATCCTTGCCCGACTCGTCGCGCACGGCATCCAGCAGGTTCAGCATGACCGCCTTGGCCTGGTTCTGTTCGGCGCTCAGCGCTTTCTTGCCCGACTTGATCTTCGGGTTGGTGATCTCTTCGATCTCCTCCAACACCCGCTGGCACGACGCACCGGGCGGCAACTCATGCACCACCAAACGCCACTGCCCGCGAGCCAGCTCTTCGAACTGCCAACGAGCCCGTGCCTTTAGCGACCCACGCCCCGTGTTGTAGATGGCCGCGATGTCGGCCGCCGACGTGATGATCTGACCGCCGCCTGCAAAATCCGGCCCCGGAATCAGCGCATACAGCTCGCTGTTGTCCATGGTGGGACGCTTGAGCAAAGCGATACACGCCTGCGTGACCTCGCGCAGATTGTGCGACGGAATCTCGGTGGCCATGCCCACGGCGATGCCGGATGCACCATTGAGCAGCATCATCGGCAGTCGTGCAGGCAGCATCTGCGGCTCTTGCTGGCTGCCGTCGTAGTTCGGGACGAACTCGACCGTGCCCTCGTTCAACTCGTCCAGCAGCAGCCGCGCGATTGGCGTGAGCCTGGCCTCGGTGTATCGCATGGCCGCGGCGTTGTCGCCATCACGGGATCCGAAGTTGCCATGGCCGTCGATCAGGGGATAGCGCAAGCTGAACGACTGCGCCATGCGCACCATGGCATCGTAGGCCGCCTGGTCGCCATGCGGATGGTATTTACCCAGCACATCGCCCACCACACGCGCCGATTTGACGGGTTTGGCCCCGGCGGCCAGCCCCATGGCTTGCATGGCATACAGAATGCGCCGTTGCACGGGCTTTTGACCGTCGCCCACGTCGGGCAAGGCACGGCCTCGCACCACCGACAAGGCATAGTCCAGATAAGCCTGTTCGGCGTAATGGCCCAGGGTGATGGCAGCGTCTGCATCGTCGCCGCCCTCGAACAGGCCGGCTTGCACGCGATCATTCATACAGCACTCTCTAAATTCAGATGTCCAGTTCGGCCAGATCGCCCTTCAGCTCGATCCAGGCACGACGTTGGGCCGATTCGCCCTTACCCATCAGCATGTCGAACATGCGCGTGGTCTCGTTGGCGTCTAACGCACCGTGGCTGACGGTCAGCAGGCGGCGGGTGTCGGGGTTCATGGTGGTCTCCCACAGTTGCTCGGCGCTCATTTCGCCCAGGCCCTTGAAGCGGCTGATGCTCAAGCTGCCTTCGCGCACGCCTTCCTTGCGCAGCTTATCCTGCGCGGCCAACAGTTCGCCATTGTCTAAGCAATAGATCTTGCGCGCCGGACGCTTACCCGACGCCGGCACATCCACGCGAAATAGCGGCGGCTTGGCGACGTACACATGGCCGCGCTCGACCAGTTTGGGGAAATGACGGTAGAACAACGTCAACAGCAGCACCTGGATGTGCGAACCATCGACGTCGGCGTCGGACAGGATGCAGATACGGCCATAACGCAAGTTCGAGAAGTCGGGCTCGTCGTTCGGTCCATGCGGATCGACGCCGATGGCCACGGCGATATCGTGAATTTCGGTATTGGCGAACAGGCGGTCGCGTTCGACCTCCCACGAGTTCAATACCTTGCCGCGCAAGGGCAGCACGGCCTGGAATGCCTTGTCACGGCCCATCTTGGCCGACCCACCGGCCGAGTCGCCCTCGACCAAAAATACTTCGGTACGCGTCGGATCGCTGGATTCGCAATCGGTCAGCTTACCGGGCAATACAGCCACACCCGAACTCTTGCGCTTCTCGACTTTCTGCGCCGATCGCGCACGCGCCTGAGCCTGCCGAATCGCCAACTCGGCAAGTCGGCGGCCATACTCGACGTTCGAATGCAGCCACAGATCCAGGGCGCCTTTGGAGAAACCGCCCACCAGTCGCACGGCATCGCGGCTATTTAAGCGTTCCTTGATTTGACCCTGAAACTGCGGGTCCAACACCTTGGCCGACAACACGAAGCTGGCGCGTGCAAAGACATCTTCGGGCAACAGCTTCACGCCCTTGGGCACCAGGCTGTGCAGTTCGGCAAACCCTTTGACCGCGCTGAACAAGCCCTCGCGCAAGCCCGATTCGTGCGTGCCGCCGGCAGGCGTTGGAATCAAATTGACGTAGGACTCGCGCACCACATGGGTATCTTCGCTCCAGGCGACCACCCACTGAGCGCCCTCGCCTTCGGCGAAGTTCTCGTGATCGGGAGCGGCATATTCGGCCCCTTC
>CAMDNZ010000025.1 GCA_945903445.1 Bordetella parapertussis
CACATTGTCCAGCTGCTCGGCTAGCTTCAGCAGCCCTATCTTGTTTCGGATTACCTTATGATTCTGGGCCATGTTCATCTCTGACTTTTCCTTTCAGGGCTCTTGCCCTAGGTTAACGAAAATGTCAGATTAAGTTTTGACTAATACAAATTAAGAAACCAGTTTATTGGCATCAAGGCATGTTCCTGCAGCCACAGCATTTCCAACTTGCCGATCTGCACATGCGCTTTCGCTTGAAGCCCTTGCTTGAAGTCGGGCTACCTTATTGCTGGGGCATAAGCCAGCTGGATATCGCGCCGCAGGCGCTAGCCGACAGAACCTTTGAGTTGCGGTCGGTACGCCTGTTGTTGAAAGATGGCACGTATGTAGAGTATCCGGGTAATGCCGTCATCAAGCCACGCGGCTTCGATCTGGCATGGAAAGATCCTAACAAACCTTTCCGCGTGTACCTCGCCATTAAAAAACCGTCGTTGACTGGTCTCAACGTCGCCGTCGTACACGATCTGCGAGACGGTGCGGACATGAACGTGCGCTGCCTGACAACGCACGATGCGGAAGAATTTCCCGATTTGTACTCCGATGGACCGGTTGCAGAGGTCAAGGGTCTCAGTTACGTGGTACGTGTGCTCTGGGAGGACGAATTGGTGAATTTGACCGATTACGAGGTTTTTCCTGCTGCACTATTGGAGCGCAATCAGGATACGATCAGGCAGGTCAGCCGCTTCATTCCACCCAGCCATTCGCTGAACGGCTCGAAAGCGCTGTATGACGTGGTCAAGGAGATCCGCGACGAGATCTCGGCGCGCGCGCATCAGTTGGAACAGTACAAAAGCCCGCGCGAAATGCAGAAGGCTGAATTCGACGCCAGTTATATGGTGTTCCTGCTAGCGCTGCGTACGCTTAACCGATATACCCCATTGCTGCACCACTACCTCGAGTCGCCACATGTTCATCCCTGGGTCATCTACGGTGTATTGCGTCAACTGATCGGAGAGTTGTCATCGTTTTCCGAGCGCTGCAATATGCTCGGCGAGTTTGTCGATGGGACATTGGCTTTGCCCTCCTATGATCATCTCGACCTGGGACACTGCTTATTTGCAGCGCGCGCGATCATCAGTCAGCTACTCAATGAGATCACAGTCGGTCCGGACTTTCTGGCGTTACTCGAACCCCGTGAACGCTATCTCGTCGCTGACTTGCCCAAACGATTCTTTGACAGCCGGAACCGTTTTTATCTTGTTCTGCGCAGCGAATCCGGCACCGACGCGCTGGTCGACTCCTTCCAATCCTCTGCCAAACTGGCAGCGCTCGACGACTTACCTACGCTAATACGCCGGGCCTTGCCAGGGGTAGAACTCATCCATATGCCAGTGGCTCCGCAAGGTCTGCCTCGACGCTCGTATTCGTTCTATTTCCGAATCGACACCGTTTCCAAGTGGTGGGAGAAGGTAGAGAAAAACGGAAATATCGCGCTTGATTGGCCGGATGCTCCCCATGATCTGAAAGCCGAACTCGTGGTGTTACGTCGATGAGATTGTCAGATGCTTTTGTCAAACCGCTGGCTTATGTGCGCCTGTTTCTGGATGCGCCCTCAACCGATGACCTCGCTTTCCGCCAGCGCCTGGAACAACAATTGTCCAAGGCCGCGCTGACTGCAGCCGATGGTGGCTTCGAACGCGCCGATATCGAAAATGGTTTGTTTGCTGCGATTGCATGGATCGATGAAACGGTCATGTGTTCCGAGTGGGAGGGCGCACATTCGTGGCGTCGAAGCCCGTTGCAAAAAAGCTACTTCAATACCACACGGGCCGGCGTCGAATTTTTCGATCGTCTGAATGCGTTGCGCCTTGACCAGAACACCGTGCGTGAAGTGTTTTTACTGTGTTTGGTCATGGGTTTCAGGGGGCGCCTTGGCGAAGGTGGCGAACGCGTCGCTTTGGATGAAGTCAAAGCACGGCACCTGAAAATTCTGCTGGATCGCGACGTTATGCTGGAAAAAGATTTCGCCCTTTTCCCCGCCCCCGTCATGCAGACCAAAGCGACGCCACGTAACCGGCGTTGGCGGCCAAGTCGAACGTCCATCCTGATGTTTTTCGCGCCCTTGGGCGTGCTGACCTTGCTCTATTTGGCTTTCTATGTGGTTCTTAGCGGCCAGGTCGACAGTGTTATTCGGGCGGTGCAATGAGGCGATTTTCCAAACTACTGTTACTGCTGTTGCTGTCAGCAGTACTCGCACTCCTATCCTGGAGCGTAACAATGTGGAACGGTTGGCCGGTGTGGTCGGCCCCGTTTTTGTTTTCCGGCGTTATCGGTCTGGGCTTGCTAGGCAAGTTTTGCTGGAAGTTGTTTATTGGGTGGCGGACACGCAGCCGCGTGGCTCAACCAATCGAAAAGCAGGAACCGGCCATACGTGCGGAATCTGCGCTGAAAATAAAATGGCGTGAGGGAATATCCTTGTTGCGCCGTTCGAGCCTGCGTCGCTTCGGCAATCCACTTTATGTGTTGCCATGGTACATGGTGATCGGCAGTTCTGGATCAGGAAAAACCACTGCGCTAACTCGCGCGCGTTTGTCGTCGCCCCTCAAGAAAGTCAGCGCCGGTGCCGCGATCGAACAAACCCAAAATGTGGAATGGTGGTTTTTCGAAAATTCCGTCGTACTGGATACCACTGGTCGCTACGTTGCTTCCGAGGGAATCGGAGCCGACAGTAAGGAATGGGACAAAATGCTCGATCTCCTTGGCCGTCATCGCGCCAAGGAGGGACTAAACGGCTTGGTGCTAACTGTTCAGGCCGACCGTCTACTCGACCCGGACCACGATAAATTGGCCGAGGAAGGCAGAGTCATACGTAAAAAAATAGAGCAGATGACTCGTCTGTTTGACAAACGATTTCCGATCTATGTTCTGGTGACTAAATGCGATCGGCTGTATGGCATGGAGACGTGGAGCCATCTGTTACCGGAAGGTATGCTTGAACGGGCAATGGGTTACGTCGGCGACCAAGCCATGCAAGGAAGGTTGGACGAGGCCGCTTTTATTGATACAGCATTCGATCATGTCGGCGAGCAACTAAAGCAAATGCGGCTGGTGATCATGCAAAGGTTGGACAATGCCGACCCTGGCATACTGCTATTTCCGCATGAAATTGAACGCTTGCAAGCTGCGCTAAAAGGATTTTTGCATCACGCTCTGGGCGATAGTCCTTATTTGGAAAATCCATTTCTGCGTGGTTTGTTTTTCAGCAGCGGCTTGCAGCAGGGTGGCGCAGTTTCACCGATCGTCGACAATATCGCGCCGAGTGAAGCAGCGCATGAATCCAGCCACAAAGGCATGTTCCTGCATGACGTGTTCGATCGAATTCTGCCTGCAGACCGCTACTTATTGCATCCTGCCGACTTAGTCAATCCCTGGCGACGTGCTACTCGCCATCTGGGCTTGGCAGCTTGGTTGTTTCTGATCATGGCCTGTGCCGGCTATCTCAGTTTTTCGTTTGTACACAACTTCAACGCGCTCAATTACATACGCGCGGCGAATCCAGGCGAACTCGTTTTAATCGGTCAGTTAAAGCATGACGTGGAAGCCCTGGATCGCTTTCGCAGCTTTGCGCATTGGCTTGAGCGACGAGACTCTCGTTTTTCAAGTCGCTTTTTGGTGTTCAACCGAAAAATCGCAGAAATCGAAGCGCATATCAAAGCCAGCTATGTGCTCAAGTTTTATACTTATGTTTTTCCGGCATTGGACGAAGCGTTCGACAATGAGCGGCATTTATTGGCTAGTGGTAAACAGCCTGCGAACTTGGCTGGCTATATCAAAACGCTTGTTCGCCGAATTAATTTGTCTCAAGCCCGAATTAATGGTGCACGACACGATGATTTACGCAAAATGCCGCCGGTGTCGGGCAGCATATTGTTTGAAAAAGAGCCAGACATATCGCTCGAAGCTGCCCGTCATTTCAACGACATGTACGTTGCGGCGTTGGGCTGGACGACCAATGACCGGTTTTTATCGGAACGCCTCAATTCCTTACGCAACGAATTGAATCAAGTTGCAATCCATAATGGCGACATGCAATGGATTATCAGCTGGGCGAACGCTCAGCCCGACCTTAAAAGAGTACGGCTTGGCGATTTTTGGCAGGGTACTCAAGTCGTGCTCGACGCGCCGGAAATTTCGTCGGCATTCACTCGCAAAGGAAAGGAACGGATCGACGCGTTCTTGGCCGAAGTGCGGCGTAGCGAGACCAATCCCGCCAGGTTTGATAAGAATCTGCGGGATTTCACAGCGTGGTATGCCGCAGAAAAAGCGCGTGTCTGGCGCGATTTTGCCTGGGATTTTTCTCGAGGCGAAGAAACGCTATCGGGAAAAAATGAATGGCGCGCTGCAGTGGTCAGCGTGTCCGAGAACAAGGATCCCTATAGCTTGCTAATGACAAGGCTTGAAAACGAATTCGAGGATATCGCGCCGGATCATCGGCCTGCCTGGTTAAACCTTAATCAACGGCTGCTTGACAGTCGAATTAGCGCAACGAAACCAAGCTCGGTCGAGGGGGTCGCCGTCCTCAATGATATGGGCGGCAACCTGCTAAGAGAGATTGCAGCTGGCGGTTCGATCGGGCAAGTTAAGGCCGAGTTAAACGTTCAGCTTATGGCAACGTCCTCTTATAGGGCGTATCACACCGCTTTAATGGCAGCGGTAAGCAACATAAGCGTCGGAGCGGCGCAGGCTGCTCAGACGGCAGCGGACTTTCATAATTTTGATGTCGATCCAACGGTCAAATCGACACTGCGAGACGCGTACGCACGCCAAGCAGATCTGCGCCACATCATGGGGACGGTGCATTCAGAGGAGCAGGCTATCTGGGGACTTTTGGCGGGGCCGTTGCAATTGGCCGTACGGTATGCGAACACCCAAGCCTCTTGTATGCTGCAGCGTCAGTGGGACGCCATGGTCGTGAGACCGACTCGTTCAGCATCTGGCACGGTCGAGCTATTCGAAAAGCTATACGGCGATCAGGGTAGCGTCTGGGCTTTTGTGAATGGATCAGCCAAACCCTATGTGCGATATAGCGCCAACTTGTATCTTGCCGCCGAAACCCTGGGACAGACGTTTCCCTTCACAGCTGACTTTCTACCGTTTTTAAATACCGCAATTTCGGATCAGGTCGCCCGCAACCTCGCGAAAAAGCAGTTGATTAACGCGGAGAAACGTGTAGAACTCGACAAGGAGCAACGGAAACAAACATTGCAAGCGCAGATACAACAGACAGAGACTCGCCTGGTCGAGTTGACGACGGCGGTCGACACATTTAAACAAACCGTATACCCCATCACAGTGACAGGATTGCCGACGAGCGTTAACGATGGCGCCCAGGCAAATGTGCTGAGTACCACACTCCGTGTCCAATGCGCCGGCGCCCCGTTCAATATCGCCAATTTGAATTTTTCGGTATCGGAGTCATTTGGATGGTCGCAGTCGACGTGTGGCGAAACGACGCTTCGTATCAAGCTGCCTGCATTCACACTGATAAAGAAGTATCCGGGGCCTCAGGGTTTTGTCGCCTTTTTACGCGACTTCCAGACTGGGGAACATGTGTTCGACAGCGCAGCATTTCCGCTCGACAGCGCCAAACTCGACGCAGTCAATGTAAAACGAATTACCGTTCGCTATCAATTTTCTGGCGAAGCGGCGTTGTTGAGCGGTGCCCTCCAGTTAGTGCAGATCGAAGAGGAACGCAGTAGCGTTCTAAAACAGAAAGAGGCCAATGCCGCACAGGTCGCCCTTGACCAACAGCAGTCGTTTGCAGGCCATTCGAACGTGCTCGGCGGCATGGCTCCGGCTGCGACTATTCAACTGCCCACCCGGATTGGTCAATGCTGGAATACCGAAGGCGAAGCTGGTAGATTGCTCGATTCCATAGCGAAGCCGACTAATAATCTCGAGGCCGATGCTTTAGCCATTTTGAAACCGGCAGCTGTCTCACAACCTGTGAAATCGACAACCACAGCGGTGGGTTCTCGGCGTCTTCAACCAGGCGCACTTCCCAAATCTGCTACGCACTTAAATAGCGTACTGGATGAGACAGAACACTGGCTCGCCGTCGATGGTCAATATGCGCTGCAGATCTGGCTAGCAGATACGCCGGAAAGCGCAGAAAGTGCTTTGAAACGTTGGCATATGCAGGCTAATGCGCAGGCGGCTCTTGCCTATCCAACTTTTGCTAAAGGCAAGAGAGTCTGGGCCATTGCACTGACGGGCTATGACTCGGCCGAACAAGCTGCCAAAGCTAGGTTGCAATTGGATGCCTTGCTGCAAGCGCAGGGTCCACGCATTAGAACCAGCCAGGGTATTCGGCAAGAGCTTATTGGATATCGACTGTACCGCGAGTAGCCATCGATTTATACGTTGTGGCGGCGATGTTTTCGCGATTCGACGAAATTTCTGGAATTTTCCGCGCATCGGGGTTGGATGATATTTAGTCGTTGCGTTGCAGGTGTAAATATAAATAAATTCATCCGTGCGCGGCCGATTTTTTATGAAAAAACGACATAAGGAGAGAAACGATGAATGGCGCTAATAGTCAATTTGTTATATCGCCGGAAAATTTTTTGCGGGCGAATGTGGTTAATAATATTAGATGGTTCAGTGAGGCGGGTCGTGCCGTCGGCTTTGCCAGTAATGGCGCGCTTCATCGTGCCAACGCAGAGAAAAAAGCTATATTCGATCTTAAAGGCATGGGTGTCAACGATGGCAAGCGTGTATACGACCTTTGTCTCTGGGATGGTGGCACGTTAATGGACACGGCAATCGATGCATACTGGTGTCCTTTTATTCAGGGCAACGTTCTTCCCGGATATGTCGACGTTCCACGCCGCAATCCAGTAAAAAAATTTGTTTTTACTCCTGCGATGAATGGTTGTGCATTTGTCGTAACAGAATCCCCAGATAGAGATGGTTGGCTTCGGGTCTACCATAATCAACATCCACAGCTGAGATCGGTTACTGATCTGATAAGGAATAATTCTAATGGAAGTCTGATTTCGTATTTCGCTTTTGATGATTATGGTGTCAATGTGGATCCCAACGCGTTTAATTTTTTGCACTACCGAAATTCGAACTGGACGTATATCAGCCAGCCTCAGCGGTTTACTATCGAGACTCATGGTTTTGGAATTTGCTACCGCCCGGGTGGTATGGTGACGACTCGCGGTGTTGCTTAGGCCACTAATGTTGGCGCCCATTCGAGCGCTTGCAGCGACGTTTGAACATAGCGATTCAAGTGGGGCCCGACTCACAACCGAGAAATGCAGCGAGAGCCGAGTAGATGACGAGTGGGATCATCCCGACGCTCAGTATCAAGATAACCCAGACGCTGCGCACAGATGCGCTGGGAAGAAAAGCGAGTAGTGCAGTGCTCAGTGCAATGAGTATGCCGAGCGCGATGGATGTAAGCGTGATCGCGGGCAGCCACGATGCTCGTCGTACTGGCGTACATCCAGGTATGACTGTCATAACCGCCACGCCTACGGATCCGCAGGCGACGACGCCTATTTGTGAATCTATAGGTGAATCCTGCCGATCGATAGCCGAGCTGTGCGTTCGCTACAAAGAGATTGCCAGACGGCAATAACGACTGGCCAGTCATCGGTGGATGCGCTTACCCTTGAATCTCCCGACACGGTTTTCTCGACTTACCGATCAAGACACGTGCCCCTACGCTGATCGCTTTCCAACTTCAGCAAGGACCGCCTCATGTCCACTCACATGCAATGCGCCTGGGTGTACAGCCCGACCCAAGCCCCGTGGGCGGACGGCTGGCTGGCACGCCAACGAGCCGATAAGCTGTGTCGTATCGACTTGCTCGAATGCCTCATTGGCACCGACAGCGGCACCGAGCCTCCCGTATTGCCGGTCGAGCAGCTGATCGCGGTTCGCAGCCGGGTACTATGCGTCGAGCTTGCGTTGTTGGCTGTCGGCGCACGCAATCTGGCATGGATGCGTACCGCCTTGGCGGCCTGCGGGGCCTGGCCCGTTCCCGTGATGGTCGTGGTCGATGGTTTGCGAGGCGAAGCCATCGACGATCTGATGCGGCTCGGTCTGCACGACTTCATCGATGCATCAGCAGGGGGCGACGAGCTTCGACTGCGTTGCACCATTGCGGCACGTCGCCGAGCGATGTTTCTGGCCTCGGCCAATGGGCTGAACACCCAGTCGGGCGAAGCCATCCAAGCCCAGGAGCCCGCTTGTGCCTATCCCGAGATCGCGACTCAACGCGGATCCGGCGCCCGCCTGCCCTCCGAGCTGTTCCTCAAGCGAACCTTCGGCTGTACGTCCAGCGATCCATTCGGCATGGCCAAAGCGCGCGTGGTGGCGGGCTTCGAGCGCGCCTATCTGCATGCTGCCTTACAACGCCATCAGGGCAATATTGCCCGTGCCGCACGCGCCTGCGACAAACATCGCCGGGCGTTCTGGGGACTGGTACGCAAGCATGGTCTGGACGTCGACGCCTATCGGCGGGGGCCTGCGCTCACGCCCGCACCGCCGCCGCTATGGGAGCACGCTCACAGGCGGTAAAATGCCGGGTTACCCCATGCTCGTCGAAGGAAAGCCGTGTCTGCTCCCGCTTTGAAAAACGATGTCTTTTTGCGCGCGCTGTTGCGTGAGCCAGTGCCCTATACGCCGATCTGGCTGATGCGCCAGGCGGGCCGCTACCTGCCCGAGTATATGGAGACGCGCGCCCGCGAGGGATCGTTCATGCAACTGGCCCAGAACCCGGACGCAGCGTGCGAAGTCACCGTGCAACCCTTGGACCGCTTCCCGCTGGACGCCGCCATTCTGTTTTCCGACATTCTGACGGTGCCGCATGCAATGGGCCTGGGCCTGGATTTCGCCGTCGGCGAAGGTCCCCGGTTCGCCCGCCCACTGCGAACGGAAGCCGATTTCCTGGCGCTGGAAGTGCCCGACATGGCCCGTTTGCGGTATGTGTTCGACGCGGTGTCCACGATTCGCCGCGAGTTGGACGGCCGCGTGCCTCTGATCGGTTTCGCAGGCAGCCCCTGGACAATCGGCTGCTACATGGTCGAGGGCCAAGGCTCCGACGACTATCGCCTGATCAAGACCATGATGTATTCGCGGCCCGATCTCGTGCATCGCATGCTGGACATCAACGCGCAGGCCACCACGCAATACCTGAACATGCAAATCCAGTCGGGCGCTCAAGCCGTCATGTTGTTCGATAGCTGGGGGGGCGTGCTGGCCGATACCGAATTCCAGGCGTTCTCGCTGCATTACACCCGCAAGGTCGTGGCAGGTTTGCAGCGCGAACATGATGGGCGTCGGGTGCCCGTCATCGTATTCACCAAAGGCGGTGGCATCTGGTTGCCTGAAATCGCCGATTGCGGTGCCGACGCGTTGGGTGTCGATTGGACCGTCAACCTCACGCGTGCGCGTGCGCAGGTGGGCGGCAAAGTGGCTTTGCAAGGCAATCTCGATCCAATGGTGCTGTTCGGCAGCGAGGCCGCCATTCGCGCCCAAGCTCGTCGAGTGCTCGACGACTTTGGCGACACCACGGACGGGGGGCATGTCTTCAATCTGGGCCACGGCATCTCGCGTTTCACCCCACCGGAAGCGGTCGCTGTGCTGGTCGAGGAAGTGCAAGGATACAGCCGCGGCAAGCACAAATAACAGGTGCTGTTAACTATCACACATTAGAGTTGTACACAGATTTGGCGACTGCGGGAAAGCCCGCGAAATTTGTCCCAAGCGCGAGGATGTCTACATAAGCTAATGATTTGCATGAATAATTGCGAGTGAAAAAAGTTTTTTGGGCTTGGCTTTAGGTTGTGGTATAGAACTTCTCGACGATTTGCCCGAAATTCTCCCCAAAGTTATCCACAGCCCTAAATCGATGTTGATCTCATCTGAAGCAGCTCAATCGTTTAGGTCTAAAACCGAGAAATTACTTTAAGTTTGACTGCTGCGACGCCCGAGCTACCCGTGCACGATCCGGCCAATCCTTCTGTCCCCGCCGGGGCCGAAATCTGGGTCAGTGTCGCCTTGGATGTGCCGCTCGATAGCGTATTCGACTATCGCGCCGCGGTAGGCAGCCGTGTGGGTCAGCGGGTCATCGTGCCGTTCGGGCGCCGGGCCATGGTCGGGATGATCGTCGATTTGCCCGAGCAACCCGCTTATCCACCGGCGCAGATCAAGGCGGTAGACGCCGTATTGTCCGACCTGCCGGATGCGACTCCCGCATGGTTGGCCATGGCCCGTTTTGCCGCCAGCTATTATCAGCGCCCACTGGGCGAGGTCGTTTTGCCTGCATTGCCGCCGCCCTTGCGCAAGGTGTCGGCCTATCAGGGCAAGCGAGCGGCGGGCGGTCCGGTCTGTCGCGTAGATAAGCGCGGGCGTAAAGCACGTCCTGGCGCGGCCAGCGAAACCCGGCCCGTCCTTAACGCCGAGCAGAGCGCGGCAGTCTCGGCGATCGGCGCTCAATCGGGATATGGCGCGTTTTTGCTGCACGGCGTCACCGGTAGCGGCAAGACCGAGGTCTATCTGCATGCCGCCGAGCATGTATTGGCACACGGCCGCCAGGTGCTGATGCTGGTGCCGGAAATCAATCTGACGCCGCAACTCGAAGTGGCGATTCGCAAACGTTTCGAGGCCATTGTCGGCCCTGACGGGGTGGCGGCCATGCATAGCGGGCTGGCCGATGGCGAACGGGTTCGAGCATGGGCCGATTCGGTGCGAGGTCGAGCCCGTTTGCTGGTCGGCACGCGCATGGCGATTCTGGCCGATCTGCCCGATATCGGATTGATCATTGTCGATGAAGAGCACGACGCGTCGTACAAGCAACAAGATGGCCTGCGCTATTCGGCCCGCGATCTTGCCGTCTGGCGTGCGAATCAATTGGGCGTACCGGTGGTCTTGGGTTCGGCTACGCCCTCGCTAGAAACATGGCAGCAGGCCGAGCGGGGCCGATATCGGCGGCTCACCCTGGCGGCTCGAGCGCGTGCCACGACCTTGCCCGCTATCCGGCTGGTGGACACCCGACGCCTCGATCTCGATCACGGCTTGTCGCCCCATATATTGCGCGCCATCGGGCAGCGCTTGAAAGCGGGCGAGCAATCGCTGGTTTTCATCAATCGCCGGGGCTATGCGCCGGTATTGCAGTGCGGCTCCTGTGCCTGGGTGTCGAACTGCCCCCGGTGTACGGCATTTATCGTGCTGCATCGCGGCCGACACGGCGGGCATCGCTTGCAATGCCATCACTGCGGTTATCACGCTCGCGTGCCGCATGCTTGCCCCGACTGCGGCGACCAAGATTTGAAACCCATGGGGCGCGGCACTCAACGCATCGAAGAACGGCTGGCCGAACTGTTCCCCCAGGCGCGCATTCTTCGAATCGATGCCGACAGCACTCGCTTGAAGGGCAGCGCGCAGGCGTTGTTCGATAGTGTCCACGCAGGCGAAGTCGATATTCTGGTCGGCACGCAGATGGTGGCCAAAGGGCACGACTTTTCGCGCTTGAGTTTGGTGGGGGTGCTGAATGCCGATGCGATGCTGTTCGCGCACGATTTTCGAGCGCCCGAGCGCCTGTTCGCACAGATGATGCAGGTCGGTGGACGCGCCGGTCGTCATACGGGGGAGGGCGAGGTGCTGATACAGACTGGCTACCCCGAGCAGGCGGTCTACCAGTCTTTGCTCAAGCACGATTACGTCGGCTTTGCCGCACAGGCGTTGCGTGAGCGTGAAGAAACCGGGCTGCCGCCTTTTGCGTTTCAGGCGCTTTTGACGGCACAAGCCCGGGAGTTGGCCGAGGCGGTGGCCTTTTTGCAAGCCGCTCGCGAACACGGCGCCGCCGACGCGCGGGCGCAAGGCGTGGTGATATACGATCCGGTACCGCTGCGCGTCGTTCGCGTGGCCAATATCGAGCGTGCCCAACTGCTGGTGGAGGCATCCAGCCGTATCGCCTTACAGCAGTTTTTAAGAGGGTGGCGAACGGTGTTCGACATCTTGCCCGAGGCGCCTCGAGTGCGGTGGTACCTGGAGATCGACCCGCTTGAAATCTGACACTGCCCTTGTTTCGGGGATGAACCCCGCCCAGCGTGAAGCCACGCTGTATTTGGATGGCCCTTGTCTCGTGCTGGCTGGCGCGGGCAGCGGCAAGACTCGTGTGATTACCCAGAAAATCGCCTATTTGCTGCGCGAATGCGGCTATATGGGGCGCAATGTGGTGGCGCTGACGTTCACCAACAAAGCGGCCCGCGAAATGGCCGAGCGCGTGAAGGGTTTGATCGACAATCGCCTGGCGCGCGGCCTGACCATCAGCACCTTCCACTCGCTGGGCGTGAAGTTTTTGCGCGAAGAGGCTCGCCATGCGGGCCTCAAGCCATCGTTCTCGATTCTGGATAGCGACGACGTCGGGACGATTTTTCAAGAATTGCTGGCGACCACCGACAAGGGCCGCTTGCGCGCGGTGCAGCAGACCATCTCGCTATGGAAGAACGGTTTGATCACGCCCGATATGGCGGCTCACAATGCCGCCACGCCTGGCGAAATCGAGGCGGCCCACGTGTACCGAAGTTATGCCGCGACGCTGGCCGCCTATCAGGCCGTGGATTTCGACGATCTGATCCGCCTACCCGCTGAAATTCTCGAACGCAACGAAGAAGTTCGCACCCGTTGGCAAAACCGAGTGCGTTATCTGCTGGTGGACGAATATCAGGACACCAACGTGTGCCAGTATCGCCTGGTGCAGATGCTGTCGGGCAGCCGGGCGATGTTTACTGCCGTAGGCGACGACGATCAGGCCATCTATGCATGGCGTGGTGCGACTATGGAAAACCTGGCGAAGCTGACGACAGACTATCCCCAGCTCAAGCTGATCAAGCTCGAACAGAATTACCGCTCCTGCCAACGTATTCTGGCGGCTGCCAATCAGGTGATCGAACGCAATCCAAAACTGTTCGAGAAAAAACTGTGGTCGGAATTGGGCGTGGGCGAACCCATTACCGTGACGGCCATGTATGGCGAAGAGGCCGAGGCCGAGACGCTGGGCATGCGTATATCGGCGGCTCGTTTCGAACGTCAGGGGCAGTGGAAGGACTATGCGATCCTGTATCGGGGCAACCATCAGGCGCGGATACTGGAGCAATCGCTGCGTAATCTGAAGATCCCATACACCATTTCGGGTGGCCAGAGTTTTTTCGACAAAACCGAAGTGCGCGACGTGTTGGCCTATTTGCGCCTGATTGCCAACGATAACGACGATCCTGCTTTCATTCGCGCGGCCACCACGCCCAAACGGGGCATCGGCCAGGCGACCTTGCAAACCCTGGGCGAATTTGCGGCCGCGCGTGAGCAGGCTTTGTTTCACGCCGTGTTCGAGCCCGGTCTGGAGGAGCGCCTGGGGGCGCGTCAACTCGAACCGCTGCGCACGTTCGCGGTATTCATTCAGCGTCTGCAATGGCGCGCGGGTCGAGATCGGGCGAAGTCGCCCGTCATGCCGCAGTTAAATGGCAATTTATTCGGTGATGCCGAATCGGAGTATGCACGCGAGAGCGGCAGTGGCGGGCCGCGTGCCGAGACAGCGCCGCCGTGGAACTCAAGCCCGAACCAGGCTTCGGCTTTCGCGCTGACTTCGCAGCCGACGACGTCAACCGACGGTGCCGCTACAGCGGATGCGGCCGACGCGCTGTTGGACGAACTGCTGCATACGATTCAGTACGAGCGCTATTTGTACGACATGTTCGACGAGAAGCCGGCGCAGACGCGTTGGCAGAACGTCATGGAACTGACCAGTTGGCTTAAACGCAAAGCCGTCGAAGACGGTATGACACTGTTCGAAATGGTGCAGCACGTCGCCTTGGTGACGATGCTCGAGCGCGGCGAAGAAGAGGAGCCCGACGCCGTCAAACTTTCGACACTGCACGCATCGAAAGGTCTGGAATATCCGCACGTCTATCTGGCAGGTGTGGAGGAAGGACTCCTGCCGCACATGGGCAAGGACGACGAGCAGGGCGATCCTGCAAAAGCCGCCGAATCGATGGCTGGGCGCATCGAGGAAGAACGGCGGTTAATGTATGTCGGCATCACCCGAGCCCAGCGTAGCCTGCATCTCAGCTGGTGCAAGAAACGTCGGCGCGCGCGCGAAGATCTGGTGCGCGAGCCTTCGCGTTTCATCGAAGAGATGGGCTTGAAAGACGTCAAGGTCGAGGAAGACCCTGCAACCCGAGCGATGAGTCCAAAAGAACGCCTGGGTATGTTGAAAGCGCTGCTGAACAAGAATACCTAGATCGGCGTTGCAAGTTGGCCTAACGTATCACGGATCAGGGCACGGATCTATGGTGCGCGATCGACACCCATAAAAAAGGGCTGCCAAATTTGGCAGCCCTAATACAACTACTTCTTCCCGACTTCGACATTCACTCAGTACTACATACTGCTTTCAACGGAACTGCATCAACGGTCTTGCAACTGCACACTTCCACTGCTGGTGTGTCGTATGGGCCAGCCTCTGCTTGCTGGCCACCAAGCCAATGCTCATGGCGTGTCAATTACCACTGCGAACCGGCGTGAAATGCGCTGCGGCGGCGAGCCTCGTCCATCGACTCGCTCACTTCATTAGCGAATTCGACAAAGCTTTTCAATGCAGCAACAACGCGCTTGAAAGCGGCGGTCAGGCTGAATTCTTGTTGGTTGTCCATTGCCGAACGCAGCAGATCGCGTTCGAGGGCGTCGGTCATACGGGCGGTGTTAAGGGTGGCGGTGGTCATGACGTTCTCTCCAGGGGGCGCTTCACTATTGATAAGTGAATTTTAGGGAAAACCCTAGGCCGCTGCAAGAGAAAATTTAGGGTTTCCCCTAGGTGTCGTTTTTGAGCAAATTGTTACGTATAGTTCGCATTTCGTCCGCAATCTCGCTTGCGGTCAATCCGATCGGACCTGCGCCAGAGGCCGCACAGCGGTCGGCTGCTGCGCCATGCAGCCATACCGCCCCTTCGATGGCTTGCCGCCAATGTATGCCCTGAGCGAGCAAACTACCAATTGCGCCTGCCAGGACGTCCCCTGTTCCTGCCGTCGCCAATCCGGCGTTACCGGTGGTGTTGCGGGTAAGGGCTAGCCCGTCGGGTTCGGAAACCAGAGTTTCAGCACCTTTGAGGACGATCCACGCGCCGTACCGAACGGCCAACGCGCGGGCTGCAGCGGGACGATCCGCCTGAATCTCGGCAGTCGAACAGCCTAACAAGCGGCCGGCCTCGCCCGGATGCGGGGTCAAGACCGTGCTCGCAGGGTGGGCGAGTGCAAGTTTGCCCTCAGCCAATAGATTGAGCCCGTCGGCATCCAGCACCAGGGGCGTTGTCGCGGAGCCGTCGGAGCCCCTACCTGGTTCTTGCTCGGATGGCACAGACGCAGCGTCGGGCGTGGCGGTTTGTGCCAGCAGCTTGCGAAGCAGGGTCAGGCTCCCTTCGGAAGTGCTTGCGCCGCAACCGGCGACCCATACGGTCACTCCTGGATCGTTTTCCAGCAGCTGTTCGGCGCATCGACACATCAACTCGGGTTGCAATGGGTCGCATGGCCAGGGAAGGCGGTCTTGCATGAATCCGATGAATACCTTGCCCGCGCCGATACGCAAGGCGCTACGGCCCGCCAGCAGTGCCGCCCCCGACATGCCCGCCGCCCCGCCCACGATGGCAACCGTGCCAAACGTCCCTTTGTTGGCATCGCGGGGGCGCGGGGCGAAAAGTTGAGCAAGGTGGGCCGGGACGATGGCAGGCACGGATTCGATCATGGCATCAGCTTAACGCCTGGGTGTAGCGGATGGCACTAACCCTTGGGCTTGGGTGAGAAAAACCGCTTCAACGCGTCTTGCGCCTCTGCAGTCGCCAGTCGCAAACCGAATTGCTGCGCCTCGTAATCGATTGCGACTGTCACCATATCGGCGGTCGATCGGCGCATCATGGCCCGGGTCAAGCGCAGCGCATCGCGCGGTTGAGCGGCCAGTGCCTGGGCGCTCTTGCGCGCGTGCACCAAGGCTTCTCCCGGCGCGGTCGCGGCATTGGCCAGGCCGGCGTCGGCCGCTTCCCGCCCGGTAATGAACCGGCCCGTCATCAACCAATCGGCCGCAGTGCGCGGCCCCACCTGCGTGGCCAGCAACGCGCTTGCGGCGCCTTCCGGGCAAAGCCCCAGATTGACGAAGGGCAAGCGCAGCGCCGCGTTTTCCGCCACGAACACCAGGTCGCAGTGTTGCAACATGGTCGTGCCGATGCCGATGGCATAGCCTTCGACGGCCGCCACCAGCGGCGTCTTGACGGCAACCAGCGTATGCAGGAATTCGATACCCGAGCGCGCACCCGGACCGCCTTGTTGGAAGGCACGAAGATCGTTGCCTGCCGTGAAATCGCCGCCCGCGCCGGTGAGCACGATGGCGCAGACCGAGGCGTCGTTATCGGCATGCTGCAGGGCCGCGCTTAATGCTGCATAGGTCGCCGAATCGAGGGCATTGCGGGCTTCGGTCCGATTGATCGTGATCTCGGCGATGCCGTCGGCAATCTGGGTGAGAATGGTGTTCGTGGTCATTGGAAGTCTCCCGATGCCAGCTTGACGCGGGCCTGGGCATATTCCGCGCGCAAGCTCGATGCCAATGCGGCGACCGATTCGACGCTGCCGATTCCGCCCACGCCTTGGCCCGCTCCCCACACGTCCTTCCAGGGCTTGACCCGGTTGCTGCCGAAGACACCGCTCGCCTGCTGATCCGCAGGTAGGTTGGCTGGGTCCAGCCCCGACGCGGTGATGCTGTGCGTCAGATAGTTGCCTGGGATGCCGGTGAAAAACGGCGTGTACAGAATGTCCGACGCCCGAGATTGCACGATCATCGATTTATAGGCGTCAGCGGCATTGGCTTCTTCAGTGGCGATGAAGCGTGTGCCCATATAGGCGAAGTCGGCACCCATGGCCTGGGCGGCCAGAATGCCTTCGCCCGTGGTAATGGCGCCCGCCAAGGCAATCGGTCCTTTGAATATCCGGCGTACTTCGGACAACAGGGCGAAAGGACTCAAGGTGCCCGCATGCCCGCCCGCCCCCGCGCATACCAGAATCAAGCCATCGACGCCGGCCTCCAGCGCCTTTTCGGCGTGGCGCAGCGTGGTGACATCGTGAAAGACCTTGCCGCCCCAGCCATGAACGGCCGAGACCACGTCGTCGGGTGCGCGCAGGCTGGTGATGATGAGCGGTACTTTGTAGCGTGCGCATACCGCCATGTCGGCCTCGAGGCGGTCGTTCGATGCGTGGATGATCTGGTTGATGGCGTAGGGCGCGATCCGCGTGTCGGGATGTGCTGCGCGATCGGCTTTTAGCGTGCTCGAGATCTCGTGCAACCATTCGTCTAATTGCGACTGAGGGCGTGCGTTGAGCGCGGGCATCGCACCCACCATGCCTGCGCGACATTGGGCGATGACGAGTTTGGGGGTCGACACGATGAACATCGGCGAGCAGATCACAGGCAGGCTGAGCTGGCCGTACAAATCTTGAACGAGCGAACCGGACATATTGTCTCCTTGTGAGTCTTATAGGACACCGCATGGAGAGCAACCGAGGGGCTTTCACCATGCCGCGTTCGTCGAGCTTAACGCGGCCTGGCCGACCGTGGGTTTGGCAGAGCAAAGGACGGCATTTCGCTGGGGCCATGGTTGATCCATGCCCGCCAGGCTGAGTGCCATGCCCGGCAGACATCAGTGCAAGGCCCACCATGCCCAGCGTCTACACGCCTGTCGTAGCCGCTAGCGCGAGGGGGCTACTTCGCCGCGTTCACCATGTATTGCACCGCGGCGCGCAAGTCGCTTTCGCCAGCATTCATAGCGCCGCCTTTTGGCGGCATGGCTCCCTTGCCGCTTAGGACCACCTTGAGCATGGCATCTTCACCGGTGGCGATATACGGTGCCCAGGCCGCTTTGTCGCCAAACCTGGGCGCCCCCGCCACGCCAGCGGCATGACACGCCAGACACACCGTTTTATAGAGTTTTTCACCGGCAGGGTTGATGGCTGCCGGGGCGGCTGTAGGCGCTTGGGCGGTGGGCGCTGTGGCCGTGGCATCCGCGCCAGCTGCACCGGCTGGCGCAGGTGGTGTAGCCGTCGATGGCGCAGCCGCAGGCGATGTCGTCGCAGAAGTGCTGGCCGCCACATCGCCTGCGGGCTGGCTTATGTTGTCAGGCGCTGACGGCTCTTCGAAATTGCCGCCGCTTTTGTTCGCCATGAAAACCACGGCGCGGGCGACCTCGTAATCGCTTAAGGCGGGATTACCGCCTTTGGCAGGCATTCCGCCTTTGCCCTTGATCGCAATGGCGACCATTTCATCCAGGCCCGATGCGATCAGAGCGGTCCAGCCCGCGTTGTCGCCCATTTTGGGTGCGCCAGCGACGCCAGCGGTATGACAGGCTGTACAGGTTTGCGCGTAGACGGCTTCACCGGTCTTGAAAACTCTGGGTGCATTGGCATCGACGAACGCATAACCGGCCACTGGCGCGATACGACGCTGAGTGGCTTCGGCTGACATGGCGTCCGACCCAGAGCTTTCGCGGCTAGTGAAAGTGACCAAGTTGGCCAGCATGATCAGCAGCAACACTGGCACCACGAAGGCCAGGATGACGACGACGATCAACTGCTTAGGCGTTTTGATGGGTGTGTCGTGCGTGTCGTCTTGATGCCCGGTGTCCTTGCTCATGTCTCCATCCCACTGAATCGGCTATTTTGTTTTATGGTTGGTCTGTCGCCGAGCGCATCTGCGTGCGACGTGCGAGCGCCCGATTATATTACGCGCCCTGCGTGCGCAGGGCAGGGGTAATGCGGGGTTGCAATCGGCGAACGTCCCTTCAATACTCAGCCATTACGCTAAAAACACGCTACAATTGCGGGCTTGGCGCCTGTAGTTCAATGGATAGAATGTGAGTTTCCGAAGCTCTTGATACAGGTTCGATTCCTGTCGGGCGCGCCAGTTCATACCGACTTGCATTGCACCCTGGCCGTTCCAGGTGCTTGCCACGTCGCGTCGTCTCCCTTCCCTCGTAGTTCATAGCCTTCGGCGGCATACGATATGCCAGATGCTGCACGTTGCTGCGCGAGCCGGACCGTTTTCGAGTCGGGCAACTGCACCAGCGCAGCCTCGCGCTCGAACACCACCGTGAATCGCTGGCCGTCGTCGCACGCATAGGCAGCACTGAATACCGCACTGCGATCGGCTTGTGCGCAACCCGCCACCGCCAGTGTCGCCATGAACGCCAGCGCTGCAAATCGCGTCCGGTCGATCAAGAAAGTCTTGTCACTGATCATCGCCATGTTCCTATTTGAAGCCCACGTTTAAAGGGCCGTCCTGCGTGACATTGAAATGTTTCTTTATGTAGTAGAATTTGCCAATATTTTAATGTCATAGCTTTATCGTGAAAATTCCCACCCTGGCCGCTGCCCTGGCGGCATCCGCGATGCTCGTAGCACATAAGGCCGATGCTCAAGTCGTTCAGTCGAACGCGTCGTTCGCAGTCAGTTTGAACGTCTTAGGCGGGTGTAGCATATTCGCTCCCGATTCCAGCGATATCGTCCGCCGTATCATGCCGGACGTTACATGTCTGGGCAATGAGGGTTATAGCGTCGGTCGTCTGGCTTCGGGCGGCAGCGTAGACGCCGACGGTACGCCGGTCATGGCCATCGCCAACGGGCAGGCCGATGTCCAGTCGGTACAAATGACCGGCGCACCGGCGAGCGACGATAGCGTTTGGCTCGTTTCCTTTTAGGCGCAGCGTTACCTAAAACGTGATCGTCGCCGTAATCGTATCGGTGTAGGTGCCCGGACGCGGCGTACTTTGGGCCGGTACTCGCCCGTATACCGTGAGCGTCGATTGGAGGCCATTGCCCGTGCCGGTCGCGACGCTCGTTCCTGCTGTGCCGTCGCCCCACGCCAGGCTGTAGCCCGAGTCTCGGAATAATTGGTAGTTCACGATTTCGGTGCCGCCCGATCGAACCATTCGTCGCGCGTTCACCGTGCCGCCAGGAGAGCCTCCATTCAAGCTGATCTGGTAGGCGCTGCCGCTGGTGCAGGTCGCTCGAATATTAGTCGTTGCCGTGCGAGCGCTGGTAAGCAGCGAGCCGGCCGGAAACACCATAGGGTCGGCCGAAATCGTGCAGTTCTTGGTCACGGTGGTCTGGCTGCTGAAAGCGAACGTGCCGGTAGAGGCCAGGTTGGCGCATACCGGCGTGGTCGCATTATTGAAGCCATACACGAAGGTGGCATTGGCTGCCGTGTAATCTTCGCGATACACCGTGTTGGCATTGCCGACGATGGGAACAGTGGGTTGTGCGGCGAGAATCTGCGCCTGGATCGGCACGGTCGTGCTGGCGGTTCCGCCCAGCAGCGGTTTGCTGAGGCGAACGGTAATGGCTTGGGTGCCTGTGCCCCACGGAGGAGAAAAACTGGTGGTCGTGCCCAGCTGGTAGCCCAGGCGATTGCTCCCGTTGCCCATCGTGCGAGCCGTGGTGGAGGTTGATGTGCTGCCCGGTCCCAGGCTCACGCAGGTGTGTGCATAGAGCGATGCCAACAGACCGAAATTGCATGAAAACGTCAATGTGCCAGTCGTATTCTGCGCGGCATTGCCGATGGGCGAGTAATTGCCGAAATCCACGTTGGTCATACCTACGGAACATGACTGCGCTCGCACCGTTGCCCAGGGCGCGACGCTCGATACTAGGGCGGCACCGACCCATAGCGTGAGCATGGATAAGGGTTGTCGAGTCCAGCGAGATGGGCGAGTCGTCATGATGCCTCTCCGAGTGCGGCGTCGCACCGCAGCGGTCCGAACGTAGGCAGGCTGCCGTCGGTCGGGCGTTCGTAGCGAAAGCTCAACGAACACTTCCGATTCTGGTGATCGAGGATCAGCGTATTTTCGGCTTGAAGATTGTCCACGAACGTCAGTCCATCGTAGCCCACCACTGTTTCTTCGCCCGACTCGAGATGGCGCACGCGCGTGCCCAGTGGCGCGACCTGCCCGCTGACGTCTTCGATGATGACCGACGCGGCCGTATAACGCGTCACGCCGAAGTTGGCGGTCACGCCTGCCATGCTGCGCGGAACCACCTCGCGTTCGGTCGTTTCGATACGGGCATCGGCAGGAAGGTCGCCGGGCTCGATCGAGATGCGATTACGTTGATAGGCGTTCAGATCCGGCACCACCAGATAGCCCCGGCTGTTGGTACGACCGATCAAGCGGTTAGAACTCAGAACCGGCACATCGGCACGGCCGTCTGTCGAGACCATGGCAAAGCTATCGGTGATCTGCCTCGACGCTTGTAATTCGCCGTTCATCAGCACGATGGCGCCGTTCGCGCTAAGTGTGGCTTGCGTGGGACCGTCGAACTGCTGCGCGCCTGCTGTCACTCGCCCATAGCGTCCCAGATATTGCACCCAGCCCTGGCGATAGTCGGCGAGCCCTTGCCCCACTTGCGCGCCATAGCCCCATCCGCCTGCGTAATCGGGAATGCGTTGAGCGCTTGCAGTGTGAGCCGCTTCGCCGCTTTGTCGACCGGTCGATAAAGTGGCCGATGTGTTCGCGCCCATCGAGATGCCCAGGCTGACATAGAAGCCGGTATTGCCGTTCTGGCCGAAATCCCTGAACGCATTGACGCTCAGATTCGTGCGGCCGGTGAGCGTCGTCAAAAACGACGCCGATCCAATATGCGAGACCGGGGTGCCGGGATACTGCAGACTCACATAGCTCAAAGATGCCGTCTGCCTGGCACCGACCGGCAAGGACACGGTGGCACGACGGGTAAATCGAGCGATCTGCGTATTGTCCTGCGAGGCAATATCGCCATATTGCCCCACGGATTCCAAGGCCTGAATGTCGATGGAATAGCGCGGTGCGATGTACTGATATCCCAAGCCGACTTGCGTGCCGCCATAGCGTCCGGCGCTCGCGGCCATCGATGCGTTGACCACGCCTGCCTGTCCCAGCCGAACCAGCCCGCCTACGCCTGCGTTGTACATGCCGGAGGTGGCTTCGCCGTGAAACTCGCCGGTCACCGTGTCGTTAAAGCCATAGCGATACGTGCCGCTGGCAGCGGGGCGGTGGTCGTAATCGAAACTCTTGAACGCATAGTCTCGACGTAAGAAACCGACTTCCGCCGAATAGGCCGACAGCCCCGATGCCATCAATCGCGAGTCGATGTAGATCGGCAGGTTGGTCGATACGGCTCTGCCCAAGGCGTCACGGGTCACGATGTTGGCCTGGCCTGCGCCAGTCAGCCCGGCAATGTTGTCCACGACGAAGGGGCCGTTGGGCACCTGGCCCGAATACTGTCGAATCGAGTTGATGTAGACATCGACCGATGATGGGACGACGGCCGTGCCGCCCAGCGCCGGAATGGGAAACGTCACCAGGTCGGGGCGCAACGCGAAGTTCTTGCGCCATTGAAATCCGCCAATACGTACCGAGCGCGACCAGTTCAAGGACGCGGTGATTGAGTCGCCCCACTGCGTGGTACGCAAGGTGTCGGGATCGGAGTGTTGCCAGTAGGTGTCGTAGCGAATGTATCGGCGGAAATCGCGATAGTCGTAGAACGTGCCTGTGCTGCTGAGCACCCGGTCGCCATTAAAATAACGCGCTTCACTCCACAAGGCCAGTCGAGCATCGCTATGGCTTTGGCTGAAGGCGTCGTAGTTCAGCACAAAGCCGCTGGCTCGCGGCGATAACGGTGCCGGCGTTTGGCTGCCTGGGTTGATCGAGTAGGGCGTCAGGGTATTGGTCTCGACGCGCAGGTCGATCGACTGTAAAGCCTTATCGTAGCGATACGATATACGCCTCGATTGATCCAGATTGATCAAGGCTTCGGGCGTCGCCCCCAAGGCAGCGATGTCGATACCCAAGTCGCGCAGATCGGCGCCTCGGATGCTCAAGCCGTCGTCAGCGGTGATGAAGCGTGCAATGCGCTGGGTGGGATAGCCGTTGATCGACACCTCCAGAAACAAACCCTGCTTGCCGCCGCTCGCCCCGGGGCTGCCGCTTTGGGCCTCGGCGGTCCTCATCAGCGCGTCCAGGTCTTGCGCGGGTGCCACCAGCGGCACGCATGCGACAACGGCGGCCCACAAGGTGGCGCGGTAGTGTCGGGCAATGCCTCGGTCCGCACGCATGGCCGGTCCGTGATCGTCAACGTTGGCGTACGACTGGGGCCTCGATCGGCTTGCCGTTGACCTGCGCTTTTACGCGCAGCGCTTGTCCTGCGGCAAGTTGCGGCACGTCATTCAATGGCCATTGGCGCGTGCGCTGCGCCAAGGCATAACCCAGCAGGCCGCGTTCGACCTCGTAGACTTTTCCGCCTTGTACCAGCTGAACCGCCGCGATTTGCGCGCGTCTCGCCCCAGCGTTGGTGACTTGAAGATTGGCCGGACTTATCGCGTTTTCATGGATCGACCACGTCAACTCGGGCTGAGACGTCTGTTGCGGCGTCACGAACACGGGCACCGAATAGCGCAGGCGCAGCACCACGCCGCTGGTGTCGGTTTGAGTCGGTGGCGCGATCTCGTCGATCAGCAATCGATACGCCGCCTCGTCCGGCAGATTGCCCGGATTGGGGCGCACCAGCCTGACGACTTGATCCTGGCCGGGAGCGATTTGAATGAGTGGCGGGCTGGCGATGACATCGGCGACGGGTGCGAGTCGGTCGCCTTGCGCGTCCTGATCCCATTTGAATACGCGCACCTGACCGTACAGCGGCTCGCCGCCCGGATTGGTCAAAGTAATCGATGCCGATGTCTGCTTGGCGGACATGTCGATCACGACCGGCGTGATCTGAAGGCTGGCGGCCGACAGTGCGCCGTGTAGCAACAGGCCGATGTACGTCGCTGCGCGGACGACGATTGGACTCGGGGGTGACGTCATCGTGTTACGCCACGTCATCAGTACGTGATCGTCGCAGTGATCGTCGCCTGGTAGGCACCCGGCGCAGGCGTGGTTTGGGCAGGCACGCGGCCATAGACAGTGGTTGAGACGGGCGAACCCGTGCCTACGCCGCTGACGGTGTCGGTACCGACCGTGTTCCCCCAGATAGGCGATGTGGGCGCGGCAGTCTGATAGAGGTTGAAATTGACGGTCGTTCCCGTGTTGCCGACCGCAGTCCCTGCCAGCAAGCGTTGGGCGACTGTCGAACCCGTGACGCTACCGGCATTCAGCCCGATATTGTAGGGGGTCGTGTTGGTGCATGTGGTGGTAATGGCGGACGTAGCCGTCAGCTGAGCAGCCAGCACACCTTGCGCACCGAAGTCCATATTGGTTGCGCTGATGGTGCAAGTCGGTGTGAGCGTCAAGGTCACGGTGAAGGTCGTGTTGGCGGTGGTCTGAGCGTGGACCGCCGATGCGCCAACCGATAAAACTGCGGCTCCGAGGCTTAGACGGGCAAGGTTCAAGGCAGTCATTGCTATCTCCCAGAACGGGCGTGGCACCAGAACCCACTTGTTAAATCCGGCGCACTGCAATGAAATAAAAAGTAAATATGACGAAACACATTGATATTTATATCATCAGCATTAGCATCGAGTGTTCCCAAGGATGTAACCGTTGCTCAAAATGTAAAAACGCCCCTGAGTGAGGGGCGTTTGTGTTGCGTAAAGGGTGCGCAAAGCAATTTCTCGGCGATCGAGCGGGCCTCGACCACGCATTAACTGTGTATTAGCTGCGTGTCGCGACCCACTCGCTGCTCGTGCCATCCAAGTGGGTCTTGCCAACCAATTGTTTTCCATCG
The DNA here is from genome assembly GCA_945903445.1 of Bordetella parapertussis. Lineage (GTDB taxonomy): Bacteria > Pseudomonadota > Gammaproteobacteria > Burkholderiales > Burkholderiaceae_B > Schauerella. The sequence continues at coordinate 24,777 of CAMDNZ010000025.1, forward strand.
AGCTTGGCGGAGTAACGCGTCTGGCCCACAGTGAACGAGACGGTATTGCCTGAAATTTTGCCGTCGGCAATTTGCTGCGTGCCCAAGGTACCGGTGATGTTCTGGAACTGCTGTTCGAGGGTCAGGGTTTGCTTACCCGCTTTCCATCGGCCTTCCACCTTGGCGGGCACGATCCATAGATGGGCTGTGCACCAGTTCGAGCAATCGCCTTTTACCGTTTCGCTTTGATCCGGCGCCCAATCGCCCATGCGGAACGAGTTGGACACAATGCGGGTGCCCGGTTTGAGATCGAGAATCGTAGGACGCAGCTTTTCGTTGATCGACGGCAGCAAAAACAGCGTGATGACTTGCGCCTGGGTCAGATCCGACTTGAACAAATCGGCTTCTTCGAAACTCGCTTGTTTGTCGACTCCGGCGCGGCGAGCGGCGGCCTGAGCCACTTTCACCATGTCGGGGTTGTACTCGATGCCGTGGGCGCGCAAGCCTCGTCGGGCCGCGGTGATCACCGTGCGGCCATCGCCCGCACCCAGGTCGATCAGATAGTCCTTGGGCGTGACCTTCGCCATGTCCAGCATCTTGTCGACCAGATCTTGCGAAGTCGGCACCCATACGACGTCCTTGCCTTCCTGTCCCACCGAGGGCACATATTCAGGAATATTTACCGCGCCGGCTACTTGCGCGATGCCCATGGCGGCCGCGAGGATCAAGCCGGTGGCTAGTGTCGCCATCGACTTGCGCAACGACAGGGCAGAGCGGGATTTGCGGTGCATAGTTAGAGAGACGTGCATGACAACTTCCTTATGCAGGTAACGAAGCGGGATTGAGGTACGAGCATGCGGCTCGCATGAAATGTGAATCTATCCTATCAATTGGCTGACTGTCTTGCGTGGCAAATAAAGAAAAGCTTGTGTCGGCCGGTTACCAGCATCTAGTCGCAGACGATTGGAGCGGGCAAGATGACAAGTGTTCCATCATTGGAGGTTGCTATGAAGACGTATTTATTCTCGCCGGTGGTAATTGCTGTCCTTGCGTTGTCGGCAAGCGGTGCATGGGCTCAGGTGCCCAGCGCCTCTTCCGCCGCCTCACCCGCATTTTCTAAGGGTGCCCCGGGCCTTGGGGAGGCTTCTTCTGCTTTCCGTTATCCCGAATCGGGTAGCCAGCCCAGCTCGACGCTGCGGGTTCGCGAGATTTCCGTCCCGGGTAGCGGCGGCACCGCCGCGCCGGCACCGGTGCTGGTCACCGACACGCAAGCCAGCCTCGAGGAATACCAACGTTGCCAGCTGGTGGGTACGAGGGCCGCCACCAGCAATGCCGACATGCAGGGGCGCATTGCCCAGTGTCTCGCTGAACTGGAGGCACGCCGTCGTGCCGGGCAATAATCTCGATGCGTGATACGTGATGCTGCGAGGCACGACCGCAAGCTGACGTGCCTGCCGCAGCGTCAGGGTGTCTGTTTGGCGGGGTCCGATGTTTTCCCGGCCTGCGGCGTGTATGTCAACTTATCCAGTCGATAGCCCTGGGCGCGGGCCGTGGCAAGTGCCTGTTCGAGATCGGCAGGTGCGAGCGTCGCGTTGCGGGCCAGCACCCATAGCGTGTCGCGGTCGGGGGCGCCGACCACGGCCCAACGGTAGTCGGGATCCAGGCCGATCACCCAATAGTCGCCTTTGAACGGCCGAAAAAACGTCACTTCGAGCTTGGCGTTGCCGCTGCCAGCAACGACCGTGGCCGTACCATCGGCTTGCTCCATGCCGCCTTCGTCGTTGCGACAGCGGTTGGTGACAGCGATGCTGCCGTCTGCATTGCTTCGATATTCGGCAGTGGTATCGCCCACGCACTTGCGCTGAAAGAACATGGGGAAGTGCGCGATTTCGTACCAGGTGCCGACGTAGCGCTTCAGATCGACTGCTTTGACCGTTGCGACCGGTGCTGGGGTCGCGGCGTGGCTAGCTGCTGTGGCGATCGATGCGAGCGCCAGCAATGCCGGACGCAATGCGCGCAAAGCGAAAGAAGAAAGGGGGCGAGTCATGTGAGTCTCCTGAAATCGCCGCTTGAGAACGTCAGGCGGCGTCGGGCGAGCAGCCCTGTTGCAGCGCTCGCTCGTACTGGTGCACGTAGGCGTCGAAATCGATCGAATCGGATTGCTCGATGCGCTGTTGCGCGTCGATGGATGCCCGGGCTTCTTGTTCGAATGCATCGATTGTTTCGCTAGCGAGCGGGGCTGCGCGCAAGTCGCGGGCGTGCGCTGCGCTTTGCGCCAGCGTGAATGCCAGGAAATCGTCGCCGTTTGCGCGAACACCGGCCAGTACTCGTGCCGATGGCGTCAACGCGGGGTCGTCCAACTTGGCTTGTTGCACCGCCAGTGACTCGACGTACGCGCGTGTGCCATGGGCATGATCGAGCGCCTCTGCGTAAGGGCGAATTTTTTCCAATAGCGTAGAACCCCATTCGGGCACGCTCACCTCGGATCCCTGGCGTTGCAGCATCAGGCCCGGCAAGCGGCCTTGTTTGACCACTTGGGCGAAGTTCGCGTCGCTTTCGGCGCAAAAACCGGCATCGCCGAAAGCCGGACTGACTTCCGTCGCGCAGAACAACAGGAATGCGTCGACGAAGCGTGCCGTCGCCGCGCTGATGCCTACCGGCTCGAACGGGTCGATATCCAGACAGCGCACCTCGACGTATTGCACGCCGCGCGTGGCCAAGGCCGTAGCAGGCCGTTCGCAGCGACCGGTGGCACGCTTGGGGCGGATGATCGAGTAGTACTCGTTCTCGATTTGCAGCACATTGGTATTTAACTGAATCCACTCGCCGTCGCGATGCGTACCGATGGCCTCGTACTCGGGCCAGGGTTGCGACACGGCGGTAAACATGCGGTGCAGGAACTCGTCCAGACTGTTGTAGCAGAGCTTCAACTGGCTTTGCGCCTGGTTCTGGTAGCCCATATCGCTCATGCGCAGGCTGGTGGCGTAGGGTAAATAAGCGCTTTCGGTGCCCAATGGTTCCAGCGATGCAGGCTTGTCGGCCATGAAGCGCCGCGCGACGACGGGCGACGCGCCAAACAAATACATCAACAACCAGCTATACCGCGTGAAGTTGCGGATGAGCGCGATATACCCTTCCGAACGCTTGTCTTGCAGAAGCGTACCGGGTGTGTCCAAACCTTGCCAATAGGCGTCGGGCAGCGAGAAATTGTAGTGAACGCCAGCAATACATTGCATGGCCTTGCCATAGCGCTCTGCCAGACCCCGTCGATACACGTGCTTGAGCCTGCCAGTGTTTGACGTGCCATACCAACCGATGGCGATATCGGGTTCGGGCGGCAGGTTGGCAGGCATGGATTGATTCCATATCAATTCATCGCCCAAGTGGCGCGTCACGAAACGGTGTACGTCGCTCAACTCGGCCAACATGGCTTCTACGGTGGTGTGGGTGCCGGTGATCAGTTCGAGCAGCGCTTCGGCGTAGTCGGTGGTGATGCGGCCATGGGTGAGCGCCGATCCCAGCACTTTGGGGTGGGATGTCATGGCCAAGCGCGCCTGGGCGTCTACGCGCAAACCTTCTTTCTCGATGCCCCTCAACGCCAGGCGCAGCCATTCGGGGTTTGCCAGCAGGGTTGCCGCGCGGGCGCTATCAGGTGCTATCACAATCAATCTTCTGGTGGATGCGCGTGCAAAGCGCCGGAATGTCTATCTTAGCGGTCGGGTAGGGCCAATTGTGACCCAGGGTTCGTGGACCATTGTAGGGTAAGGCCTAGGTCAGAACGCTGGTAATCCTGGCGACTAGCAGGGAAAATGCCAACTCTTTGTTTCATACCGCCCTGTGTCCTTTAATCCAATGATCGCCTGCCTTGCCCGCCGTGGGTTTTATCTGTGTCTAGCCGTTGGTGGGCTATTGTGCATCGTGAGCCTTGCGGGCTGTTCACCGCAATACAACTGGCGTGAATGGATCGCGGAAGACGGCGCGGTGCGCGCTTTTTTTCCAGCGCGCCCGCAAACCGAGCAGCGCATTGTGAGCTTGCCCGAAGCCGAGCTGGACTATCGCATGACCGTCGCGACGGTTAACGACGCCATGTTCGCGGTGGCCCAGGCCGCTTTACCGGCCAGCGATAGGGGCGACTTGGAACGTGCAGCGACGATCGCCCGCGCAGTGGGTCGCAGCGTTTACGCCAGTTTGCAAGCGACGCCGCCCGATCCCTTGCCTGTCGATGGCACCGTGATGACCATTCGAGGGCAGGGCACGCGCTCGGGCACGTGGGCGACGCTGCGGCTGTGGGCCACGCCTCGGGCCGTCATCGAAGCCATCGCCCTGGGTCGCACGGCTGACTTGCCTGCCGAGCAAGCACAGCAATTCGTCTCGCAGGTCGTGGTGTCTGCGGCGATTCCGGGCGCCGCGCGGCCATGAGATGGCATTGCACCGGATTAGGTCGTCCCGGTTTGCATTGCATCGGTTCGCCTTTCTGCGGCTCGCCTCATATGGGCTTGCATCGCTTTGGACGGCACGACCGCCGCTTGCATCACTGCGCCGTGCTGGTCTGGGGCAACCAGCCACGGGCCTGGGCCGCAGCGACTGCTGCGCAGCGCCGGTTCACGCCCAAGCGCACGCAGGCCGCTTGGAGATGGAAATTCACGGTGCGTTCGGTAATGCCCACGATGCGAGCCGTTTCCCAGCTGGTTTTGCCGGCGGCAACCCATTGCAGGCAAAGAGTTTGTCGAGGTGAAAGCCTATCGGTATTCATGTCGAGCAGTTTCCTGCGCCGACGTCGTGTGCGCCAGTGTCTATACGGATATGAATAAGCCGCAATCGTCCCGACTCGAGAAACGTCTAGCTCGCCCATTCATTTCCATTCATCCCGCCAACTCGTTCCCCCGCCATGCTCTCGCTGATTCCGATGTATTTGCAGTCTGCCATCGTGCTTGCTCCGCTCGTACTCATCATCGGAATTGGCGTGTTCTGGGGGAAAAAAGACTATCCCTTCGCCGGTCCTTTTGTGACTATGTTGGTGACAAGTGTCACCACCCCTGCATTGGTCTTCAAAACGTTTTCCACCACGCAGATCGGTGCGAGCGAGATGGTCAGCGTACTGGGCGCGACCGTCTTGGGCATCGTGCTGTGCATGGCCCTGTGCGCGGTGGTTTTGAAAGTCATCGGCATGCCGGTGCGCGCCATGCTGCAACTCGCTTCGTTTCCCAACGCCGGTAACCTGGGTCTGCCGATTTCTTACCTGGCCTATGGCGATGTGGGTTTGTCGACGGCGGTGGCGTTTTTCGCCATCGTGTCGTTCCTGACCCATACCGTGGGGGTGCGAACCTTGCCCAATACCCAAGGTGTCGGCTCGTGGAAAAGCCCGATTCTATTGGCCTGCGCGACGGCCATCGGGCTGCGTGTGTTCAGCGTGCCGGTGCCTGACGTACTGCTGGAGACGGCCGGTATGCTCGGCGCTTGCACGGTTCCTCTGATGCTGTTGAGTCTGGGGCATGCGTTGGCGCTGATCCCCCGCACCAGCTTGCGAGCGGGCGCGGTCGTGGGGGTGATCCGTTTGGCCGTAGGGGCCCTGGTCGGCTACGGCATGATCGGCTTGTTGCCTTTGCCGGCTGCCGTGGGCGGCACGCTGGCCTTGCAGTTGTCCATGCCTTGCGCCGTGGTCAGCTATATGTATGTGCGCCGTTTTACCGACATGCACGATGTGGCGGCAGGCGCGGTATTGGTCTCGACCGTCACGTTCTTGCTGTACGTACCGGTACTGATACTGGTGGCGCGCTGATGCCCCGATGTGGGTGGTAGAATTTCTGAAATATCGACATCGTTGTGCGCCGATTTGCCTGATCCGCTTGCGGGCGCTTAATAAAACCAGCTAAAGAGGTCTCGTCATGAGCACATCCTCGATCGACGCCGGCGCACGCGCCGCCGTCGCTGCACTTTTGCCCGTTGCCGCACCTGCGGAGTCGGTGGGTGTCGTCACCGCCACTTTGCTGCATTTCGATCGGCCTTTGCCTTTGGCCAGCGGCCAGACCCTGCCCGCTTACGAGCTGGCCGTCGAAACCTATGGTCGGCTAAATGCCGACCGCAGCAACGCGGTGCTGATCTGTCACGCCTTAAATGCCTCGCATCACGTCGCGGGCGTGTCCAGCACCGATCCCAAAGACATTGGCTGGTGGGACAACATGGTCGGTCCTGGCAAACCTCTGGATACCGACCGATTTTTCGTGATCGGTATCAACAATCTCGGCTCGTGTTTCGGCTCGACCGGTCCGGCCAGCATCGATTCCGCCACCGGTAAGCCCTGGGGCGCGGCGTTTCCGGTCTTGACCGTGGAAGACTGGGTGCATGCACAGGCGCGTGTCGCCGACCATTTCGGTATCGCGACTTTCGCAGCGGTGATGGGCGGATCCTTAGGCGGCATGCAAGCCCTGAGCTGGGCCATCACGTGCCCCGAGCGTGTGGCGCATTGCGTGGTCATTGCCAGCACGCCCCGCTTGTCGGCACAAAACATCGGTTTTAACGAAGTCGCCAGACGCGCCATCATCACCGATCCCGATTTTCATGGGGGCGACTATTGCGCGCATGGCACCGTGCCGCGGCGCGGCTTGTCGGTGGCGCGCATGATTGGCCACATCACCTATCAGTCGGACGACGACATGGCCGAGAAGTTCGGCCGCAACCAGCGTTCGCCCGCGGCCGATGGCGAGTGGCGCTATGGCTACGATGTCGAATTCGAAGTCGAGTCTTACCTGCGCTATCAAGGCGAGAAATTCTCGCGTTATTTCGATGCCAACACGTATTTGTTGATCACCCGCGCATTGGATTATTTCGATCCATCGCGCACCACGGGAGGCGATCTGGCGCGCGCGCTGGCGCCGGCCACGGCCGATTTTCTGTTGGTGTCGTTTACGACCGATTGGCGCTTTCCGCCGGAACGTTCGCGCGAAACGGTGCGTGCCTTGTTGAAAAACGGTAATCCGGTCAGTTATGCCGAGATCGATGCACCGCATGGGCACGACGCCTTTTTGCTGACCGACTCGCGTTACCACGCCTTGGTCGCAGGCTATTTCGATCGAATTGCCGCCAAGCTCGGCTTGTCCGAACGTAGCGGCAACGCAGGAGACAACACATGAGTTCGGCAGGACAATCGGTGCTCGATTCCCGCCTGCGTCCCGATTTGGCGCGAATCGCTCAATGGATCGCGCCCGGCTCGCGCGTGCTCGACTTGGGATGTGGCGATGGCACGCTGCTGGCTGCCTTGCGCGACGAACGTAAGGTGATCGGTGCGGGTGTCGAGATCGACGACACGCAGGTCATTCAATGCGTTCGACGTGGCGTACACGTCATCCAGCAAAACCTGGAAGACGGTTTGGCTTTGTTCGACGACGAGCAGTTCGATACCGTGGTGTTGTCACAGACCTTGCAGTCCATGCACAATACCGAGCATATCTTGCGCGAGATGGGGCGTGTGGCGCGTCAAGGTATCGTCTCGTTTCCGAATTTCGGTTACTGGCGCTATGGCATGACCATTCTGGCCGGGCGCATGCCGGTGTCGGGCCAGATGCCTTATCAGTGGTACAACACCCCTAATATTCATTTGTGCACCTTGAGTGATTTCGAGGATCTGGCGCGCGCGATGGGCTTGCCCATCATCGAACGCGCCACCTTCCACGGGCCCCGGGAGACGACGTTCTTACCGGGGTGGCGCAGCACGCTTGCCGTTTATCGGTTTGCGACGTCCTGATTTTTCCCGTTGGAGGCTTGTATGTCCCGCAGCGTTTCGCTTTATGCCAGCCCGCGTGTCTGGCCCTTGCTCATTTTGGGGTTCGCTAGCGGTTTACCGCTGGCACTGACAGGGGGAACGCTGCAAGCGTGGGCCACGGTCGATAACGTCGCCCTACAACAAATCGGTTTCTTGACTTTGGTCGGATCGGCCTACACCCTCAAGTTCTTGTGGGCCCCCCTGGTCGATCGCTACGTGCCTCCGTTATTGGGACGGCGGCGCGGATGGATGTTCGTCACCCAGGTTTTATTGGCGTTCGCGCTGATGTCGATGGCTTTTTTCACGCCGTCGAAAGCCTTGTTTGCGATGGCCATGCTGGCGGTGTTGATCGCCTTTTTGTCGGCCACTCAGGATATTGCGTTCAACGCCTATTGCACCGACGTATTGCGTCACGACGAGCGGGGGGCGGGTGCGGCCTTAAGCGTCATGGGTTATCGCCTGGCCATGGTGGTGTCGGGCGGATTGGCCTTGATTCTCGCGTCCGGCGCCTTGGGATGGGGCAACACATACATCTTGATGGGCGGCTTGATGTTGGGCTGCGCCCTGATGACGCTGGCCGCGCCCGAACCCGATGTTCCCGCTGCGGCGCCGAGATCCCTGCGCATTGCCGTCACCGAGCCGCTGACTGAATTTTTCAGTCGCCACGGCGCCTGGACCTTGCTGGCACTGATCGTGTTGTACAAGCTGGGCGATGCGTTCGCGGGTGCGCTCACCACCACATTTCTGATTCGCGCGGCCGGCTTTTCGCCCGAGCAGGTGGGTTGGGTGAACAAGGTGCTGGGCTTGACTGCCACAGTGTTCGGCGCGTTGGCGGGCGGTGCGTTGATGGGTCGTCTGGGGCTGTATCGGTCGTTGATGATATTCGGCGTTCTGCAAGCCGTCTCGAACCTGGGCTATTGGCTGATTGCCGTCAGCGACCGGAGCATCGTGTTGATGGGGGCGGCGGTTGGGCTGGAGAATTTGTGCGGCGGTATGGGCACGGCGGCGTTCGTCGCGCTGACCATGGCATTGTGCGACCGGCGTTTCTCGGCGACTCAGTTCGCGTTGCTATCGGCGTTGGCCGCCATCGGTCGGACCTATCTGGCTGGACCCTTGACGCCTGTGTTGGTCGAGGCCATGGGTTGGCCAGGCTTCTTTTTGTCTACGGTGCTCATTTCCTTGCCCGGATTGCTGTTGCTGTATGTCATGCGCACTCGGATCCGGGGCTTGGACCATGCTGGCTGAACTGTCGCCTCAGGTCTTGCATGGCTTGTACCTGATCGCCATTACGGCAGAGGCAATGACCGCCGCATTGGCGGCGGGGCGCAGGCGGATGGATTGGGTGGGCGTGTGCGTGATCGCGTGCGTCACGGCTTTGGGCGGCGGCTCGATGCGCGATGTCTTGCTGGGGCACTATCCGCTCACTTGGGTGCAGCATCCTGAATATTTATGGATCACGGCCATTGCCGCGTTGTTGACGGCATCGGCGGTGTCGGTGATGCGCCGGCTTCGTACCGTGTTTCTGGTGTTGGACGCGGTGGGGTTGGTGGTGTTCACGATCATCGGCTGCCAGGTCGCAATGGCCATGCAGTTGCCGCTGACAATCGTTCTGGTCAGCGGGATGATTACCGGTTGCGCGGGCGGCGTGTTGCGCGATGTGCTGTGTAATCGCGTGCCTCTGCTGTTTCGCCAGGAGCTGTACGCCAGTGTGTCTTTGGTGGTGGGGCTGGTGTTCGTGGGAATGTCGGCATGGGACGCGGCTATGTTTCTAGCGGTGCCGCTGGCGGTCGTGCTGGGTGTGGGCTTGCGGCTGCTGGCGGTGTGGCGCGGGTGGCATATGCCTACGTTCGTGTATCGCGACGATCGGGCGTGAGTCGAGCCCCGCTTCCAGGCGGATTCGAGGTTCGACTTTTTTGCCTAGTTACTAAGCCATGTCCTTTGCTGGCGGTACTGCCTCAAAAATCAGTGTTAGGGTACCGCTGTAGGTGCCTGGGACGGGGGTACGGGATCCGTCTTCCATCATTGCCTCAGCTGTATAGAACGTTGCCCTGTAATCTTGAGCTTCTTCGGTTGCCTCGACGACGGCGGGGATTCCTTCCAGGAGACGTATGCTTTTGGAGCTAAATACAGTAAAGATTATTTTATTGTTAGTTTTCGCGTCTTCCATTGTTTGAAAGTTCTTATTCGTGCTAATTTTTATATCAGTAGTTACTCCTTCAAACTTAACGACTAAATTATTAAAAACAGGAAAACCATTGCTGTCGAACTCGGCAGTGGGGTTGGCGTTTTCGGCCCACGCTCGGAATGGAGTCGGCGCCACCGTCGCACTCAAATCAAAATTAAGTGGTTTCGATTGTGACTGAGCTGTTGCGCTCGACATGCCTGTTCCAGCCAAGAAGATTGCGATGGCGATTGCCGACCATGGTTTTAAAACTTTTTTCCCTGACATCGATTGCTCCTGGTGCCTGTGCGCACGGGTAAATGAGTGAACGAAACTATTGTTGACACGCCCACGATGCGTGAAACCGCAGTCGATGCATCGATTGCGGCTTGCCGCGTCGGGCCTTGAAAAGACGCATCACGCCTTGCTTAGATTGTGTTGGGACCTCGCGTATTTGCGCGACCTTTGCCTAAGCCATATCAGCCTATGAAGAACAATTTGATAAAAATTGTCGCGATGTGATTTGTTTCGGTTAGTCCGTTGGCGATTGTGACGGCGGGCTCGATGCGATCCAATGCTGTATTCGATCGGCGTGACGATGCTGCCTTTAATCGGCGTGAAAAAGACTATAAGAAACATCGTGGGCTAAACGGCCTGACGCAGGGTTCGGCGGTTAAGTAGCGCCGGAATTCAAAAATCGCCGCGATCCGTTTGGACGCTTAAGATCGCTACGAATAGCTGTAACTTCCGGCTAGGCTTGGCCAGTCCATGGAATGCAAGGCGTAGCGCATTGATCGGTAACGGGAGCGTTTCGACTGGTCAGTCACGTGCAGACCCGCCATGCGCTTTCGTCGATCCGATGTCTTTCAGTTTTCGATTGGGCTAGACCATTGGAAACATTGATGGCGCTATCAAATTCCAAGTGTTCCAGCGCTCTACCATGTCGATTTGAATCAACCGACTGCGTTTCCGTTGCGGATGCCCAGTACTCATTGAGGAGATGACATCATGGTACGAACCAATGCGATGACCCGCGGTGCCGCATTGAGGTTTCTGCGAATGACGTCTATAGGACTTGCAAGCCTTTCTACTTGCACCGTCATGGCGCACGGCTATGTCGAGTCGCCTATTTCGCGCGCGGCCGCTTGCCAGAAGTCGATCAATCGCGATTGCGGCCCTGTTCGATACGAGCCCCAAAGCGTCGAATACTCGCCACAGGCCACTAGTGCCGGCGGCAGCGAAGCCTTTCCCATGGGCGGGCCGGAAGATGGTCAGATCGCATCGGGCGGCATTGCTCGCTTCTCCCAGCTCGATCTGTACGGTGCCGACCAATGGCATAAGACGTCGGTGTCGGCCGGCCCCATCGAGTTTGCATGGCGATACACGGCCGAACATCCTACGGCCTATTGGAACTACTACCTGACGAAAAAAACCTGGGATCCCCATCAGCCGCTTTCCCGGCAGTCGTTCGACCCGACACCTTTTTGCAGTGAGGCAGGCCAGGGTGCGATGGCCGGACAAAGGACGGGGCGCTCGGTATCGAAGTGCGTCCTGCCCAACGACAGAACGGGTTATCACATCGTGCTTGCGACGTGGAAGACGAGCGACACCCCTGCGACCTTCTACCAAGCGATCGATCTAAATATCGGCGCAGGCGGCGATGGCGACCGCGATGTCATCGATGACAAGGGCGGGGATGATGCCGACGAGCCCACTAAGCCGATTATCGTGCCTCATCCCGGGACGATCGGTTCGCTCCACCGTGTTTCCAGAGATCTGGATGCGGGCGATGTTGTCAAAGTGCGTGCATTCACTGCCGCGGGTGAAGACGAGGCACGCTCGATATCGCTCGACATTAGCGATCGGCAGCAAGGCCGCTTCGCTGCGTGGTCACGGGCGCTGGCCGAACGCATCAATGCCGATAGAACATTGGGCTATAGCGTCGGTTCCAGTGCCCAGCTGAGCCGTGACGCCCAGGGTGACGATTTATTCGTGTATGCCGATCCGGATTCGCCCGTTGCGGTTCTGCGAGTCGAGTTGGCATTCGAACAAAGCCCGCCGCATCTCGGCGTCGAGCTGCGCGATTTGCTTCCCGAATACCCTATCGATCGCGATGGCACAGTCACGATTCGCGCGCGACTCAGTACTCGAAACGTCGACCGCGTATCGCTGCGCGTACTAGACAAAGACAATAAGCATGTCGCCCGAAGCGTCGTCGGTGTGCGCGACGGCGATTCGAATGCAGAGCTACGCATCGACGACGCCAAACCAGGCCACTACCACCTGTTGGTCGTCGCAGTGGGGGCCCACGACCGCCATACGCAGCAAACCTATCGTTTTTCGCTAGTCTCAAGCGATGCTGGCGAACCCGGACGCCCGGAATTCGAGGGACGGAAGGTATCTGCTTATCCGGACGGGGTGGGCAACTATTCGCCCGGCGAAGTGGTGTATGTCGCCGAGACCGGACGATTTTATCGAGTCAAACCGTTTCCCTATAGCGGCTGGGCAAACCAGCATGTTGATGCCTACATGCCAGGCAAGGGCTACGCCTGGCAAGACGCTTGGGAGCTGGTGCAGTGATTCTCGGGCAGCGGGTGCCGTGAGCCATGGCAAGCCGCTGCGAGCCTAAAGCGTCCAGTCGTAGTCGACGGTAAGCGGGGCATGGTCGCTGAACCGCTCGTCCTTGTAGATGGCGGTGCGTTTGGCGGTCGCGGCAATACCGGGGGTGGCGATTTGATAATCCAGTCGCCACCCCACGTTCTTGGCGTAGGCCTGGCCCCGATTGCTCCACCACGTATAGCACTCGTCCGTGGTATCGGGGTGCAGGCGGCGATAGACGTCGACCAAACCGATTTCGTCGAGAATCTTGCTCATCCAGGCGCGCTCTTCGGGCAAAAAACCGCTGTTTTTCTGGTTGCTGCGCCAGTTCTTCAGGTCGATTTGCTGGTGGGCGATGTTCCAGTCGCCGCAAATGACGAACTCTCGCCCGGTGTCGCGGTGTTCGCTCATCATTTCTTGCAGCCAGGGGCGGAATGCGTCCAAAAAGCGATACTTGGCCTGCTGGCGTTCGTCGCCGCTGGAGCCGGAGGGCAGGTAGGCGCTCACCACCGATAAGCCTTTGAAGTCGGCGCGAATGATGCGGCCTTCTGCGTCGAACTCTTCGCAGTTAAAGCCGTTGACCACGCGCTCGGTGCCATGACGCAGATAGAGGCCTACGCCGCTGTAGCCTTTTTTGACGGCATGTTCGAAATGGCCGACGTAGCCTGGCGGGTTGCGCAGGTCGTCTGTCAGGTCGGTGTCCTGCGCCTTGATCTCTTGCAGGCCAATGATGTCGGCGGCGTGTTGCGCCAGCCAGGGCTGCAAGCCTTTACGAAAGGCAGAGCGGATGCCGTTGAGATTGAGCGAGGTGATACGCAGCACTGGAAAACCTTGAGAAAGCGGGAAGGGGCGATGGTTAGGCTTAACTTTAACCGACCAAATTCGGCATTTTTGCAGAGACCCCATCCAATCGCCGATAATGCTGTCTTCTCAAGACTTCGCCCGACTAGCCACCACCATGCCTGCTACCTCTGCCAACGCCCTGGATTTCGTTCGTTTTGCTTTGGACACGAGTGTCCTGCGGTTCGGCGAGTTCAAGGTCAAATCCGGTCGCATCAGTCCGTATTTCTTCAATGCCGGGCTGTTCAACACCGGCGCTACGGTGGGCCGTCTGGCCGATTTCTATGCGCGGGCGCTAGTCGAATCGGGCATCGAATTCGACATGCTGTTCGGCCCGGCCTACAAAGGTATTCCGTTGTCTACGGCCACCTCCATCGCATTGGCTCGGCATCCGGCGCGAGCTGGGGGCGATGTGCCGTTCGCCTATAATCGCAAGGAAGCCAAAGATCATGGCGAGGGCGGTACGCTGGTGGGTGCGCCTTTGGCGGGTCGCGTGGTCATCATCGACGACGTGATCACCGCCGGTACTTCCGTGCGCGAATCGGTAGACATCATCGAGGCCGCGGGTGCGACACCTCGGGCCGTGCTGATCGCCATGGATCGGATGGAGCGCGCAGGCACCGATGGCGCGTTGTCGCCGCATTCGGCGGTGCAGGAAGTCGCCCTACGCTATGGCATTCCCGTGGTTGCCATCGCATCCTTGACCGATATCTTGGCCCTGCTCGAAGGCGATGCCGCATTTGCAGCGAACCGCGATTCAGTGCTGGCTTATCGCCAGCGCTACGGGGTCGCTGCGGGCTGATCACACATCGGCAAGCAGTCGGACGTTGCGGTCGATGCGCCGCTGTATCCAGGTCAGCGTTTCGGGCGTAACCTGGGTCGGTAGTATCTCTGCTGCGATTCGACTAAAGCGGCTAGCAACGTCGCACGTGGTAGTCACGATGTCGCTAGTGTCCATTGGCCACGGCGCGACATCACGTAGGCAAAGTTTTTTGGATGATCGTCACGGTTGTTGAAAGCGACGTTGAAGACCATCCGTTTAAAAGCCTTTGTCTTCTCGCGAATGTCGTTCGTACACTTATGCGTGGCTCGCAAGAAATTGGCGTAATCCAAGGTGCCAGGTATCTGGTAATTTGCGCCTGTGAACGCCGCTAAGTTCTGCATAGGTATTGAAGACCATCCTGGCGGTCAAAACGGCGGCTGGCAAACGCAGCGTGTCGATTTGGTAGCGTGAAGTAGCGCGTCTCTGGCGTCTGAATGCCGCAGCGTCGCAGGCAGTCAGCATAGATAAACTCGATCGCGCGTACTTCTGCATGCTCGCCACGAGCTGGAAACTTCACGAGCCAAGGCTCCAGTTCGGGCAGTGCTTGTGTGGAGAATGAGTCGCTGTCGCCACGATGGTAAATCGGCGCTTTGGGACGTGCGCCCTGGGGCGATCCACCCACATAGAGCAAACGCTGCAAAAACTCTGCGCCTTCGCCGCTTAGCACAGCGTCTATTTCAGTCGCTCCAACGGTCCGACGCGCGCCACATCGAGGCCGCGCCGCTTGAACAATCGGTCCATCAGCAGCAGGCCCCAACCATCGGGCAGCGAATTGTAGGCAGGGCCGGGCAGCCCCATTTGATGCACAGGAAACCCTGCTTGCACGCTCGACCCATTCAACGGTAGCGCGTGCGCAGACAACTCCAGACCTCGCTTCCTGGCCTCGGCGGTGTATTCGAAAAGTAGCGAAGGGCGACCCGCTCGCGTGGGGGTTTCGAGTAGCGTGCCCCAATGCCAATGCTCACCCCAACCATCGTAGAACACGTCGACGCGTTCAGGCATGATCGCGCTTCGGACGAATGCGTTGGCGATGGGCGCTTTCTTCATAGCGCAGAAAGTCATTCAGGCTTGCCAGCCTGGGCTTGAACAAGCCTTCGAGCTCTTTTACGCGTCCCAATAGCATGGCGACGCGAACCACGCTGTCGAACGACACGTTGCGCCCAGCCTCGAGGTTGGACACGGTATTCACGCCGACACCCGCACGCGCCGCGACGTCCGCCTGAGTCAATTTTTGAGCCAGCCGTCCAGCCGCTCGCGCAGCAAATCGTTGACTTGCGTCGGATTCGCCTTGCCACGGGCCGCTTTCATGATCTGCCCGACCAGCGAGTTGAAGGCTTTCTGTTTGCCTGCGCGGTACTCTTCGACCACCGCCGGATTGGCCGCCAACACCTCGTCGATCATCGCACCGATTGCGCCGCTATCGTTGATCTGACCACCGCCCTTGGCGGCGATGGCGGCATCCACGTCACCGCCGTGCTCGCGCAGCCACAACGAACCGAACACCTCGCGCGCCATCTTGGTGGAAATCGTGCCATCGGCAATACGCGCGATGAGCCGTGCCAGCACGGCCGCTGAAACCGGTGCCTGGGCAATGCTCAGTTCGTCGCGATTCAAGGCCGCGCTGACCTCACCCATCACCCAGTTGGCAGCAGGCTTGGCCTGCCCTTCGGGCAGCGCAGCTGCGACCTGCTCGAAATACGCCGACACAGCGCGATCGCCCGACAACTGCGCGGCATCGTAGGCGGTCAAACCATACTGCGATTCGAAGCGGGCGCGTTGTGCCTCGGGCAGCTCCGGCATACCGACACGCACTTCGTCGATCCACGCTTGCGAGATGACCAGCGGGGGCAGATCGGGATCGGGGAAATAACGGTAGTCGTGCGCGTCTTCCTTGCTGCGCATGCTGCGAGTCTCGTCGCGATCGGCGTCGTACAGACGGGTTTCCTGCAGCACGGTGCCGCCGTCTTCGATCAGTTCGATCTGACGCCGCACTTCATACTGAATCGCACGTTCGAGAAAGCGGAACGAGTTGACGTTCTTGACCTCGGCACGGGTGCCGTATTGAACTTGGCCCTTGGGGCGAACCGACACGTTGGCATCGACGCGAAACGAGCCTTCCTGCATGTTGCCATCGCAGATGCCCAGCCACATCACCAGGCTGTGCAGCTTGCGCGCATAAGCCACGGCTTCGGCGGCCGAGCGCATGTCCGGCTCGGTGACGATTTCCAGCAAGGGCGTTCCAGTACGGTTCAAGTCGATACCGCTGGCGGGTGCGCCGTTAGGCAAAAAATACTCGTCGTGCAGCGATTTGCCGGCATCTTCTTCCAGATGGGCACGGGTCAGTGCGACGGTGCGCTCTTCTTCTCCCAGGAAGAACGTCAGGCTGCCGCCTTGGACGACAGGAATCTCGAACTGACTGATCTGGTAGTTTTTCGGCAGATCGGGATAGAAGTAGTTCTTGCGTGCAAAGATCGAGCGCGGCGCGATGGTCGCGCCCACGGCCAGACCGAAGCGGATGGCGCGTTCGACCGCGCCCCGGTTCAATACCGGCAGACTGCCCGGCAAGGCCATGTCCACGACGTTGGCTTGCGTGTTGGGTGCAGCGCCAAACCGGGTGCTGCTGCCCGAGAATATTTTCGATTCGGTCGAGAGCTGAACGTGCGTTTCCAGCCCGATGACGATTTCCCAACTCATTGCGACTTCCCTTGTGTCTCGGCGGATGCAGGTGTGCGGCGGTGCCAGTCGGTGGCCGACTGGAAGCGGTCGGCTGTGGCCAGCAGGCGGCCTTCGTCGAAATAACGACCAATCATGTGCAGGCCAACCGGACGCGCTGCGTTGGCGCCTTGTCCGAACCCGCAGGGAATGGACATGGCGGGCAGGCCGGCCAAGCTGACGCCCAGCGTGAAGACGTCGGCCAACCAGTCGGCCTTGGGATCGTCACGATGCTCGCCGATGTTCTTGGCGACGGTAGGCGTCACCGGTCCCATGATGAAGTCGCATTGCGACAGCGCCTGACGGAAGTCGTCGGCGATCAGGCGGCGAACCCGTTGCGCCTGCAAGTAGTAGGCATCGTAATAACCGTGAGATAAGACGTAGGTGCCGATCAGAATGCGACGCTGCACTTCAGCGCCGAATCCTTCCGCTCGCGATTTGGCGGTCATCTCGGCCAGATCCTTGTATTGCGCAGTGCGGTGGCCGTAGCGCACGCCGTCGTAACGCGACAGGTTGGTCGACGCTTCGGCCGGTGCGATGACGTAATAGGCAGGAATCGCCAGCTCGGTGCGCGGTAGCGACACACGCACTCGCTCGGCCCCCAGGCTTTCGTAAACGACCAATGCCGCCTCGACGGCTTGGGCCACGTCTTCGGCGATGCCCGGGCCAAAAAACTCGTCGGGCACGCCGATACGTACGCCCTTCAAGGGCTGGCTAGCAGACTGGTCGTAACTGACTTGGGCGCGATCGAAATCGGCACGGATGCGGCCGACCGTATTGGGTGCGCCGTCGCACATGTCCAAGCTGGTGGCGTCGCGTTCGTCGAAGCCGCTCATGGGATCCAGCAATTCCAGCAGATCGCGGCTGGAGCGTGCCAGCGGCCCGGCCTGATCGAGGCTGGAACCGAAGGCAATGATGCCAAAGCGCGAGACCGTACCATAAGTGGGTTTGATACCGCTCACGCCGCACAAGGCCGCGGGCTGACGAACCGAGCCCCCCGTGTCGGTGCCGGTGGTGGCCATGGCCAGGCCGGCGGCGACCGCAGCGGCCGAGCCGCCCGACGAACCGCCTGGCACTGCACGCAGATCCCACGGGTTACGTACCGCGCCGAATGCCGAGTTTTCGTTACCCGATCCCATAGCGAATTCGTCGCAGTTCAATTTGCCAAGCGATACCGCGCCGACCTGCGCTAGACGTTCGACCACCGTGGCGTCGAACGGGCTGGTGTAGTTGGCCAGCATGCGGCTGCCTGCCGTGCTGCGCCAGCCACGGGTGACGAATGCGTCCTTGTGCGCGATAGGAATGCCAGCCAAAGGACCTGCGCTGCCATCGCGCAACGCTTGGTCGGCCCGGTCGGCTTCGACCAAAGTCAGGGCGGGATCCACATGTAAGAAGGCGTTCAGTTCGCTGGCCTGTACAGCGGTCAGGGCGCTTTCGGCCAGTTCGCGGGCGCTGATTCTGCGTGCTGCCAGGGCGGCACGCAGGCTGGCGATATTTTCAAACTCGGTATGCAAAGGCATGGTTACTCGACGACCTTGGGAACCAGAAACAAACCTTCCGCCATGGCGGGGGCATTGGCAGTCAGTGCGGCCCGGCGCTCGATGCCGCCGGTTTCGAGGACAGCATCCTCGCGTAAACGCAGCGCCACCTCCTGGTGGGCCGACAACGGATGCGCCATGGGCTCGACGCCCGCCGTGTCTACCGCTTGCAGGCGCTCGATGAGGTGCAGCAAATCGTTTAACTCGGCCTGAGCGCCGGCGCGCCGGTCAGCAGGCAAATCGATACGGGCCAATCGCGCGATGCGGGCCACGTCTTGTTCAGTCAGCGACATGGGAGCGTTGAATCATGTAGTTGGAGATGGCTCACACCTGCAAGGGCATGGCGGCACGCCAGGTTAATTCGGTGAAATGCTGTGGGGATTGCCAGCATTTTCGTGCAAGTTAGGCGCAAATTATAAGTTATGATTCAATGTTTACGGCTCGGCAAATGGTCGGGATCGCGTGCGTACGCGCGCGGCCGCCTCTTCAGCGCCGTCGGGCCTCCCCTGACCCGGATTTACTCAGAGCGCCTACATGTTTGGATTTTTGCGTAGTTATTTCTCCAGCGATATGGCGATCGACCTCGGTACCGCCAACACGCTTATTTATGTTCGCGGTAAAGGCATCGTCTTGGACGAGCCTTCGGTGGTCGCCATCCGCCACGAAGGCGGCCCACACGGCAAGAAGATCATTCAGGCCGTCGGCCGCGAGGCCAAGCAGATGCTGGGTCGCGTGCCGGGCAACATCGAAGCCATCCGCCCCATGAAGGATGGCGTGATTGCCGACTTCACGGTCACCGAGCAGATGCTCAAGCAGTTCATTCGAATGGTGCATCCGCGCAGCATGTTTGCGCCCAGCCCGCGCATCATCGTCTGCGTGCCTTGCGGCTCGACCCAGGTCGAGCGCCGCGCCATTCGAGAATCGGCTTTGGGTGCTGGCGCTTCGCACGTCTACCTGATCGAAGAACCGATGGCCGCAGCTATCGGCGCCGGTCTGGCGGTGTCCGATGCCAGCGGCTCGATGGTGGTGGACATCGGTGGCGGCACCACCGAAGTCGCTGTGATCTCGCTGGGCGGTATGGTCTATAAAGGTTCGGTACGGGTCGGTGGCGATAAATTCGACGAAGCCATCGTCACCTATATCCGCCGCAATTACGGCATGTTGATCGGCGAACCCACGGCCGAGCTCATCAAAAAGCAGATCGGATCGGCTTTTCCCGGCTCCGAAGTGCGCGAGATCGAAGTCAAGGGCCGTAACCTGGCCGAGGGCGTGCCTCGTAGCTTCACCGTGTCGTCGAAC